>JAQVHQ010000001.1 GCA_028696165.1 Lachnospiraceae bacterium | reverse complement strand
TATTTTGGCTATCTTGTCAACTATTTTCGTAATATTTTTTAAGTTTTTGACGAAAAAAAACAGTGGCTCTCTCTGAAAGAAAACCACTGGATTTTAATTTGAAATTGGTTAACTAAATGACATTGAACAATTTTATATTTATAAGGTAAATGTAAGGTGGCGAGAATGTTACTGTAAGGAGTTTATTATATAGCGCAAACATCAAAGGAAAAGGAGATGTTTATGATGTTAAATATGAATGAAACAGGTATTGGATTGAAGCTATTTCAATGATACCAGCCGCAGTTATCATTACAGTTATGACATTAACTATAGCAATCAAAAATGGGGGAAAAAAGGGATAAAAGCCAATCAAACGGAAAGTAAATAAATTTAGCTATATTTATACTTGCTCCGTCACAACGACATCTGCCCGGAAGGGTAGGCAGGCAATCAGTTCAAAACGGTGGTCGTGTACTCTTGTTTCCAAGGTGCCGCCGTATCGTGTGGCAATTTCACGCATCCCACGAATACCAAAACCGTGGAGCACCCGATTTTGTTTTGTTGTTTCAAATGTGTTACCGCTGGAGTCAGTCGTACCGGTAAAACTGTTTTCAACACGCAGCATAAGTATTCCCCGATCTGCCCGTGCCCGGACGAGGATGGTCTTGTTTTCAGCCTTTTCTCCGGCCTCGATGGCATTATCCAATGCATTCCCAAACAGGGCGCACAAATCAGTATCCAAAACAGGAAGTTCCTTTGGCAGCGTCACAAGAACGTCTGCAAGCAGGCCACAGCGCTCCATTGTTTCCATTTTTTCGGTGAGCACGATATTGGCAATTTCATTTTCACAAATACGCTTGGTGCCATGCAGCGCCGGAGATGCCGTCAGCTCTGCAAGGTAATTTTGCGCCTGTTTGATTTCGCCTCGTTCCAGTAATCCTTGTGCAGCACTCAGGTGATTGCGCAGATCGTGGCGCAGTGTTCGCACCTGTGCTTCTCCATGCTGCAATTTTTCATAATACGCTTCTCGCATATTTGCAAGTGAAGCCGTCTGCACCAGCTCCCATTGGCGGGAGAGAATCATCATTGCCGCAAGAATTGCCAGTGCAGAAAGCAGAACAAACGGCAGCACTGTATAGGCAATTCGGTATTGACCAATATCCATTTGATTCCGACCAAAACCGTTCCAAACAGAAAATGACAACACAGCGAACAAAGGGGCAAGGCTCAGAAGCGCACACAAACACCACATCTGTTTTGGTAATTCCAGCACCTTATGGTCTGGATTTAGTTTCCGTACCAGCAGATAGAAAAATACCGGTGCTGTAAGTTTGATACCGGCAGACATGGCTTCGGCAAGAGTCCACACACCCGTCGGGAGTATATTGAAGCTTGTATCCAGTATCATACCGATTCCGGCAAAAAGCAGATAAAATACAGTGCCAACGACTGCACGAGCAATTCGGCTTCCCTGATAGCCCAGCAGAAATAATCCGATAAACATCGGTAAGAAAAACAACAGATTTTCATCACCAATCCACATTGGTCCTGTCATGCCCGCGCAAAAGAGAATCAGTCGGGTAGCAAAGACAAATTTTCCCGGCTTTGCCGTTAAAAAATAGCGAGATGCACGTTCCCAAAGTAGGGCACCTGCCAAGAAAATGGGGTATTTCAAAATAGTAAAAATCAAAAGTCCTATATGTCGCATGGGGTCACCTCATTCCAGTAGTGCACGCGTCAGTGCTGCCATAGCAGAAGCCTGACAAGAACGGCTAATGGGAAGTACCGTGCCACCATGCAAGGTCACCTCGTTGCTATCCATATACTCTACTGCACCGGCTCTGACGAGATAACGCTGATGAATACGAACAAATCCACCGCCGGAGAGTTCCTGCTCCACTTCATCCAGTTTTTTGTAAAAGTGATAGGTGCATTCGTTCGTGACACATTGAATTTGTCGTTTGTCAGAAGCAAAATATAAGATATTTGTGCGCAGAATCCGATAAAAACTGTCCTTATTACGACAGACATACACTTCGGTGCTGTTGCGATACAGCGCAGCTAACGCACGGGTCAGGATATCATTAAGTTTCTCTTCCTTTGCGGGTTTGAGCAGATAGCCCAGTGCACCAACCGAGTAGCCATCGTAGACATAATCGGCGTATCCTGTAACAAATACAAGCTGTAGGCCACTGTCAGCTTCTCGCAGTTTACGAGCTACATCCATGCCGTTTGTTTTTGGCATCTCAATATCTAAAAATACCAGATCAAGTTCTCCCGGATATTTTTTCATCCACTCCAGAAGTCCCTCACCTGAAAAAAAAGTATTAATTTGTCCTTGTATTTCGCGTCTTTCAAGCAGGCGCTCTAATGTCCAGCGCAGTGTTAAACGTGCCTGCTTCTGGTCATCACAAATACCTATTTGCAGCATGGCTATCCCTTCCTTTTTTCAAATTATAATAACACAAAAAAGATTGTGCGTAAAACCAAACTTGTCAATCAAAGCACCAAACTTTACACCGCTGTGCAAGAAATTACATCAGATATGTTAAGGATGACAGGGGCGTTTGATTGCAGGATTTTTTTGCGTTATGCTGAAAAAAAGAAGGGAGCGTATATATTATGTTAATGGTGAATGAACTTCATAAAGCTTACCAAGTAGGCAAAACAAAATACAAGGTGCTCAAAGGCGTTTCATTTGAGGTGGACAAGGGCGAGTTTGTGGCCGTCATGGGGCCGTCCGGCTCCGGCAAGACCACGCTCTTAAATTGCATCTCTTGCTACATTCCCTCTGATTCGGGAAAGATTCTGCTGGGGGACACCGATTTAGCAGTTTTGGATGAGGCGGCTATCGCCAAGGTGCGAAACGAAAAGCTGGGCTTTGTGTTTCAGGATTTTCTGCTGCTGGATGGTCTGACTGTGCGGGATAACATTATGCTGCCGCGTATTATCGGTGGGAAAATCAGCGAAGCGATGGAGCAAGCTGCTGATCGACTGTGTGAGGTATTTGGTATCTCACACATCAAGAATAAATTTCCAGCAGACATTTCCGGCGGCGAAAAACAACGCACGGCAGTGGCACGGGCGCTCATCAATGCACCGGAACTGATTTTGGCAGATGAGCCGACAGGGAATTTGGACTCCAAATCCTCCCGCGCGGTAATTGATTCCTTCCTGCAGGCAAAACAGGAGCTTGATGCCACCATTTTTATGGTGACCCATGATTCCTTTGCAGCATCCTTCTGTGATCGGGTCATTATTTTGCAGGATGGCTTGGTGCGCTGCACCCTGGTCAAAGGCGAAACTGACCGCAGGACTTTTCAAGATGACCTGCTGAAGGTAATCCGTGATCTGGGAGATAGTGAGGTGATGCAGCCATGAAAAGCCTTTCCGATGTATTTACTATGCTACGAAGAAAGAGCAAAGGACAATATTTGCTGTTGTTCGGATGCCTCTTTTTCTCTGTGTTTTTGATTACGGCCTATTGTCTGATGATGCGTTCTCCCACTGTCCTCAATGTACTGCCGGTGGGCGGTGATTCCCGCAAACAGGTCATGATGATTTTTGTGCTGGCGGTCATCGGCTGCGGAGCTTTTACGCTTTATGCAGCGGGTCTGTTTTTTCGGCACAAGGCCCGGGAACTGGGAACTTTTTTAGCATTAGGTGCTTCCCGCACGATTTTAGGCCGGCAGCTGCGGCGAGAGGTTGGTTTGATCTCGCTGCTTGCCTGTGTGATGGGTATGGCACTGGGAACGCCCTTTGCGTGGCTGGTGTGGAGCATCTTTCGCCTGACGCTGATGGACACGCCGGAAATGGCACTGCTGTTTGATTACAGAGCCTATGCCATCCCTTTCGCCTTTTCCCTGTTTGTAATTGCGGCACTGCTAATCATGTTGGCACGTTTTCTCGGTCGTGTAAATATTTTAGACATTATCAGTGAAGCACACCGGGCAGAACCCATTCGTGCCCTGCCACGCTGGTGTGGCTCTGTGGGCATTGCGCTGGTAGTTCTTGGTGCACTGCTGGGATACTTTGTTCCAGGCTTCTGTGTGCTGCAGCTGCACTGGTATCCGCCGGAGGGACTCACTGCTGTATTCTATCTCCCTGCATTAGCGGGCCTTTATATGCTGCTCTTGCATACGGTGGTCAATGGTTGGAAGAAAGGAAAAAGCCGTTATCCACATTTGATTGCTACGGGTATGATGCAGTTTCAGGGACGGCAGACGGTACGCAATATGCTGGTCATTACGGTACTGGTAGCCGGAGCCTATTTCGCTGCCTTTTATTCGCCTATGATGGCAACCACCGCACAGCTGAGCCTTGCGGAGCGGACGGAGGACTATGCGTTCTTTTATCCGACAGGTGTTGATATGCCGGATCAGGCAGAAATTGAACAGCTGGCAGCAAAAAATGATCTTACCATAAAGGACTATCGTAGCCAGAAATCCACCACCCTTGCGGTGGACGGGGAGCTTCATGTGGAAAGCGAGAGCAGTGTGGGTGTCACCTATACCAAAGAGTACCAACCAATGCTGGAAAGCGGACGATTCTTTTCCGAAAGTGCATGGAATACCCTGACGGGTGATAACCTTGACCTTGCCCGCGGTGAGGTGGCTGGTGTATTCAATGCCGAGGGTTATGGCGACGGTATTTTTGGCAACGATATTTCACTGGTTACCAATCCTGTGACGAAACAGACGCTTTCCGTCACACCCAGTGAAACGATTCTGAAAAATGATGTTCTCTTTTCTTGCCGTGTTCTGGATGACGGGGATTACGATACAATTACGCAGGGACTAACGGATGACTGGCAGGATGTGCAGGTTCTGTTCAATGCGAAACATGACAGCTATGCCTTTGCCAAGAGCCTGTTTCATGAGATTGTGACGCGTGCAAATGAAGAAATGGCGATAATTAGCAGCTATGACCGAATAACCCGGGAACTGTATCATTCTCGTGGTGAGGAATACTTTGCTGATCCGGAAAATGCAGAAAAATATGACATTCCTGTTATAGACTTTACACAGCCGGACAGTTCCGCGTTTCGCCAAAACTGGATGTATATGCCACAGTTTCGTATCCTCGATCAGGCGGATTTTACCACCAACATGGCGGTGTTCCTGTTGCTGTTCATTTTTGTAGCAATTTTGTGCTTTGCCGCTGTCGGAGTTATCCTATTTACAAGGAGCATGACTTTGGCAATCACCAACGCATGGGTCTACGAAGATTTGCGAAAGCTGGGCGCATCAGGAGCCTATCTTCGGCAAACGGCGAGGGGGCAGATTTCAAGAGTGTTCAAAGCACCAATCTTCGTTGGAACGCTGCTGATTTTCTGTTTTTACACTCTGATTTTGTATGGCAACGGAGAAGGAGCCATCACCCCATCTGAGTGGGCCGGGCTTGGTACTTGCCTATTGGTTATCACGGCAGTCTCAGCACTGCTGTATGGCTTGTACCGCTTGACGCTACAAAGAGCTTATAAAGAACTTAATCTGACAGCTAATAAAAATTAGCTTTATTGGAGGTGGAATATGAGCGTGGAGCGGAAATTATATAACTTTTCTTGTTTTGAATTGCAATTCTGGGATGGGTAGCTCCACTCTATCACCGCAAAAGCACTAAAGCTTTTCATTGCCTATAACCTAGTATGGAGATTTTTAAATGTCAATGAATTTCCCCAAAATCATAAGTATGGTTAAATTTCTTGAATAATAATTAACATTTGCTCACTTGATAATACACCGAATCTTCGTTATGATGAAATCAACAAAGGCCTTTGAAAACAGAAAGGAAGATTGATATGCAGTTAGGTAAAGTGATTCGAAAATATAGAAAAGAAAATAACATGACCCAGGAAGAGGTTGCTACAAGGCTTGGAGTGTCGGCACCGGCGGTGAATAAGTGGGAGAATGGAAATTCTTACCCGGACATTATGCTTCTTGCACCGATTGCTCGCATGTTTGGGATAACAACAGATACATTGTTGTCGTACCAAGAGGAACTGACAAAAGAGGAAATCGCTGCAATCATATATGAAGCAGACACGATGTTTAAAGAAAAGCCGTTTGATGAGTGCTTTGAGTGGATGAAGAAAAAGGCAGAGCAGTATCCAAATTGTGAGTGGCTTATTTGGCAGATTGCCGCAATCCTAGATGCACAGCGAATGTTTCAGGAAATTCCCGAATCCGAAGAACAGGAAACATATTGCTATTCTTTATATCTGAGAACTTTGGAAAGTAAGGATGCAAATCTTCGCAGCAGGGCAGCAGATTCCTTATTTGGATATCATATGAGGAAGAAGCAGTATGAAAAAGCAGAGCCTTATCTGGAATATTTCCCAATTGAAAGTTCTGAGAGAAAGATGAAAAAGGCAAGATTATTTGCCGAGACAGGCCGAACAGAAGAAGCATATAAAGCATATGAAGAATTATTATATGCGAATTACATAGTATGTTCAGCAGCAATGAGTGGAATCTACATGCTGGCATTAAAAGACGATAACATGGAGAAGGCACATCAGCTTGTTGACAAACAGACGGAACTTGCGAAGTGTTTTGAGATGGGAAGGTATTATGAGGTCTCGAGCCGACTCGAAATTGCGACCATGGAAAAAGATGCAGATACTGTGATTGCGGTTATGAAGGAAATGCTAGATGATATGGATGGCATTTATGGTTTTCGTAAGTCATCTTTGTATGAACACGTGGAATTTAAAGAAGCCCGGCAGGAATTCATTGCAGATATGAAAGATAATCTGCGGAAATGCTTTCGGGAGGAAGAAACATACGGATTTCTGAAAGATGATAAGCGATGGCAGGAATTAATGAGGTAAAGGTAACTTAGTAGCTGATAAATACAACTTAGGCAATATTAGTTGTATTTATCAGCTACTTTTTCTATACTACATGTAAGAAAGAAAACAGCAAGGGCCATTGCAGTAACTGTAAAGGAGACATTTATGAAGATAGAAATTAACGAAGATGATTCTCTTCAAAATACAGAAGTGATTATCAACTGCCGGAAGATGGATGCAGAGATTTTAAAGATTGTTGCACTGCTACGAGTGATGGACCAAAAAATAACTGGAGTAAAAGGTGAGAAAACATATCTCTTAGATGCTTCTGAAATTTTGTACATAGACACCGTCGATAAGAAGACATTTTTCTATACGGCAAATGAAGTATATGAAACACCTTTTTGGACAGATTAAGTCGCTTAGAGATAGGAATTTTGTTTCAGCTTTTGTTACTGTCAGCAGTGGGAACGTTAATCCAAGGAATTGCGTTTGAAGAGAACTGGATCATTAAGAAGGCAAAATATACAACACGAATGATTATATTTGCAGTGCCATTCCTTGCAATGCTTACGATATTTGCTTTGATTTTCAAATGGTTTCCAACGGATCAGATGATGAGCTGGGGAATATTCATTGGAATCTTTTTAGTGATATATGTTGTAACGCTTGACATTACAACATATGCGTGGTATAGTTCTAAATGTAACGACGAATATTACAACAAAAAACAAATATACGGAGGTATTATCATGAGTAATTTTAGTAAAGTAAGTGTAGCACAGGACGCAAGAACAGAACTTCATGACCAGCTTGGATTAACAGGAGCAGAGGTAAGTATTAACAACCTTCCAGCAGGAGCAGGTGTACCTTTCGTTCATTCCCATAAGAACAATGAAGAAATCTATGTGGTACTTGCAGGAAAAGGAAAAGCAGTGATTGATGGTGAAACTATTGAACTGGCAGCAGGTGACTGGGTACGTGTGGCACCAGCAGCAAAAAGACAGTTCTCCGCAGCAGATGATGCAGCCATCAGCTTTGCCTGTATTCAGGTTAAAGAAAATTCACTTGAAGGTTATACTATGGATGATGCAGTTGTAGAAGCTTAAATTTACGGTACATATAATTACAAATATCTGTTTTAATATTATAAGCTGAAAAGGGTACTATGATATGTCTGTCTATTTGACAGGGCATATTGCAGTATCTTTTTTTGCGTATACAGATAAAAAGAATGCTGGTTATATAACAGAATTATTAGTGTCATTAGTGGAATTCGCTAAATATATTGAATTTATATAAGAATAGAAATATAATAAATCAAACGAAAGAAGAAATTATAGATGCAACTGCCAGTTGACACATTTTCAAGCGCACTTGCTGGTTTGCAACCAGAAGAAATGGCATAATCAAGGTACGATATCGAAAGAAATATTATGAATGTCCTGGGGTGCGACGGCAAATCAGAGCAAATGAAAGATGAGGTGCAATTATGAATTTATCCGAAAAGATTTTACAATTAAGAAAGAAAAATGGATGGTCACAGGAAGAACTTGCTGAAAAATGCAATGTATCCCGTCAGTCTGTTTCTAAATGGGAAGGTGGAGTTTCTATTCCGGATTTAGATAAAATATTGTTGATGAGCCAGATGTTTGGTGTGACCACGGATTATTTATTAAAAGATGAAGTGGATGCAGAGGAATACCTGCAGACAGATGATCCCCTGGATGGTGCGAGACGTGTTTCACTGCAAGAGGCAAATCAATTTATGGAGTTACGAAAAAGTGCAGCACCCAGAATCGCATTTGGTGTTATGCTATGTATCTTTTCACCTATTGCTTTGCTGGTTTTAGGAGCTATGTCAGAATTGCCGAAGTGCCCATTTTCAGAAGACGCTGCAGGTGGGATTGGGTTAATTATACTTATTATAATGATTGCAATTGCAGTTACAATCTTTATCCTTACAGAAAATCCACTGCATGCTTATGAATTTTTGGAAAAAGAAAACTTTGAACTGGAATATGGGGTACGAGGCGTAGTGACAGAAAGATGGAAGGCGTACCAGTCAACATATACCTGGAAGATAACTGTTGGGGTTGTTTTATGTATCTTATCAGTTATTCCTCTTTTTGTAGCAGCGATATTTGATCCCAGTGATATCTATTATGTATGGTCTCTCGTTATTCTGCTTGCAATAGTAGCAATTGGTGTTTTTCTACTGATTGAGGCGGGTACAATCAAGGGAAGCTTTGATCGGCTGCTGCAGGAAGGTGATTACACCAGGGAGAATAAGCATGCTGACAAGCTAATTGGCACAGTTGCAGGTATCTACTGGACTGGCGCAACGGCTGTTTATCTTGCGATTAGTTTTATCACTATGAATTGGGAAAAAACATGGATTGTCTGGCCAGTAGCTGGAGTGTTGTTTGGCGTTGTGGCTGGAATATGCAGAGCAGTTCGTGGAAACGGAAAGTCCGAATAGACGTGTTTTAAAGCAAATAAAATAATATAAGCAGAACATAGAAAAATTTGGGGTTCAAATGGACAAAGAAATATTAATTAGTAATATAGAGCAGATATATTTGCAATTTTAGAAGATTTTTTCCTGAAAAAGTTCGGATATATCTGTTTTTTATTGCAAAAAAACAGATGATATACTATAGTTTATGGTTAGATATTAATTGCTCGCCCAACAGGTTTTGCACGCAGAGTGCTTAAGGAGGTAGTAAGCTTATGAAAGCTATTGTATACAGCAGTAAAACAGGAAATACAGAGATTTTAGCCAAGGCAATACAGGAACAGTTGCCGGAAAACAGCTGCAATTATTTTGGTACGGTGAAAGAGATAGGAGATTTAACACTTTCGCAGGCAGATATGTTCTTGGTGGGCTTCTGGACAGATAAAGGAAATTGTGACCCAGAGACAGCACTATTATTGCAGAATCTGCATAACAAGAAGATATTTCTCTTTGGAACTGCTGGATTTGGAGCAAATGATGCATATTTTGACCAGATTCTAAATAAAGTTCAGTTACATATCGACAGTTCGAATACAATTGCAGGTACTTTCATGTGCCAGGGCAAGATGCCGATGTCAGTACGAACACGTTATGAATCTATGCAGGAGGCGCAGCCGGATAAGATGCAGAATCTTATTGCCAATTTTGACAAGGCATTGTCTCATCCGGACGAAAATGATTTGAGGAGGCTTAAGGAAGTTATACATGGATGCGTATTATTACAGTAAGATGAATAAATCAGAGCAGGCAGCTTATCGATATATGAAAGAGGGGCTGCTTTCTTTAGCGCCATCTTTCCCGGTTCCGAAAATGGATAATAAAGAATTGGCGGATATTTTCTTTAAACTGCGGCTGGATTGTCCGGAGATTTTCTGGGCAGTTAGTTTTCAATATAGGTTTTACCCGGATTCTACGTTTGTGGATATGGTGCCAGAGTATATATTCTCAAAAACAAAGATAAAAGATCATCAGTCAGCCCTACAGGCTAGAGTTGCACGTCTGTCTAACCCCATGAAGGGGAAAAATGAATGGGAAAAAGAGCAATACATCCATGATTTTATATGTGAAAATGTGCATTATGATAAATTGCAGAAAGCCTATTCTCATGAAATTATAGGTCCGCTGGGACACGGTGTGGGCGTCTGTGAGGGAATTGCCAAGACAGTGAAAATTCTGTGTGATGCTTTAGGAATATGGTGTATGATTGTCATATCAGATGCTAATGCAGAGAAGAAGATAAAGTATAGGCATGCATGGAACATTGTGAAGCTTGGGGGCAAGTATTACCATCTGGATGCAACTTTTGATAATACGCTGGGACGGGGCAAGTGTTTCAGGTATGATTACATGAATTTGAATGATAAGCAGATATTTCGTGACCATGAACCCTTGATGTATGATGCACCGTCCTGCAGTGATGATTCTCATATCTATTATAAAGAGAAGAAGATGGCCTTTACGAAAATGGAGGATATAGGAAAAAGAACTATACAGGCCATTCGAAAGAAGAAAACATTACTTTTTCAATGGAGAGGCGGATATCTAACCAGAGAAGTACTTTCAGAGATTCTATCTTCCATGAATCGTGCAGCTGGTGAAAAGGCTAAATATCCAAAGGTCAGTTTAAATTGGCCTCAGGCAGTGTTTTATGTAGAATTCATAGATATAAAACCAGAGGAAGATTGTCTCTTAGAGCAGGCTAATGAAGGGGAATTGTAAAAGAAGTTGTAATTCTGGTCCGTTAGCGTTAAAATTTACTTATAGCGTATGTGCGGAGGAAAACCGGTATGGAAAAACAGAAAAGCATGCTAATTGTCGATGATGCTAAGATGAATCGTATTGTTTTGAAAACTATCTTTTCAGATGAATATCAGATTATGGAAGCAAGTGACGGCGAAGAAGCCATGGACTTAATTGAGAAGCATTATATGGATGATTTAGTAGTAATCCTGGATCTTAGAATGCCGAAGATGAATGGTTTTGAGGTTTTGGATAAGGTAAAATCTAATCCTATATATTCATCTATACCAATTATCGTGAATACAGAATATGGAGATCAGGAGACGGAACTTCGGGTGTTAAAAGCAGGAGCCGATGACTTTATCAGCAAGCCATATCTTCCTGAAATTGTGCGGCAGAGAGTGCTCCATGTCCATGCAAAGTATGAATTGGAAGCTCTAAAGATTGCACAGGAATTAAAGCAGACAAGCCAGCAGTTGCAGTCTTTAATGTCCTCTGTTCCAGGCGGTATTGGTATATTTGAACTAAAAGGAACTACCATGGGATATCGTTACTTTAATGATGGTCTTCCAGCTATTATGGGGTATACCAGAGAAGAATATCAGGAAGTAACAAAAGAAACTGCCTTGGCAGTTACCTATCCGGAGGACTTACCAAGACTTATGCAGGTGGTTGCGGAAACCATTAAGCAGAATCGGACAGAAGTTTCCAATACCTGTGAATTTCGAATGATTAAAAAGGACGGCAGTCTGGTTTGGGTATTCTTATCAGCGGCCATCATGGCTATAGAAGAAGATTCTATTGTATTTAGTGCGGTGTTTACAGATATTAATGAAAAAATTCTCGCACAAAAAAAGATTGAAGAGCATAATATGCAGCTTCAATACCATGTGGAACATGATTTGCTCACAGGATTGTACAACAGAGAAAAATTTTGCAAGTCCGTTGAGAACTTTCTAAAGGAGTCTAAGAACGATGATAAATGCGTTATGCTTCGTATTGATATCGAACGATTCAAAGTTATTAATGAATTGTTTGGTTCAGAAATAGGAGATCAGGTACTTTGTAATATCGCAAGAGTACTTGCACGTGAGATAGGGAGTCGAGGTGTCTACGGTCGTTTGGAAGCAGATCATTTTGCAGTGTGCATATCGGAGAATAATATTAAATTCGAATCACTGCTTCACACTTTGGAAGAGAGTTTTCAGACCTTATCACTGAATTACAAGATCAATATGTACATGGGTGTATATGAGATCTCAGATCTTGCCCTGTCGCCGGAACAGATGTGTGAACGTGCCAATATGGCATTGTCTAGTATCAAGGGTAAGGCTATGGAGAAATGTGCGGTATATCATGATAATATGAGAACCTTTTTAGTAAAGGAGCAGTTCTTAATTAATGAGATGAATCGAGCTTTAGAAGAAGGACAATTTGTCTTTTATCTGCAGCCAATCTTTGATGCTGTAACGGAAGTTCCTGTCAGTGCAGAAGCGCTGGTTCGTTGGATACATCCAGATAAGGGGATGATATCTCCGGGAGAATTTATTCCGTTATTTGAGCGGAATGGTTTTATCATAAAATTGGATTATTATATCTGGGATAGAGTCTGCTATTACTTATCTGATTCTATCAAAAACGGAAAGCGCGTAGTGCCAATTTCAGTAAATGTCTCACGTATTAATCTTTTCCAGGCGAATCTGTGCGAAAGGATTATCGCCCTGGTAGACAGCTATGGATTGGATCATGGCCTGATTAAATTTGAGATTACAGAGAGTGCATACATAGATGATTCCAAACAAATGTTAGATGTGATTGAGACACTCCAGAAGAATGGATTTAAAGTGCTGATGGATGATTTCGGAAGTGGTTATTCATCACTGAATATGCTAAAAGATGCAGCAGTTGATATCTTAAAGATTGATATGCGTTTCCTGGAAAGTTTTGGGGTAGACAGTCGCGGCGGTAATGTACTGGATGGTATTATCCGTATGGCGAAGGTCCTGAACATGCAGATAGTTGCAGAAGGTGTAGAGACAGAAGAACAGCTTAATTTTCTTAAAGATACAGGATGTGACTGGATACAGGGATACTATTTTTCAAAGCCTCTTCCACGGGAAGATTATCGAAAAATGTTGGAGAACTTTGATGAGAAGTCAGTAATTGCTGCAAGAAAAGCACCTGGCAGACAGTCAGTGTATGAGATTAGTTTTACCCAGGAAACCATTCATGATGAGATTGTCCGTCAGAGAAAATATTTTGATGTGGTGAGATTAGTGGATCCGGTAAAGACTACGGTGTGTGATGTCTGTGCAGGAGAGTGTGAGGGACATGCATGCTATTCTGTGTGGGGGAAGAATGTCAGATGTAATAATTGTATTTCCATGATTGCTTTGCGGGAAAAAAGCAGATACTCTAAGCTGGAATATTCAGATGACGGTATTTTCTTTGTGATTTCACAGTATATCCAGGTATCCGGCAGGGACTATGTTATGGAGATGGTTATACAGCTTGCACAGGAGTATATTGATAAGATATTCGATAAAGACATGTTGCTTCTTAAGCTGAATGATCTGAATCAGCGGCTGAGTGTGGATGAGCTTACCGGTGTTTATAATAGAAGGCATATGGAAGAGCATTTGGAGAATTATCTTAATTATGCAAAAACCACGGGTGGAGATGTGGGGATTGCGATGATTGACGTGGATCATTTAAAACAGATTAACGATACATACGGACATGTTATGGGTGATGCTGTGATTAAGAAAACTGCAAAATTGCTGCAGGATAATATTGCTGTCAGTAAGAGTGATTTTGTGGCAAGGTATGGTGGGGATGAATTCCTTGTGGTATGCCGAAACATTAATGCAGAAGTATTTGAGCGACGTCTCAAGGAAGTAAATAGTAGAATTGCCCAAACAACGCTGGATGGTGATTCTGGTATTACATTGGGTGTCAGTATGGGAGCAGTAAATTTAAGTGAGTTTCCAGATTATAC
Source organism: Lachnospiraceae bacterium (assembly GCA_028696165.1). Taxonomy (GTDB): domain Bacteria; phylum Bacillota; class Clostridia; order Lachnospirales; family Lachnospiraceae; genus JAQVHQ01. The sequence goes on along the minus strand of JAQVHQ010000001.1, from coordinate 155,767 downwards.
ACAGAAAGAACTGATAGAAGAGGCAGACCGCAGATTATATCTTTCTAAGAAGTCGGGAAGAGGGAGAATAACTGCAAAGAGATAACAAAAACGCAAGGCACGTGAAGGCTGAAAGTCTTTTTCATGCTTTGCGTTTTTGATTACAGATAATCTGTTTTTAATGTATGATTCAAATGTATTAAGAATTCCTGAAATTCTGTGGACATAGGAGTATTTTCTTCCACCTGAAGTACACGGGCGTATTTGCCGGTAAGCTGTTCAAACTGCGGAATATACAATCTGCAGAGCTTTTCAATCTGAGTAATCTGCTTCGGACGGTCGATAGTCTGTGCAAGAATTCTATCCATTTTATCAATGATGTCTGTGATGCGTCCTTTTTCTGATTTATCAGGAATATCTGCAATATATTGTTTGATATGGTTTACAGATTCCATGGCGGATTCAAAGGACGAGATATCCTGTTCGGAAATGCCTGCCAATCTCATCTGATTCTTTCGCCATATGGCTTTAGCATTTGCCTTTTCCCATCGTTCCCATTGGACAAGATATTCCTCATAGATATTTTTATCCAGAATCAGACTGCGCTTTTGTGCATCCAGTACTGCAAATGGGAAATAATCTCTGTGAATCATCTTAGAGATATCTCTTTTTACTAGAGGTCTATTATAGTCGGTTTCTTCTGCCAGTTCTTCCAGTTCTACAAATGGACGTTGTCCGATTACACTCTGATAGAGACGTATACGCCGATAAAACAACATACTGCAGATGCCAAGAACGATAAGGAGAAGCCCCAGAGACATCCAAAAAGCTACAGGAATCAGAACAATACGCATATAGTCAGTGACTTCGCTGTACAAAATTCCGGTATCCTGTCCAGTGAAGAACATACTTGTAAGAACAAGTGCATTCCCCATGAACATCCATATACCTACAACGATAAACAGGATGTTCTTTATAAAAACACGTTTTTTCATCTTCATATTATTTTGCCCCCACCAATTTATTCTGTGCCATGATAAATTCCAGTACGCGTACATCCGCAGAGATATCATTGGATAAGTTTTCGCTGTATTCGTTTAGAATTTTCTGGAAGGAGTCCAGCATACTGGTTAAGGCCTGAGGGATTTCTGACTGCATCTTTTCTACATTGGCTACAGCAATGGGATTGTCCTGAAGATTTTCATAGGTTTCCAGTAATTTTTTGGAAAGTGGAATGAAGTAAGTCATAAAGGTATGCAGGCTGGCCAGATTAGAAGGCTTTTGTTCTGCTATATGCATAATCTTTTCCATGGCTGTATGCAATTGTTCGATGCGGCCCTTTAAATTTGTATCCGTGATTTTATCTGCCAGTTCATCGATTTCTGAAAGGTAGGTGTTTCCCTGAGTAAGAATATCTTGTGCCTCACGGTCAAATCCAAGATAATCCAGTTGAATTTGGCGCCTTTTCCATTGCTCTACAACACGGACATATTCCTGATAGACTTTGTCGGTAGTGATAAAGCATGTTGCATGCTCATTTAGATGCCCCTGAAGGAACATATTTTTAGCAATCATATTTTTTAAGGCTTTTCTTAATTTAAGGAGGGGCATATGTGTCTGCTGTGATAATTCTTCCAGGGTAATCAGTTTACGTCCAGCCAGGATTTTGCAATACTTTCTAAAACGCCATACCAAAAGCAGATGTTGAATGCCCTTTCTTAAGAATAAAAGACCTGATACTATGAAGATGCTGCTGAAAATGATAAAAAGCAAACCTTCTCTTTGAATCATAGCAGGTGCGTCCACTTCGTTCATCGTATAAATTCCTGTGTAAATCAGGTCCCCGGAAATCCAGAAGAAGAATATTCCAAGGAAGGAATACAACCATCCGGTTTTTAAGCCAGGCACAGGATGGGCATAAATCTGTGAAAGTTCTTCATCAGATATGTAATAATTCTGGTCGTCCAGATCGTCTATAAATGTTTCTATTGGGTTCATATGTATTATCTCTATACTTTCTTCATTATTTTGTTACCAAAACAATTTGGTCTGCCTCTTCGGCTATGTCAAGATTTATCGGCGGCAGTATACAATATCCATCTCTTAGATAAGTATCAGAATAGTTTACTGCGCTGACACCCCTTACATCATCCTCCATGCGGTAGGTAAATGGATTCATTCTTGATTCGGCCTGTATTCCGCCAATGTTTTCTGAAAGGCCCAGTTTTTCTCTGTCCAGTATTAGATAAACACGGGCGAAATCATAGTTGCCCTCTCCGGGCTGTTTTTCGTAATACATCTCAAAAGAGCGGTAGGTATCCCATCCCTCATATTCCATATCCAACATAGCCTGAAGTTCTTCTGTTACAGGAGTGTCAGTCATATGGAATCCCTTTGAACGGTCAACACCATTATCAGATACGAGATAGATACCGTCATCTACTTCGTAGGCTTTTATCTCATAGAGGGTATCGTAAGCATAGGAGGCCAGCGTGTATGGTGCAGAGTAAAACCCGGTTCCATTTCCAGTATCTTCAAAGACTCCAAGGCTTCCGGCTGCACTGCGTATATCCTGTTCAAAGTATTCTTCCAGCTGGCTGTAATATGTCATAGGCAAAATGCAGGATAAAATATCCACATTGTATTTCTCTATGACTTTTTTTATGCCGGTTTCATATTGAGGTAAGTAGGCCAAATCATTATTCTGAATTCTTTCCTTAAAGGTAGGAACAGCTTCATCACCAAAATAAGCCGCCACAGCACCACCGGTACGCATGGCCTGCATATCGACCTTTGCTGGTTTGTGGTCCTGGAAAAATTGATTTTCAGATGAAAAGAATTCTTCCAGGTTCCCATCATAGCGGGTATGGTGTCCGGAAACAGACATCCATGGCATCTCACGATATTTAGACGTATAGGTGTCCTGATTTAGAACGGCTGGTATTACAAAACCATTAGAAAAGCCTGTTTCCGCTGCAAGCTCTTGTGCCAATGCGCTTTCTACTTCGCCTAACTGTAAATCATCCATGAAGAGCAAATCATCATTGGAAGTAAAAAATGCCCAGACATTGCTGTCTTGTGTAACCGCAGTTCCTTCAACATGCAGGCTTCCCTTATATGCAGTTCTCTCCAATACAGCTCCGGTATTAGAATACCATTCAGAGGTGTAGAACATATCGGCAGTGTATTCCTGTGTTTCGTATTTTTCATTTAAATAATTTGCCATCTCGTCGGAAATCAGCGTGTAATTATCTGAGCGTTCCTCCGATTTTACCTGCGCATAGAGAGTCTTGCTATAGGAGATACTGTGGCTGAGTCCATATATGCTGCAGCCCAGAATCAGGACAAGACAGAGGATACCGGCTATCAGGTATATCTTTTTATTGCGGGATCGTTCTTTTGCTATTTTTAATTCCTGTTCTTTAAAGTAGGTTTCCCATTCTAGTGGGGACCGAAAAGTGGTTTTTGTCATAGGATAGATACCTCATTTATCTAGGGTTTATTTAAAATATATTTATAAAGTTGTCTGTTGGTATTGATTTTTAGACATAAAATAAGCAGGTTTTTTGCCTGCTTTTCATTATACTATAATTTGTTTGGGTTCTCCATATGTTTTCATTTATTTACTTATCTTATTTTTAATAGAAAAAAATAAAAAAAATATAATGAAAAAAATCTCAAAATACGGTTTGTAAAAAACATTTAACATTTCTTACTGAAAAAAGTTTAAAAAAAATGGTAGAATAACTACATAAGATGGTTTTTAAAATAGAGACATCTGTTTAGATGGAAAAGTAACGTGCTGGATTTTATATACAGGAGGCAAGAAAAATGATTTCATTTGAAATAAAAAAAGAATATGCATCACTTAGAAAATCAGAACAAAAGGTTGCTGATTTTGTGCTGGAACATCTTGGAGAAGTGGCAAGTATGTCCATGATAGAAATTGCAGAACGAGTCAATGTCAGTCAGCCGACTATTGCACGATTTGCAAAGGCCGTAGGATATGACAGTTATAAGAAACTAAAAGTTGCAATTATCAAAGAGAGCGGTAATGAATTGTCAGCGACGGACGAAAGAAGTCCGCTTCATGGCTATCAGCTGGGCAGTGAGGATAGGATGGAGGATATACCGGCTAAGGTGGTGAGTACGACTATAAATGCGCTGGAAGAGGCTCTGAAAGGTGTGTCGGGAAAGGTGTTAAAAGACGTAGTCAATCTGATTACAAAAGCTGATAATGTAGTGGTTTACGGAGTGGAAAATTCCAGTTCAACAGTCAGTGATCTGGTTACGAAGCTTATGTATCTGGGTATAAACTGCAGGTCATATGAGGATTACTATCTGCAAAGTATCAGTGCCGGTAATCTGACTTCACAAGATCTGGCCATTGGAGTTTCTTACTCGGGATGTTCCACGAATACCGTAGATGTGATGAAGCTGGCAAAGAAGGCCGGTGCAAAGACTATAGTATTGACGAATTTTGAACATGCACCGATCAGTGAATATGCGGATATTACAATCTGTACATCCAGTGAACAGTTTTTATATGGAGATGCAATCTTTTCAAGAACGGTACAGCTTGCCATTGTGGATATGATTTATATGGGCGTGCTGACCAGTGACTACAGGAAGTATACAAAGAAAATGGATAAGAGCAGTAAGATTATCAGAAACAGAGCATACAATCAATCCTAATACATAGTCAGCCATAAAATGATTAAACAATAAGACAAATATAATAAGAAGATAAATAAAAGCAGCTTCAGATTATGTAGAATTTCTACACGATTTGAAGCTGTTTTTTTGAAAATCCTTAACCTTCACTTTACAAAGTTTTGAATTTCATTTGATTGTATTTTCCTTCGTCAGACGATAAGATTGGCAACGTACCAAGCGAACAACAAGAGTTTAAACGGCCGTAAGACGAAGGAGAACAAAAATATGCTGCAATTAGAACATATAAAGAAATCATATGATAAGGTAACAATTTTAGACGACATCAATCTTTCCATAGAGACTGGAGAAATCGTATCCATACTTGGACCCTCAGGAAGTGGTAAGACAACACTGTTAAATCTTATATTGGGGATTACAGACGCTGATTCCGGCAGAATCATTTTTGAGGGAAAAGATTTGACGAGAGTACCTATGGAAGAGAGGGGATTTAACATCGTATTTCAGGATTATGCATTGTTCCCCAATTTAACTGCCTATAAGAATATTGTATATGGCTTGCGCAATAAACCCGGAATCGCAACAAAAGAAGATGTGGATGAGTTGATTCAGCTACTTGGATTATCTGACCATCTTGATAAAAAGATCGATCAGCTTTCAGGTGGACAAAAGCAGAGAGTGGCTTTGGCAAGAACATTGGTTATGAAGCCTAAGATTCTTCTATTGGATGAGCCTCTCAGTGCACTGGACGGAGTAATTAAAGAATCTATTAAAGAGAGAATCAAAACCATAGCAAAAGAATATCACTTAACTACAATTATTGTTACTCACGATCCGGAAGAAGCACTGACATTATCTGATCGGGTACTGATAGTAAATGAAGGCACGATTTCTCAGTATGGAAAACCGGAAGAAATTATCAAAGCTCCGGAAAATAAATTTGTTAAAGACTTTATCTTAAATCAGCTGGAAATTAAAAAGAATAATATTTATTCACTGTTTAGTGCAGAAAATACGTCGGAAACAATTTGTCAGGTAGGGTAAAGAATATGAGAAAAGAGAAAAATACAGAGATTAAAATTATATTTTGGATTGTTACCATTGTATTTGCCGCTTTTTTGCTGGTTCCGACGGTTATGATTCTTGCGAAGTCTTTTTCTGGAGACAGCGGAGTCGGTGTGCTGCATTATGTGGATGTCCTGACAAGCAAACGATTTGCAGGGGCTTTTAGAAACAGTATTTTGATTTCACTGACTGAGGCTGTATTTACTACGGTATTAGCCTTCTTACTGGCATATACAATCAACTTTACAAATGTAAATAAAAAGGCTAAGAAGTTTATACGTGCAGCGGCAGTTCTGCCTATGCTCCTGCCGACGATAACATATGGATTTGCAATTATTTATTCATTTGGAAAACAGGGATTGATTACCAGAATACTAGGTACACAGATATTTGACATTTATGGATTTAATGGACTTTTACTGGGATATGTTATCTATACACTGCCTATTTCCTTTATGTTGATTAATAATACCATGGGATATATTGATAAGAAATTTTTGTTAGTATCACGGGTTATGGGAGACAGCCCCCTGCGTACCTTTATGACAGCCGTGCTGCGTCCATTATGGGGAACTTTGGCTGCATCCGTCATTCAATGCTTTTTCCTGAGTTTCACAGATTTTGGTATTCCGGCATCTGTTGGAGGGCAGGTCGATGTAGTGGCAGGTATCTTATATGAAGAGATGCTCGGCAGTATTCCTAATTTCAATAATGGAGCCGTAGTGGCAGTTATGATGCTGCTTCCGTCTGTGGTCAGCATTACAATACTGCATCTGCTTGAAAGATATAATGTAAGATACAGCAAGATAAGTGTTGTTGAGTTAAAAAAGAGTAAGCCCAGAGATCTGCTTTTGGGAGGAATATCAATTGTCACATTGCTGGCAGTGTTATCCATATTTGCAGTAATTGTCATCGTTCCTTTTGTGTCAGAGTGGCCATACCGTATGACCTTTACATTTGACAATGTACGGGCAGTATTTGAAGATACTTCACTGGTCAGGGTTTATGGAAATTCGTTGTATGTGGCACTTATCACGGCTGTGGTTGGTTCACTGATAGTATATGGAGCTGCACTGGTAACTGCCAGGAGTACGATTAATAAAAAATGCAAGAAGATTATAGAAAGTATTGCACTGGTGACCAACACAATTCCGGGAATGGTACTTGGTATAGCTTTTATGCTTACCTTTACAGGAACCGCTATTCAAAATACATTCTTTATAATCATCCTGTGTAATGTATTGCATTTCTTTTCAACACCATATTTGATGATGAAAAATTCGCTGGAAAAGATGAATTCATCCTGGGAGACAACAGCACGGTTGATGGGAGATAACTGGATTAAGACAGTGATTCGTGTTGTAACACCGAATGCATTATCAACTATTTTGGAAGTGTTTAGTTACTATTTTGTCAATGCAATGGTAACAGTCAGTGCGATTATATTCATCGCAGGTGCCAGAACCATGGTTATCACTGCAAAGATAAAAGAACTGCAGCATTTTGCAAAGTTTAATGAAATCTTTATTCTGTCACTTCTAATTCTGGTGACAAACCTTGTGGCAAAAGGAATATTCCAATTCCTTGCAAATAGAAAAACAAACGAAGATAAACAACCTATAAGAGGAGGAAAAATTAAAATGAGAAGAATTGTAAAAGGTGCATTTTCTGCACTTATGGCCGGTGTAGTATTGGTGTCAGGTGGATTGCTTAGTGGATGTGGAACCACAACCAGCGCCAATGGGGAAGAAGTAGTATTGTATTCCAATGCGGATGATGAAGCAATCACTGCTATGAAGGATGCTTTGGATAGTAAGGGGTATGCAGGACAGTATATTATCCAGTCCTTTGGTACTTCGGAATTAGGGGGTAAGCTTTTAGCAGAAGGAACAGATATTGAAGCTGACTTAGTTACCATGAGTTCTTTCTATATTGACAGTGCTCAGACGGAAAATGCGATGTTTGCAAATCTGACCTTCGATACTGGAGCAATGAAAGAATATCCGGCTTACTATACACCAATCACCGCTCAGGAGGGGGCAATTATTATAAACACTGAGGTTATGAAGGAAAACAACCTTCCTATGCCTGCTTCTATTAAAGATTTAGCAAATCCGGAATACAAAGGATTTTTGTCTGTAACTGATATTAAGGGCTCTTCTACTGCATGGCTGCTAATCCAGGCATTAATCAGTGAATATGGAGAAGATGAAGCAAAAGATATCTTAACCAGTATTTATGAAAATGCCGGAGATCATCTGGAAGATTCTGGTTCTGGCCCAATTAAAAAAGTCCGTGCCGGAGAAGTTGCGGTAGGATTTGGCCTGAGACATCAGGCAGTAGCAGATAAAGCAGAGGGACTTCCTATTGATTTTGTGGATCCAGTGGAAGGTAACTTTACACTTACAGAATCTGTTGCAGTAATCGATAAGGGAGAGAATACCAATCCACTTGCTATGGAGATGGCAGAATGCATCATCAAAGATGGAAGAGCGGAATTATTGAACACTTATCCAGTTCCACTGTACGAGGGTGAAACTGCAGATGAAGCCAATGCTTCAGGTAATCCAAAAGAATTTAGTGAACCATTAACTGCAGAATTATTGATGAAACATCAGGAACTTTCAGAAAGCTGTAAATAAAATATAGGAGAGTATAAGAAAATGAAAAATTACAAATTATTAACACCAGGACCATTAACTACAACGGATACTGTGAAAGCTGAGATGCTTTTTGACCATTGCACATGGGATGACGATTATAAACAGATTACTCAGGATATTCGAAAAAAACTCCTGAAACTGGCACATGCCAGCGAAGAAACATACACAGCTGTACTTATGCAGGGCAGCGGAAGTTTTGGTGTAGAGTCCGTGCTTACCAGTGTAGTTGGCAGAGAGGATAAGGTCTTAATCATTGCAAATGGTGCATATGGTGAGCGAATGACACAGATTGCAGACTGCGCAGGAATCAATTATGCAACTTACAAAGTTCATTATAATGAAGTACCATCTGCCCAAAAAGTACAGGAAATTCTTGCATCTGATCCTGCGATTACCCATGTAACCATGGTGCATTCAGAGACTACTTCCGGAATATTAAATGATATTGAGTCGGTAGCTAAAGTTGTTAAGAAAGCTGGAAGAGTCTTTATCGTGGATGCGATGTCAAGTTTTGGCGGAGTGGATATTCAGGTAGAAGCACTGGGTATTGATTTTATCATCAGCAGTGCCAATAAGTGTATTCAGGGAGTGCCGGGATTTTCATTTATCATATGTAACCGTGAAAAACTGATGGAAAGTAAAGGTAAAGCCCGCAGCTTATCTCTTGACCTTTATGGACAGTGGGAGACTATGGAAAAAGACGGGAAATGGCGTTTTACTTCACCCACCCATGTGGTTTTAGCATTTGCTAAGGCACTTGAAGAGATGGAGGCTGAAGGTGGTATTGAAGCTCGAGGAGCCAGATACAGAGCTAATAATCAGTTGTTAATTGAAAGAATGGCGCAGATGGGAATAAAGACTTATATCGATGGGACCCATCAGGGACCAATTATCACTACCTTCTTCTATCCGGAAAATGCAGAATTTTCATTTTCAGAAATGTATGAGTATATCAAAGAACGCGGTTATGCTATCTACCCAGGCAAAGTTACAGAGGCAGAGACTTTCCGTATTGGTAATATTGGCGAAATATACGAAGAAGATATTGTGAAATTATGCGATATATTCCAGGAATTTCTGGAGAGTCAGGAAACGGCTGAACAGATGAATTGTGCAGTGTAGAAAAGTAAATTGGATGTATAAGTGAATTACAAAGATATATAAGTTACAAAGATATATAAGTTATAAAGATATGTAAGGTGTAAAGATATGTAAGTTACAAAGATATGTAAGTTACAAAGATATGTAAGTTACAAAGAGATGTAGGTTACCAAGATATGTAAATTGCAAAGATAAGTAAACTAAAAATATAGGAAAAGACAAATTATAGTAGGAGAATTGGCGATGAGAAAGATTGATACAGTAATATTTGATTGGGCAGGCACTACGGTTGATTACGGAAGTTTTGCACCAGTGCAGGCATTTATTGAGGCATTTAAAGAATTTGGCGTAGAACCAACTTCTGAGGAGGTCAGGAAGCCGATGGGAATGCTGAAGAAAGATCATATACGCACAATGATGCAGATGCCTCGTATCAGTCAGTTATGGGAAGAGATACATAAAAGTTCCTGGACTGAGGAAGATGTAGAAGAAGTATATCACGCAAGTGAGTCTGGAATTATGAAGATTCTAAAAAACTTTGCAGAACCTAAGCCATATGTATTGGATACCATAGCTATATTGAGAGAGTATGGAGTTAAAATCGGTTCTACTACAGGATATACAGATGAGATGATGGAAATCGTGGTACCGGCAGCAAAGGCTGTCGGGTATGATCCAGACTGTTGGTTTAGTCCTAATTCTACAGGTAATCAGGGGCGTCCATATCCTTACATGGTATTTAAAAATATGGAAAAGTTAGGAACAAAAAGTGTTGAAAATGCCATTAAAGTAGGTGATACCATAGCAGATATTCTGGAAGGAAAAAATGCAGGAATGATATCTGTTGGAATTATAGAAGGAAGTTCGGTAATGGGATTATCACAGAAGGAATATGAAGCATTGAATGTAGAACAGCGGAAAACAGAAGATGAGAGAGTCCGTAAGGCTTATGAGGAAGCTGGAGCTGATTATGTGATTCAGGATATCCGCGGTGTACTTGGTCTTGTAATAAACGAATAGTAAAACATAGAAACAGCAGGTCATTATATGAAGTATAAGGACCTGCTGTTTTCATGACTCCTGGTTAGTACGAGTGTTTGTAGACACAGACTGCCTGTTTAGATAATAATAAGTGTCCTTAAAGTCACGTTCTGAAAGTTCTTCTATTTTTGCAGGATATAGTTCTGCATATTCCTTTAGTTTTTCATACAAATCATAACGCATATCAATATCCTCCTTTAAAAATTCGTTCATAGCTGTTCATTTAGCCGTATTTAGATTTATTTATTTTAAGTTTTCTTTGTTCCCTTTGTCTTAATGTATTATTGATGTTATAATAATTATAAAGTCTAAGTATAAGATATAAAATGTAAAATAAGACTAAAAATATAATTATATCGCCAAAAAGTGAAAATATGGAGATGAAAAGCATGGAGATAAAAATCGGTAATAATCAGATGGAAGAAATAGAGGGTCTGCATCCGGAATATCCATATACGATGCATCATGTTGATACAAGCAAAATTGCAATTCCCTGGCACTGGCATGAAGAGGTGGAATTTGATTATATCGTAGAAGGAAATACCAAACTGCAGACCGTAAATCAAAGTTATATACTGCATAAGGGCGAGGCTTGTTTTATAAATCGAAATGTTCTTTGTACATTTGACAATAAGACACCTTGTATAATGGACTCCCATTTATTTCATGCTGCTTTTCTTGGAGGATATTATAAAAGTATTTTTGAGACAAAATATCTGAATCCTGTACTGCAGAATAAAAAAGCAGAGGTAGTTATCATTTCAGGGGAGACTACCAGACAGAAAGAAATGCTTGAAAAGTTACGAAAAACAGCTGCTTTACAGCAGCAGGAAAATACAGAATTTCAGACAAGAAATTATTTTTCGGAAATATGGCTGTTGTTATTGAAAGAAATTCAAGAAATGAACACTTCGAATACACCGATAACTACTGTTAATCAGGAGCGGATACAGGCAATGCTTTCATATATTCATGAAAATTACAAATCCAAACTAACTTTAGAAGAGATTGCCCGGGCAGCATCTATCAGCAAAAGAGAGTGCATCCGCTGTTTTCAAACGAGTATTCATAAAAGCGCTTTTGATTATCTGATGGATTATAGGATTGAAGTTGCAAAAAGACTGCTCCATACAACAAATCTAAGTGTGTTAGAGGTTGCAATGGAGAGCGGTTTTTCAGAAGGTGCATATTTTGGAAAAATATTCAAAAAGAAGTGCGGGAAGACGCCGGGAGCATATAGGAAATTATTAAATTGATAAATATAATTTTCTGTGCTACATTTGTAGTTAAGAAAACTGTGAGTTAAATAAAGAAGTTATGAATCAAATAAGAACTCGAGAATCCGATAAGAAAGCTGTAAATCGAATAAAGAATGTGTGAATCTGATAAAAAGCTGTGAATCTTATAAAGAGGTTGTGGTGAATCAAAGCAAGAAATCGTGAATTCTATAATAAAGTCATGATATCAATGTGAATGTTTTGAAATTGGTATGGGGGATGATAATATGAAGACAACAATAGAAAAATTGAGTAAACATATTTATGCAATCGACCAGCAGATGGTAAGAGCTTTTATAATCTGTGGACAGGATAAAGCATTACTTATCGATACAGGTGCTGTACCTGTTGATATTATGTCTTATATTGCTCAGGTTACTAACTTGCCGGTAACTTTGTGCTTGTCACACAGTGACCCGGATCATATTGCAAATGTTGGAGCTTTTAAAGAATTATATATTCATAAAGAGGAAGCAGATTTTGCCGTAAAGCAGGAATCATTCATGAACTTGAAAGTAAATGTTATAGAAGAAGGGGATGTTTTTGACTTGGGAGGTATGAAACTGGAGGTTATTGAATTGCCAGGACATACCATGGGATCTATCGGCTTACTTGACAGAGAAAATAAAATTCTCTTTTCCGGTGATACGGTATCGTTGGGGCCGGTGTATATGTTCGGAGCGCATAGAAATAAAGATGCATATAAAGAAAGTTTGTTGAAATTGAAAGCAATGGGAGCAGAGCGGATTTTCACAACCATTTACCCTTGTCACAATACATGTCCAATAGAAAATGATACTATTGATGAACTGCTTGCTTGCATCGATGGAATTATAAAACATAGTATCCAGGGAAAACCAGCCAAAATGCCTATGCCAATGGAAAATCCATCGCTCCATGCACAGGTTGGCCGATGTGGAATCTTGTATTAGATAGAAGTAAAATCATGAGGCATATATGAGCATGTTTAAACGCTATGCCCCACTTCCTTCATTATAATGGAAGATATAGTAAGAAAAGGGGCAAATAGAAAGCTTTTCAAGCAATATGCCTCGCCCAGAACTATTTCGCGGGGCAGAATTGAAAAATCTGCTTACAGATGCCTCGCTATATACAAATTAAGAACATTATAGTTGAAAACGGGGCATATTTTGTATTCGCCCTCCTATATGCCCCACAATTTGTACCCCACTAATAGCAAAGACAATCATTAAATAAACACAAGGGAGACCGATAAGATGACTTCAGAACAAATAAACCAATTTTACAAGAGAATAGGATTGGCAGAATATACCAAGAGCAAGGGTGAGCAGAGCAAGGATGAACAGAGCAAGGATGAACAGAGTAAGAATGTCAAAATCAAAGATGTCTCCACATTAGATGCCAAGACACTAAATCAAATCATATGGTCTGGCATGACCCACATCCCTTTTGAAAATTTTGATGTATATGATGAGAAGAAAACACCGGATTTAACAGTGGAACACTTATATAAAAAAATCGTAGAAGATTCCCGCGGAGGATACTGTTTTGAATCAAACCACCTGCTATTTGATTTCCTGGAATCCATTGGATACGAGATTTATCCCATCTTAGTAAGAATTGTGTGGGGAAGGGGAGGCGTTCCTACAGCGACGCATCGAGCAGCAATTGTAACCATCGAGCAGGAGCAGTATTATTGTGATATAGGCTATGGCGGACCGGCACCGAGAGGAATTGTGAAATTAGATAAGCATCCGCAGCAGATTCGCGGAGAGTGGTATGAAGTGATGGAGACAGAGCAGGGGACAGTGATTTTAAAAGAGAAAGATGGAGAATATCAGCCGATGTTTCTTTTTGAAAATCGAAAAGTTTTAGAAGTGGATTTTGAATTACCTAATTTCTACTGTGCAACTGCAAAAGAGTGTCCGTTTACACAGGCACGTATTGCCAATCTATGTACAGAAGATGGAAGTATTGCACTAATGAATAATAAAATAACCATACGGGAGAACGGGAAAACAGTGGAGATAGAGACAAGTAATCCACAGGAATTATCAGAAAACTTATACAAGTATTTTGATATCAATTATCGTGTTATAAGTATATAAGAAAAATAGGATAAGACAGTTCATTCATATCAACAAATAAAAGATGAATGAACTGTCTTAAATGTTCTTTTTACGATACTTTATAGACAAATTCAGCTAACTGGTATATGATATTTTAGAACGATTATGTAATAATATAAAATCAGATGTACTATGCGAACAATGATTGCATTTAAACTGCGTTTTAACGGAATCTTATGAAGAAAAGCAACCATGAAAAGTTGATGTATATCTATGGAGGAAGAAATGAAAATAATAATAGTGGGATGTGGTAAGGTCGGAATGACAATCACAGAACAGTTAAGCAACGAAGGACACGACCTGGCGGTCATCGATTTAAATAATGGAGTGATTCATGATGCTACCAATAACTTTGATGTCATGGGTGTTGTGGGAAATGGTGCCAGTTATAATGTGCAGATGGAAGCGGGAATCGAGGAGGCAGATGTACTGATTGCAGTAACGGCCTCTGATGAGCTGAATCTGCTGTGCTGCCTGATTGCGAAGAAAGCAGGTAACTGCAATACCATCGCCCGTGTGCGTAATCCTATGTATAATAAGGAAATCAATTTCATCAAAGAAGAACTTGGACTCTCCATGATTATTAATCCAGAGTATGCTGCTGCGACTGAGATTTCCAGAATCTTAAGATTTCCAACTGCTATAAAGATTGATACATTTGCCAAAGGCAAAGTTGAATTGCTGGAGTTTATTATCGCAGAGGGCTCACTGCTTCATAACTGTAGTCTGATTGATGTGGCGAAACAGTTAAAGACTGATGTACTGGTATGTGCGGTAGAACGAAATGAAGAAGTCATTATACCCAACGGAAGTTTTGTGCTGCATCAGGGTGATGTCATCAGTATTGTGGCACCCCCAAGAAATTCCCGTATGTTCTTTAAGAAAATAGGTGTAGATACCCATCAGGTTAAAAATGCTATGATTGTTGGTGGCGGTACAATCGCCTATTATCTGGCGGCATCTTTACTTAATATGGGTATAGATGTGAAGATTGTAGAGAAAAATCAGGAGCGGTGCGAGCAGTTAAGTGAATTACTTCCTAAGGCTGTTATCATTCATGGGGACGCGACGAATGAAGATGTATTGATGGAAGAGGGTATTACCCATTGTGAAGCCTTTGTATCACTGACTGGGATAGATGAGGGAAATATCTTCTTATCTCTGTTTGCCAGAAATCAGTCAAAAGCTAAAATCGTAACAAAGATTAATAGAATTTCATTTGATGATATTATCAATACCTTCAATCTGGGAAGTTTGATTTATCCGAAATATATAACAGCAGAATACATCGTTCGTTATGTTCGTGCCATGCAAAACTCTATCGGAAGTAATGTAGAGACACTCTATCGTATCATTGATAATAAGGTGGAGGCACTGGAGTTCGTTATTCGTGAAAATAATGGAATCGTTGGAATTCCACTGGAAAAATTGAATCTAAAAAACAATCTTTTGATTGCATGTATTAATCGCAGAGGTTCGATTATTGCGCCGAATGGACAGACAGAGATAAAAGTAGGCGATACGGTTATTATTGTTACCACTCAGAAAGGTCTTCAGGATATCAAGGATATCCTGAAAGAGTAATGGGGGAGTTATACAGATGAATTATTCGATTATTAGATATATTCTGGGATGGGTTTTATTATTTGAATCTGGTTTTATGGCGATGCCTTGCGTAGTAGGTGCTATCTATCAGGAGAAGAGTGGATTCTCTTTCCTGATAACAGCATTAGCATGTTTGGTGGTTGGCTTCTTGTTAACAAGATGGAAACCAAAGAACATGGTCTACTTTGCCAGAGAAGGTTTTGTGATCGTAGCACTTAGCTGGATTGTAATGAGTGCGTTTGGTGCAGTACCATTTGTCCTTACAGGTGAGATACCGAACTTTGTAGATGCAATGTTTGAGACGATTTCCGGTTTTACTACTACGGGAGCAAGTATTCTGACAGATGTAGAGGCTTTAAGTCATGCAAGCCTGTTCTGGAGAAGTTTTACCCACTGGATTGGTGGTATGGGTGTACTGGTATTTCTTCTGGCAGTATTACCACTTACCGGTGGTTACAATATGCATCTGATGAAGGCGGAGAGCCCGGGACCGTCTGTTGGAAAGCTGGTACCAAAGGTGCGCGATACTGCGAAGATTCTCTATATCATCTACTTTGTGATGACGATTATAGAGATTATCTTTTTATTATTTGCCAAAATGCCTTTATTTGATGCATTAACTACCTCTTTTGGAACTGCAGGAACCGGTGGGTTTGGTATCAAAAATAGCAGCATTGGCGATTATTCTGTAGCTATCCAGGTTATTGTTACTGTATTTATGATCCTTTTTGGTGTGAATTTTAATGCCTACTATATACTGCTTCTTGGAAAGAACAAAAAGAATGTCTTTAAAATGGAAGAGGTGCGTTGGTATTTGGGGATTATTCTTGTCTGTATTCTGATTATTGCTTTTAATATTAAGAGTATATTTGGAAGTTTCGGGGTTGCTTTTCAGCAGTCTTCTTTTCAGGTTGCATCCATTATTACTACCACCGGTTTTTCTACGGCTGATTTTGACGTGTGGCCGCAGTTATCAAGAACTATCCTGGTGGTCATTATGTTTATAGGTGCCTGTGCGGGAAGTACCGGCGGAGGTATTAAGGTTTCTCGTGTTATCATTCTTTTGAAAACCGTAAAGCAGGAGATGGGATATTTTATACATCCGAGAAGTGTGAAGGTTATTAAGATGGATGATAAGGCTATAGAGAAGGATACTGTGAGAAGTGTCAGCGCATTTATGGTAACATACGTTATTATTTTTGGGTTTTCTATGTTTATTCTGGCATTTGATAATCTGGATATGGTTACGAACTTTACATCTATTGCAGCGACTTTAAATAATATAGGACCGGGGTTGGAATTAGTTGGTCCGACGGGGAATTTCAGTGTGTTTTCACCATTGGCTAAATGCGTGCTGATATTTGACATGCTTGCAGGTCGATTGGAATTATACCCATTGCTGCTGCTTTTCACACCGTCTGTTTGGAAGAAAAACTAACAAATTAAAATAAGATACTGAAATGAGAGTGGTTAATTGTGGATAAAAAAATACTGATTTGTGACGATAATGAAGAAGTCGGAAGAATGCTTAAGAAAATGCTGAGTAAGTACGGTTATTCCGACGACGATGTAAGTACCTGTATGAATATGCAGCAGGTAGAACAGCTAATGGAGTCTCAAAACATCGATTTGATTTTTATGGATATAGAATTGGGTGATGAAAACGGGGTTGAACTTGCTGAAACAATAGAAAAGAAATATGTAAAAACGCCTATTGTTTTCATAACTGGATATATGGAATTCGCGGAAGATATTTTTAAAGCACATCCTGCATATTTTATCGTAAAGCCTGTTACAGAAGAAAAGCTGGAAAAAGCACTTGCACGAGTAGAGGAAATAACGAAAGAAAGTCGGGAATATTTGTCGATACATCTAAGAGGAACATCGCGCGTACAGAAGATTTCCATGGACGAAGTATATTATGTGGAGAGTCAGAAGCGTCACATATTAGTACATCTGAGCGATGAAATTATTCATACGAATATGCAGAAATTAGATGAGTTTATGGAAGATGTGCCAAAATCACTGGTTCGATGTCATAAAAGTTTTGCATTGAATCTCAACAATTTGGAAGCATTATATAGAGATGAAGCATTATTAAAAAATGGAATGAGAGTCCCCATAAGCCGTTCGAAAAGCCAGGAGGTCAAGCAGGCATTCTTTCAGCTCTTTGAACACTAGGAAAGCAGGCGTAGACAAACTATGGATTACGTTTATTATACAATGGCCGCCATAATTAATGGTGGATTTATTGGCGGATATCTTTACTATATATGCCGATATAAAATACAAAAAAGGTGGATTGTATTTTCAGGGTTTGTAGTACCTGAAGTTTTATATCAGCTTTTTTCAATCATCAGTGTTTCTGTATGGCATGATGTAGAGTATGTAGGATTTTTATATATTGTGAAGCTGATGATACAATTTGCCTGGATGTATTATGCGGAAAAAGAATCTTATACAACTTTTATCAATGGCGAGCTAATTATATATTTCGCCAATACACTCACGGCGTGGCCGTTCATCCCGCTGCTTCAAAGACAATTTGGTTACTCTTTGGAAGAGATTCGCCAATTGGGGCGAGGAGATATCAAGGAGTTAAGAGACCTTTTGATTTTTTCTGCTCTGGGTATAAGCTGCATGCTCCTTTGTATGCTAGTGTATTATTGGCTGTGTATCAGACATTCTGTACTCAATAAAGTGCCGGGACTATATAAAGAAATATTGTTTTTGCTTATTGTTGCATCAGATATTATTGCGGCCACCTTAATGAAGGCGGAAAACTTTTCAGTACGTTTTGTTATGGTTTGTATTACATGGCTGGCAGTTACATTTACGTATTTGGTATTCCTTCAGGCAGTCAGAAAGCGTGAACGAATATTACTTGAGAAAAAGCTTGTTAGACAGACGATGTATTACCGACAGTTGAGTCAGCGTCAGTTACTATTGCGCAAGATGCGCCATGATTTGGCAAATCATATACAGATTATCATGAATCTGCAGCATACTAATAGAGAAGATGCAGCTAAACTATATAGAAATCAGTTGGAAGATTATGCAGCGCAGTTTAGCAATATGGAAAATATCGTGGTAGAAAATGTAAATGTTGAAAATCCCTCTGAAAAGAAAAATAAGTCAAGGAATATTTTGAGTGAGAAAGAAAAAAATCTCGCTTTTATACGTATAGAGGTTTCGTTTATCGGTGTTTTGATTGTATATCAGTTATTGAAGATGGTTTCCTTTGTACCCGACTATTTTCTATATGGAATGATTGTGGTTATACTGCTGCTGGTTATATACGCAACGGTGCGGTTGTTGATTAAGTGGCGCAAGAAAAAGATTATGGAATTACAAAGCAGGATTGAACTTCAAGAACAGGAAAATCAGCAGTGGAAAGTACTTCAGGATTCTGTAGAGAAAGAAATTAAGGAGTCGTTGGATACTCCCGAGAAGAATAATCCTGTACAGCTGATGAACTTGTTTGATTCAGTTATTGCAGCTCAGACCAGTGGAAATCCTATTATTGATGTTATGCTGCAGTCTAAATTAATTCAATGCAAAAAAGAAAATATTATTATTCAATGTCAGATTGTCATAAAACCAGAGTGGAAGATTCAGGAACAGGATTACGTGGGAATTCTGGGTAACCTGTTGGATAATGCCATCGAATCCTGCTGTAAGGTACCTGTGGGGAAACGAAAAATCAACATCCATTCCCAGGTAAAAGCAAATTACTGGAGTATTTATATGAGTAATAGTAAGACAGCAGCAGAGAATCCATTGGGTGAGCAGCCGGTAAATGGGGAAAACTTGACACGGCAGCAAAGACAGCAGAAGAGACAAATGTTAAAGACAACCAAGAAGAATAGTCAGCAGCATGGACTTGGAACCCGGATTATAGCGGAGCTTGTGGAGAAACATAATGGGATGATACAGTATGAAGATTGCGGAGAAGCGTTTATTACGAATCTGATGATTGAAATACATGAGAGTCAAAATACATAAGTAATAAAATATTTAAGAAGAATCGGCAGGAATAAAGGATGAATATCGTATATTACATAATAACAGCTATAGTTTCAGGATGTGTTATTGGATCCTATTTTACGTTATTATGCAGAAATAGAAAGAAAAGTACATGGGTTGTTTTTGGCGGAATATTCCTTTCGGAATTTCTGTTTCGTTTTATTTCTTTCTACAGCATATCAACCGGAATGGGATATGAGATAAAAGCATCTGCATATATATTTAAACTGATGGCACAGTTGTTATGGCTGTATTATGTGGAAGAAAGATTTTATGAAACATATTTAAATGGAATGTTGTTTCTGCTTTTTATGAATGTACCTATGGAAGTGCTGTTGATGCCTATATTGCAGGCTGTGTTTGGACTTTCTTCGACTCAGATTCATCAGATAGGAATTGGAAATATACAAAGTCTGACAGATACCGCATTTTTTATCCTTTTTATAGTATTAAGCATACTGCCTACTTATACCATTATATTTTTAATACGGAAAAAACATTTTTACAAATATAGAATACCCGGTTCCTATAAAGAGATTGCATATACGATGCTTGTCGCTACAGATGTTTTTGTCACTAGCTTTCAGACTCAAGGGACATTTTTTATGAGCATTACATTAACCCTTATAATGTCTTTTGTATTTCTGCTTGCTTTTCTGTTTTCTCTTCAGTTAATAAGAAAAAAAGAGCGAAAGCTGCTTGAGGAGAAGTTAATCACACAGACTCAGTATTATCAGCAATTAAGTAAACGGCAGTTAACATTAAGAAAGATGCGTCATGATTTGGCCAATCATATACAGGTCATTACAAATCTGCAGCTGGTGAATCAAAAAGATGCGGCCGATATGTACAGGATTCAGTTGGAAAACTATGAGGGACAGTTCTCTGCTTTGGAAAAGGGAATTGGTGAAGAGTGGGAAGAATTAGATGATTTCAAAACAGCAGATATCATGGGCAGAAAAGAAAAAAAACAAGTCTTATTTCGTATGATGGTATCTTATCTGGGGGTTTTTGTTATGCAGCAGACTATGCGAAATCATGTGGTTCTACGCGACTATTTTGCGATTAGCATAGTGATACTTATGCTGATATTGACAGCTTTTGTCATCGCTCAGCTTATGATAAAATGGAAGAAGAAAAAGAATCTGGAATTACAGAACAGACTGCAGCTACAGGAAAAGGAAAATCGACAGTGGAAGGAACTTCAGGACTCTGTAGAAAAAGAAATTAAGAACTCTTTGGATAATCCGGATAATAATAATCCTGTCAGACTGATGAATCTCTTTGATTCAGTCATCGCAGCGCAGACCACTGGAAATCCGATTATTGATGTTATGATTCAGTCTAAATTGATTCAATGTAAAGAGAAAGAGATTGAGATTCAATGTCAGATTGCCATAAAAAAAGAGTGGAAGATACCGGAAAGGGTTTATGTGGGAATCCTTGGGAATTTGCTGGATAATGCCATAGAATCCTGCGTGAAAGTGCCACGGGGACAACGCAGGATTAAAATCAGTTCCCAGATAAAAGCAAATTACTGGAGTATTCATATGAGTAACAGTAAAGCAGTAACAGAAAGCGCTACGATACAACAGTCATCAACAGGAACGGAAACCGCACGGCATTCTACACCGTTGTTAAAGACTACAAAGAAAAACAGTGAGCAGCATGGACTGGGAACTCAGATTATAGCGGAGATGGTGGAACGGTATAACGGGATGATACAGTATGAAGATCAGGGAGAGAACTTCGTTACCAATCTGATGATTGAGATTCCGGAAAATAAATGACCAAAAGTAGCAGGCGAAAACGGTTTTTAACAGGCGAAAACGGTTTTCGCCTGCCCCCGATGGTTAAAAGGAGAGAAAAATTGATTAAGATTAAAAGGTATTGGAAAGTAGAAACGTTAGAGGAAGCTTATGAGCTGAATCAAAAGAGAGCCAACCGGATTATCGGTGGCATGGTATGGATGAAAATGGGAGAAAAGCAGTTTCATACAGCGATTGATTTGTCAGATGTAGTTTCCAGTGAAATTGTAGAAAATGAGGAAGAATTTATCATAGGAGCTATGACAACTCTTCGGGATTTAGAATGTCATGAAGGAATACATAAATATACAGATGGAGCAGTCAAGGAGAGCCTTCGTCATATAGTAGGTGTTCAATTCCGTAATGTGGCTACAGTGGGCGGCAGTATCTGGGGAAGATTTGGATTCTCTGATGTGCTGACTATGTTCCTGGCAATGGATACCTATGTGGATTTATACAAGGGCGGAAGGGTCAGTCTCGAAGCATTTTCAAAGATGCCTTATGACAAAGATATCCTCCTTAATATTGTTGTGAAAAAGAATACCATGAGCCTGGCTTATGAGAGTATGAGAAATACAAAGACAGATTTCCCGGTACTGGCATGTGCTGCATCTGTTCGTCCGGACGAGGTTCTTTTGTCTATTGGAGCCAGACCGCAGAAGGCAGTCATTATTCGTGCCAATGATACAGTAATGAAGATAGACCGTAGTGAGCAGGAAGAATTTGCCAGAGCATTGGCAGTACAGGTAAAAGCAGAAATCAGTGTGGGAAGCAATATGCGTGCATCTGCAGAATATCGCAGACAGTTGGCCGGAGTATTGGCAAGAAGGGCTGTAATGAAAGCATTGGTGGCAGATGAACAGAAACCAATGGTGATTACTGATACGGATACTTTACAGACAAAAGGAGGAGAGCAGATATGTTAATTAAGATGTGGTTAAACGGAGAACCAATTCGTGATCATATGGATGCAGATATGCTCCTTCTTGATTTTGTGCGCCGACATGGAGCGTTGAGTGTTAAACGAGGATGTGAGACCGCAAACTGTGGGTTGTGTACTGTATTATTAGAAGGAAAACCGGTTCTGTCCTGTTCTATATTAGCTGCGAAAGCAGAAGGAAAGCATGTAGTTACATTAGAAGGTGTTCAGAAGGAAGCAGAAGAGTTTGGAACATTTCTTGCTAATCAGGGTGCAGAGCAGTGTGGATTCTGTAATCCGGGATTTATTATGAATATTCTAGCCATGGAGAAAGAATTAAAAGATCCTACGGAAGAAGAGATAAATGAATACCTTGCAGGCAATCTCTGCAGATGTTCGGGATTTGTAGGACAACTTCGAAGCATCCAGGCCTATTTAAAACACAAACAGGAGGTTAGAGCACATGAAGCAGAATGATATAACCTCAAATTATAAATACGTTCATCAGCCGGTACAAAAGAAAGATGCCATGGCACTGGTTACCGGGCAGGCTGTCTATGTAAATGATATTGCCAGTAAAGAAAGTCTTATCGTAAAAGTACTTAGAAGTCCCCATGCTCATGCGTTGATTCAGAAGATTCAGACGGAAAGTGCAAAAAAGATTCCTGGTATTGCCTGTGTGCTTACCTATGAGGATGTTCCGCAGAAACGATTTACCATGGCGGGACAGACTTATCCGGAACCAAGTCCTTATGATCGTCTCATCTTAGATTCGAGAGTGCGTTTTGTGGGAGATGCGGTCGCTATTGTAGCAGGAAGCAATGAAAAAGCTGTGGATAAAGCGCTTGCAAAAATAAAAGTAAAGTATAAAGTTTTAGAACCTTTATTAGATTTTCGTAATGCAAAAGATCACACCATTCTCGTGCACCCGGAAGATAACTGGAGATCACTAAGCCAGGTGGGCGCAGATAATAAGCGAAATCTCTGTGCCAGTGATTCCGATGGAATGGGGGATGTGGATGAGGTATTAGCAAATTGCAAGTATGTAGTGGAAGAGACCTATCATACGCTGGCAAATCAGCAGGCGATGATGGAAACTTTCCGTACCTATACTTATCTGGATGCTTATGGCAGATTAAATGTGGTAAGTTCTACGCAGGTTCCTTTCCATGTGAGAAGAATCTTGGCCAATGCCCTTGATATATCCAAATCAAAGATACGTGTGAGCAAACCACGTATCGGAGGAGGTTTTGGTGCCAAGCAGACCGTAGTGGCAGAAGTGTACCCGGCCATCGTGACCTGGATTACCGGAAAACCTGCAAAAATGCTGTATTCCCGTTATGAATCCCAGATATGTTCTTCCCCTCGTCATGAGATGGAGATTAAAGTTCGCGTGGGAGCGGATGAAGATGGTGTAATCAAGGGGGTTGATATGTATACCCTGTCGAATACAGGTGCGTTCGGTGAACATGGACCGACTACGGTTGGATTGTCCGGTCACAAAGCAATATCTCTATATGGAAAACTGGAAGCTTATCGATTTGACTATGATGTGGTTTATACAAATGTTATGTCTGCAGGAGCCTATCGTGGTTATGGTGCAACCCAGGGAATCTTTGCGTTGGAATCAGCGGTCAATGAGCTGGCTGATAAGATGCATATGGATCCGGTCAAGTTAAGAGAACAGAATATGGTACGGGAAGGGCAGATTATGCCGTCCTATTATGGGGAGCGTACCAATAGCTGTGCACTGGATCGCTGTTTGACTCGGGCAAAAGAGATGATGAACTGGGATGAAAAATTCCCGCGCAAGAAGATGGAAAATGGAAAAGTCCGTGGAGTAGGTATCGCCATGGCAATGCAGGGCTCAGGAATTTCGAATGTAGACGTAGGCAGTGTAACAATCAAGTTAAATGACGAGGGATTTTATTCACTATCCCTGGGAGCAGCTGATATGGGTACCGGATGTGATACGATTCTGGCACAGATTGCTGCGGAAGAGCTGGAATGCCCATTGGAGAATATTGCAGTTAAGGGTGTGGATACCGATGTATCTCCATATGATTCAGGTTCCTATGCATCTTCTACTACATACATAACCGGACAGGCAGTGATAAAAGCCTGTGTGAAATTAAAAAATCAGATGATGGAATTTGGAGCAGATAAGCTGGGACTTTCGGTAGAACAGGTTTCTATAGATGGAAAATGTGTGTATAATGAGGATAATCCGGAGGAATATATCACAATCAGTGATATTTCTTATGCAGCTGAGTGTGGATGCAACACAGCTATGCAAGTGACCGCCTCACATTCTTCACCGGTTTCACCGCCGCCGTATATGGTGGGGATGGCTGAAGTGGAAGTAGACTGTGAGACAGGTCAGGTGGAACTGCTTGATTATGTGGCAGTTGTGGATTGTGGAACTACGATTAATCCGAATTTGACCAGAGTACAGACAGAGGGCGGGCTTGTACAGGGAATTGGTATGGCTTTGTATGAAAATATTCAATATACAGAAGCTGGACAGATGATGAATAATTCTTTTATGCAGTATAAATTACCAACCCGTCAGGATATAGGCAAGATTCGTGTGGAATTCGAAGAAAGTTATGAGGCTACCGGCCCTTATGGAGCTAAGTCAATTGGTGAAATCGTAATAAATACGCCGTCACCGGCCATTGCAGATGCAGTATATCGGGCAACCGGACTGCGATTTAGAGAACTTCCCATTACAGCAGAAAAAATTGCCATGGGATTGTTAGAAAAAGCGTAAGGTTATGAAACAATAATAAAGTATTTACTAAATTCACTATAGATTGTAGTAGCGTGTTGAAAATGCATGATACAGGGATAGAGGAGAAGGAAAGATGGCGAAAACATTCAAGGAATTATATATTGCGGGGGAAATTCCATTCGAGAAAATAGATGATTATTCCTATGAGTGGGGAATTAGTGATGAAACCTGCACATTGGCTGAATATTTAGGTTTGAATGCTGAGGAAGAAGATGCCTGGGTAAGTGACAGCGAAGATGCCTTATGGGATCTTTTAGACAAACAAAAATAGTAGAGTTATTGGATGATAATAAGTTCATGGACATAAATTGTGTTTTTTTTCGTAAATTCACCAAAAAATGTCGATTATCTGATATTATATGTTATAATGATTGATGAGACTTATAGGTGGCTTTACAAGAAATACACCAATATGTACTTGAAATTTGTAACTTGAAAAAGATAATTGATGACTCATGGATATGGGATGGCAGTGGATATGTCATTTGTTCAGGGGTTATAGATTGATGGGTAAACTAAGATAATAGGATGGTTTGATTGATACTCAACCAGAGCTGTAAGGAGGTTTTTGAAGATGAGTGAAGTTGTGAATAAGCTGGAGACATGGGGCTGTGATATAAAAGCGGCTATGGAACGTTTTTTGGATGATGAAGAACTGTATGAAGAATGTCTGCAGACATTTAAAGAAGATCCGGGATTTGCTGAACTTGGAAAATTATTAGAAACAAAGGATTACAAACAGGCATTTGATTGTGTACATACATTAAAAGGTGTTTCTGCAAATCTTGGTATTAATCCTTTGTGGAATGCTTTGTCTGATATGACAGAAGAACTTCGTGCTGACAAGTATGATAAGCTGGATGATTTGTATACAGTTATACAGGATTGTTACAGTAAGTTTTGTGAAATTGTTGGATAATTGTCAACGTGTGTAAAATATTAGTGGCATAAGGTAATGGAGTAACATAATTGTTAGTTGCAATAAGTTGAATAGTGAAAAAGAGTTTTGATACAGAATGAATGTTGACATTCATCTGTAATCAAAACTCTTTTTATATTGCAAGAAGTTAAAATCCTTGATTTGATTTAAATTATGCAGTCTTTTTATGTGTCATACTCAGACGTCGAAATTCTGGTACAGCGGATAATGCAGCATAGAGAATGATGGAGATAACTAATCCGCTTATGCCTTGAATAGTGTTGGGAATCACACTGGCTAAAGCCCCACTGACTCCATATAAAAATGACTCACATAGGAAGTAGCCGCCTGCCACCAGTATGATATCACAGATACCTCCGGCAGCTACACCTGCGTATCTGCGGGATTTTTTTGAAGTGGCGATTTTTTGATAGAATATAGCTGTAAATAGAGCAACAAGTCCCTTGACGGCAAAGGTGATTGGAACATATAAAAAATATCCACCAAGCAAGTCGGATAGTGCGGAACCCATACCGGCAGCAAGGAAACCGGCAACTGGACCTAGATACACACCACAGAGGATAACAATAGCATCACCAGGATGGATATATCCACCAGTTCCTGGTGTTGGAATTCGAATTATCATAGTAGCAACACAGGCAAGTGCTGCAAAGAGTGCTGTTAACACAAGTTTTTTTACATCTTTCATAATATAGCCTCCTGGAATTTATTCATAAGTAAATCTATACTGTATTAGCTTATATAGACTATACACTATAAGTGGAATGAATAAAACAACCAGTTTCAGACAAATTGTCCATACCACTTAATAGAGATTCTCCGAACCTCTTTACGCATGCATGGCACATGTACGCTAAGGCATACTGGAAATAAAAAAAGAACTGCTGTACTAATAAATTAGTACGGCAGCTCCGAATGAGTAAGGGCGAAAATTAACGGAAAGTCAAACTGTCATCTGACATGGAATCCACAATAGCCAATGACTCCAGATGAATGCCAAGATCACGTACTTTTTGTCCACCATCCTGAAAGCCTTTTTCGATGACAATACCAGCACCTTCAATGGTTGCACCTGATTTTTGGACAATATCAATAAGTCCAAGGAGTGCGCATCCATTTGCAAGAAAATCATCAATAATTAATACATGATCTTCTGGTGATAAAAATCTCTTTGCAAGAATTACATCATATACTTTTTTATGAGTGAAAGACTCAATCTTGGTACAATACATCTCTCCATCTAAATTGATACTTTTTGCCTTTTTGGCAAATACTACGTCAACACCAAAATACTGAGCGGCAATACAGGCTATGCCAATACCTGATGCCTCGATTGTGAGAATTTTAGTGATATGGTTATCAGCAAATCTTCTTTTAAATTCTTTGCCGATTTCGTTGATAAATGAAATATCCATCTGATGATTTAAAAAACTGTCCACTTTTAAGACTCCGCCTGGTTTTACGGTCCCGTCTTTTAAAATGCGTTCTTTCAGTGCTTCCATGGTTACTTTCCTCCCTAATCTTTTTCGAAAGTGATTATTTATATATAATACGATATAATAATCTCCTTGACAAGGTTGAATTTTTCTCAAAATAATATTATAATAGAAAAAAGCCTTGGGAGGTGTATACATGAAGAAATATGAAGTAGTATGGGAGATTTTCAATCCGTGTGAAGGTAACCAGATGAGAGATGTATTTTTTGATGAAGTAGAAACCGACGATATCGACGGTTACGTAAAAGGAAAATACAAAGACAAGAATTTCGAGTATGATAAGACACAGAGACCCGATGGAACATTGATTTATGACATCGTAAGTGCTGGTATGAAACAGCGTTATACGGTATCAGAGATTTAAGATTACAAGGCACAAGGAAGATGCCGGTGTTTTGCTTTGCATATAATATCCGTTGAACAAAGCGAAATACCGGTATTTTGCGGCCTAAAGCAGAGATGAGGAGTAATAATGAGCGAAAAAGAAAAGACACATATACACATTCTGGATGATGGGACGGTTGTAGAACATGTCCATTCCCATGAAGTGAAAAGCGAAATGCTGGAATTAGAAGAGTGCGAAGCACAGAAAAAAGATGACGGGGAAATTCATACACACACCCATGCAGAAGGAGAGGGACATGTACACACCCATGTGCATGATGACGGGACCGTGCATGCTCATGAGCACACGGAAGGTCATGGACATACTCATTCACATACCCATACAAAGGCAGTTGTCAATCGATTATCCAGGGCAATCGGACATCTGGAGTCCATAAGAAGAATGGTGGAAAATGGAAGAGACTGTTCAGAAGTTCTGATTCAATTGTCAGCAGTAAAGGCGGCTATTAACAATACGGGAAAAGTGATTTTACAGGATCACATTGAGCATTGTATCGTAGATGCTGTGGAACAGGGAGACAGAGAAGCTTTAGATGAATTAAGCAAGGCAATTGACCGGTTTATGAAATAAACATTTTCAGGAGGATAAAAGAGTGGAAAAATCAAAAGGCCAGAAGATTATTCTGGGTATCCAGCATGTACTTGCGATGTTTGGAGCAACTGTTTTAGTTCCGGCACTTACGGGATTAAATACTTCGATTACATTATTTTCAGCAGGTGTTGGAACATTATTGTTTCATCTGATTACGAAAAAGAAAGTACCTGTATTTTTAGGTTCCAGTTTTGCCTTTATGGGTGGGATTATGGCGATTATAGGTGATTCACGTATAGGTGATGCGGATTTTTTGGAAAAACTTGCATCAGTAAAAGGTGCATTGATTGTGGCAGGTTTGATTTATGTGGCATTTGCTGTACTTATTCGATTTTTGGGATATGAAAAAGTAAATAAATTGTTGCCGCCGATTGTTACTGGACCGGTAATTATTGTTATAGGTCTTCGTTTAAGTGGTTCTGCAATCAATAATGCATTCTACCGGACCGTATCTGACGGAAGCAGTGTGTTTTCTTTATCGTCAGTGGTTGTGTCGGTTTGCGTTTTGGCTACGGTAGTAATCGTATCTGTATTTGCAAGAGGTGTATATAACCTGATGCCAATTTTATTTGCAATTATAGTGGGATGTCTGGTGAGTATTCCTTTTGGATTCATGCACTTGGATGCAGTTTCAGAAGCACATTTTTTCTCCTTTATGGATCCGGATGTGCTGGCGCAGTTAACCTGTATCCCAACATTTAAACCGGATGCCCTGCTGGCTATAGCTCCGATTGCACTGGTAACGATGATTGAACATGTGGGAGATATCACTACGAACAGTGCTGTTGTAGGGAAGAATTTTATGGTAGATCCTGGTATTCACAGAACTTTAATGGGTGATGGTATTGCCACTGCATTTGCAGGCCTTATCGGTGGTCCGGCGAACACTACTTATGGTGAGAATACAGGAGTTTTAGCGGTAACAAAAAATTATGATCCAAGCATTATTCGAATTGCAGCAGTGTTTGCAATCTGTATTGGTATATTTGGTAAAGTCGGTGGATTCATTTCTTCTATTCCGGCAGCGGTAACAGGAGGAATTGGAATTGTGCTTTATGGAATGATTGCTTCCGTGGGTGTGAGAATTCTAATTAACAATCGCATAAACTTTGGAAACAGCCGCAATTTGATGATTGCATCTATTATTGTAGTGTTGGGTATTGGATGCGACAGCATTCCGATTTATGGAACGGTTACGTTATCAGGCTTGGCGCTTGCTGCTTTGGCAGGAATTCTCCTGGCAGCAGTATTGCCGGAAGGAAAAGATTCCATTCTGCCAACAGTTCATGGAGACGTAAGTTTAAATGAAGAAGCAGTTGTGGATAATAAAAAACGCACGAAAAGATAAAATATGAATTGGTAATGTTCACGAAAATACCAAATTTATTACTATAAATCAATAAAATGTCAAAAAATATCAAAAAATCACACTTTTTATTGTTGAAAATTTTCGAAATTAGGTAATTGACAATATGTGAAATCGATGTCATAATACACACATGAAAAAATTTTATGAAAAATGAAAGGGTGAGACAAATGGCAGCACAGAAGATTAAATTATCTGCTACTGAGGAAGTTCAGGAATTTGTTCAAGTAGCAAGCAAATGTGACTTCGATATTGATATTTTCTACAATCGTATCATCATCGATGCAAAATCTATTCTTGGCATACTTAGTATGGATTTGACAAAAGAGTTGACTGTACAGTATGGCGGACAGAATCCAGAATTCGAACATGCGCTTAAAAAATTCGCCATCGCATAATTCGAATATAAGCTGACTTAAAGGACCTGCAATATATATTTAATAGGATTATAAGGATGAGAAGAGAACTACGGTAGATATTGCCGTGGTTCTTTTTTTCGTTGCCATGCATGCGTAAAGAGTCTGGTGGACATCTTTTAAGTGCTGTATATGAAGAGGGAATGTGGTATAATGTATGCGAAGCTCGTGAGCGAGATGCCGTAAAGTGGAATCGAGCGACACTGAGGGATTTTTAGAAGAAATAACAGATTGATTTGGAGCAAATATGAAGAATGTTGTACGTGTTTCAGTTAGAAACATAGTAGAGTTTATATTAAGAAGCGGTGATTTGGATAATCGAAGAAACCCGGATGCAGATAAAGAAGCTATGCAGAAGGGCAGCAGACTCCACCGCAAACTGCAGAAGCAGATGGGGGCGGATTACCAGTCGGAGGTGCCTCTATCCTGGGAAGTCGACACACCCAGATACGTGCTTCGCATTGAGGGGCGGGCGGATGGAATATTTCCAAAAAAGGATGACTGGTATATTGATGAAATCAAGGGGATTTATCGTAACTTGGCAGAACTTGGAGAACCTGTTGCAGTTCATGAGGCTCAGGCTATGTGTTATGCCTATTTTTATCTTGTAAGAGAAGATTTAGAATGCATGGGAGTTCGGATGACGTATGGAAATCTGACTACGGAAGAAATAAAAAGCTTTGAGCATATATATCAAAAAGATGAACTTGAGAGCTGGTTTATGGATTTGGTGGGTAGATATGAAAAGTGGTTGGATTTTCAGCATGATTGGCGGGCAGCGCGTAATGCGTCTATTCATGCTCTTTGTTTTCCTTTCGAATACCGTGAAGGGCAAAAAAAGATGGTTGCAGGTGTCTATCGAGCTATTGAGCAGGGAAAAGAATTATTTGTACAGGCCCCTACTGGTGTTGGAAAGACGATTTCCTCAATTTATCCAGCGGTGCGAGGATTAGAAAATGGATTCATAGACAAGATATTTTATCTGACAGCGAAAACAATTACCAGAGCGGTAGCTGCAAATACTATGGTATTATTGAATGAAAATGGGCTGAGATGTAAGACTTTGATATTAACAGCAAAGGAGAAAATGTGTCCAAACGATGATATGGAATGCAATCCTGATGTATGTCCTTATGCAAAGGGGCATTATGACAGGGTAAATGATGCAGTATTTGAGATGTTGTCAAAGGAAAATTATTTTGACAGAGATAATATGCTCCTTCACGCACAGAAGTGGAATATATGTCCATTTGAGATGTCTCTGGATTTGTCTATTTGGGTAGATATGATTATCTGTGATTATAATTATGTGTTTGATCCCAATGTTTATCTGCGGCGATTTTTTTCAGAAGGCCGAAAAGAGAAATATGTGTTTCTCATTGATGAAGCACACAATCTGGTTGAGCGAGGCCGGGAGATGTACAGTGCCGAGATACAGTTAGGCTGGGTAGCGGATACCAGAAAGAAAGTTAAAGGTATGCCAGTGGAGCATAAAGAACTTTATCGAGCGCTTGGACGTGTAGAACAGCAGTTAAAACAATATCAGGAATCAGGTGCAGATTTCGAGCAATTGGAACATGTTGATTCACTGATCCTTGCATGTATGAATCTTCAGGGAAGTTTTGATTCCTGGATGGAGGATGTTAAGCAGGCGGTATATAAAGATGAAATATTGGATTTCTATTTCCAGCTTCGCAGATTCCTCAATGTTGCAGAACTATTAGATGAACATTATGTGATGTATCAGGAAAACTTTGGCAGAAAAGATTTAAATAAAAAAGATTCAAATAAAAGGGATTTTAAGATAAAACTGTTCTGTGTAAATCCTGCCGCAAATATACAAAATTGTCTGGACAGGGCATCATCATCTGTTTTCTTTTCTGCGACGCTTGTGCCAATAAATTATTATCAGTCACTCTTCACGACTCAGTCAGGTGTATATAGTTTTAGCGTTCCGTCTCCATTTCCAAAGAATCACAAGTTATTGCTTGTTGGACAGGATGTTAGCAGTTTGTATCAGAGAAGAGGTTTAGCGGAGTATCAGAAAATAGCTGAGTATATACAGAAGATTGTATGGCAGAAAAAAGGAAATTATATGGTGTTTTTTCCTTCTTATCAGATGCTTGAATCTGTATATGAAGTGTTCTGTGAAAGATTTCAGTTTGGTAGCATAGAAGTTCTTAAACAGGAAAGTAATATGCAGGAGGCAGAAAAAGAGCAGTTTTTAGAAGCATTCTCCAAACAAGACGGTCCAAAAGTTGGTTTTTGTATTATGGGTGGAATCTTTGGCGAGGGGATAGACCTGATTGGTGAGCAGCTTATTGGCAGTATTGTTGTAGGAACAGGTATCCCACAAGTCAGCAAAGAGCGTGAACTTCTTAAGAAGTATTATGATGAGCTGGGTACGGATGGATTTAATTATGCGTATCGCTACCCGGGAATGAATAAGGTTTTACAGGCAGCAGGCCGCGTGATTCGAACAAATTCAGATCGAGGAGTAATTGCTTTACTTGATGGACGATTTATGCAGGAAGAATATGTAACACTATTTCCAAATGACTGGGAAGAGGTCTATCCATGTTATCTGGAAAATGTGGATATTCCAGTCAGGGAATTTTGGCTGGAGTAGTTATGGAGAGTTCTACAGTCCTACGCAGGTGATTTCCAATACTGCTCAGTTAGCCATGTCGCTTCAATTGTTACAAGAGAACAAAAAGAAAATAATTACATCAGAGTTGGAATTCAGTTGCATGTTTTCGATACCAGAGTGGAATGTGATTTCTCTGACAGGTTGGATTTTTCCTCTCTTTGATACCAATTGTCTGAAAGAAGTTTTTCCACAATGCTACGTAAGGATCTGCAGTATCCTCTAAGTTTGAAAGCCGATGAAATTCTTCTTGAGACAGGCTGGTTAGATAGTAATCAGTATCCTTTGGATGTACAACCGCAGTTCTTCGATTATCATCGATAATCATCCAGTTTTCAGACGGCATTCTATCCTGAAAATGAGGTGCCAGCATGGTGAGAATGTCTGATTTGGGCTCAATATGTGCGGTAAGAACATTTCCCTTCATACTTATAAAACGGGTAAATTCTCTAAACAGGTGTGATTCGTTGGTAACTTTACGGTTAATCTCAAAGATAGACATAACAGCAGGATGTTGAAGCATATCCATAACACCGGCTCCATAGGTGAAACCAAGAAGCAGAAAGCGATAAATGACATCCAGCTTATTGGTTTCACAGGACATGGCACATCGGTATACACATTGGTATGCGCTGAAAGATATCTTGTTTTGTATGGAACGGATAACAGATTCTGCTTTCTGAGTATTGACAGGAACATGCCTATACTCGCAAAATAATTCCAGATTCCCGATAGGTTCTGTCATAAGTCTGATATTTTGATGTCCCAGTTTTGATGCCCAGGCATCATAGATGCAGGTCATCATGTCTTCTAATGTATCTTCACATGTATATATAATCATTGAAATGCTCCTTTTTTCATATCATCAAAAAGTGACAGTTGTTTGTAGGTTGTGGGATGCTCCACGTCCCAGCTACTTTTATAATCCTCACCAATAAGCTGTCTGGTAATAAAGTCTTCTTGAATCCGGATAGAATACATCATCTTTCCCTGACAGGTGATAAAATATTTTGCCCTTTTCAATACAATTCCCATCTTTTTTAAGGCATCGAAGGTAAGCTGGCCGCTACGTCGGCTGTTGACAATACGCATAGCAGATTTGATACCAATTCCAGGAACTTTGAGCAAATCGGCATAATCAGCTTTGTTAACCTCCATAGGAAAAAGTTCCAGATGGCGTAATGCCCAATCGCATTTGGGGTCTAAAAAAACATTAAAATTAGGTTTATCAGCACTTAACAAATCATCTGCATGAAATCCATAGTAGCGCAGCAGCCAGTCGGCCTGATATAATCTGTGTTCTCTCAAGAGTGGGGGAGTGGTATCTAATGAGGGCAGTGCGCTATCTTCATTTAATGGAACATAAGCGGAATAAAAAACTCGTTTCAAATCAAATTGCTGGTATAATCTCTGTGTGGTAGTCAGAAGCTGATAGTCGTTTTCACTGGTGGCACCGATAATCATCTGTGTACTCTGCCCGGCAGGTACGAAAGGTACCGGACTGTATTTGTCAGCTTTAGTGGAGGTTACTTGATGCTGCAATGAATTTATGTCAGGTTGTGATAAGCTTATGCTAGATTGCAATGGATTTGTACCAGACTGTGTAAAAGTTTTCTCATAAGAAACGGGCAGCTGTGTATTTGCTCTCGATGGTGTGTATATGTTTGAAGCAATGTTCTTTCGCGGTGATTCAAAAATTGTGCCGGAGAGATAACGATTACTTGCGCTCCGCTCCATGCGTGCATCTTTTCCAATAGTCAGACGGTAGGCTGCAATCCGGTTTTGAATCTGTTCCATTGGTTTTAAAATTCCATTTTGGGTTTTATGAGGAGCCAGCTTTTTCAAGCTGTCTTCCGTAGGAAGTTCCATATTAATACTCATGCGATCCGCCAGATAGCCAATTTGTTCAATCAGCTCTCCGGGGGCATTAGGGATGGCCTTTACATGAATATATCCATTAAAATGATATTGATTTCGAAGCATATAAAGCGTACGATACATAAGTTCCATGGTATATGTGGGATTCTTAACTACTCCGGAACTTAAGAATAGACCTTCTATATAATTACGCCGATAAAACTCCATAACCAGCTGACAAACCTCTTCAGGAGTAAACGTAGTTCTTATACGGTCATTGCTGGAGCGATTCAAACAGTATTTGCAATCATATACACATTCATTACTCTGTAAAATCTTAAGCAGAGAGACACAGCGCCCGTCAGAGGCAAAACTGTGGCAAATTCCAGCAGCACAGGAATTACCCAGACTGCCAGACTTTCCTTTGCGGTTTACGCCACTGGAAGTGCATGCTACATCATATTTGGCGGCATCTGCCAGAATCTCTAATTTTTCTCCTATGGATAAACTCTTCCGTAAATCACCCACAATTATCCTCCTTTGGCTTAGGTTTGGTTATGTGAAGTAGTGTATACTACTTCTATTTATACACAATACAAACAATCGAATATATGTTCTGCTTACATATTAACATAACAATAGGAAAATAGCAATACAAAACCAAACTAATGTTCTGATATTTTTGAGCTGTGATTTTTGATTTTACAGGTGCTTATATGGTTTATGAATTGCAGGAGGATACATGGAGTAGAGAACCAATAAAGCAAAAATTATCTATAAAAGGAAAAATAACCAGAATTGGTGTGTGAAAAGTATTGGGAAAGCATGGAAATAGAAAAAATTACCTATGCAAATCCTCAATAAGCTAAAACACGGGTAAGAATTTTATAAAAATTCTCACCCGCATAGTATCAAAAATAATCGAAATAAACGATACCAGAAACTCTCTATTCTAAAAACTGATTCCGTGCATAGCAGATGCCGCCAAGTAAAATTGACATGTCCTGCAGTTCCGATGGGAGCAGACTGCAGATATCATGATTGCGTCCACTGATAGCAGCTTTAATGTCCGGGATAATCTGGGGAAAGTTCATAGTAAAGGAACTGTTAATGATGATAATATCCGGGTCTACAGTATTTAAAATATTATTGATAGCAATAGCGATATATTTGATAAAAAGGTTCATGATTTCTATGGCATCCGCATCTTTTTTCTGATAGAGTCTGGCAAAGTCATCGGCAGATACAGAAGAAAGTTTTTTCTTGTCAGCCAGTTGTGCAAGAAGTACCCGCTCAGAAGCATACTGTTCCAGACAACCTCTATTCCCGCAGGGACAAGGGCGTCCATCGACCTGTATAATTGTATGTCCAAATTCTCCGGCAAACCCATGAGTTCCACTGAATAATTTCTGCTTCACAATAATTCCAAGACCGATACCGGTATGTATGGAGAGTTCCACAACATTTTTTCCGGGATAATGAAAAGTATAATCACCAAGTACAGAGAGATTTGCTTCATTGACTACATAAACAGGAACCTGGAACTCTTTTTCTAAAATGGATACTAAATCCAGATTGGCGTAATCTGAGTATGGAGTAAAAGTAATTTGTCCATGATCTACGATACCATGAATACCCAAAGCGATTCCGATAAGTCCATAAGGACATTCTGGAATCAAATCCTTTTGCGCTCTAATCGCCTGAATAAGTTCTGTGATAATCATATCCCGATTATTTTCGGAAGAATATTGCTTCACTTCACAATGTTCTCCGCCGAGTGTGGCAGAAAGCACAGTAAGCTTATTTCCGGAAATATCTACGGTGATTCCATAAGCACAGTTAAAGCAAAACTCCAGTAATACCGGTTTTCTTCCGCTGCTGACTTTGGCGGTTCCAATCTCTTTTAAAAAATGTCTGTCAATTAAATCCTGTACGATAGCAGAAATAGTGGCTTTTGTAAGCCCAAGTTTCTTAGAAATGTCAGCTCTGGAAATCGGTCCCTCATCCATAACAGTCTGAATTACAAGTTTTGTATTAATATCTCGAATTAATTCTTTACTGCCTGTAATCATAATAACCTCCTATAACAATAATTTCTATTGCAAATATTTGAAACGCTATTTTTAGCAAAATAAGATTATAAAAATAATAAACAAATTCTTGACCATTTGCTCATCTTGCGTTATTATAGTTATAACATATTTAGTTCAGTCAGTAAACTAATTATTGCAAAATATTTTTATAACTCAGAAAGGAGTAAGAAAATTGGAGATTAAGAAAGTTACAGATGCGGCATTTCGTCCATATGGAAAAGTAATCCAGGGGATGGAAGTTGGTAATATCTTAAAAGCTATGGAAGAGACACCACTTCCTGAGGATGTTGTATATGTTCCGGGAGATGCCAGTTTAGAGGCCTGTCCGGAAGCGGAAGCGATTCAGAACAGTCTGTATGGCGGAATGCCAACACAGATCGGGTATTGCAATGGACATAATCATCTGTTGAATGCGGTGGAATATCATCGTGATTCAGAGATTAATATTGCAGCAACAGATTTAATCCTGATTATAGGAAAACAAAGTGACATCGAGGATGATTTTACCTATGATACAGCTAAGATGGAAGCCTTTCTTGTACCGGCAGGAAGTGTGATTGAAGTATTTGCAACCACACTTCACTATGCCCCATGCGGTGTAGACGGAGCTGGTTTCCGTTGCGTAGTAGCTCTCCCTAAGGGAACCAATACAGATAAGGCTACCGATAAAGTAGTTATTGAAGAAGACAAATTATTATTTGCCAGAAATAAATGGCTCATTGCTCATCCGGATGCAGGCCTTGGAAAAGATGGTGCGTTTGAAGGACTGAAAGGTGAGAATCTTTCAATTTAAACTCAGCAAGTAAGCATAGTAGTAAGTAGTGTAAGCAAATGCTATAAAAAGCAATATAACTAAAGGATACATAAACCAGTAAACTATCAAAATTAAAGGAGAAAAAACAATGAACAACATGCCAAAAGTAAAAATCGGTATCGTAGCAGTAAGTCGTGACTGTTTCCCGGAGTCATTATCCGTTAACAGAAGAAAAGCTTTAATCGAAGCTTATAAAGCAAAATATGATGAAGCTGAAATCTATGAATGTCCTATCTGTATCGTAGAGAGTGAAATCCATATGGTACAGGCTTTAGAAGATGTGAAAAAAGCGGGATGTAATGCATTAGTAGTATATCTTGGCAACTTTGGACCGGAAATTTCTGAGACATTGCTTGCAAAACATTTTGACGGACCATCCATGTTTGTAGCAGCAGCAGAAGAAAGCCAGAATGACCTGATTCAGGGTCGTGGTGATGCTTACTGTGGTATGTTAAATGCCAGCTACAACTTAAAACTTCGCAATATCAAAGCATATATTCCAGAGTATCCTGTTGGAACAGCAGCTGAATGTGCAGACATGATTCATGAATTTGTTCCGATTGCAAAAGCTATCGTTGGACTTTCAAGCTTAAAGATTATCAGCTTTGGCCCACGTCCACTGAACTTCCTGGCTTGTAATGCACCTATTAAACAGCTTTATAACTTAGGGGTAGAGATTGAAGAAAACTCAGAACTTGATTTATTTGAAGCATATAAAAAGCATGACGGAGATGAGAGAATTCCTGCAAAAGTAAAAGAGATGGAAGAAGAACTTGGCGCTGGAAATCACAAACCGGAGATTCTGCCTAAATTAGCACAGTATGAACTGACACTGTTAGACTGGATTGAAGAACACAGAGGTTATCGTGAGTATGTAACAATTGCAGGAAAATGCTGGCCGGCATTCCAGACACAGTTTGGATTTGTTCCATGTTACGTAAACAGCCGTCTGACAGGAATGGGAATTCCAGTATCCTGTGAAGTAGATATTTATGGTGCTTTAAGCGAGTTCATTGGAACTTGTGTAAGTGATGATGCTGTAACTTTATTAGATATCAACAACTCTGTTCCGGATGATATGTATGCAGAGGCTATTGAAGGCAAATTCAACTATACACACAAGGATACCTTCATGGGATTCCATTGTGGAAATACATGCTCTACAAAACTTACCACCTGCAATATGAAATATCAGATGATTATGGCAAGAAGTCTTCCGGAAGAAGTAACCCAGGGTACTTTAGAGGGAGATATTGTTCCTGGAGATATCACATTCTATAGATTGCAGAGTACAGCAGACAACAAACTTCGCGCTTATATTGCACATGGTGAAGTACTTCCTGTTGCTTCTAAATCATTTGGTGCTATTGGAGTATTTGCTATTCCTGAGATGGGAAGATTCTACCGTCATGTATTGATTGAAGGAAATTACCCTCATCACGGTGCTGTCGCATTCGGACATTTTGGAAAAGCATTGTATGAAGTATTTAAATTTATCGGTGTTGAACCGGAAGAAATCGGATATAATCAGCCAGCAGGTGTTAGATATCCAACAGAAAACCCATTTGCATAATTACGACAGTTATATAAGTGCAGTGAGTCTTAAACTGTAAATAAATATATTCAGTCGAGAAGTAAATGTAAAAAGGGACGTGGACAATGTAGAGTTTGCTGCGTCCCTTTTTCGTTTCAAATCATGGCAAAAAGGTCCGGCGGACCTCGCCTAAGCGAATAAGTTGATAATTTCAAGGAGGATACGATGTTATATATAGGTGTTGATTTAGGTACTTCAGCAGTCAAACTTCTTTTGATGGAAGCTGACGGTACAATCAAAAATGTTGTTTCGAAAGAATATCCATTATATTTCCCACATCCGGGATGGTCTGAGCAGAAGCCGGAAGACTGGTGGGAAGCAGTTAGTACAGGAATCAAAGAACTGATTGAAGGATTTGATGGAAGTCAGGTAGGCGGAATCAGTTTTGGCGGACAGATGCATGGACTGGTTATCTTAGATGAGAATGATCAGGTGATTCGTCCGGCTATTCTCTGGAATGATGGAAGAACATCGAAAGAGACCAATTATCTGAATGAAGAAATCGGAAAAGATAAACTGTCTCAGTATACGGCGAATATTGCATTTGCCGGATTTACCGCACCGAAAATTCTCTGGGTAGAGGCAAATGAGCCGGAGAATTTCAAAAAAATCAAGAAAATCATGCTTCCGAAAGACTATATTGCATACAAATTATCGGGAGTGCACTGCTGTGATTATTCTGATGCATCCGGTATGATTCTTTTGGATGTGAAGAATAAATGCTGGTCCAAAGAAATGATAGAGATCTGTCATATTAAAGAAGAACAGCTTCCAAAGTTATTTGAAAGTTATGATGTAGTAGGAACATTGAAAGAAGAACTTGCAAAAGAGTTAGGATTAGCAGCGTCCTGTAAAATCGTTGCCGGTGCAGGTGATAATGCAGCCGCAGCAGTAGGTACCGGAACAGTAGGCGATGGTATGTGCAACATCTCTCTTGGAACTTCCGGAACTATCTTTATCTCAAGTAAGGAATTTGGTGTGGACAAGCATAATGCACTTCATGCATTTGCCCATGCAGACGGACATTATCATCTGATGGGATGTATGCTAAGTGCCGCTTCCTGCAATAAGTGGTGGATGGATGAAATTATTGGAACAAAAGATTATGCCACAGAGCAGAAAGATATTGTGAAACTTGGTGAGAATCAGGTCTATTTCCTGCCATATCTGATGGGAGAGCGTTCTCCTCATAACAATCCGGATGCAAGAGGAATGTTCATTGGTATGAGTATGGATACGACCAGAGCTGATATGACACAGGCTGTTCTGGAAGGGGTAGCTTTTGCCATTCGTGATTCCCTGGAAGTCGCAAAATCTCTGGGAATTAAGATTGAACGCACAAAAATCTGCGGTGGTGGAGCAAAGAGCCCGCTTTGGAAGAAGATTATGGCAAATGTTCTGAACATGAAGGTAGATGTTATCGCCAGTGAAGAAGGACCGGGACTTGGTGGAGCGATGCTTGCAGCGGTAGCATGCGGTGAATATGCATCTGTAGAAGATGCTGCAAAAGCGATTGTCAAAGTAGTGGATACCATTGAACCGGATACAGAGATTGCTGCAAAATATGAGGAACGGTATCAGAAATTTGTAACCTTGTATCCGACTGTAAAAACCTTGTTTTCATAAACTGCGGAGGTTCTTCCTATATAGGGGATGGACGAAAGTCCATCTGAATATCAAAAATATTGCCAGATAGAATAAAAATAATAAAATAATGCATAAAATAACAAAATAATACGATAGAAAAAATAGCGGAGTGTGATACCATTAAATTATCATAGTTCGCTATTCCTTTTAGGGCGTACATTAAATAAGGACAAATTATAAAAATGAGAAAAAAACTGCCTGTTTTTATTGGAATTTCAGTCATGATACTGCTGACAGTTGCCAGTATCATATATTATAACTACATAACCAATTCATTGAAAATCAATGAACTGACAAAAGGAATGACATATGACCGGCATTATGTCATGATTTCTCTGAATGCTTCAGGTCAATTCTGGCAGGAAGTATATAAAAGTGCATGTGAAACAGCAGAAAACGAAGGTGCCTATGTGGAACTTCTTGGAGAAGATTCTTCGCAGAATTATACACTGGTGGATTACATAGAGATTGCCATTGCTGCGAAAGTAGATGGGATTATATTAGAACCGGAAGATACCAGAAATGTACAAAATGCAATTGATGAGGCCAGTGATGCAGGGATACCTGTTGTGACGGTACTAGAAGACTGCAGTAATTGTAAACGGCTGAGTTATGTGGGTGTGAATAGCTATCAGTTGGGACAAAAATATGGAACTGCAGCACTTCCGCTTCTTCAAGAGGGAGAGAATCGTGTGATGGTGCTTCTTCATGAAGAGGAAAAGGATATCGCAAGCAACCTGATATTTACCCAGATTAACAGTACGCTACAGGAAGGACTTGCAGATAATCAGACAGCTGTTGTAAACAGCCAGAGTATCAGTTCGCAGAATATCTTTGATTCAGAAGAAATCATCCGTGACATGCTTATGAATGCATCAGAACGTCCAGATGTGCTGATTTGCCTAAATGAGGCAGATACAGAGCGGGCTTATCAGGCAGTGGTGGATTTTAATCTCGTGGGAGATGTGCAGATTATAGGTTACTATCTCTCTGATACTATTATCTCCGCTATAGAGAAGAATAATATACCTATGTCTATGGTGGTGGATGCCAGAGAACTTGGATCATATGGGGTAGAGGCATTGGAAGAATATCGGAATATAGGAAATGTCAGCGATTATTTCAGTGTGGATTTAACGAGCATTAATCAATCCAATATTATGGAATACCAGAATATGGAGGAGGACTCATGATCTCTAAAATAATGAATAAGTTCTCACGAATGTCTATACGTTTCAAATTAATCCTTGCATTTACGCTGACGGCATTTTTTATGTTTATGATCAATCTTTTTATGTATGTGGAAGTTAATAATAAGATGGAACTTGTGGATCAGGTATATTCAAGCAATGTAGACTTAAATGATTTGCTGGAAACACTGGAAGAGACGCAACAGTCCGTTTATGAATATTTAAATACCAAAAGTTCAGCATCTCTGGAAAACTATTACCGCATGGAACAGCAGTTTCAAAATCAGTTGTCCGGGTTAAATCGACAGCCTTCCGACAACAAGCTGATGCTTCGTGAGAAAAATATTGCTAATATGTCAGATACCTATCTGACTTTGCTGCAGGACACCGTGCAGGCAAAGCGTGGACGGAATGTGGAGAAGTATAAAGAAGGATATGAGAAGAGCAAGGAACTCTATCAATATATCAATAACTGGATTTATGAATTAAATAATGAGACGTTCAAGATGAATTCCACCAGTTATCAATTATTGGTGCAGTCACTCAAATATATGGAAATTGTAAGTTCCACGGTATTAATCTGCATCACGCTGATTAATATGCTGGTTCTGCTCCGACTGGCGAGAAATATCGTAGAGCCATTAGGCAATCTGGCGCAAAGTGCCAATCAGGTTGCGGCAGGGAATTTTGATGTGCCTATGCTGCAGACGGATTCAGAAGATGAAGTGGCGATTGTGACCAATGCATTTAATACAATGATTGCCAGCATCCGTCAGTACATCATACAGATCCGTAACAGTATGGAGAAGGAACAGGCTATGAAGGAGCAGGAACTTCTTATGGAAACTCATCTTAAAGATGCCCAGTTAAAGTATCTTCAGGCACAGATAAATCCCCATTTTTTGTTTAATTCCCTCAATGCAGGGGCGCAGCTTGCCATGATGGAGGACGCGGAACAGACCTGCCTTTTCATAGAGCGGATGGCAGATTTCTTCCGGTATAATGTTAAGAAAATGTCAGATGATGCCACA
The DNA here is from genome assembly GCA_028696165.1 of Lachnospiraceae bacterium. GTDB lineage: Bacteria > Bacillota > Clostridia > Lachnospirales > Lachnospiraceae > JAQVHQ01. The sequence goes on along the minus strand of JAQVHQ010000001.1, from coordinate 112,616 downwards.
CTGGGAGAAGAAGTGGAATCGGTGGATAATTATATATATATCTTGAATGTACGGTTTGCAGGGGACATACATTTCTCGAAAAATGTTGATTCTGCGCTATTATTTAAGAAGATTCCAAGTATGATCATACAGCCTATTGTGGAAAATGCAGTCAATTATGGTATCAGGGATATCGAGTGGGAAGGGGTTATTGTCCTCAGTATCTTCCAGGAAAATGATTATATCAGAATCTGTGTACAGGACAATGGAAAAGGCATGTCGAAAGAAAGAATTCAGGAAGTTTATGCAGGAGAAATCCATGCCAATAAATCGCAGAAGGATTCTACCGGGGTTGGTCTTAACAATGTAATAAATCGTCTTCAGTTGTATTATGGGGAGAAAAATCTCTTTCGGATAGAGAGTGACGGAACAAATCAGGGTACTAAGGTGACGATTAGTATTCCACTTAGTGAGGAGGAGCAAAGATGTATCGAATCATATTAGCAGACGATGAAGGAATTATGCTGGAATCACTGCGTACTATAATCAATAGCCAGTATGCGGCAGAATGCGAGATTCAGACTGCAAAGAGTGGGCGGACTGTGATTGAACTGGCGGAGACTTATCATCCGGATATCATCTTTATAGATATTCAAATGCCGGGAATCAATGGAATTGAAGCTATGAAGGAAATTCGCAAATTCAACAGTGCGGTATTATTCATCGTGATTTCTGCTTATGATAAGTTTGATTATGCGAAAGAGGCGATAAATCTGGGTGTGGTGGATTACCTTATGAAACCGGTTAAAAAGCAGACCGTACTTGATGTCTTGATGAAGGCTATGCACTGCGTAGAACAGGAACGCAAGAAGAGAAGCGATAACTTAAAAATCCGGGAAAAATTAGAGACGGTAGTTCCAATTATAGAAAATGGATTTATCAATTACCTGATTGTACAGGAGGATTTTGAAAATGATAATAACCACTATAAAGAATTGCTGGATATAAAGGAAGATTACGGATTTATTATGACACTACAGATAGAAGAACCGGATAGTGAACAGCGCAATCAGAATGTGGTGGGTATGAATGTGCGGGCGCAGTCTTTCTATGGAGAATGCCGTGAACTAATACGAGAATTTTTCTCGTGCGTAATTGGACCAGTTATGACAAACAGAATCATACTGTTTGTTCCAAGGAGTATTGGAACTGTAGAGTATGAAGATCGAATTCAGATAATCGAGCGGGCGCGCAGTATGGTACGTAAGCTGGGCGAGAGACTGGAAGTAAAGTTTCGTGTCGGGATAGGTGCTGTAAAGCCTTTTGCTGAACTGAGGGAATCCTATATGGAATCTTTGAAAGCTGTAAATGAAAGTATGGGAAGTGTGGGGCATATCAAGGATCTTCCTATTGGCTGCGATTATGATGGGGATTATCCGGCCGATCTGGAGAAAAAGATGTTCTCCATGGTAGAAAAAGGTAAAACTGCAGACACCATGACTTGTGCAACACAGTTTTTTGACTGGATGGTGTTAAGCTATCCGGACTATATGCCGGATATTCAGATTAAGGTGCTGGAATTTGTTATGGAATGTGAGAAGATTGCATTCTTAAATGGCGGTATGACCTATGGATTTACCTATCGGCACAATTATCTTGCAGAAGTGTTGAATGCAAAGAGTCTCGATGAACTAAAACAGTGGTATCTGGATAAAATCAGAGAAGTATGTCGTAATGTGCAAAACAGTAAAGAAGAACAGTCCGAGAGCCTGGTGGAAAAGGCGAAAAACTATATAATGCAGAATTTTCAAAAAGATATATCGTTGGATGATGTATCAAAACTGGTAGATATCAGCCCATATTACTTCAGTAAACTCTTTAAGGAAGAAACGGGTGAAAATTTCATTGAATATCTGACTGCCATCCGTATAAAAAATGCCAGATTACTGCTGAAAAATACTGAAAAAAGTATTAAAGAAATCTGTGTGGAATCAGGATACAGCGATCCGAATTATTTCAGCCGTATATTTAAAAAGTATATGGAAGTTACACCGAGTGAATACAGGGATAATGACATGATGGGGGCATAAAAAATGAGAGATGGTATAAAAAGGTGTTTAACTTTGCTCCTTTGTACGACCTTACTGTTTAGTCTAGGTGGATGTGGGGAAAGTCAGGAACAGGAAAAAGATGCTGTACAGGGTACAGATGGCAGGATGCAGATTGGTTTAAGCTTTGATTCTTTTGTAATTGAGCGATGGCTGAGGGACCGGGATGTATTCGTATCCACAGCGAAAGAACTGGGGGCTGATGTCAATGTGCAGAATGCAAACGGAGACAGCAAACAGCAGATATCACAGCTGGAATATCTCATTGAAAAGGGGGTAGATGCACTGGTAATCGTTGCAGTTGACTGTGATGCACTGTCTGAAACTGTTCAAAAAGCGAAAAATCAGGGTATCTATGTGGTTTGCTATGACAGATTGATTCAGAATGCAAAATCTGACTTGTACATATCCTTTGACAACGAGATCGTGGGAGAGATGATGGCGGAGGCTTTGGTAGAAAGTCATCCGGAGGGTGGAAAGATTTTCATGATTAATGGTTCTCCTATGGATAATAACGTAAAGATGGTAGAAGAGGGATTTCACCGCATTATTGATGAGAGTTCACTGGAGATTGTATATACCAGTTATTGTGATAACTGGCTGGCAGAGCAGGCCTTTAGCGGGGTAAATGACGGGTTGACAAAAGAACGGGATATCTGTGGGGTCATGTGTGGCAATGACGATTTGGCCAGTCAGGCATTTCGTGCATTGGCGGAAAACCGTATGGCGGGGCAGGTTGCACTTGTGGGTCAGGATGCAGATTTATCGGCATGTCAGAGAATCGTGGAAGGTACTCAGACGATGACGGTATACAAGCCTGTGGAAGAACTGGCAAAGACAGCGGCAGAAGAGACGGTTGCCCTTATTAAGGGACAGAAAGTAACCAGTGAATATCAGACAATCAGCGATGGCAAATATAAAGTTCCCTACATAGCACTTCAGCCCATAGCAGTAACGAAGAAAAATATGAGTATTATCACTGACAGCGGATTTCATGCAGCAGAAGATGTCTATTTAAATGTATCAGAATAGACAACGTTTACGAAGATGCAATCTGCACAGTAGCATTTTATTGTGGCAAAAATGTCCTATTGATTTAGGGCATTTTTTTTGTTGGTTAAAAATGTGCAGTCCATCTGCAAACATGTCCTATTGAGGAAAAAACTCATAGATGATATGATTTATTTAACAAAAAACAAACGTATTTGGGAGGTAGTAAAATGAAGAAAAAAGTGATTAGCAGTTTACTGGCAGCAACAATGGTTGCATCTTTAGTAGTAGGTTGTGGTACATCCGGTGAGAGTGCAGAAGCAACAGCGGACAGTGGTTCAGCATCTACAGAAGAATCTGCAGACGAAAGTGCAGACGCAGCTGACGAAGCAGCACCGGCAGCAGATGAAGGCGGAAGCAAATTAGTTGGTGTAGCAATGCCTACAAAAGACCTGCAGCGTTGGAATCAGGATGGAAGCAACATGGAGCAGCAGTTAAAAGATGCCGGCTATGAAGTTGATATTCAGTATGCAAGTAATGACGTAGCTACTCAGGTTTCACAGATTGAGAATATGGTTTCTAATGGATGCCAGGTATTAGTTATCGCTTCTATCGATGGCGAATCTTTAGGAACACCACTTGCAGCAGCAAAAGACGCAGGTATTCCTGTTATCGCATATGACCGTTTGATTATGAATTCAGATGCTGTTTCTTATTATGCAACATTCGATAACTATATGGTAGGAACCAAACAGGGCGAATACATCAGAGATAATCTGGATCTGGATAATGCAGCAGGTCCATTCAATCTTGAAGTATTCACCGGTGACCCGGGTGATAACAATGCAAAATTCTTCTACAATGGTGCAATGGATGTCTTACAGCCATACATTGATGAAGGAAAATTAGTAGTAAAATCAGGACAGGTTGATTTCGCAACAGTTGCAACAGCAAACTGGTCAACAGAGACAGCTCAGGCAAGAATGGATGCAATCTTAGCAGCAAATTACTCTGATGGAACAAAATTAGACGCAGTATTATGCTCAAACGATTCTACCGCACTTGGTGTTGAAAACTCACTTGCAGCAGCTTACACAGGTGACTATCCAATCATCACTGGTCAGGACTGTGATATCGCAAATGTTAAGAATATGATCGCTGGAAAACAGTCAATGTCAATCTTTAAAGATACTCGTGAACTGGCAACTCAGACTGTTAAAATGGTAGATGCTCTTATGGCAGGCGGAGAAGCAGAAGTTAATGATACAGAATCTTATGATAATGGAACAGGCATCATCCCTACTTACCTTTGCGAGCCAGTATTTGCAGATGCAGATAACTACAAAGAATTGTTAATCGATTCTGGATACTATACCGAAGATGATTTAAAATAATTTGCAAAATATAGTCAGGCGGGTGATAAGCCCGCCTGCATTATCTTGAAAGAAGCAAAAAGGGAGATAAAGTCTCCGGTGAATTTGAAAGAACAGGAGGGGTAGAATTGGCAAAGATTATTCTGGAAATGAAAAATATCACAAAAACATTCCCGGGTGTAAAAGCACTTGATAATGTCAATCTGCAGGTTGAAGAAGGCGAAATCCATGCGCTGGTAGGCGAAAATGGAGCTGGAAAATCCACACTGATGAATGTACTTAGCGGCATTTATCCATATGGTTCTTATGAAGGCGACATTATATATAATGGAGAAATCTGTAAATTTGCAAAGATTAAAGATAGTGAAGAAAAAGGAATTGTCATTATTCATCAGGAACTGGCACTGGTTCCGTATATGAGTATTGGTGAAAATATGTATTTGGGAAATGAGAGAGGCAAAGCTTTTGCCATCGACTGGAGTACCACATATGGCGAGTCTGAAAAATATCTTCGTCAGGTAGGATTAAAAGAATCTTCCCAGACCTTGATTAAAGAACTCGGCACGGGTAAACAGCAGCTGGTAGAAATTGCCAAAGCATTGGCGAAAAATGCAAAACTGCTCATACTGGATGAACCTACATCATCTTTGAATGAAAATGATTCCCAGGCATTGCTGGATTTGCTGTTGAAATTTAAAGAGCAGGGCATGACCTCCATAATCATTTCTCATAAATTAAATGAAATATCTTATGTAGCAGATAAGATTACGGTTATTCGTGATGGCGCTACTATAGAGACCCTGGATAAAAAAGTTGATCAGATTACAGAGGATCGTATTATTAAAGGTATGGTTGGAAGAGATTTAACAGACCGTTTTCCAAAACGGGAAAATGTCGCAATAGGTGATGTGGCACTGGAAGTAAAAGACTGGTGTGTGGATCATCCGGTCTATGCAGGACAACAGGTTGTAAAAAATGTAAATATGAATATTCGAAAAGGTGAGGTTGTTGGTATCTCAGGTCTTATGGGTGCCGGACGTACAGAACTTGCCATGAGCATTTTCGGAAAAAGTTATGGAAAAAATATTACAGGACAATTATTGATTGATGGTAAGGAAGTGCATTTAAAAGATGTCCGGGATGCTATTAATCATAAAATTGCTTATGTAACAGAAGATAGAAAAGGAAATGGACTGATTTTGTCGAATTCTATTAAAACAAATACTACGCTGGCAAATCTTGCAGGGGTAAGTAAGCACACCGTGATTAATCTGGACAAGGAATACAATGTCGCAGAAGAGTATCGTGGAAAATTAAAGACAAAATGCCCTTCCGTAGAACAAAATGTGGGGAATCTAAGTGGTGGAAATCAGCAGAAGGTACTTCTTGCAAAATGGATGTTTGCAGAACCGGATATTCTGATTCTTGATGAGCCGACACGAGGTATTGATGTTGGGGCAAAATACGAAATATACTGTATTATTAATGATTTGGTTGCGGCTGGAAAATCCGTTATTATGATTTCATCTGAATTACCTGAAGTTCTTGGTATGTCAGACCGTATCTACATAATGAATGAAGGCAAAATGGTGGGAGAGCTGGATGCAAAAGAGGCTACCCAGGAAGCAATCATGTCCCGCATTTTAAAATCAAGCAAAGGAGAATAGTGGAATGAATAAGGCGAATATTTCAGCAATTTTAAAGAAATATACAATGGTTATTGCGCTGGTTTTAGTAACAGCATTTTTTACGTGGCAGACAAAGGGCAGTATGCTCGCTCCACAAAACATTACGAACTTGATTGCACAAAATGCATATGTTTTCGTATTGGCAACAGGTATGTTACTCTGTATCCTGACAGGTGGTAATATCGATCTTTCTGTAGGTTCTGTAGTATGTCTGGTAGGTGCTATCGGTGGTAAACTCATGGTTGATAACGCTATGAATCCATTTTTAGCAATGCTTATTATGCTTTTAGTTGGTTTGATTATCGGTGTATGGCAGGGATTCTGGATTGCATATGTACGTATCCCACCATTTATCGTTACTCTGGCAGGTATGCTTATGTTCCGTGGTCTATCTAATATTGTATTGGAAGGACGTACGATTGCTCCTATGCCGGATAGTTTCTTACAGTTATTTAATTACTATGTAGTGGATTTCTTTGGCGGTAAGGGGATTAATATTACTTGTATGGCGGCAGGAGTTCTGATTGCGGCAGCATTTATTATTTCCTCTGTTTTAGGACGTCAGTCCAGAATTAAAAAAGGCTATTCTGTGAAAGCTGCCGGAGGATTTTTTGCTAATCTGATTATTATTGCGGTTGTTATTCTGGCATTCGCATATAAACTTGCAAAGTATAAAGGTATTCCGAATGTTTTGATTTGGATTGTTGTTGTTGTTTTGATTTATGCGTATATTACTTCGAGAACAACCATTGGACGTCACCTGTATGCTGTGGGTGGTAATGAGAAGGCTACACAATTATCTGGTATTAATACAAATAGAGTGTATTTCTTTGCTTATACAAATATGGCTGTGCTGGCAGCTGTTGCGGCTATGATTACAATCACTCGTTTGAATTCTGCTAATCCTACTGCTGGTACGAACTATGAGATGGATGCTATTGGTTCTTGTTTTATCGGTGGTGCTTCTGCTTATGGTGGAACGGGTACAGTACCGGGAGTTATCATTGGTGCTACTTTGATGGGTGTTATCAATCTGGGTATGTCTCTGATGGGTGTTGATGCGAACTGGCAGAAGGTAGTTAAGGGCGGTGTTTTGTTGGCTGCTGTTATCTTTGATGTGGTTTCTAAGAAGAAGAGTAATTAGAATTAACCAAAAGTGGCAGGCGAAAACGGTTTTCGCCTGCCACTTTTGGTTAGTTTGGAAAATCAAGTGTAGTCTACAAAGTAGCAGATAAAGCTGATCTTTTCAGGGGTTTTATTTAGGTAGCGGTGGATTTGGTCGGATTCAAAGCGAAAAATATCTTCGGTGGTTATTTCATAGTGGGTTTCATTTATTTGTATGGTTAAGGTGCCCTGGCGCATGGAAATGTATTCACGGGTGTGTTCACCGTGACTTCCGCTGACATAGATACCTCCGGGTTCGATGTCTATCTGGTAGATTTCCACCATTCCGTTGTCTTCATAGGGAAAGCAGGTCCACACTCTGTATTGACCGGGAACTTCCTTTGTAGGTGCGGTTTGATTTACTTTTACCAGGTAGGTATCCATTCTTGGTGCACGCAGCAAGTCATTGAAAGAGATTCGCAGTCCGCTGGCTATCTTGCCTAGTACCCCGATGGAGGGATTGGCCTGTCCTTTTTCTATTTGAGCCAGCATACTTTTGCTGACGCCGGTTTGTTCTGCTACTACATCAAGGCTGATACCTTTTGATTTCCTTGCGTGTTTTAAGTTTATAGCTATATTGTGTGAGAGATAATCCATTCCGCGTTCTTCCATTTTTCTACCTCGTCATATTTGTTGTTGATATTCTTTTTACCCTTATGATGAAAATATTGGGCCTGAACTATATATTTGTGTGTCATAAAATAATGAGTATTGCATGACAAATGCAAATTCATTAAAAAATATAGCACAATATAATGCACAAAATGTAAATCAATAATATTAAAAAAATGAAGGAAAACTCTTAAAACAAAAATAAAATAAAGATATTGACAGGATGAAAAATCAATGATATTATAAACGTGTTCAATATAAAAGACAAATGAATCGAGCGAAGGAGCTTGCGGTGTTACCGTTAAGCTGCTTCGCTTTTTTATTGTCTTGAATATATGTTGGTTAAGAGAGTTTCCTGAATATAATGCAGGAAGAGCGCAATTAAAAGAAATGAAAAATAAATTAATTGAAACCAGGAGGAAAATACCATGAGATTAAAAGACACAGGATTAACAGCACAGGATATTAAGGATAAGGTTAACAAGTATATGATCGAAACTTATGAGAGATTCGATTTTCTTGCTGAGACTGCAAAAGATATGTATATTTATGATGAGAATCAGACTCCATACCTTGATTTTTACGCAGGTATCGCTGTAAACTCTGCAGGAAGCTGTAATGAGAAGGTCGTTGCTGCCGTTAAGGATCAGGTTGGAGACATTATGCACACTTTCAACTATCCATATACAATTCCTCAGGCTTTACTGGCTGAGAAGGTTTGTGTAGCTACTGGAATGGACAAGATTTTTTATCAGAACTCTGGTACAGAGGCCAATGAAGCTATGATTAAGATGGCTCGTAAATATGGCGTTGAAAAATATGGCGCTCATAAGTATAACATCGTAACAGCTGCTATGTCTTTCCATGGAAGAACTTTTGGTGCTATGAGTGCTACCGGTCAGCCGGACAATGCCTGCCAGATTGGTTTTGGTGATATGACACCGGGCTTTAGCTATGCTGAGTTTAATAATCTTCAGTCTTTTAAAGATGCATGTACAGAGAATACAATCGCTATTATGATTGAGCCGGTACAGGGTGAAGGTGGTGTTCATCCGGCAACTCAGGAATTTATGAAAGGTCTTCGTGATTTCTGTGATGAGAAGGGTATGCTCTTATTATTAGACGAAGTTCAGACCGGATGGTGCAGAACTGGTGAAGTAATGTCTTATATGAATTATGGTATCAAACCTGATATCGTATCTATGGCAAAAGCACTGGGCGGCGGAATGCCAATCGGAGCTATCTGTGCAACGGAAGAAGTTGCAAAAGCATTCTCAGCAGGCTCTCATGGAACTACTTTTGGTGGACATCCTGTCAGCTGTGCAGCAGCACTTGCTGAAATCACTGAATTATTAGACCGTGACCTGGCAGGAAATGCCAAGAAAATGGGAGATTATTTCATGGATAAATTGAAAACTCTTCCACATGTAAAAGAAGTTAGAGGTCAGGGATTACTGGTAGGTGTTGAATTCGATGACAGCATTAGTGGTGTTGATGTGAAACATGGCTGTTTTGACCGTAAACTTTTGATTACGGCTATCGGAGCTCATATCATTCGTATGGTTCCACCACTTATCTTAACTGAGGCTGACTGTGACAAGGCTTACGAAATCATCAAAGAAGCGGTAGAGGCATTATAATACAAGAATAAATGCAGCAATGAGTGTTTAAGTTAATTAGAAGATGAGGAGAGATGCAGATGAAACATTTTGTAATTACAATCGGCTGTGAATATGGCAGCGGCGGACCGGAAATAGGTAAAATGATTGCAGAGTCCCTTGGCATTGAATACTATGACCGGGATTTAGTGGACAAAGTGGTTGAACAAATTGGTGTCGACCGAGAACTGGTAGAAAAAGCAGATACCGGTGATAATGTAAAGTATATGTTTGAGACAAGTTTTGGACCAAGATATGCAAACCTTACAAATCGTGTAATTTATACACAGTTTGAGGTTATTAAGAAATTTGCAGCAAAATCATCATGTGTTATCATAGGACGATGCAGTGACTATATTCTGAAAGACAGAAAAGATTGCTTGAATATTTTTATTTATGCTCCAGAAGAAAATCGTGTAGAGCATATTATGGAAAGTCAGAAGATCTCACAAAAAGAAGCTCAGGAATTAGTAAAGTATAATGATGAGATGCTTCATTCCAGATATAAATATATGACTGGAACTTATCGTGGTGACCGTCATAATCGTCATATGATGATAGACAGCAGTGTCCTGGGATTTAGTGAAACTGCAAAATATATCATGCAGTTAATTGATTTGAAATTTGAAGATTAGCATTTGGTTTTTAAATCTGTATAGTTTTTAGAATCTGCATTTATATAAGCAATATTTATCTGAATAATATAATTAACTTTGACGAGGGCGTCGGAAAATCATTTGATTTTTCGGCGCCCTTCAATTACAGGTGAAAAACATATTAAGAAAATTGGACAAGAAAAGCAGATTATGAAAAATTATGAAAAACAGGTTAAGAAAAAACAGAAATACAAAGATATATAAATAATTAATCAAAAAATAGTGAGGGCGTACATATGGAAAAAAAGAAATCGGAATTTGACAAAGTATTTAGCGCGTGGGACATTCTTGTAATTGCCTTCGGAGCCATGATCGGATGGGGGTGGGTTGTTTCCTCAGGGGATTGGATTTCCAGAGGTGGTGTTCTCGGTGCAGCCATCGGTTTTGCCATCGGTGGTATTATGATTTTCTTCGTAGGACTTACCTACGCAGAATTAACAGCAGCCATGCCTCAGTGTGGCGGCGAGCACGTATTCAGTTACAAGGCTATGGGACCTATTGGTTCTTATGTTTGTACATGGGCGATCATTTTAGGGTATGTCAGCGTTGTTTGTTTTGAAGCGTGTGCATTACCAACTATTGTAACTTATATCTATCCACCATTTTTACAGGGATATCTGTATACGGTAGCCGGATTTGATGTATATGCATCCTGGCTGGCAGTGGCAATTATTGTTGCTATTTTTATTACTTATATCAATGTACGTGGTGCGAAAACTGCTGCTGTATTGCAGACAGTACTTACCGTCATCATTGGCGGTGTTGGTATCTTATTGATTGTTGCCTCAGCAGTGACCGGTAATGTATCAAACTTAAGTGGACAGATGTTCATGGGTGAGTCAACCGGAAGCATGATTAAAGCAGTATTTAGCGTTGCACTGGTAACCCCTTTCTTCTTCATCGGTTTTGATGTAATTCCGCAGGCCGCAGAAGAAATTAATGTACCATTGAAAAAAATTGGTAAAATTATGATTTTATCTATTGTACTGGCAGTTTCCTTCTATGCTTTAATTATCATTGGAGTTGGTTATGTGATGAATTCAGCAGACATCGAAGCTTCTATGGCAGGCTCTGGACTGGTAACTGCTGATGCTATGGCAAAAGCCTTTAACAGCAGTATTATGTCGAAAGTGTTAATTATCGGTGGTATGTGTGGTATCGTAACAAGTTGGAACTCCTTCCTCATCGGAGGAAGCCGTGCGATGTATTCTATGGCAGAATCTTATATGATTCCAAGATGTTTTGTAAAATTACATGACAAATACAAAACACCTACCAATGCATTATATCTGATTGGCGGACTGTCAGTTATTGCACCATTCTTTGGAAGAAAAATGTTGGTATGGATTGTAGATGCAGGTAACTTTGGATGTTGTCTGGCTTACTGTATGGTTGCTGTCTCTTTTGTGATTTTAAGAAAAAAAGCACCTGAAATGGATAGACCTTACAAAGTAAAACATTACAAAATTGTTGGAGCAATCGCTATTCTTATGTCTGGAATCATGGTTGCTATGTATATGATCCCAAATTCAGGATGTTCTTTAGTATGGCAGGAATGGATAATGGCAGGCGGCTGGGCAGTGCTTGGAGTGATTTTCTGTATTATCTGTAAAGTAAAATACAAAGAGAAGTTTGGTTCTCATATTGATGTTGCTATAGATGAAGACGAACTCACAGCAGTGGATGATGTGGAACTTGCATTGGCTGCAGCACTTGAGACTGCAAAGACAGACACAGTGACAGCTGTGACAGCAGAGACTGCACCAGCTATGGACTTTTCTTATTTCCTTCCGGTTAATGTGGTATTTGGATGGGGTAAAGTAAAAGAAGTAGGTTCGCTTACAAAACCGTATGGCAAAAAAGCGTTGATTGTCACTGGAAGAAGCAGTGCAAAGAAATCAGGCTTATATGACAAAGTAAATGACAGTCTTCAGGCAGCAGGTCTGGCAACCGCATTATATGACAGGGTTGCACAGAATCCTTTGACCACTACAGCGCAGGAGGGCGCAGCATTTGCAAAAGCTAATGGCTGTGACGTAGTTGTTGCCATCGGTGGCGGAAGTATCATGGACTGTGCAAAAGCAATTGCGTTCCTCTCAGTAAATGAAGGAGATGTAAATGATTATATCTTTAATATCAAGAAGAGTGATACAGCACTTCCATTAGTACTGATTCCAACTACCTGTGGTACAGGATCAGAAGGAAATGGTTTTGCAGTGTTGACTAATCCTGATACAGGAGATAAAAAATCTCTTCGTTGTAATGCGATTGTAGCGAAGGTATCTATCGTGGATCCTGAGTGTATGACCACTATGCCGAAGAAGGTTTTAGCTTCTGTAGGATTCGATGCATTGTGTCATAGTATGGAGGCATATACATCTAAGATTTCACAGCCATTTACAGATGCACTCAGCCTGTATGCTATGCAGTTGATTGCAGACAATCTGGTAAATGTCTATAATGGCGAAGGTGACCAGGCTGCATGGGAGAAAATCTCTCTTGCAAGCACCATTGGTGGTATGGTTATTAATACCGCAGGAGTTACTCTTGCACATGGTATGGAACATCCGGCAAGTGGCTTAAAAGATATCGTTCATGGACAAGGTCTTGCAGCACTTACACCTGCTATAATAGAAGCTTCCTGCAAAGGTGATCATTTCAAATTTGCTAAAATCGCAAGAATCTTTGGCGGTGTAACAGCAGAAGACTGTGCAGTAAAAATCCGCAGCTTACTTAAAAAACTGGATCTGGAATTCAAATTATCAGATCTCGGATTATCCGAACAGGATATCCCATGGATGGCTGAAAACTGTATGAAAGTTTCTGCAGCCAGCATAGCCAACAATCCAGTGGTATTTACACAGGAAGAAATTGCCGATATTTATAGAAAAGCAATGTAAAGCAATCAAAATATTTAAACTGTTAAGAAAGCGATAAGTAGTCTCTAATATAGTATGCCAGAAAATAGTTAAATCGAACCAGCGGGTCATCCAGGTTTTGTCCAGTCAGTTCACGCAGCTTTCGAATCCGATAATTTATAGTATTGCGATGTGTGTGCATCTGATTGGCTGTTTCCTGGATACTGTTGTTGGTAAGAAGGTAGACATACATGGTTTCTGTATAATCTGTCTGGTGCGTGTGATCATAGGCTTCCAAATCATGTAAAATCATATTCTTCATATGTAAAAGCATGGACATGTCTTCCTGCTGGAAGAATAACTGGTAGATACCAAGATCATGGAAGAAGACAACGTTCTGTGGATACATAACATTTCTTCTGGTATTGATATTAGCAGGATAAGCGATACTTTCGCGGGCATGTGGATCATATGCAGGTATACGTGGATGCGTTTCCTTTTGGTCGTCGTTTATTTTATTATGGTATGCGGTAATCTTACTGGAGGCAGAGATGTTTTTTGCAAAAAGGGCCTGTTGATAACTGGCTTTTAATTCACTTACATGGGATACAGGTTCACCGACGTAGATGCCCAATATGCCCCGGGTATCGAGCAAAGTCATGATAATTAAATCCATGAGCTTTATCTGACGGTCATAGAGAATAACACAAATTTGCTGATTGACATGAATTGGAATTCCAGTCAGGTCTTCTGCAAGAAAACTTGCTTTTATATCATCCATAGAATCCTCATGATCGATTACCAATACCTGATAGTTGTTGTCAGGAATGTACCCTTCATGTGCCAGAGCAGGAAGATAAAGATCTTTGTATTGTGGATTTAAAATTGCATTTTCAAAAGCAATTGTGATAGTCTGTGTCTGTTGAAATTGACGTGATAATTGAAGACAGATTTCCTGCATGAAGTCAGAAATATGTATATTCCAGGGCATAGTCAATAAGGGAATCGCTAAATCGTTACTTGTTTTGATAATCTCTGGTGTCAGATTATCGGGTAAGATATATCTTCCCGTGTTTAAAATCAGACCGCTGCAATTTTTTTCAGATAATAATTTTAGAAGTTTGCAGATGGATTCCGGCGTGTGAATTTGAAGACCCGTGGTTATAATAAGTTCACCACTTCGGATAAAATCACAATTTTTCATGTCTTCCAGAATGTACACCCAGTTGACAGCCTGAAAAGACCCATTTTCACCGGCAAGCAGGTTTAGATGATATTTTGTTTTCATAGTTTTTAAAATGTTTTGAACATTGGTTGGCATAATATTCCTTCCTATAACAAATAATAAAATAGTTCATAGATACATAAGTGAGCTTGTTGGAAAGTAATTGCAAGCTTATGAAAAAATAAAACCATATAAAAGTAATGAATAATCTTTGATATATACATTATATATCAGAACCCACTGTGCTACAAGCACAAAAACGAATGCGAAAAGCTATGCTTTACACACATTGATTTGTGCTTAGGGATACTATATAATATTATTAACGTAAGAAGAACGAAGAAGTTCATGAAAAGTCATGACTGTTTCGTTCTTTTTTATATTATTTTATCAGCATCATGTAATTTTAAATATGTAAGTTACATTTTCTGCAGGACTTAGTAGGGTAGGGGATTGCTCAAAGATAACTGTCGGGTTAATCGTAGAAAAAAGCATAGAAATAATGAAACAAAGAAATGATGAAACAAAGAAACAATGAAACAAAGAAACAATGAAACAAAAAATAAAAAATCGAAGATAAGAAGAGGAGAAGAAAATTATGTTAAAAAATGAATTACCAAAGATTATTACAGAGACAGTACCAGGACCAAAAGCAGCAGCTATGATCGAGAGAAGAAAAAATATTGTACCTAATGCAATCGGATGTGCTTATCCTTGTGTTATTGACAAAGCAGCAGGAGCTATGATCGAAGATGTTGATGGAAACTATTTCTTAGACTGGATCGGCGGAGTTGGAGTTTTAAATGTAGGACATGCTCATCCGAAGCTTGTGGAAGCTGTAAAAGAACAGTCAGAAAAATATTTCCATGGGATGTTCAATATCGTTACTCATGAAGGTTATCTGGAATTAGCTGAGAAGCTGGCTGCAGTTGCTCCAATTAAAGAAGACGATAAAAAAGTAATGTTTGCAAACTCAGGTGCTGAAGCAGATGAAAATGCTGTAAAGATCGCTAAAGGAGCTACAAAACGTCCTAATATTATTGTATTTTCAGGTGCTTTCCATGGAAGAACCATGCTGACTATGAGCATGACTGCTAAGAAAGCTTATGCTGTAGGCATGGGCCCATTCCCGGATGGTGTATATCGTGCTCAGTTCCCGTATTTATACCGTAAACCGGAAGGTATGACTGAAGCAGATTACATCGCTATGTGTGTAAAGAGTGTGGAAGATGTATTTGAGAACTGCTCACCTGCAGATTATGTAGCAGCAGTAGTGATGGAGCCACTGCAGGGTGAAGGTGGATTTATTCCTGCACCAATTGAATTTGTGAAAGCTGTTCGTGCAATCTGTGACAAACATGGTATCTTATTAATTGCAGATGAAGTACAGACTGGTTTTGGACGTACAGGAAAATTATTTGCTTCTGAATATTGGAAAGAAGCAGGCTGTGCACCTGATATCATCGCAACAGCTAAATCTATTGCAGGCGGCGTACCTCTTTCTGCAGTAATTGCTTCTAAAGAAGTGATGGATGCAGTACCAGGCGGAACTATTGGTGGAACTTATGGCGGTAATGCATTGGCATGTGCAGCAGGTATCAAAGTACTTGAGGTAATGAAGGAAGAAAACTTAATCGAAAGAAGTAATGAAATTGGTGAGAAAGCAACTGCAGCATTCAATAAAATGAAAGAAAAATATGATGTAGTGGGTGACGTTCGTGGACTGGGCGCAATGATTGGTGTAGAATTCGTAACAGATAAAGAAAGTAAGACTCCAAATGCAGCAATCGTAAAAGCAATGATTCAGGAATGTGCACAGCATGGTCTTCTTGTGGAAAATGCAGGTATCTATGGAAATGTTATTCGTTTCCTGGCTCCATTGGTTATGACAGACGAGCAGTTAGAGGCTGGATTAGAAATCTTTGAAAATGCAATTGCTTCCTGCAAATAAAAATAAGAAGAAAATAAGAAGATAAAAAAATTCACATAAAATTGAATAAAGACTATTTACAATTTGAAAAGAAGTGATATAATAAAGTTATTCATGTGAAACCGATTTCACATTACAAAAGGCAATAGATAATCATCGCCGGTTTTTCTATTGCGACTAGCTTGCATCACATGAATGTGTGATAATATCTGGCAATGTGCAGTGCCAGGTATTATCACAAACTTAATTAATGAGGATATTGAAAAAAGTGTAGTAACAGACGCTAATTCATTAAGGCTGTATAAGAGTTATCAAAAAGAGTTGTAGGAATTGTTGTATGTATAAAGCATATAACATTTTATACAGCTCTTTTTGTCATATAAAAGTATTCTTATAATTAAAGCGTAAATTTTACCACCCAAAAACAGGTTCTTACAAATAATACACCAAATATTACAAAGGATTTGCTAAAAACAGGTAAAAAGAAGTATTATATTTATAATAACATAGGGGGATTGTGTTAAATAAACAATGGATTAGGGCAGATAAATTATTGTAATTATAAAATTACTGTATAATCCAGTAGATGAAGCGAAGGAGAACACAGGTTGAATAATATATTGCAGACTGTAGAAAATCACGCAGGATTAATTCTAATTATTTTACTAGCCGTGCTGGTTATAGAAATGATGGTAAAGCTCTTTGAAAATTCGGGAAACAGAGAGCGCGGAAGTCATAAAGGAATGGGTGATGAAGAAAAATATTTTCGGGAAATAGGCAATAACAGTCAGACCATACAGATTTTAGTAAAAACGCAGGATAAGTGTGTTGTCTATGTAAGTGAAAATGTTGAATCCATTCTTGGCTTAAAGGCTGAAGATATCATGGCGGATATCAGAGCTCTGGAGAAGGTTACTTCCAGAAAGTACATAAGGCAGATGGAAGATAAGCTGGATAAATGGGATAGAACAGGTCCACTATATATGGAAGCAGCATACAAAATCGGTGATCAGAAAAGACGTGGATTAATTAATATTGCACTGACAGAAGATGAAGAATATTATCTATGGACCCTTTCGGACATCACCCTGGAGTATAACCGCCAACAGGAGATGGAAGAAGAGATAGAAAAGGCAAATAGGAATGATCAGTCAAAGACTCGTTATTTGTCGAAGATGTCTCATGAAATCAGAACTCCGATGAACGGTATGCTGGGTATGATTTCGCTGGCAAGATTAAATATGGAACAAAGGGAAGAGGCTGAAGATTATCTGGTAAAGGCAGAAGGGTTATCACAGTTCCTGTTATCCATTATCAATGATGTCCTGGATATGTCCAGAATTGAAAGTGGAAAAATCGAGCTGGCCAATGAGCGTGTTGATATCTTTGCACTTGCTGAGAAACTTAAGAATATGTTCCAGATTACAGTTGAAGATAAGGGCGTTCGGTTTGTGATGGAGATGCAGGATTTTACCATTCGTTATGTAATGGGAGATGAACTTCGTATTTCACAGGTTATGACAAACTTTTTATCAAATGCCAGCAAGTTTACACCGGCGGGAGGACAAATCACGGTAACTTTCCGTCAAATGCATGTATTTGAGGATAAAGTAAATCTTATGATGAGAGTACGGGATACGGGAAAGGGTATGTCACCAGAGTTCATGAGCCGTATCTTTAATCCGTTTGAGCAGGAAGATGCAGGGGTGGCGAAAAACTATGGAGGAAGTGGTCTGGGAATGGCTATTTCTGATAATCTGGTTCAGCTTATGGGCGGTCACATTACGGTGGACAGTGAGCCGGAAAAAGGGTCCGATTTTACAGTGTTTCTTGAACTGCCTATTGCTCAGGGTGATCAGACACTTCCGGATAAAGAAAAGAAAAATCTGGTTAATGATGAGGATGCAAAAGACTTTAGTCTGGAAGGATTCAGAATATTATTAGCAGAGGATAATAAGATTAACGCTATTATTGCAACCAAATTACTTCATGCCCAAGGTGCAGTTATTGAAAATGCAGTTAATGGTCTGGAAGCATTACATATGTTCCAGAATAAGGGCCCTGATTATTATCAATTGATTTTAATGGATATACAGATGCCGGAATTAAATGGATGGGAAGCCACTCAGGCAATCCGCGCACTGAACAGGCCGGATGCACAGAAGATACCAATTCTTGCACTGTCGGCAGATGCATTTGTGGAAGATAAGAGAAAATCTATTGCTATGGGAATGAATGGACATGTGGCAAAACCTATTGACTTTGAAGAACTGAAAAAAGTTATTCAAAGAGTTATGTAAGGCGACAGAAATCAGCCATCCATCGGAAAAAACATCTACAGACATATCCGTAGTGAAGTATAAAAGGACGAAAGGAACGAGTACACATGGTTATTGAAAAATCGGAACAGATTATAAGAGAAGTCGGTAAAGTATTAGTAGGTAAAGATGAGGTTATTGAGAAGGTGCTTATGACAATTTATGCTGGAGGTCATATCCTGTTGGAGGATTATCCTGGAGTAGGTAAAACAACACTGGCTTTGGGATTTGCGAAGACACTGGGTATGGATTATAAGCGTATTCAGTTTACTTCAGATACTATGCCTTCTGATATTACCGGATTCAGTGTCTATAACAAGCAGACAGGCGAGTTTGAATATAAAGCGGGTGCAGTGGATTGTCAATTATTTTTAGGGGATGAGATAAACCGTACCTCACCGAAGACACAGTCCGCTTTACTGGAAGTTATGGAGGAGGGAAGTGTTACGGTAGATGGTATTACCCATAAGATAAAGAAACCATTTGTCTGCATCGCTACACAGAACCCGGTTGGATCGGTAGGAACGCAGCCCCTGCCGGATTCTCAGTTAGACCGCTTCATGGTACGTCTAAGTATTGGTTATCCAAGTACCAGAGAACAGGTAGATATTATCAAACAGAGACAGTATCATAATCCGATAGAGAATGTTCAGAGGGTAGTAAGTGCAGAAGATATTCTGGAAATACAAAATTATCTTGCGTCTATAAAAGTAACAGACGAAATTCTGGAATATATGACTTTGCTTTGTGAACAGACAAGAGAATCTTCATTGGTGGAGCTGGGAGTCAGCCCTCGTGGAGTTATTGCTTTAAGTCAGCTAGCCAGAGCCAGAGCTATCTTAAAAGAGAGAACTTATGTGATTCCGGAAGATGTCCAGAATGTATTTGTGGATGTATGTGCCCATCGTGTGATACTGCGTCCACAGGCAAAGATAGAAGGTGTCACAGCTCAAAAACTGTTGGAGGATATCTTAAGCAGAATAGAACCACCTTATCTTGGAAATGAAAAGAAAATACGAAGGAAGTAGAATATGTGGAAACGTAGAATAATGTATGTTGTGATTTTTCTTGCTATGCTGGGACTATATATAGCAACGAACAAGCGGCAGGTATTTATCATCCTGCTGTTTTTGGTGATAATCCCATTGTGGTCAGGTGCTATGCTTCTTATGGGTGCCCGTAAAATCCGAATTGATTGTGAATTGCAGGATGCATGCGTAATCTACCAGCGAATCGGTATGAATATAAAAGTGGTGGATAACAGTCATATGCTGTTAGGAAGAAGCTATCTTCAGGTAGAATATGAGAATATGTTATTTCATCAGACGGATAGACAGAATATGTATTTGCAAAGAGGAAAGACACAGACACTGTATTATGAACTGCCTTATATAAGTGAGAATTGCGGTAAAATACATATGTCTTTCTCTAAAGTGGTGTGCTTTGATCTCCTGGGATTGTTTGCGCGAAAATGTGAACATATATCAGAACAGGAATTCACGGTATTTCCACAGATAAGGGAAGTCCAGGTAAATATGAAGAGACTGCCGGAAGCACTTTCCGACGGATATCAGTATATGGAGAGCCGTAAGGGACAGGATGTGACGGAGGTGTTTGATATCCGCGATTACAGGCCTGGAGATACGCCTAGAAGTATCCATTGGAAACTATCAAGTAAACTGGATAATCTTGTGGTGCGTGAGTTTAGCTTTCCATCGAATTATGATACACTGATATTATATGATACGATGTTTGATAAGGAGAATCCTTCCTACCACGAAGTAGTAAATGGTATCCTTGGAATGACAGCATCCATCAGCCGTGGATTGATGAATCAAAATCATATCCATCAGGTAGGATGTGTCAGCCAGGAGGATTATGTAAGTTCTACGGTGGATGATAATCCATCGTATATGCAGATGCTGACCAATATGATGAGTACCAGAATCGCAGAGGAGAAGGAAGATACTCTGGATATCTTTATGAACAGAGAAATCTATCAATACTTTACCAAAGTGGTTTTAGTTACTGGAATGTTTGGAGAAGCAAAGATACAACGACTGGGAAATTATGTGGATTTATCAGTAATCATGATTGTAAAAGCTCAGGAAGATCATGTAGAAAAAGGAACAAATTATGATGTGATTACCTTATCAGTAGATTCAATGATTGGAAAAGTACGGATGCTGGATATATAGAAAGTAGGAGAAACATGGAGAAAAAGAAGAGTTCAGTATTTTTACTGGAGGATACTACCTATGACAAAGAAAATAAAATGAAAAGATGGCTGGATATCTTGTCAGGAGTTTTGCTCATGACAGGATTCCTTCGCTGTTTCTATACAATTATTGCAGATATGCCTATGTCATGGATGATGTTTCTCATAGGAAATGCTGCCGTTATACTGCTGGCAGTGAGAGGCAGAAAACCAGTATGGGCATTGGGCGTTCGTATAGGTATCTGTGCCATATGCCTGGGGATTATACTGTTTTGGGGTGCTGGATTAGTGCGTGCGCTGCTTTATCTTATGAATCAGTGTATCACAGCCTGGAATGCACAGTTTGACCAGTATAATACATTATTTGCACTGAATTCCATACGCAATCAGGATAGACTGGCACTGGGAATGATAGTGGTACTTTTAGGTTCTATACTAATTGTTTATTTGATACGAAGACATGCAGTGATCCTTCTTACTGCAATTATATTTGGGATTTTATTCTTTACAGTGCTCCTTGGGATTTGCCAGGGAAGCAGTGGTGTACTTTGTGTAATGGGCGGATGGGTTTTGTTCTGGACTCAGGATACTTTGTCCCATCAGAAAGGAAGAAAGACAATCGGTGGGATTATCTTTATCAGTGTTTTCCTGATTGGAATGGCAGTATTTACCGGAAATTACAGAAAGAGCGACAGCGTGGATGATTGGAAAGAGGCTATCTTAAAAAACTGGGATCAGTTCCGGTTTGGAGAGGATACCTTACCCCAGGGTGACTTAAAGGAAGCTAATCGGCTAATCGGAGATAAGGAAAGAGAAACACTTAGTATATCATTTGAAAAAGCTCAGGAGATGTATCTTAGAGGCTTTGTGGGAAGTACCTATGAGTCTGACAAATGGGAGCCTTTAAGCGAAGGCGCTTATGTGACAGAGAATACTTCAGGAATGTTAGACTGGTTGGAAGAACAGCAGTTTTCGTCAGTCAGCCAGTATATGACCTATGAAGAAAATATGCAGGAAATGAATCCGGAGACCAGTGAATATACAGTGGAAATTACAGGCGCTTATCGTAAATATGCCTATGCACCTTATGAGATATCTGTAATGGCGGATTCTTCAATTCAGCCTGTGTATGACTGGCAGTTTCGTGAAAAAGGACTTTTTGGAACGAATCAGTATTCCTATAGAAGTGGGGATGCAGAGATAACGGGTGAGCTTTTAGTTGAACGAAATCCAGATACGGAAAAAAGTTCTCAGTATATGGAAGCAGAGAAAATCTATCGAACATTCGTCTATGACAACTACGTTACCATAGATAATGACTTGAAAGCAGAGCTTGAGGAGATGTTTTTCTCCGGCTCAGAGTGGGAAAATTCCAACGTTAATCAGATTACCACTCAGATTCGTATTGTACTGCAGGAACTTGCTCAGTATAGTGACACACCATTTGCCTATGAGGGAAATGAAGATTTTGTTATGTGGTTTCTTACAAAAGCAAAACAGGGAAATGCAGCCTATTTTGCTACAGCAGCGACAATGGCGTATCGTGCAGCAGGAATTCCTGCGCGATATGTGGAAGGATATTATCTGCCGGCATCCGATGCGGATGTTTTAAATGAAGGCAGTGAGACTTCAGTCAGTCTTACCGAAGACAATGCTCATGCCTGGGTGGAAATATACCGTGATGGAGTAGGATGGCTGCCGGTTGAAGTAGTACCTGGATTTTATTATGCACAGTATACTACCCAGGAAGTATTAGATATGCCACAGTCATCGGTAACCGTGACCAATCAGGAAGATCAGGAATCGCTTCAGGGAAGTACGACAGATAAATTGGATACAGTGCAAAAACAGGAAGAAGAAAAAGAAGATACCCCGCTTAAGAAGACACTTCGAGTAGTTGGTATTTTGCTTTTACTGGCTATAATCGCAGAAATTATTTATCTGCTCATGCAGCTTCAGTATAGACTTCGTATGCAGTGGTATGAAAAAAAGGTGGATGGAAATGATTATAATCAGGTAATCCGGGTGCTCTATGACCGGATTATGAAGATATTGGATATTGATAAAATACCTGGAGACAGGAATTTTCCTTATGAGCGTAGCACAGCGGTTTGTGAAAACTATGAGACTGTGGATGTACGTGATTATGAACGCTTTTTATCTATTGTTCAAAAATCCAGATTTAGTGATTCTCTGGTGGAGAAAAATGAAGTTCATGCTGCAAAAGCATTCGTAGAAAAACTCACAAAAGATTCTAGAAAAAATGCGGAAAAACGGAAACAATTTCTGTTAAAATACTGGTATGCAGTGTGATTTATAAAATAAACCTTTCTTATAAATACCGGCGATGAGAGGAGGGTGAACATGTTACTGGACTATACTAGATGTGCACAAGAAATATATGAAACTTTGGGTGGAAGGGATAACCTGATAAATGTAGCCCATTGTGCTACCAGATTACGCATCGTAGCAGTAAATGATAATAATATTGATACAAAAAGACTGGAAGATATCGAGGGTGTCAAAGGGGTATTTTCTAATAATGGACAGCTCCAGCTGATTCTGGGAACAGGTGCTGTTAATAAAGTATACGAAGAATTTTTACATATCAGTGGTATGGAAGAATCAACAACTGGTGAGGTAAAAGATGCTGCCGACAAAAAACAGCCAGTTTATAAGCGGATGATTAAATCTCTGGGAGATGTATTCATACCAATTCTTCCGGCTATAGTAGCTTCAGGACTGATGATGGGATTAGTTGAAGCACTGGGCAATGCCAATCCGGATTTTGCGTCTGGTGACTGGTATGCGCTGCTTGATATGCTGTCAAACACGGCGTTTGTATTTCTGCCGGTATTGATTGCTGCATCTACTGCTCATGTGTTTGGCGGCAATATATATCTGGGTGCAGTTGTCGGTATGCTCATGATTCACCCGAATCTGATTAATGCATGGACGGCAGTTACGATGGAGACATCACAGATTCCTGTGTGGCATATTCTGGGAATCCCTATTCGCCAGGTTGGGTATCAGGGGCATGTGATTCCTATTATAATTTCTGTGTGGGTTATGTGCAGGATAGAGTGCTGGCTTCATAAACATGTGCCTGAAATGATCGATTTATTTGTTACGCCTTTATGCAGTGTACTGGTTTCAGGATTTCTGGCACTGGGAATTATCGGACCAGTGTTTTCTATAGGGGAGTCTTATATTCTGGAGTTTGCACAATGGCTGATTAAAGTTGAACATAGTGCAGGGGCGATGCTTATGGGAGGTATTTATCCGATTACTGTAGTCGCCGGTATTCATCATATGTACAATGTGATAGAGGCGGGAATGCTCTCTGCGGGAGGTTTAAATACCTGGATGCCTATTGCCTCTGCGGCAAACTTTGCGCAGGGTGCTGCATGTCTCGCAGTCGGGTTAAAGTCCGGAAATAAAAAGATTCGTGCGGTGGCTTTGCCAT
This sequence comes from Lachnospiraceae bacterium, assembly GCA_028696165.1. Classification (GTDB taxonomy): domain Bacteria; phylum Bacillota; class Clostridia; order Lachnospirales; family Lachnospiraceae; genus JAQVHQ01. Next base: position 88,373 of record JAQVHQ010000001.1, on the reverse strand, counting down.
CTGCATTATCTGCTGCACTGGGTATCACAGAACCGGCAATTTTTGGCGTGAATTTGCGATTTGGACGGCCGTTTGTATGTGGTATGATGGGCGGAGCTGTGGGAGCCTGGGTTGGAGCCGTATTCAGTGTGGGCGCCACATCCTACGGGGTGACTGGTATCCCTGGATTTTTGATTACTATGGATAGTACTGTGCACTATGCAGTATCCCTGATGGTTGCTTTTGGTGTGTCATATGTGCTTACCTGGATATTTTGGAAAGAGAAGGATACAAAAACTGTCTTTAAGAATCAAAACAACTGCATTTATGCGCCGGTATCAGGCACACTGTTAGCTATGAATCAGATACCGGATAAGACGTTTGCAGAAGGTATATTGGGTGATGGGGTTGGTATTATACCGGAAATGGATGAGATTACGGCTCCATTTGATGGAGTAATTTCTGTGGTAATGGATACGGGGCATGCTGTAGGCATTACCAGTACGGATGGAATTGAATTATTAATTCATGTAGGAATAGATACGGTTTCTTTAAAGGGTCAGTTTTTTGAATGTTGTGTAAGACAAGGGCAGAAAGTGAAAGTGGGGGAGAAACTGATTAGTTTTGAACGCAGAGAGATTGAAACGGCAGGTTATAATACAACGGTTGCTGTGATGGTGCTTAATGCTAAAAATTATAGAAATATAATACACCTGCAGAAAGAAAAGCTTTCTGCAGGTGAAGAGATACTAAAAGTAGAAAAGTAAAGAGCGTTTACAGATCTTTAAAATGAAATTGTTTTCGTCCGGAAGCGTAATCTCCCACGATTTGTCCAGAACCAAACAGTTTGTATTTGTAGGTGACAAGACCTTCTAATCCAACAGGGCCTCTGGCATGAATCTTACCGGTGCTGATGCCGACTTCGGCACCGAACCCATATCGGAATCCGTCTGCAAAACGGGTGGAGCAGTTGTGATATACACCTGCAGAATCAACCATTTGCATAAATACAGCAGCTGTTTTTTTATTTTCAGTCAGAATGGAATCTGTATGGTGGGAGCCGAAGCGATTGATATGTGTGATGGCTTCCTCTAAATCATCTACCAGTTTGATGGATAGGATTAAATCCAGATATTCTGTGTCGAATTCATCTTCAGACATAACTTCACAAGGGATGATTGCATTTACTTCCTGTGTGCCGCGAATTTTTACGTGGTTTGCGTTCAGTGCCTTTTCCAGCAGGGGAAGAAAGTCTGCGGCGATGCTCCGATGTACCAAAAGAGTTTCTGCCGCATTGCATGCAGCGGTGTATTGTGTCTTGGCATCTATGATGATTGGGATGGATTTTTCAAAATCACATTCTTTGTCTGCATAGATGTGACAGATGCCATCGGCGTGTCCCATTACAGGAATCTTTGTGTGATTCATGATGTACTGGACAAACTGGTTGGATCCTCTTGGTATTAATAAATCTACGTTGTCATGGCAGGAGAGCAGTTCATCGATTTCATTATGCTGCTCGGCCTGGAGCATACATGCACTTGGCAGTCCGGCTGATATGATACTTTCATGAATTAGAGTGAAAAGTATTTTATTGGTTCGGGCTGTTTCTTTGCCTCCTTTTAGGATTGCGCAGTTTCCGCTTTTGATGCACAGAGAGGATATCTGTACAAGGGCATCCGGGCGTGCTTCAAAGATGATGCCGATGACTCCGATGGGACAACTGATGCGATAGAGGGTTAGGTCTTTATCTAGTTCTCGGGATAGGGAGATTTTTTCTAAAGGGTCGGGAAGCGTGATTAGCTGGTTGATACCCTGGAGGACGTCTGTTAGCTTGCCTTCATCGAATTTTAGACGTTTTTGTACGGATGGGGCGATGCCGGATTCCTGGGCGGCGGTCATGTCTTCCTGATTGGCTGCGAAGATTTCTGCTTTGTGAGCGGAAAGGGTTTGAGCAATTTGGGTTAGGGCCTGGTTTCGTTGGATTATGGTGGAGGCGGCTAGTTGTGGAGCGGCCAGTTTCATCTTTTGGGTTTCTTCTTTTATATTCATGGATGGTGGTCCTTTCTTTGAGGTTTGTTGTTCTTTCTATAATATAATGGAGTTGGGGTGTTGTCAAATGGATGTTGGGGTTTGTTGGGAGGAGGGACGCCTTGGCGTTTCATTCGGTTTGAGGGCAGCGCATAGATGTTTTTATTGATAGGGGATCTTACTGTAAGGATTCTAAGCGTGCAAAGGTGTCTATTTCATGGGAGCAGGCCCATTCAGCGTGTATGCTGATGCATACACACTTCAGGGGGCCTTCGAGAGGTGTTTTGGTAAACACCTCTCGCCCATGAAATAGACACCTTTGCGCGCTAAGAATCTTATCAGTTCGCTCCATATCAATAAAAACATTCTATGTGCTGCCCTCAAACCGAATGAAACGCCAAGGCTGATGGTGGAGGGAGGAAGGTTATGGAGGGTGTGGTGGGAAGTCGCGTGTCGTGAGGCATGGAGTGTGGAAGGAGGGAGGTTGGGGGGTGGATTTGTGGGAGGAGATATGGAGGGTGTGGTGGGAAGTCGCGTGCCGTGAGGCACGGGGCTTGTGGAAGGAGGGAGGTTAGGGGCTGGATTTGTGGGTGAGATATGGAGGGTGTGGTGGGAAGTCGCGTGCCGTGGGGCACGGGGCTTGTGGAAGGAGGGAGGTTAGGGGCTGGATTTGTGGGAGGAGATATGGAGGGTGTGGTGGGAGGTCGCGTGCCGTGGGGCACGGGGCTTGTGGAAGGAGGGAGGTTAGGGGCTGGATTTGTGGGAGGAGATATGGAGGGTGTGGTGGGAGGTCGCGTGCCGTGGGGCACGGGGCTTGTGGAAGGAGGGAGGTTAGGGGCTGGATTTGTGGGAGAAGATATGGAGGGTGTGGTGGGAGGTCGCGTGCTGTGAGGCACGGGGCTTGTGGAAGGAGGGAGGTTAGGGGCTGGATTTGTGAGTGGAGATATGGAGGGTGTGGTGGGAGGTCGCGTGCCGTGGGGCATGGGGCTTGTGGAAGGAGGGAGGTTAGGAAGCGAATTTGTGGGGAGAAGTAGGATGCTATAGAAAAATTTATATGGGAGTGATATACTCTTCTAGATGATTAGATGTGAGAATACCCTTTCTATGGGTATTATATATGAAGATAAAGAGGGATGAATAGATGTTATATACTAGACCGGATTATTATAATGAGTTTCATTGTGTGGCTGATTTGTGTGAGGATACTTGCTGTGCGGGGTGGCAGATTGTGTCGGATGCGAAATCTCTTAGAAAGTATCATGCTGTTAAGGGGGCGTTTCGCAAGCGGCTGCGTCGTTCTATTGACTGGAGGAAGTCTGCTTTTAGACAGGATGGGGAGAAGAGATGTACTTTTCTTAATGATGATAATTTGTGTGATATGTATATTAATCTGGGGGAGGGGAGTCTTTGCAGGACTTGCAGGTTGTATCCGCGTCATGTGGAGGTGTTTGAAAATGTCCGGGAAATTACGCTGTCTATTTCCTGTCCGGAGGTGGCGGATATTTTGATGAAAAGGGTGGATCCGGTGCGGTTTGTGAGTGTGGAGAGAGAGGGTGAGGATGTGTTTGATGATTATGATCCTTTCCTCTATTCTGTGCTTGCGGATGCAAGGGATGAGATGATTGTGTTTTTACAGAATCGTAGTATGCCTGTAGAAGTACGGGTTGGAATGTGTCTTGGGTTGGCCCATGATATGCAGATTCGGGTGGATAGGGAGGAGTTGTTTTCTTGTTTTGATGTTATGGAGAGATATAAGAAGGATTGTGCGGCGGTGTTTGTGGTAAGGGATTTGTCCGGACAATCGCATAATCTGAGATTTGCATTTGTGAAGAGGATTTTTGGCCTGCTGGAAGTGATGGAGTTTTTGAAAGAGGACTGGTATGTTCAGATTAAGGAGACTCAGGCAAGATTGTTTGGAAAGAATGAGCAGCACTGGGGGAAGATTACAGATGAGTTTCAGATATATATGTCATCTCGGGATGTGCCCTGGGAGATTCAAAAGGAACAACTTCTGGTTTATTTTATCTTTACTTATTTTTGTGGAGCTGTTTATGACGGTAGACTTTATTCTAAGGTGCAGGCTGCGGCTGCAAGTGTGATGATCATTGAAGAGATGTTAAAGTGCAGATGGATTCGAAATGAGAAGCAGATTTATCCGGAGGATGTTACAGAGATTGTGTATCGCTATTCCAGAGAGATTGAACATTCGGACCAGAATTTGAAGAAGTTTGAAGAGTTGGTTCATAAAAATTGGCGAGGAAGGTAAGTCAGTTGGATATTGGTGGGATAGTGTATGGATTGAAGCTTGAAAAGAAATATCTAAGAATATAGACTGAATATGGGAAAATGGATATAGAAGCATATTAAAAAGTATAGAATTATATTAAAACATATAGAAAACATATAAAAAAGTATAGAATCATGTAAAAAAGCAGATAGCGGGAATCGAACCCGTCTCTCCAGCTTGGGAAGCTAGCGTTCTACCGATGAACTATATCTGCATAAAGATAGTATACTGCTTTCTTTTTGGGAATACAAGCCAGACTTTCAGCTTTTTCTCTTTTTCATCATATCCTTTCAATGTCTGGAGATTCTCCAGCGTGTGGTTTTTGCAAATGCATCACGGAAATTCAAAATTACAAGGGGGATAAGGATGGTCATCTGCTGTTGATTTATTTTTTTCAGGATATGAGCCAGGAGTTTGTTGATATCATAGATATTCAGTTGCATTTTGCATGTTTGTTCCATTTGACATTCACTGCAGGTTGGAAGTACGTGTCTAAAAGTATCTTTCTGTTCAAATGACACGTAAATTGAAGTGCCAAGTACGTATCTAAAAGTAGTTTTTGCTCAAATGACACGTAAATTGAAGTGTCAAGTACGTATCTAAAAGTAGTTTTTGCTCAAATGACACGTAAATTGAAGTGTTAAGTACGTATCTAAAAGTAGTTTTTGCTCAAATGACATGTAAATTGAAGTGTTAAGTACGTATCTAAAAGTAGTTTTTGCTCAAATGACACGTAAATTGAAGCGTCAAGTACGTATCTAAAAGTAGTTTTTGTTCAAATGACACGTAAATTGAAGCGGCAAGTACGTATCCCAAAGTGGTTTTTGTTTAAATGACACGTAAATTGAAGCGGCAAGTACGTATCTAAAAGTAGTTTTTGTTTAAATGACACGTAAAATGGAGGAGCAAGTACGTATCCCAAAGTAGTTTTTGCTAAAATGACACGTAAAATGGAGGAGCAAGTACGTGTCAAAAAGTATCTTTCCGTCCAAATGACACGTAAAATGGAGGAGCAAGTACGTGTCAAAAAGTATCTTTCCGTCCAAATGACACGTAAAACGGAGGAGCAAGTACGTATCAAACAGTACATTTCTTCTCTATGACACGTAAATCATAGGGAAGGGTTAACATTATTACATATTCGCACCTCGCTCCCTTAAAAACAACAGCAAAAAGCCCGAAACCACAAGAAATATAATGGTTTCGGGCTTTTTTACTCTTACGAAATCTCTACGGATTCGTCATAAATGCGGGAGATGGGACTTGAACCCACACTTCAATACTGAAACATGATCCTTAGTCATGCCTGTCTGCCAATTCCAGCACTCCCGCATGATCTGCAATATCTCTTGCAAAATCCTTAGCTATCATATCATTGTAATATGGAAATGTCAATGACTTTTTTGAAAAATTCAAAAAATATATTGGAATATGTTATATTTGTGATTGACTTTCCTTCTTTACCAAATTAAAATAAAACTATTAATAGCAATAAGAGGACATCTTATTTTATGAAGAAAAGTTAATGCTATTATTTGACAAGCAGGAGGGAAGAACATGTACGGGAAAAAGGAACGTAGGAAGAAACTTCTATTCGATATTGTTCTGGGAATTGTTGGAGTGGTATTGATGTTTGGAGTTTTACTGTTGATTCAGACCAGATTTTCGGTTGCCCAGCAGAAGGAGAATTCTAGTGATAAACTGGATATCGCAGTGCAGCGGTTGGAAGCTAATGAGGAAGAATCAGCGGACAGACTGGCGAAATATGATGATTTCAGCCAGGCTAAGGTTGATACCATCGCTTATTATTATGAGAATATGCCAGAGGATTTAGGTTCTGTGGAAGAGATGGCGAATCAGTGGGCATTGTCAGATTTGTATATTCTGGATGCGCAGGAGAATGTGATTGCTTCAAGCGGAGGCAGCGCAGATGTTTTAAAAGATGAGGCGCTTGCCACACTTTTTGACGATAAAGGTGCAGTTACATTGGATATGACCTGATATTATATCGCATCTATGGAAAATGGAATGTCTGTAGTTGCAGGACGGGATATCACAGAGTTTATGGAAACAGAAGAAGAACTTACTTCACTTGCATATTCTCTGCATACCATAAAAGTGGGAAGCAAAGGGTATATTGTAGTAGTTAATACGCAGGATAATACGATTGCTTATCATCCACAGGAAGATTTAATTGGAAAATCTCTGGCTGATGCGCAGTTGGACGAAGATGTTATGACAGATGGATATGCCGGATGGGCAGTCTGTGCAGATGAAGAATTTTATGCAGAGAGCCGGGCGGTAGACTTTGAAGATAACAGCTATCAGTTTATTGCATTAAGACCAAGAGCTATGATGCAGAATACAATCATGAAGATGGTATACATGATAACGTTGATGTTTGCAGTTGTACTTGCAATTATTATTATCTATTTCCATTTTATCCGCGGTGAGCAGGATAAGAAGTTCGAAGAAGATAATGAAGAGATGGAGTATATCCACCTTGGTGGAAAAGTCTATTTTAATCAGACAATCGGAAGTAAGGCGATACATGTTCTGATTGTGGGATTGGTTGTGATTTTCCTCGCTTCTTTCTATCTTCAGACATTATCTGTGTTATCGACGCAGTCGTCTAGATCTGCGGAGAAGATAAGCGATATCAATGATATCTTTGATGAGAATCAGGAAAAACTGGAAGATTTAAAAGAGGAATATGTACAGGAATATGAAGGACGTACAAAGAATATTGCTTATTTGATTGGTAAAGATCCAACACTTGTAGATTCAGAGCGTTTGATAGAATTATCTGAGCGTGCACAGGTTAAATACATCTATATTTTCAATGAAGATGGTGAAGTAATTGAATCGAATGGAATCTTTACAGAATTTACGCTCAGTCATGATTGGGATTCTGCTTCCTATGAATTCTGGGATGTTATCAAAGGGTCTAAAGATATCGTAATCAAGGATGCGGAAGATGACGTATATGATCCGGGCTCTTACATTCAGTATATTGGAACACATAGAATAGACGCACCAGGTATGGTGGAACTGGGTATCTCACCACAGAGATTAGATGATAAAGTTAAGGCTGTAGAGACTCCTTATACTTTAGATAATATTGCAGTGGAAAATGATGGATTTACCATGGCGGTTAATAAGGAAGATTCTACTCTGGTGTATTATCCGGAAGAGGGTAAAATCGGACGCAAGGCGAAAGCTGTTGGTTTAAATTCAGCAGCGCTTACGGATGATTATACCGGATATCAGACTATTGATGATACGAAGTGTTTTGTGAGCAGTATGGAATATGACGGAGAGTTTATCTATGTGGCTGTTCCATTGCATACAATTACCTCTGGACGGTTGTTCCTGGCAGCGGCGGCTACGGTAATCAGCTTTATCATCTTGATGATTATCTTTATACTGGCACTTATTGGTGAACCACAGAAAGTATTGATTCAGAAGAAAGAATCAGCTTCCAATGAATTTTTGGAAGAACCGACGGGAACTTTTGAAATCGTAACCGGAAGCGGAAAAGTACGTAAAGTAGATTCTGTAATCAGTCGGTGGAGTTTGAATACGACTAAATGGAAAGATTGTACTGCAGAGGAGAAATTGAAGAGAGTTATTTTCTGGATTTTAGCTGTAGTTGCAGTATTTTTAGTTGCTTATATGTATACACAGAGAGGTTCTTTTGATAAGAATTCTATTCTTTCCTATATCATTAACCGTCGTTGGGAAAAAGTACCGAATATTTTCTCATTTACTTACATTGCATTTGTGGTAATTGAGGTTATGGTTATTACATCCATTGTTCGGAGACTTTTAAAGATGGCTTTGGCCAATATGGGCGCAAGAGCTGAGACGATTGGCCGTTTGTTTAACAGCTTTATTAAGTACATATCTGTACTGGGAACATTGTTTTATTGTATGAATTTCCTGGGTGTGGATTCTTCTACTATCCTTGCATCTGCCGGACTGCTGACTTTGATTGTTGGTCTTGGTGCGCAGTCGCTGGTAAGTGATATTCTGGCAGGTATCTTCATTGTATTTGAAGGAGAATTCAGAGTTGGTGATATTGTTACGATTGGTGACTGGAGAGGTACGGTTCGTGAGATTGGAATCCGTTCCACTAAGATTGAGGCTCCTAGTCAGGATATTAAGATTTTGAATAACTCGAAGGTCAGCGGTGTTATTAATATGACTAAGAAGTATTCTTTTGCAGCGATTGATATTGGCATTGAATATGATGAGTCGCTGGAACATGTGGAGAGTATTCTTGATAAGGAACTTCCATTAGTGAAGGAGAGAGTTCCGAGTATTGCTTCCGGACCGTTTTATCGCGGGGTGTCTGCTTTAGGGGATTCCAGTGTTACGATTAAGATTGTGGCACAGTGTTCAGAAGCGGATCGTGTACAGTTGTGCAGGGATTTGAACCGTGAGATGAAGTTGATATTTGATAAGCATAATATTAATATTCCATTCCCTCAGGTTGTTATTAATCAGCCTACGGAGCATAAGAAGGCTACTAAGGCGGAGAAGGCTTCGGCTGAGAAGTTTGTGCAGGAGCAGAAGACGATTACGGAAGGGATGGCAGAGAGCGAGTCTTAGTGGTATGGGGGACGGATTTACCCCTCCACATCCGGACAGCCGGCAGAACACACAACAGCCTTGGATGGCTTTGCACATTAAGTAAGACTAAGAGTAAAATAAAGGACGATAACCGAATCAACCACATTCGCGGTGCTTTCTGATGAAAGCACCACTCAGGGTGGTTTTGAAATTGGGTTTTGTAAACCCAATTTCATCGGTTTTCGTCCTTTATTTTACTCTAAGTCTTACTAAATGTGCGACGCTGATTATCCAAGGCTGTTGTGTGTTCTGCCGGCTGTCCGGATGTGGAGGGGTAAATCCTGGGAGTTGGCGGAGGTGGGTGAAAAGACAAAAGATGGGTTGGCAGTTAGGGCTCGTGCCATGGTATGGCACGGGAGTGGTGGAGTATGATGGTTAGGGGCTGAGTTTGTTGGGGAGTAAAGTTGAGAAAATTTTAGAGTTCGGCTATGCGGGTGATTCCTACGTAGATTTCGGAGATTTTGTACCAGGTTTTGTAGTCTGTTATTCCGGTTTCGGGGAGACCGAAGATGGATTGGAAGCGTTCTACGGCTTGTTGGGTGGATTCACCGTAGATGCCGTCGGGGGTGATGGTGGGGATGGTGGTGTAGACTTTGGCTATGGCGTTTAGTTGTTCCTGGAGTTGGGTGACTTTGGAGCCGCTGGATCCGATGTCTAAGTTGTAGCCGGGCCAGGAGGCGGGGACTCCGGAGATTTCTTCGGCGGTGTTGATGTACATGTTGTCACCGTAGTAGTAGCGGAGGATTTCTATGGTGGTGTAGTTTTGGTCGCCCAGGGTTTTGGAACCCCATTGGCTTAGCCAGTTGGGACAGCTGCTTCTTTGACCGTCGCAGTATTGGGTTAGGATGGGTTGTTTGACGTTGGGGCGGGAGAGGTAGTCGGAGAATATTTCGTCTACGGTTTGGGAGATGGAGTCGAAGTAGTTTCTTCCCCGGACCCATTTGTGGTCGTAGGCGGTGGAGCTGGTGATGGTGAAGTCGTAGCCTTTGTTGCGATACCATTCGGTGTATACACGGTTTAGCGTGAAGGACATGATGGCAAGGATATTGGCGCGGATGGTGGCGTCGGGCCAGGTGTCGTAGATTTCGGAGGAGGCTACGTTTTTGATATAGTCGCGGTAGCGTTCGTAGTAGTCGCGGGCTGTGGAGTCGCTGGGGGCTCCGTCATGGACGACTACGTATTCGGGGATGACTACGCGGCTTAGGACGATTTCTCCGGATTGCTGTACGAGTTTTACTTCGGCTTCGGGAATTTTTTCGGGGTAGTCTCCGTACAGGGTGTGGGCGGGGATTACGAAGTTTTCAAATTGACCTTGAGTTTGGCGGGGGATTAGCTGAGCGGGCTGGATGGAGCGGGTAGAGGGTAAAAGCTGGGAGGCGGATATGGTCAGGGGCTCGAAGTCCGGGGCAGTTATGGAGATTGTGTATTCGGAGTAGGGCTGGGCCGGACTTGGTTCCATGCTGTATTCTACAGGGGGAGCTGGCAGGGTGAGTATGGGACTTTGACCGGTGGAGTCGCTGGTGACTTCTTCTATTATGGATTCAGGGTCTCCGGTGTAGGCGATTCGGATGTTGGCGTCTGGGATGGGACGGTTTATCTGGGCTGAGGTTATCTGAATTTGTAGTTCTCCCTGATCTATCTGATCTAGCTGACTGGCACGAAGATTGAGGTTGGACATAGTTGTTCCTTTGAAAACACTTTGTTTATTAATATGCTGGAAGTTTGATATTGTTGCGAACAAAAGGGATAAATATTTCATTACCTTTTTATTTTGAAAGATAAGACACTCACCTTTGTTCAGAATAAAGTATCAGGCGGATTGCAGGCGCTCAGATGTATTATGCCAGCATAGCTGACGAGCCGACTACGTTTCACTTTGGTGTGCGTATAATAGAAGAATTAGCTGAAAAAATAAAAAATAATCAGCGGAATACATACAAAGTTAATAAGCTAATTATGAATTTTCTTTGAATAAATTCACATATTAAACATAAAGTGTTCATTTTTCAATCCCTAAATGTTGGATTTTCCATGTTAGAACGAAATAATCCATGGTATGATTTATTCATCTTAAATAAAGAAAAGGGAGGATACAAAATGAAGTTCAAAAAATTTAGTGCGTTATTATTGGCAACAGTAATGGTTGCAGGAACAGTAGCTGGATGTGGCTCGTCTTCAAGCGACAGCAGTGCTGATTCAAGCAGCGATGCAGCAGCAGAGGAAAGTACGGATGCAGCAGAAGAGGATGCAGCAACAGAAGAGACCGCAGATGCAGGGGATGCTTCTTTTGATGGTGTTACTATTACATTATTAAAAGATACCGATATCGTAGATGACGGAATCAATGCAGTAATCGAAGCAGCTAATGAAAAACTTGGTATCGAAGTTGAAGTAGAACAGCGTGTTGGTGGTGCTGATGGTGATAACATCGTTAAGACTCGTCTGGCATCTGGCGATATGGCTGATATCTGCCTCTACAACTCAGGTTCTTTACTTCAGGCTTTAAATCCATCTGAATATTTCCAGGATTTATCGAATGAAGAATTCGTTTCAAAATATGATGAGACATACAAATCTACAGTAACTGTTGATGGTGTTACTTATGGTGTACCTGTATCTTCTTCTCAGGCTGGAGCAATCCTGTATTACAAACCTGATTATGAAGAATTAGGACTGGAAGTACCAAAGACATGGGATGAATTCATCGCTAACTGTGATGCTCTTCAGGCAGCTGGAAAAACAGCTATGATTGGTACTTTTGGTGACAGCTGGACTTCTCAGGTTATGTACCTGGGTGATAACTACAACGTATTATCTGCTGAACCTGATTTCGCTGAGAAATTCGAAGCTGGAGAAGCTAAATATGCTACTACTCCTGCCGGCGTAGAAAGTTTCCAGAAATTATCAGATGTTCAGAAATATTACAATGAAGATTATCTTGCAGCTACATATGATGATGGATGTGATATGATCGCTAACGGTGAAGGAACACATTGGGTTATCTTAACTCAGGCATTATCTAATATCTATTCTCTGTATCCGGAAGCTATGGAAGATGTTGGAGTATTTGCAATTCCTGGTGACAATGCTGATGATAATGGTCTTACTGTTTGGATGCCAAGTTCATTATATGTTAACAAGAACGCTGAAAATATGGACGCTGTATTAGCATTCATGGACTTCTGGGTATCTGATGAAGGTCTTGATGCTTATGCTTCTGCTGTATTACCAGATGGTCCTTACTGTATCCAGGGTTATGAACTTCCAGACAATGCTTACCCGGCAGTAAAAGATGACATGCAGGCATACTTTGATGCAGGCAAGACCAATGTAGCTCTTGAGTTCTTAACCGCAGTAAAAGGTTCTAACTGCCCGGCTATCTGCCAGGAATGTGGTTCTGGACAGACAACAGCTGAAGAAGCAGCAGCAGCTTACGACGAAGATTGTAAGAAACAGGCTGTACAGCTCGGTTTGGATTGGAAATAAATAATAGAGGATTCTATTATCAATAAGTAACGGATTTATTAGCCGTCCATCTTAAACTGGACGGCTAATATTATAGAAAAAAGGAGGGCTAAGGGCAACATGAATAAGAAGAAAATATATTCTACGTGGTTTATCGTTCCATCGCTTGCTATTTTTACCATATTCTTCTTGATCCCATTACTGACTTCACTGTTTTACAGTTTGACAGTTTGGGATTTTAAAACCTTCCGTTTTGTAGGACTTGATAACTTTAAGATGTTCTTCTCTGAGAAGTCCTTAAGCGGCAGTGTTGTTAACACATTAATCTATGCAGTATTAACCAGTGGGTTGAAAGTTATTTTTGCTTTCTTTATCGCTGTATTTTTAACAAGTAAGATTCGCACTAAGAATTTTCTTCGTTCAGTTGTATTCTTCCCTAATCTGGTAAGTACAATTGCAGTAGGTATTACATTTGCAGCTTTGATGCATCCTACCAAAGGTTTATTCAATCTGGCTATTCAGGCTATTGGCCTTTCAGGAGTGGATTGGCTGGGTAATGTACATGTTGCACTGTACAGTGTTATCTTTACAGATATCTGGAAAGGTGTGGGTGTTGCAACCGTTATCTACATAGCAGGTATTCAGTCTATTGATAAGACATACTACGAAGCAGCTTCTATCGATGGTGCCAATGGTTGGCAGAGACTGGTAAATGTAACGGTTCCGCTGGTACGTCCGGCTATGAACTCTGTAATTATCCTTTCTCTTATCGGTGGTCTTCGTACCTTCGATTTGATCTGGGCAATGACCGGAGGCGGTCCCGGATTTGCAACGGACGTTGTAGCATCTGTTGTTTACAAACAGTACGCAGCAGGGTTCTATGGATTATCTACAGCAGGTAACGTTATTATGTTTATCTTGATTGCAGTAATTGCATTCCCATTACAGAAATTCTTATTAAGCAGAGAGGAGGACTAATATGAAAAAGCAAAAACGTATGAGAACAATCGGCGATATTATTGGGCTTTTGGTTGCATTCTTTGTGTTTATCATTCCATTTATTTTCATGTTTGTAAACTCTCTCAAGGATCGTAGAGCAGCGAATAAGCTTAGCATCTCCTGGCCGGAAGAACTTCACTGGGAGAATTATACAGAAGTACTTACATCAAGCAATAATATTGTACTTACCGCATTTAAAAACAGTTTACTTATTACCTTATTCTCTGTTATCATATTAATAATTACATGTGCAATGTCAGGTTACGTATTACAGAGAAGAAAAGATAAGATTATGAGTACCTTCAATACAGTTGTTATGATTGGACTTATGATTCCACCTGCAATTCTTCCAACTATTTCTATCATGCAGTCTTTACATGTATATAAGACTTTGTTTGGAATGGTTATGATAGAAGTTGCGCTGCAGACACCATTTACGATTATGCTGTATCGAGGATTTATGAGTTCAATTCCTGTAGAACTAGAGGAAGCTGGCTATATAGACGGATGTACACGAAGTGTAATGTTCAGATCCATTATCATGCCGCTTTTAAAACCGGTTACAGCAACTGTAATTATCTTAAATGCAGTTAATATCTTCAATGATTTTACCAACCCATTGTATTTCTTGCCAGGAAGCAAGAATGCCACCGTTCAGCTGACTTTGTATAATTTCATGGGGCAGTACCAGAGTTCTTATAATCTGCTTTTTGCCGATGTTATTATCATCACCATACCGATGCTGATTCTGTTTATTTTCTTCAATAAACAGTTGGTTGCAGGTATGACAGCCGGGGCAGTAAAGGGATAATAAAGACTAGAAGGAGGACAGGCGATGCGATTTCAAACAAAAATGGTAGCGATATATGCCGTGTTTGTTTTGGCATTAGCGCTTGTCCTCTCTTTGGGTATACAAAGATATAGTATTGCACAGAATGAGAGAACGGAAGAGAAAAATCTGGAGGTTGCAGCAGAGCAGCTGGTTACGCAGATGGAGGGAATTATAAAACCCATGGAAGCGACAACCAGTTATATATTATCTGACAGTGATGTCTTAGAAGCAATCCAGATGTTGGCCTATACGCATAAAGGTGAAATGCCTTCCAGTTACAGGGATGAGGCGATGAGTACCGTCTCTAGTGGGATTAATACCGATTATATTGTAAAAAACTTTTATCGGACTATTGTATTTAACCTGGATGGAGATGTGAATTCTACGAACAGTTCAGCTGCAAAAAGAACGAATGTACAGCCAAGTGTTAAGGTTATGCCATGGCTTTTGAAGGCTGATGCGACAAAAGGAAAGTGCATTCTGGTCAGTGCACATACAGACCCCTGGGGATATGGTTTAAATCCGCAGGTTTTTTCCGTTGTGAAGAATGTTGTGGGAACGGGACTTGGCTATATTGAAGTGTCTGTACTGGTTACAGATTTGGATTCTCTTAATATTGCCAATGAGGATATCCGTTATCTGATTTACTTTAATGACAGTGAGCTGGTATACAGTCATGGACTAAAAAAGGTAAATAACCAGTATGAAAAAATTGCCCGGGAAGAAGGGACATTTACAAAAACTTATGAGATAGACGAAGAGACACAGATGATTTCCAAAGCAGTATCCAGTGCATATAATGTGACAGTACTGACCATAGAAGACAGCAATGTGATACAAAAGAGTAGTGCTTATAGTTCGAACAGTGCTTATCTTGTGGCTGTTATTTTCTTTATCGTATCTATGATTTTCGTTATGCTGGTATCTTATTATCTGTCAAAACCGATTCGGCAGCTGCGCAGTGTTATGGAGAACACAAAACTGGAAAATATGGGGGAAGAGTTTGAACTGCAGGCTACAAATGATGAAATTGAGGCTTTGAATATCTCTTATCAGAATGTACTGGAGAGACTTCAAAAGTCCATTGTGAAAGAAAAGAGAATGTCATTGCTTCAGATTCAGGCTCAGTTTGACACTCTGCAGTCGCAGGTGAATCCACATTTTCTCTATAATGTGTTGAATGTAATTGCCGCAAGAGGTATGAGTAATGGAGATGAGGGGATCTGTGAGATGTGTGGAAGTCTTGCGGCCATGCTTCGCTACTCTACGAATACAAAGAATCGCTATGCCACAATCCGTGAAGAATTAGAATATCTGGAACAGTATTTCTATCTCTTAAAGGCGCGATATGAACATAAGATTAATTTTGAAATCGAAGTGGAAGAGCGGATTCAATCACAGATTATTCCAAAGATTGTATTGCAGCAGATTGTGGAAAACTGTGTAAATCATGGGTTTGAGAATAGTACCAATCAGATGATGATTAAGATTGTGGGATATCAGAAAGAAGAGCGCTGGTATATTGAAGTGATGGACAATGGACAGGGCTTTGATGCAGAATCACTGGTAGCTTTAAATGAGAAGATATTGAAGACCAAGAGACGGTTGTTAGAGGAGCAAAATAATATGGAAATGGAAATTGGAGGCATGGGGCTTATTAACACATATGCCAGATTATTATTGATTTACAGTGATTCACTTACCTTTGAATTAAAGAATATAAAAGATGGCGCGAAAGTTGTAATCGGTGCAGATATGCGCAAGGGGGATTTAGATGTTTAAGGTAATTGTTGTGGATGATGAGCCAGTGGCATTACAGCATATCTGTTCTATCATTGAGAAAAAGTGTCCTGATTATGAGATAGCAGCAACTGCTGAAAATGGAAAAGAAGGTCTGGAAAAGGTTCGTTTAATACAACCAGATCTTTTGATTAGTGATGTAAAGATGCCTTTGATGAGCGGCATAGATCTGGTATCCAGGGTAAAAGAAGAATTTCCTGAGATATTATCTATTATTGTAAGCGGGTATTCAGAATTTGAATATGCAAAAGCTGCCCTGCAGTCAGGGGTGTGTGATTACATCCTAAAACCAGTGCTGCCTTCAGCCATGAAAAAAACCATTGATGCAGTGACAGAGAAGATTAAGAAGCATTATTATCAGGAGCGGAACAATATTATCCATCTTCTGTGCAATGGAGCTGAATGTGAGGAAAACCAGATTGCTCATTATTTCTCTTATCCGGAATATTATGGTGCGATTGTACGAAAAAATGGACTTCCAAGGCGCTTTAGCACGGCAAACAGTCTGGAGATTTTCTCTGATATTAATGAAATCTATACAGTATACGGTCGTGATGAGATGGAATCGCTCTATATTATTCCAAAAGAATTACTCTTTGGCAAAACTTTTGAGGAATATATCACACAGGTTGCTGACAGAGAAAAAAGTGACAGTAATTATGTGACGGTGGTATACCAAAAAAACAGTTTTACAGCCAGTGATATAAAGAAATATGTCAAGGAACTTTACAGGGAACTTGATACGATTTCAGTGGTGGGGTACAGCCAGATGGTGGATATGGAATACTGTGAGGAGAAGAAAATCATATTTGAACATGATTCTATTCACTATGTCTTAAATAATTTTGAACATCTTTTAAAGGACCAGCAAAACGATAAGATCAAAAAAGAATTGAGCCGCCTGTTCCACGTTTGGGAGGAGGAGAAAAAACCTCAGCTTTGGATGGAATATATGGCACGTCAGATTATGTATCTTGTGAGAAAGTATAATACAGACGCTATTCCATTAATTGAGTGTGAGACCATGATGGAGGATGCATTCTTCTATGCAGATTCTTTTACGGAACTGTTGGAAAACCTTTTTGATATTATGTTTAAATATATCAAAGAGAATGATGTAAGCAGTAAAGTGGATTCACCGGAATTCTTCCAGACCATTAAAGATTATCTGATAAAACATCTGGATGAAAATATGTCTCTGCAGGTAATCTGTAAAAAGTTCGCATTGTCCCAGACTTATCTAAGTAAGTTATTCCGTAAGTATGAGAACCAGTCTTTCAACCGTTATCTCACGGAGATGCGTATGGAACAGGCCACCAGATTGATGAAAGAGAATCCGGATATATTTGTAAAAGATGTAGCAGCTATGGTGGGGTATAATGATCAGTTCTATTTCAGCCGGATATTCCGTTCTTATACTGGATATAGTCCTACGAATTATCTGGAAAAATTGTAAAAACTCGTATTGTGAAAATTATAAAATGTAGCAAAGGAGCGGCATATGTTATATAAAAACAGGGAAGTAACAAAAGAAAAGTTTCAAAATCCCACAGCAGAATATCGTGGGGCGCCATTTTGGGCCTGGAATACGAAGATGACCAAAGAGGCAGTTGACCATACGCTGGAGGAATTGCAGGCTATGGGAATGGGAGGCGGTCATCTGCACTGTCGTACCGGTATGAATAATGAATATCTGGGTGAAGAATTCATGGAGTTGATTCATTATACCAATGAGCAGGCAAAGAAACGGGATATGCTGACCTGGCTGTATGATGAAGATCGCTGGCCTTCAGGGGCCGGAGGCGGATATGTGACAAAAGAAGAACAGTATCGGATTCGATTCCTGGTATTTTCTCCGGCACCACTTCGGGACGATGCGGAGATTTGCAATGCCTTATCCTCTACCGGACAGGCTGTAAGAAGCAATAACCGTACATTCCTTGGAAGCTACAAGGTGCAGTTAGAAGATGGAAGCTTAAGTGGATACGAATACCACAAGGAGTTGATAGCAAATGACGGACAGACCTGCTGGTATGCATATCTGGAAGTGTCAGGAGATAACCCGTGGTTTAATAATCAGGCTTATCTTAACACCTTAGATAAAAAGTCTGTGGAGCGCTTTATCGAAGTGACTCATGAAAAATATGCCCAGATGGTGGGCGATGAATTTGGAAAATCCATTCCCTCTATCTTTACAGATGAACCGCAGTTTTCTCATAAGAGCAGGTTTGCATTTGCGGGAGACAGAAAAGAAATTACCATTCCTTTTACAGATGATTTGGAGGGAACCTTCACAAAGCAGTATGGACACAGTATCTTAGAACATCTGCCGGAACTTTTCTGGGAACTTCCTGAAAATGAAGTTTCGCTGATTAGATATGAGTATCATGACCATATAGCAGAACGATTTTCTTCTGCTTTTGCAGATACCATTGGATCCTGGTGCAGGGAACATGGCATCATGCTTACCGGACATATGATGGAGGAACCTACACTGGAATCTCAGACTGCAGCGCTGGGTGAGGCTATGCGTTCTTATCGTGCGTTTGAACTTCCTGGTGTGGATATGCTCTGTGACAGGAGAGAACTTTCAACCGTAAAACAGGCACAGAGTGCATCCCATCAGTTTGGCAGAGAAGGCGTGATTAGTGAGTTGTATGGGGTGACTAACTGGGACTTTGATTTCAGAGGACACAAATTACAGGGGGACTGGCAGGCGGCACTTGGTGTTACAGTACGTGTGCCGCATCTGACCTGGACATCTATGGCAGGGGAAGCCAAAAGAGATTATCCGGCCTCCATCGGTTATCAGTCTCCGTGGTATCAGCAGTATTCTTACGTGGAAGATTATTTTGCCAGAATTAATACAGTGCTGACTGCCGGAAAACCAGAGGTGAAAATCGGAGTCATTCATCCAATCGAGTCCTACTGGCTGTATTGGGGGACTGAGGAACAGACCGGTGGAATACGAAAAGAAATGGACAGTAATTTTGCAGATTTGATTGACTGGATGCTGTATGGCTGCTGTGATTTTGACTTTATCGCAGAGTCCTTGCTGCCGCAGCTGGCGGGGGAACAGTCTCAGGATAAAGAGGGTAAACTTCAGGTGGGAGCTATGGCTTATGATGTGATTTTAGTTCCAAACTGTCTTACACTCAGAAGTTCAACTCTGGAAGTATTAGAAGCTTATGAGGCAAGGGGCGGTAAGATTATCTTTACAGGCAGTATTGCACAGTATGAAGGGGCAGTCCTTTCTGACAGAGGGCAGAAACTGGCCCGAAGATGTCGCTGCATTACCTTTAATCAGCAGGAAATATTAAAAGCACTGGCGCCATATCAGGGAGTGGAGATTAGAGATGCCAGCGGTAATAGGTGCGATCATCTGCTTACCCAGATTCGCAGTGAGGGCAGTCAGAAATGGCTGTTTGCTGCTCAGGGACGAGTTATGGAGAATCCTGATATACCAGTAGGTCAACAGATGGAAGTACGAATTCCGGGGATTTGGGAAATTAATACCTGGAATCCGCTGGATGGAACTGTTAAAAAAGCAGTGGCTTCTTATGAAGATAATAAAACGATTTACAGGGTATATATGTATGAACATGACAGTTTGCTCCTTCAGTTAATTCCTGCATCTAAAGAAAGCTGTGATAAAGAAGTATCTTCAAATAAAGAAATGCAGGAGCAGAAACATGCAAAGATTAGTCAGTCATCTATTCCGCTTGTGTCCTATACCTTGTCGGAACCAAATGTTTTTATACTGGATATGCCGGAGTACAGATTCGACGAGGAGGCATGGCAGTCAAAAGATGAAATCTTAAGGATTGATAATCTCTTCCGTGAAAAACTGGGATATCCGCTTCGCATGGAGGCCTTTGCACAGCCGTGGGTAAATGATAAGCCGGAAGAATATGAACATACTTTATCTCTGAGATGGAAGATTCCTTCCCGCTTAAGTCTGCCGCAGGTTTCACTGGCCTTAGAGGACGCAGGTGATGTGGCAATTATCTGGAATGGAGAAGAAGTAAAATCAAAGATAGACGGCTATTATGTGGACCGCTGGATTGATACACTTGTGCTGGGGCAGCTAAAAGATGGAGAGAACGAACTGATTGTTCAGATACCATATAATTCTAAGCGAAATGTGGAATGTATGTATCTGCTTGGCAGTTTCGGAGTGCAGGTACAGGGCTCTTTGGCAGAAATAAAAAAAGCACCGGAAAAAATCAGCTTTTCTGATATTACCACACAAGGCTTCCCGTTCTATGGCGGCAATGTAAACTATGAACTGGAAGTTGAGGGTAACGGAAAAGAGGTGTGCCTGGAGATTACAAAATTCCGTAATCCGGTACTGGCAGTGTCTGTAGATGGCTGTGCATGTGGATATATTGCATATTCTCCATATAAGATATCGCTGGGTACACTATCCGAAGGCAAGCATAAAGTAGTAATAACTGGCTATGGCAACAGAGTTAATACATTTGGAACAATACATAACTGTGATGAACAGACAGAATGGTATGGCCCAAATGGCTGGAGAACTGTTGACGCTGCCTGGGCATATGAATATCAGCTCAAGAAGACCGGTATTTTAAAGAGTCCGGTGATTTATACCGAAATATAAAGTTATAAGCATCAAAATTATAATATTTGTCATGGAGGAAAAGAAATGAAGATTAATCATGTAAAAATCAATCATTTGGTTAATCCACTGGGATATGGACTGAATCGTCCAACTTTATCCTATGTGGTGGAGGATACTAAGGCAAAAAAACAGACAAAGGCGCAGGTACAGGTTGCACTGGATGAGAATTTCGACCAGATTGTGTTTGACAGTAAAGAGACCGATACGATAAAAAATACAGGATATGTACTTCCGGTAAAGACAGAGTATAGTACCAGATATTACTGCAAAGTAAAGGTATGGGCTGACAATGGAGAAAGTGCCGTAAGCGATACGTTCTGGTTTGAAACTCCTAAGGATGAGAACTGGAGTGCAGACTGGATTACTCCAAAAGTATCCAAAGAAGTTCAGGTTACTTTAGTTAAGCATGTGACTTTGGATAAACCAGTGGCAAAAGCCAGGATGTATATGGTCGGACTGGGCGTCTATGAGTTATATCTAAACGGACAAAAACAGGGGGATGAGTGCCTGCTTCCGGGATTCCATGATTATGATTCATGGATTCAGTATCAGACTTTTGAGATGAATCTTCAGGCAGGCGATAATGAACTGGAAGTGATGCTGGGAGATGGCTGGTATAAAGGCTGGTTTGGTCTGAATAAGAAAGAAGAAAATTATGGTGACCGTCTGGCATGTATCGGAGAATTACATATCTGGTATGAGGATGGAAGTTTTGCTGTAATTCCTACGGATACCTCATGGACAGCTAAGAAGAGTAAGGTAGTGTATAGTGGCATTTATCCGGGAGAAGTATATGATGCGCTCTTAGATGACAGTGAAATATTTGATGTGGAAATCATAGATCTGGATAAAAAGAAACTTTCACCAAGATTAAGTCCACCAATTACGATTCATGAACAGATTACACCGATAGAACTGATATATACTCCGGCAGGAGAAACTGTGCTGGATATGGGACAGAATATGGTGGGCTGGTTTGGCTTCCACTGCAAAGCATCCAAGGGAACAAAACTTTATTTCCAATTTGGAGAGATTTTGCAGGATGGCAATTTCTACAGAGACAATTTGAGAACGGCAAAAGCGGAATTTACTTATATTGCAGATGGTACGGAATGTGATGTGAGACAGCATTTTACATTCTATGGTTATCGTTTTGTGAAAATAACCGGCTGGGAAGGCGATATGGATTTGCAGAATTTCAGAGGTCTGGTTATCCATTCAGAAATGGAGGAATTGGGTCATATTGAAACTTCTAATAAGTTGGTAAATCAGTTGATTCATAACGCAAAGTGGGGGCAGAAAGGTAATTTCCTGGATGTGCCTACAGATTGTCCACAGCGTGATGAGCGGTGCGGATGGACTGGCGATGCTCAGATCTTTTCTGGAACTGCCAGCTTTAACATGGATACATATGCATTTTATACCAAATATGGACATGACGTGTATATGGAACAGCAGAAGTTAAATGGCAGTGTGCCGGATGTTGTGCCGATTGCCAATAATCAAGGAGATGGAACGACTGCATGGGGTGAAGCTGCTACAATTATTCCGTGGAATGTATATCTTCATTATGGAGACGAGGGAATCCTATATAATCAGTACGACAGCATGAAAGCCTGGGTAGATTATATGAAGGGTGAAGATGATAAATATGGAAGCAAACGCCTGTGGCAGAGTGGTTTCCATTATGGAGACTGGCTGGCACTGGATGGTAATGTAGACGGTGGTGTGTACGGTGCAACGGATCCATTCCTGATTTCTTCCGGATATTATTATTATTCTACCTGCATTGTAGCAAAAGCGGCAAAAATCATCGGCAAAGAGGAAGATGCGGCATATTACGAGAAACTTGCAGAGCAAATCCATGATGCATTTATAAAGGAGTATTTCTCACCTGCAGGACGATTGTGTGTGGATACCATGACTGCTTATGTGGTGGTACTATATATGGGACTGACACCGGATTTTGCTTATGAGAATGTATGTAAGGGTCTGCTTAATAAATTAAAGAAAAATTGTTATCATCTAAATACCGGATTCGTAGGCACCCCATATCTTTGCAGAGTATTATCAGAAAATGGAATGAACGATCTGGCTTATCATCTGCTGCTGGAAAAAGGATTCCCGGGATGGCTGTATGAAGTACTTATGGGTGCAACAACTGTATGGGAACGCTGGAATTCCGTAATGCCAAATGGAAAAATCAGTGGAACAGAGATGAATTCTTTGAATCATTATGCGTATGGTTCCATTGTGGAATGGATGTATCGGAATATGCTGGGTATTCAGCCATCCGAAGAAAAAGCTGGATTTAAGGAGTTTACAATAGCACCAGTACCGAATTATCAGATTCCGTGGGCAAAAGGTTCTGTACGTTCAGCATCGGGATTAGTAGAGAGCGGATGGAAGATAGATGGCAGAAAATTAAGTGTAGATGTTACAGTCCCATTTGACTCCGAAGCAGTTATTGTGCTTCCGGATGCAGATATCACGACTATTCAAAAGAGTGTAAAAAGACAGGACGGTATTCTTGAGGTTACAGAAGCAGGTAAAAATGTGAAGGTAAAAGTCGAAGCTGGAGATTATCATTTTACATATAAACCAACAACGCCATACCGCAAGATATACAGTATTGATTCACCTATGGATGAACTGATGAAAAATGAGAAGACGCGTAAAATCCTAGATGAGGATTACTTTATCTATCACAGTAATCTGCCGTTCTTTAAAGAACTATACACTTTTGAGGAACAGCTGAATGGACCATTTACCAACCTGCCATACGACCAGCAAAAAGCACTTGATGAGAAGTTAAGAGCAGTGGAATCATAAAAATAGTCTTGACATTCTGTCTTTATTGCGTTAAAGTATTATGTAATCAAGAAAAACCTGTGAAGAAGAGAAGTAGCACCAGGAAATAGCACAGAGAGCTGCGGTAGGTGGGATGCAGTATAGGGAATGGTTGTGAATGGACTTCTGAGGACAAACTGAACACTCAGTATATGGGTAAGTAGGTGCGTCGGGACTCGGACCCGTTACCAATCCGGCCTGTATGAACGTATGGGAACAGAGTGGACAATCGTCAATTTGAGTGGTACCGCGATAATAGTGAACTATTACCGTCTCAAGCATTATGCTTGAGGCGGTTTTTTTAACCCCAAATTGACGGAAAGTTGCAGGCGAAAACCGTTTCAAGCAGGCGAAAACGGTTTTCGCCTGCTTGAAACGGTCAAAATGATTAGAAAGATTAATATCAGACGAAAGTGTATTACAAAACAAGGAGGAAATCAGGTATGAAAAAGAAAGTATTGGCAGGAATTTTAAGTGTGGTTTTAAGTGCAGGTGTTTTAATGGGATGCGGTTCAGAGACAAAGACTGAGACAGATGATGGAACAGAAACTACAGAGGAAGCAGCAGCTGAGGAAACGGAAACCGAAAGTGCGAACAAAGACGTGACAATTGGTATTTCGCAGTTTGCGGAGCATGGTTCTTTGGATAACTGCCGTGAGGGATTTATCAAAGGACTGGAAGCAGAAGGGTATGTGGAAGGTGATAATCTTACCATAGTGGTTGATAATGCTCAGGCAGATACAGGTACAGCCAGTACAATTGCAGATAACTTTGTGTCTAAGAAAGTAGATATGATTTGTGCAATTGCTACACCGGCAGCTATGAGCGCTTATAATTCTACGAAAGATGCAGATATCCCGGTTGTTTATTCTGCTATTTCAGATCCAGTTGCAGCAGGACTTGCAAACGAAGATGGTTCGTCTATTGGAAATATTACCGGTACCTCCGATGCACTTCCGGTAGAAGAACAGTTAAAATTGATTCGTAAGATTCTTCCGGATGCGAAATCTATTGGTATCTTATATACAACCAGTGAGACTAATTCAGAGAGTACCATTGCAGAGTATAAAGAATTGGCTGGAAAATATGATTTTACAATTGTTGAAAGTGGTATCAGCACTATCGCAGATGTTCCTATGGCAGCAGCTGATTTAGTTGGTAAAGTTGATTGTCTGACCAACTTAACAGACAACACCGTAGTATCTGCACTGCAGACTGTATTAGACGCAGCAAATGAAAAGAATATCCCGGTATTTGGAAGTGAAATCGAACAGGTAAAATCAGGATGCCTGGCAGCTATGGGTATTGACTATGAAAAACTTGGTGAACAGACCGGTGTGATGGCAGCTAAAATCTTAAAAGGCGAAGCAACCGCAGAAGAGACACCATATGAAACAATCTCAGAGGCAAGCGGATATTTTAACAATGCGGTAGCGGCAGAATTAGGAATCACATTCGCACAGGAAGATTTAGATGCGGCAGCAGAAGTATTTGATGAAATTACAGTAGAATAGTTGAGGATGATAAAGTGACTTTATTATTAAGCGTTTTAGAACAGGGTATGATTTATGCCATTATGGCATTGGGGCTTTATATTACTTATAAAATCCTTGATTTTCCGGATTTGACCGTGGATGGCAGCTTCCCCATGGGAGCAGCTATCACAGCCGCCTTTATAACGAAAGGTCTTAATCCAATTCTGACACTTCCGATTAGTTTTATAGCAGGTGCAGGCGTTGGGGCGATTACCGGTTTGATTCATGTGAAATTAAAAGTGCGTGATTTGTTATCGGGAATTATTATGATGACTGCATTATATACGGTGAACTTAAGAATCGCAGGACGTGCAAATTTACCATTTTATAATATACGGACCATATTTGAAAATGATTTTCTGGATTCCTTTGTTCCGGAAGCAATTCGTCCTTACCAGACAGTTATCATTATTTTCATAATCGTAGTTGTTATGAAACTTTTATTAGACTGGTATATGAGTACAAAGTCAGGCTTTCTTTTAAGAGCAGTAGGAGATAATGATGTGCTGGTCACATCTTTGGGAGTTGACAAAGGTCTGGTGAAAATCGTGGGCCTTGCCATTTCCAATGGGTTAGTTACCTTAAGTGGATGTATCTTTGCACAGCAGCAGGGCTTTTTCGATGCCACCTTTGGTACCGGAACTATGGTCATTGGACTGGCCAGTGTAATTATCGGAACAAGTTTGTTCAAGAGAGTTACCCTCTTTAATGTAACCACCAGTGTAGTCACAGGTTCCCTGCTTTATAAGGGCTGTGTGGCGCTGGCAATCAGTGCCGGTCTTGCGGCTAGTGACATGAAGCTGGTCACTGCTGTATTATTCCTCCTGATTCTGGTTATCAGTCAGGCGTTGGAAAAGAGGAGAGGTTAGATGCTGGAATTAAAGAATATTAATAAAAATTATAATAAGGGAACGGTAAATGAACACTGCCTCTTTCAGGATTTTTCTCTTCGTATTGAAGACGATGACTTTGTATCGGTTGTGGGAAGCAACGGTTCCGGAAAAACTTCTATTTTAAATATTATCTGCGGTACGATTCCTGTGGATAAAGGAAATATCGTTGTAAATGGAGAGGACATTACCAATAAACAGGACTTTTTACGTCATAGAAAAATCGGCAGAGTATTCCAGGACCCATCCAAAGGAACCTGCCCGAGTATGACCATATTAGAAAATATGTCTTTAGCTGAGAATAAAGGCCGTCCCTATAACCTGGGAAGAGGAGCTAATAAGGCAAAGATACAGCATTATCAGGATATGCTTCGTCCACTGAATCTGGGACTGGAAGATAAGATGCATACAAAAGTCGGCGTACTTTCCGGTGGACAGCGCCAGGCACTGGCTCTTTTGATGTCTACTATGACCCCGATAGAATTCCTTATCTTGGATGAGCACACTGCAGCTCTGGATCCAAAGACCGCAGAAATCATCATGGAATTAACGGATAAGATTGTTCATGAAAAAAAAGTGACAACTATCATGGTAACTCATAATTTGCGTTATGCAGTTCAGTATGGAAACAGACTGATTATGATGCATGAGGGAAAAGCAATTATGGACAAATCCGGAAGCGAAAAAGATCAAGTACAGGTGGATGAAATTATGAGAGTCTTTAATCAGATTAGTGTAGAATGTGGTAATTAAATAATGATTTTTTACTATTTCAAGCAGGCGAAAACGGTTTTCGCCTGCTTGAAACAGTTATAAAAAGAAAAAGGAAATGTCGATTTGACGAAGAATATTGTATATGAGAGGATTTTTGTCAAAGCACGTCTATGGAGGTGTGACATGATTATCAGAGAAGAGATTGAGAAGAGTGAACTGGAGAATTTGAGCCCTTATGCATCTATGAGTGTATACAGTAAGGGCAGAGCATATCCCCAGGAGGAATGCGATATTCGCACGGTTTATCAAAGAGACCGGGACCGCATCATACATTCCAAGGCATTTCGAAGACTGAAAGATAAGACACAGGTGTTTTTAGCACCCCAGGGAGATCATTATCGAACCAGACTGACTCATACGCTGGAGGTATCACAAACTGCGAGAACCATTGCAAAGGCACTGCGTTTAAATGAGGATTTGGTGGAAGCTATTGCTCTGGGACATGATTTGGGACATACACCCTTTGGACATGCGGGAGAGCGTGCTCTAAACCAGATATGTCCATCAGGTTTTGCCCACTATAAGCAAAGTGTCCGGGTGGTTGAATTACTGGAGAAGAATGGAAAGGGACTAAATCTTACCTGGGAGGTGAGAGACGGCATCTTAAACCATCGTACAGCCGGTTCGCCCCATACATTAGAGGGACAGATTGTCCGTTTCTGTGACAAGATTTCTTACATACATCATGATATGGATGATGCCCAGAGAGCTGGGATTATATCAGAAGAAAGTCTGCCGGAAGATTTGGTGAATCTTCTTGGACATTCGATACGAGAACGTATGAATACCATGATTCATGATATCGTAAGAAACAGCATCAATCAGCCACAGATTATCATGTCGGATACTATCGCCCGGGCGATGTCAGATATGAGAGCATATATGTTTGAACATGTATACAAGAGTCCTGTCGCAAAACATGAAGAAAAGAAAGCCATTACCATGATTACACAGCTATATCAGTTCTATTATGACAATCCGGAGGCTATGTCCATAGAATATCAGGATTTGATTTATAAGGCCCAGCAGCCTAAGGAACGTGTAGTGTGTGACTATATCTCAGGAATGACAGACCAATATTCCATCGCACAGTTTGAAAAACATTTCATACCCAGTGCATGGGACAAATTATAATAAATAGAAAACAAAAACTGGAGGGACAAAAGCATGCGTTATTCTGAAGACTTAATAGAAGAAATCAGAATGAAGAACGATATTGTTGAGGTGATATCCGGTTACGTGAAGCTGCAGAAGAAGGGAAGTTCTTACTTTGGACTATGCCCTTTTCACAATGAAAAATCTCCGTCCTTTTCTGTGAGCCCCGGAAAGCAGATGTATTACTGCTTCGGCTGCGGAGCTGGCGGTAATGTATTTACATTCATTATGGAGTATGAAAATTTCTCCTTTGTGGAGGCCGTAAAATATCTGGCAGAACGTGCAGGTGTCAATTTGCCGCAGATGGAATATTCCAAAGAAGCGAAAGAACAAGCCGATTTAAAGACAACACTGATGGAGATAAATAAAGAAGCAGCTAAATTCTTTTTCTATCAGCTTCGCGGACAGGAAGGCACGGCAGCCAGAGAATATCTCATGAACCGTGAACTGACCGATGACACTATAAAAAAATTCGGGTTGGGATATTCAGACAAATACAGTAACAGTCTTTATAAATATATAAAGGGCAAGGGCTATTCTGATGAACTGTTAAATATATCCGGTTTGTTCAATGTGGACGAAAAGCGCGGGATGTATGACAAGTTCTGGAATCGTGTAATCTTCCCGATTATGGATGTCAATAACCGGGTGATCGGATTTGGCGGACGTGTAATGGGAGATGCAAAACCAAAATATCTGAATTCACCGGAGACAAAAATATTTGATAAGAGCAGAAATCTCTATGGTTTGAACCTTGCGCGTACATCCCGTAAGAAAAACCTTATCATCTGTGAAGGCTATATGGATGTAATCGCCATGCATCAGGCGGGCTTTACCAATGCGGTGGCTTCGCTTGGAACAGCGCTTACTACTCAGCAGGCAGCCTTGATGAAACGTTATACCGATGAGGTGCTGATTATCTATGACAGCGATGATGCTGGTGTGAAGGCAGCCCAAAGAGCAATTCCAATTTTAAAAGCCGCGAATTTGTCCACAAAAGTGGTAAATTTAAGACCTTATAAGGATCCTGATGAGTTTATAAAAAACTTAGGTGCAGAGGAGTTTGAAAGTCGTCTGGAACATGCTCAGAACAGTTTCTTATATCAGATAGAAGCTATGCAGCGGCAGTTCGATATGAGCGATCCTCAGGGGAAAACCGATTTTCATAATGCTGTTGCAGAAAAATTACTGGAATTTCCAGAAGAGATTGAGCGTAATAATTATATGGAGGCTGTCAGCCGGGAATACCATATCGTATACGAGGACTTGAGAAAGCTGGTAAACCGTAAAGCTATGAAAGGCCTTCCGGGAGAAAATTATCAGAAACCAAAATCCGGTATAAACAGCCGTAAAGAAAAAGAAACAGGCATGGAGAAGTCTCAGAAACTGATGCTTACCTGGCTGGCCAATTACCCGGGAGTATTTCCGGTAGTAAAAGATTATATCAGCCCAGAGGATTTTACCGTTCCCTTATATCACGAAGTAGCGCTGCTTTTATACGAGCAGTATGAAAAAGAAGGACAGGTAAATCCGGCAAAACTGTTAAATCGTTTTACTGATGGAGAATCCCAGACTAAGGTAAATGCTTTGTTCCACGCCGAACTGCATCTGGAATCGGAGGCACAGAGAGACCAGGCAGTAACAGATACTGTATTTCGAATGAAAAAGAACCGGTTAGATACTTCACTGGCGCAGTTAGACCCGACAGATATCGTCGGACTGCAGCAGATTTTAGCTGGGAAGAAAGAACTGGAACAATTAGAGCGAAACAATCAACTATTGCATATTTCCTTTAATTAAGGAGAAAATATAAACAAGCTATGGAAGGATGGAATACACATGGAAATGAATATGGCTAAATTTAGCGAGAAACTCAGCGGGCTTCTGGAAGTGGCCAAGAAGAAGAAAAATGTTCTGGAATACCAGGAGATTAATGATTACTTCAAGGACGTACAGCTCTCTCCGGATGATATGGAGAAAGTGTTTGATTATCTGGAAGCAAACGGAATCGATGTACTTCGTATTAATGAAAAAGACACCGAAGCTCTGCTTCTTACCGATGATGATGAAGCCAACATGGAAGATGAAGAAGAAGTTGATGTGGAAAACATTGACTTAACTGTACCGGAAGGTATCAGCATCGAAGACCCTGTTCGTATGTATTTAAAAGAAATCGGTAAAGTTCCCCTTCTGACAGCAGAAGAAGAAATCGAACTTGCAAAACGCATGGAAAATGGCGATGAAGAAGCTAAAAAGCGTCTGGCAGAAGCCAATCTTCGTCTGGTAGTCAGCATCGCAAAGCGTTATGTGGGACGTGGCATGCTCTTTTTGGATCTGATTCAGGAAGGTAATCTGGGTCTGATTAAAGCTGTAGAGAAATTCGATTATAACAAAGGATTCAAGTTCAGTACCTATGCAACCTGGTGGATTCGCCAGGCGATTACAAGAGCTATCGCAGACCAGGCAAGAACAATCCGTATTCCTGTTCATATGGTAGAGACAATCAATAAATTAATCCGTGTTTCCCGTCAGTTACTCCAGGAGTTAGGTCGTGAACCTACGCCGGAAGAAATCGCGGAAGAGATGAACATGAGTGTAGAACGTGTAAGAGAAATTCTTAAGATTTCTCAGGAACCGGTTTCTTTAGAAACCCCTATCGGAGAAGAAGAAGACAGTCACCTGGGAGATTTCATTCAGGATGACAATGTTCCGGTACCTGCGGATGCAGCAGCCTTTACTTTGCTGAAAGAACAGCTGGTAGAAGTTCTGGGAACTCTGACAGAGAGAGAGCAGAAAGTACTTCGTCTTCGTTTTGGTTTAGATGATGGAAGAGCAAGAACACTGGAAGAAGTTGGTAAAGAATTCAGCGTAACCCGTGAGCGAATCCGTCAGATTGAAGCGAAAGCACTGCGCAAGCTTCGTCATCCAAGCAGAAGCCGTAAATTAAAAGATTATTTGGATTAAGAATACAGGAGTATAAGATGCAGTTATCAAAGAGACTGGAAGCCATAGCAGATATGGTGACAACAGGCAATCGACTGGCGGATGTGGGGACAGATCATGGGTATCTTCCCATCTATCTGTATGAACATCATCGGATACCCCAAGCCATTGCCATGGACATTCGAAAAGGTCCCCTTGAGAGGGCAGTACTTCATATTCGGGAACATGGCTTAAGTACATATATAACCACACGCCTGTCAGACGGGATTGAAAAATTGCTGCCACAAGAAGCAGATACACTGGTAATAGCAGGTATGGGCGGGGGACTGGTTCGAAAAATATTAGGTCAGAACCCCGAAGTACTGGCAACTTTACAGGAGCTTATCTTACAGCCTCAGTCTGAGATTGATCAGGTGAGGCTGTTTCTTGAGAAGCAGGAATATGATATCGTTCAGGAGAATATGATTTTGGAGGATGGCAAATATTATCCGATGATGCGGGCAGTGAAATCTAAGAGATGTGAAAATCAAAGAAAAGAGGCATACACTATAGAACAGCTGGCATATGGACCTCTGTTACTGCAAAATCAACATCCCGTGCTATATGAATATCTGAAAAAAGAATTAAAAACTCATGAGGATTTACTTGTCCATTTGCAAAATCAGGATACAGAACGCGCAAGAGCAAGAATAGAGGAAATAAATAAGGAGATACGGTGCATATGCGCTGGAATGAGATATTATGACAGGACATAAAATTATCGAAATACTAAAACAGCATTGGCCTTCCCGCTATGCGCTGGAATGGGATAATGTGGGATTACTTGTAGGTAATCCGGACTGGGAAGCAAAACATATCCTGGTGGCACTTGATTTAAACGATGAAGTGTTAGAACAGGCTATAGCAGTTCATGCAGATATGATTGTGACACATCATCCGATGATCTTTTCCGGTATGAAGAGAGTGACAGCCACAGATTTTATTGGAAATCGTATTCTTAAACTGGCTGAAAATCATATTATGGCTTATGCTATGCATACGAACTTTGATGTGCTTTCCATGGCGGATTTAAATGCAGAGAGTCTAAAACTTCAAACTCCGGCAGTGTTAATGCAGACTGGAATAAAAGAAAGCGGAGAACCGGTGGGAATCGGAAAATATGGAAGCTTAGTTAAAGCGAAGTCTTTGGAGGAATTCTCTATTGAAGTAAAAAATGCACTGCAGATACCGGATGTGCGAGTATATGGGAATATGGAGCAGCAAATCTGTACGGCTGCTATATCCGGTGGTTCCGGCAAAAGTATGATACAAAGCGCCCTGGAGGCCAATGCAGATGTACTTGTAACCGGAGATATTGATTACCATACAGGAATTGATGCCCTGGCTCAGGGTTTAGCTATTATAGATGCCGGACATTATGGAACAGAATACATCTTTATAGAGTATGTGAAAGCGCAGCTTGAAAAAATGTTCCCGGAGATTACTATAACAGCAGCTCCGGTAAAACATCCATTTCAGACGATATAAAGCAGCAGTTGAATGTAAGGAAGGTGAAAAGATATGGCGCAAGAAGTATACAGAGTAACCGTGAACAATATAACGAAAGAATATCCTGCAGGGACTCCCTATGGAGTGATTGCTAAAGATTATGAACAGGATTACGACAATCCTCTTGTACTGGCATTGGTAAATGGACGCTTGAGGGAATTTCATAAGACATTGAAAAAAGACTGTGATATCTCATTCGTGACGACCGGAGACAGTATTGGACATAAAACTTACAAAAGAAGCACTTCATTGTTATTACTCAAGGCTATTTATCACATCGTAGGCAGAGAGAATATAGAAAAGGTAGTTCTCCACTATTCGGTAGGGGCCGGATTTTATTATACAATCCGGGGGAATGTAACTATCACAGAGGAACTATTACAAAAAATTAAAAAGTACATGCTGGAATTGGTAGAACAGAAAATACCTATTATGAAGCGCAGTATCAGCACTCATGATGCTGTAGAACTCTTTCATAAATACGGGATGTATGATAAAGAAAAATTGTTTCGCTATCGAAGAGTGTCTAAGGTAAATATCTATAGTCTGGGAGATTTTGAGGATTATTTTTATGGATTTATGGTATGGCATACAGGCTATCTGAAGTATTTTGACCTGATTCCGTATGATGAGGGCCTGGTACTTCAGATGCCAACGGTAGAAAATCCTCAGGAGCTTCCTCCATTTCAGGCACAGCCAAAACTGTTCCAGGTTCAGAAACAGTCAGAAAAATGGGGTGAGATGCTTAATGTAGATACAGTGGGAGATTTGAATGAGTGTATAACCCGTGAAAGTATGAGAGAGCTGATACTTATTCAGGAGGCGTTGCAGGAAGGGGAACTTTCCCATATGGCAGAGACAATTGAGAGTCGCAAAGGTGTCAAATTTGTCATGATAGCCGGGCCCTCCTCTTCAGGAAAGACAACTTTTTCTCATCGTTTATCTATACAGTTGTCTGCCCATGGTATGAAACCGCATCCAATTGCTGTGGATAATTATTTTGTGGATCGTGATAAGACACCATTAGATGAGATGGGAAATAAAAACTATGAGTGTCTGGAAGCGATTGATGTGGAGCAGTTTAACAAGGATATGAATGCACTTCTTAGGGGAGAACGGATCGAACTGCCGGAATACAATTTCAAAACAGGAAAGCGCGAATACAAAGGAAACTACCTGCAGCTTGGTCAGGATGATATTCTGGTTATAGAAGGGATTCATTGTCTTAATGATAAATTAAGCTATACACTTCCTAAGGAAAGCAAATTTAAAATCTATATCAGTGCAGTGACACAGCTGAACATTGACGAGCATAACCGTATACCAACCACAGATGGACGGCTTATCCGCCGAATGGTTCGCGACAACCGCACCCGTGGAACTTCGGCAAAGGATACCATTCATATGTGGTATTCTGTAAGAAGAGGAGAGGAAGAGAATATCTTCCCTTATCAGGAGAGTGCGGATGTGATGTTTAACTCCGCATTAATCTATGAGCTTTCTATCTTAAAATCTTATGCAGAACCAGTCCTTTTCCAGATTCAGGAGAGTGAACCGGAATATAAAGAAGCAAAGAGATTATTGAAATTTTTAGATTATTTTGTAGGCGTACCAAGCGAGGATGTTCCACATAATTCATTTTTGAGAGAATTTATTGGCGGTGGATGTTTCGACGTATAGTCTGGAATAGAAGCTAAAGAATCCCCATAAGATAATAAAAATGATATTATCTTATGGGGATTTTTTTATCTTGTTCATATTTTGTCTTTATAAAGGTGGAGCAGAACGATAAGCCGGGTTATGTCGTGTATGATCATCTATCTAGACCTGCTGTTGCCAACAGGCTCAAGCGACCCACCTAAAGCGTATGGCAGCGGGCAACTGCATTGCTTTTATTCGGTCTTGCTTCGAATGGGGTTTACATATGCCCTCCCTGTTACCAGTGAGGCGGTAGTCTCTTACACTGCCATTCCACCCTTACCAGTCAGACTGGCGGTATATTTCTGTTGCACTTTCCTTAGAGTCTCCTCCACCGGACGTTATCCGGCATCCTGCCCTGCGAAGCCCGGACTTTCCTCACCTGACGCCTTTCGGCATTGTCAGCCGCGATCATATATTCTACTCCGGAAGCCATTATACCACACCACCCGGTTCAAATCAAATTAAAATTATCGTTTGCTTCCGCGATACTTCTCTTCACAGTATTTACAGCGGTATACTTCCTTTTCTTCATCGGAAAGTACAAAGATCTGATCTAATCCCTGTTCAACCGAAGTGATACAGCGAGGATTCTTGCAGCGGATGACATTTACAATCTGCTTTGGCAGATGAAGATCTTTCTTTTCTACGATTTCTCCATCCTTGATAATATTCACGGTAATGGTATGATCAATAAATCCGAGAATATTTAAATCCAGATTATCAATAGGGCATTCTACCTTAAGAATGTCTTTCTTTCCCATCTTATTGCTTTTAGCGTTCTTGATGATTGCTACAGTACAGTCCAGTTTATCCAGTCCCAGGTCATGATAGATTGTCATGCTCTTACCGGCTTTTACATGGTCAAGTACAAAACCTTCATTAATTCTTCCAACATTTAACATATCCTATACCTCCAATTCCAATAAGGTCATGATTAGTGCCATACGTACATACATTCCATATTGAACCTGTTTGAAGTATACAGCACGGGGATCGGAGTCTACTTCCACGGAAATCTCATTTACACGAGGCAGCGGATGCATAAC
This sequence comes from Lachnospiraceae bacterium, assembly GCA_028696165.1. Taxonomy (GTDB): domain Bacteria; phylum Bacillota; class Clostridia; order Lachnospirales; family Lachnospiraceae; genus JAQVHQ01. Next base: position 53,258 of record JAQVHQ010000001.1, on the reverse strand, counting down.
CAGCATGTCCGGTCCAGCCAGTTTCATTTTTTCTTTATCCAGTATGTAGAAATCTTTCATGCGGACGTAATCTTCTTCGTTGAAGAAACGTTCCTTCTGAACACGGGTCATGTAGAGTAAATCCAGTTGAGGAAGAGCATCCTCTAAACGGGTAACTTCTTCAAATGGTGTCTTCGTCTTATCAAGAACATCATCTCGGATATAACCGGGAATACGAAGCTCTTCCGGAGAAATCAGGATGAACTTGATGCCGGTATATCGAACCAATGCTTCAATAAGGGAGTGAACGGTACGGCCGAATTTTAAATCACCGCACAGACCGATGGTCAGATTGTTCAGACGTCCTTTTAAAGAACGGATAGTCAAAAGATCGGTCAGTGTCTGTGTAGGATGCTGATGACCACCATCACCTGCATTCATGACAGGAATCTTAGAAGCCATAGAAGCTACTAGAGCTGCTCCTTCTTTGGGATGGCGGATAGCAGCGATATGTGCATAGCAGGATACGGTGCGAATGGTGTCTGCAACACTTTCACCTTTGGTTGCGGAGCAGGAAGTGGAATCAGAGAATCCAAGCACCTTTCCACCTAATGCCATCATGGCTGCCTCAAAGCTTAAACGTGTTCTTGTACTTGGCTCATAGAATAGTGTAGCTAAGCGTTTTCCCTCACAAACATGGGCGTATTTATCAGGATTTGATTCAATATCATTGGCCAGATCCATGAGCTTTTCCAACTCATCGGTACTGAAATCCAATGGACTCATTATATGTCTCATTCGTATCCTCCTTAGTGTGTTATTCATTTACTTTACCAATCATCATATAATAAATTTACATGAAATTCAAGACGAACGGCACATTATTTTTTCAAACAGCAGTCCTGTGATAAACCAAAGGGGTGCATAGTCCAGACGAATCAGGCCTTTGTAGTTTAGTGCTGCCTGGCTGTAGTCCCATGGACAGACGGAAAAATAGGTAAGGATGCTTCCGGTGAGATATTCGATCAAAAAGATAGCCTCGGTATATAATAAACCGCGGATATAAAAAGGATAATGACACATGCGCCTTGATATAGGCCCGATAAAAGCTCCCATACCATAGATGGGAAACATCCATAACGAGGACTGCCCCATAAGATGATAGTCTTTTATTGCAAAAGAATGCAGACCACTCCAGAAAATTTCCAGACACCATCCCAGGCTTCCGCATATTAAATAATTTCGTTTTATCATAAGAAATTCCTCCTATAGATATTCGGCTAAACAGACTTCAGATATAGTTTGATGAAAAAAAGTCAGGTTTATACAATATTTTGGCATTTTGTTTGAAAAATGCGTCATCCTGTACTATAATGAAAAATGCTATGTTAATAGAGAATTGATTTGAAGTATATAGAAAATGAAGGTTTCAAAGGATGAATTATGAAGAAGCAAGAGCATTTATAAAAGATGCGGAAAGTTACGGCAGTGTCTTAGGACTTGGTAATATGCAGGAGATGGCCAAAAGATTAGGCCATCCGGAACAGAAGCTGAAATTCGTTCACATTGCCGGAACGAATGGGAAAGGCTCTGTACTTGCGTATGTATCCACGATAATTAAGGAAGCTGGGTATAAGGTGGGCAGATATATATCGCCTACAATTTTTGCATATAGAGAACGTCTGCAGGTGAATGGAGAATACATTTCCAGAGAAGACTTTGCAGAGTGTATGGGAGCAGTTGCTGAGGTAATTGGAGAGATGACATCAGAAGGACTGCCTCATCCCACACCTTTCGAGATTGAGACTATGGTGGGATTTGTATATTTTGCTATGAAAAAATGTGATATCGTAGTTTTAGAATGCGGTATGGGCGGAGCTACAGATGCGACTAATATTGTGACGAATACGATGGTGGCTGTAATTGCGGCAATCAGCAGAGACCATGTGGGGTTCTTAGGCGATACGCTGGAAGCCATCGCTCAGGTAAAATGCGGTATTATAAAAAAAGGCTGTAAAGTAGTTTATGGCAGACAGGCGCCTGAAGTAGAGGCGTGCATCATCAATAAGGCGAAAGAAGAACAATGCATTTATAAGGGCGTGGATTTTCATCAGTTAAAGGTCTGGAAAGAGGATGTGACAGGAAATGGCTTTTTGTATCCTGCAAGCCCTAAAGAATGGAAAGAGAGAAGGGAATTAGGCGGACTTCGCAAGGACAGCTATGAGACTTCTCTGATTGGAAGTTATCAGATTGAAAATGCGGCACTGGCCATAGAGGCAGCCTATGCTTTGATGGAGGAGTACCCGAAGATTACGGAAACTGTAATAAAAACAGGTTTAAAGAAGGCAAAGTGGGATGGGCGTTTTACGATTGTGGAAAAAAATCCATATTTTATCATAGATGGAGCACATAATCCGGATGGAGCAAAGCAGCTTGCCACGTCACTGGAGAAGTATTTTCCGGGAAAGAAAAAAATCTATATTATGGGTGTCTTTCGTGATAAGGAATATACACAGGTATTAGAGACAACAGCACCGCTTGCTCAGGAGATTATAACAATAGAAACTCCGGATAATGTAAGGGCACTGCCTGCAGAAGAATTAGCAGAGGCAGCGAGATCTTATCATGAGTGCGTAATTTGTGCAGGTGATATCGGAAAAGCTGTTGAATTGGCCAAAAGCCACGCCGGAGAGGATGATGTAATCGTAGCTTTCGGTTCGCTTTCTTTCTTAGGACAGATGGTACAGTGTCTGGAAAATCAGAAAAAGTAAAATGATAATATAAGGAGCAAAAAGATGATAGATTTACTGGAATTAAGAGACCAGATTGATGACATAGACAGTCAGATTCTGCAGCTGTTTGAACGGCGCATGGATATATCAAAAGAAGTTGCTGCATTTAAAATCGAGACCGGCAAACCGGTATTTGATAAAAAGCGAGAGCAGGAAAAACTGAAAGTTTTGCGAGAAAAATCCTCAAGCGAGTTTAATGCCCATGGGATACAGGAACTGTTTCAGCAGATAATGGCTATGAGCAGGAAACTGCAGTATCAGATGTTGACAGAGAATGGATATGAGGAGAAGACACGTTTTCGTCTGGTGGACCACATAGATACAGAGAATGCCCGGGTGGTATATCAGGGAATTGAAGGTGCGTATAGTCACGAGGCAACGATCGCGTTCTTTGGAAAGAATGTCAAAGCATTCCATGTGGTAAACTGGAAAGATGCCATGGAGATGGTAAGCTCCGGACAGGCTGATTATGCAGTACTGCCGATAGAGAATTCCACCGCAGGCAGTGTGTATGAAAATTATGACCTGTTAGAAGAGTACGATCACTATATAGTAGGAGAACAGCTTGTAAAGTGTCAGCATGTACTGGTGGGTCTGCCCGAAGCAGAATTATCAGACATTGAGATGGTGCAGTCGCATCCGCAGGCACTGATGCAGTGCAAACCTTTCTTAAGTGAGCATGAGTCGTGGAAAACTGTGGAGTGTGGCAATACTGCTGTGGCAGCCAAGATGGTAGCCGATGGCAAAGATAAGACGAAAGCAGCTTTGTCAAGCCGTTATGCAGCAGAAGCCTATGGCTTAAAGATATTGGAAGAACACCCATATTATAATGATTATAATTCTACACGGTTTATCGTAGTGTCTGAGGATAAGATATTTACATCAAAGGCAAGAAAAATAAGCGTGTGTTTTGAAATCCCTCATGAAAGCGGAAGTCTGTATAATATCTTGTCACATTTTATATACAACAATCTGAATATGACGAAGATCGAATCACGTCCTATCTATGAGCGAAGCTGGGAATACCGGTTCTTTGTGGATTTTGAGGGAAGTTTAAATGACAGTGCTGTGAAGAATGCCCTTCGTGGTCTGGCAGCAGAGACATCATCTCTGCGTGTGTTTGGTAATTACTAGAGAGGAGCTATTATGTTAAAAACTAAGGAATGTATCTTATACCGTTTCCCTGAGCAGGAAGATGTACTTTATCGGATGGAAGAATTAATGCAGCTGTGTCAGAATGAAAATCTGGACGAAGAGGTGGGAAGAAGTGTCTTGTTCGCTTGCGTTCATGAGCTTGTGGAGATGGCAGGAAGCTATGGATTTGCCGGAAACTTGTGGCATAATTATCTGACTTTTTTGCTGGTAAATAATGAAAATGCTTTTAGTACCGCCTGTGAGATCGTTGGACCGGTACAGGGCAGTATTAATGAATTTGCCAGACATGATTTCACTATTTTCAGAGAACTGTATGAATTTGATTTGAATCGGCTGGATTCGGCTCTGGGTACAAAAGCTTGTGAGATTATCGGCAGTTATCAGAATATTAATGAGGGAAGCAAATTATTTAATAAACGTATTCGTGACCGTATCTGCAGCTTAAGTGAGAGACTGCATAATGCCGTTGATGTGCAGGAATTTATGGATGACATGGTTTATTTCTATAAGGAATTTGGCGTGGGGAAATTAGGACTTCACAAAGCTTTTCGTGTGGGACACGATGAGCAGGATCATGTGGAAATTACTCCGATTACCAATATCGCTCACGTGCACTTAGATGATTTGGTAGGATATGAGATTGCCAAGAAGAAATTAATTGAGAATACAGAGGCTTTTGTAGAAGGAAGAAAAGCGAACAACTGTCTGTTATTTGGTGATGCAGGAACCGGTAAGTCTTCCAGTATCAAAGCAATTTTAAATCAGTATTATGATCAGGGACTTCGTATCATAGAAGTATACAAACATCAATTCCAGGATTTAAATGACGTGATTACCCAGATTAAAAATCGTAATTACAAGTTCATCATCTATATGGATGATTTGTCCTTTGAAGAGTTTGAAATTGAGTATAAATACTTAAAGGCTGTCATCGAAGGCGGACTGGAGAAGAAACCAAACAATATCTTAATATATGCAACTTCTAACCGTCGTCATCTGATTAAAGAAGAATTTGCAGACAAAGAGGGAAGAAGAGACCAGCTTCATGCATCCGATACTGTTCAGGAAAAATTATCTCTTGTTGCACGTTTTGGTGTTACCATATTCTTCTCATCACCGAGCAAAAAAGAATTCCAGAATATAGTCAAAGTGCTGGCTGAGAAAAATCAGCTTAACATGTCACAAGAAGACCTGCTCTTAGAGGCTAATAAATGGGAACTGGCTCATGGAGGCTTGTCTGGAAGAACTGCACAGCAGTTTATAGACCACCTTTTAGGCGTAGCAAAATAAAGAACGTCAGTGTATATATTGAATTAACAACAAATAATCTGAAAATACGAAATAAAATGGGTAAATGCCGGAAAACACTGGTATTTACCCATTTTTCATAGTAAAATAAGAAAAAAGCAGAAAAGAAAAAGAAGGTGATTATATGGCAATTACCACATTTGCGGCAATAGATATTGGATCCTATAATGTGACTATGGAAATCTTTGAAATGTCAAAGAATTTTGGCATAAGAAGTATCAATCAGGTCTGTCAGAAGTTGGAATTGGGTAAAGATGCATTCGCCACAGGAAAAATAGGGCAGAGTCTGGTAGATGAATTGTGCAGAGTATTAAAGGATTTTACAGAGATTATGAAGGAGTATCAGGTGACGGATTATCGTGCCTGCGCCACCAGTGCAGTAAGAGAAGTGCGCAATCAAGTGATTTTGCTGGAGCATATCTATCAGCAGACCGGATTGAAGGTAGATATTCTGAGCAACTCAGAACAAAGATATCTGGGATATAAGTCTATCGCTTCTAAGGAAACAGAATTCCTGAAGAGTATCGAAAAAGGTACTGCCATTGTGGACGTGGGAGGCGGCAGCCTGCAGATTTCGCTGTTTGATAAGGATGCACTTGTTACCACTCAGAATATCCGGTTGGGTAATCTGCGTATACGTGAGAAATTATCCTGTCTGGAGAGGGAGACGACCCATTATGAACAGCTGGTGCAGGAATTGATTCAGAATGAAATCGGTAACTTTAAGCGGATGCATGTAAAAGACAGAGTCATTAAGAATGTAATTCTGGTGGGTGATTATTTTGCAGATGTGATTGCAAAAGGTGGAAATCCAAACAGCAACATCATGGAGTATAAAGACTTTATCAAATGGTACGAGAAAATCACCCGTCGTTCTCCACTGGAACTTGCAGCAGATATGGGTATCCCACTGGAATATGCGTCCCTGCTTATTCCGTCTGCAGTATTATACCGGCGTCTGATAGAAGAATTGGGGGCAGAGACGATTTGGACACCGGGGGTACAGCTGGTGGATGGGCTGGCATATGAATATGCAGAAAAGAATAAATTCATCAAGAGAACACATGATTTTGAAAATGACATATTTATGGCTGCAAAGAACATCGGTAAGCGGTATTCCAGCAGTCGTCCTCATGTGCAGAATGTGGATATGATAGCAACTGCAATCTATGATGGTATGAGAAAGGTTCACGGAATGGGGAAGCGGGAGAGGCTTCTGCTTCGTATTGCAATCTTACTTCATGACTGCGGTAAGTATATTAGTCAGAACTTTGTATCAGAAAGCTCTGCACGAATTATCCAGGCGACGGAGATTATTGGACTATCTCATATGGAGCGGGAGATGATTGCCTACGTGGTTTATTTTAATAATAATCCTTTTGAATATTATGTGGAATTATCCAGGAGTACTCCTTTAACCAGAGAACAGTATCTGGTAGTTGCAAAACTCACAGCGATACTTCGCATGGCCAATGCCATGGACCGCAGTCATCTGCAGAAAGTAGAAAAGGTAAAGACTTCTCTTAGGGAAAAAGAATTGATTTTAACTGTGGATACAGATAGAGATTATACATTGGAGAGGGGACTTTTGGGCGACAAGGAAGATTTCTTCCAGGAGGTATATAGTATTCGTCCGATTGTAAAGATTCGAAAAAAACTGTAGGGGAGTGTGAAAAATATGGATGATTATAAAAGTACAGAATATTATAGAAACCGGGAACTTAGCTGGTTAAGCTTTGACGAACGAATTCTGGAGGAAGCACGGGATAAAACGATTCCTCTTTTTGAACGCCTGAAATTTTTAAGTATCACTTCATCAAACCTGGATGAGTTTTTTATGATTCGCGTAGCGTCTTTAAAGGATCAGGTTCATGCAGGATATACGAAGCCTGATATAGCAGGACTGACACCAAAGGAGCAGCTTAGACAGCTCAGCACCAGAACCCAGGAATTGGTGCAGGGACAGTATACGACATATAACCGTTCGCTGATTCCTTCGCTGGAGAAGATTGGTCTGCATGTGGTGACCAAACATGAGCATTTAGATGTGGATCAAAGCCAGTTTATTGATCGCTATTTCGAGGAAAATATATATCCGGTTCTGACACCTATGGCGATGGATTCGGCAAGACCATTTCCACTGATTCGAAATAAGACCTTAAATATAGGTGCTTTAATCAGCAAAAAGGAGAATACAGATGGGGAGCATACCAGGGGGCTGATTCGAAGAGAAGAGGGCAGGAAAGGTAAAAAGACATTGGAATTTGCCACAGTTCAGGTACCTTCTGTACTGCCGCGTATTGTCCGTCTCCCAGACCGGGAAGGAAAAAAGGTTGTCATTCTGTTAGAAGAAATCATAGAAAGAAATATTGAACGGCTGTTTTTGAGTTATGATGTTGTCTGTGCATATCCCTATCGAATTATGAGAAATGCAGATCTTAGCATTGACGAAGATGAGGCTGAAGATTTACTGAAAGAAATACAAAAACAGCTGAAGATGCGCCAATGGGGTGAGGTCATCCGTTTGGAAGTGGATGAAAAGATTGATAAACGTCTTCTGAAAATCTTAAAAGAAGAGTTTGCCATCAAAGATGAGGATATATTTAAAATCAATGGTCCGCTGGATTTGACCTTCCTGATGAAGATGTATGGCATGGAAGGATTTGATGAATATAAAACACCAAAATATATCCCGGCACCAGTACCGGCGCTGCAGACCGGTGAAGATATCTTCACTCAGATTCGAAGACAGGATGTGTTGCTGCATCATCCTTATACCAGCTTTGAACCCGTAGTTTCCTTTGTAAAACAGGCGGCGAAAGATCCGGATGTATTGGCGATTAAGCAGACACTGTATCGGGTAAGTGGTGATTCACCTATCATTGCAGCCCTTGCACAGGCGGCAGAAAATGGGAAACAGGTTACGGTACTTGTGGAATTGAAAGCACGATTTGATGAAGAGAATAATATCGTATGGGCAAAAATGCTGGAAAAAGCGGGATGCCATGTTATCTATGGGCTGTTGGGATTAAAGACTCACAGTAAAATCACCCTGGTGGTTCGCAGAGAAGAAGAGGGTATTCGAAGGTATGTACATCTGGGTACCGGTAATTATAATGATTCTACGGCAAAACTATATACGGATACAGGTCTCTTGACTTGTGATGCACGTATAGGGGAAGACGCTACGGCCGTCTTTAATATGTTGTCGGGATATTCGGAGCCAGATCATTGGAACAAACTCATAGTTGCTCCAATCTGGATGAAGGATTACTTTCTGCATCTGATCAAAATGGAAGAAGAACATGCAAAGAAAGGACAGAAAGCGCATATTATCGCTAAGATGAATTCCCTGTGTGACCCGGTTATCATCGCTGCCTTATACAGTGCATCAGCAGCAGGAGTAAAGATAGACCTGATTATCAGGGGAATCTGTTCTTTGAAAGTGGGAATACCGGGGATAAGTGAGAATATTACCGTGCGTTCTATTGTGGGAAATTTCTTAGAGCATGCGAGAATCTTTTATTTTTACAGTAATGGAAAAGAAGAGGTCTATATGGGCAGCGCTGACTGGATGCCGCGTAATCTGGACAAGAGGGTGGAGATTGTATTCCCTGTAGAGAATGAAAAATTAAAACAGGAAGTAATACATATTCTGGATATTCAGATGCAGGATACATTAAAAGCACATATTCTGCAGCCGGGTGGAACCTATGAAAAGATTGACAAGAGAGGAAAAGTACTTCTGTGTGCGCAGGATTATTTCTGCAAGGAGGCGCAGGAAAGAGTGAAAAAGACAGCTGAAGCGGGAAACAGCAGAGTGTTTACTCCCGCCGAGCCATTGGAATGACAAGCTGATAAGAGGGTATATTAAACAGTCATGTCTAGTGTGGTAAGATTTTATTCAGTGGTCCAGTGCGGTGGATCCTGGGTGAGAAGCAACCATAATTCATAGGGGATTTTTAGATTTCCACGACCGCTTCCTAAGTCAATAAAGGGCTTGTTGGAACCGTGAAAGTCCGAACCACCTGTGATCTTTAAACTATGTCGCTTTGCCAGCAGCTTCATATTGCTGTCATCACTGAACCGGTTGGTGGAATAGATAGCTTCTAGTCCATCTAATCCAAATTCACATAATTGATTTACAAGTTTTTCCAATCCACCGGATTTGAAATGATAGAGCAGCGGGTGTGCCAGCACGGCATATCCGCCTCCTTCATGAATCAGGGAGACTGCCTGGAATGGTGTCACTTTCTCTCGAGGAACAAAACAGGGTGCCTTATCTCCAATGTATTTATTGAATGCGTCATTCATATCTTTGACATAGCCATGGTCGAGGAGATAACGACCAAAATGGGCTCTGGTCCACACACCATCGCGAAATTCTTTCAGCATCTTTTCATGAGAAATGTCAATGCCGTATTCTCTTAAGCGTTCAATGATTTTCTGGTTACGGATATCTCTGGAATCCTGAAATGCCAGAAGTTTCTTTTGGAAATCCATGTTATTGGTATCAATGCCCAATCCGAGCATGTGGATGTCACGGCCTTCGTAGTTGGTAGATAATTCAATGCCGGGTATAAGTTCCATATCATATTCACGGGCAGCAGACAGTGCTTCTGCAATTCCTTCGGTAGTGTCATGGTCTGTCAGGGCAAAGGCTGACAGACCTTTTTCTTTTGCGTATCTGACTAATTCGGTGGGGGAATAAGTGCCGTCCGAGCAGTTAGAATGTACATGTAAATCTATAAACTTTTCCATAAGTTCCTCCGTGGTGTTATTTGAATACAGTAAAGCGGATTATGAAGTTAAGTATAAACTTTTGAACACTGTGATGCAATGAATAATTGATAGGACAGATAAAAAAATGAAAAGACAGCCATTGAAATGATGACAGATAAGAAAATATAATATGAAAGAAGTGTAGATAGCCAGGACAAAAACAGCAGTTGTTAAAATAATAAGAAAATGATAAGATAGACGAGATAAAAAAGTGAATTAAGAGATGATACGAGCGGAGAACTATATATGAAGAAGTATGTAAAGCTGCTGATGAGTGTTATAGGGGCGTGTGTGATGCTTACTCTTGGCAGACAGTATGTGTTTGCGGAACATTGGGAGAAAGTAGAAGATAAGTGGTGCTATCTGCAGGAGAGTCAGGAACCGGTAACCGGGTGGAAGAATCTGGACGGACGCTGGTTTTACTTCTATGAAGATGGAACCATGGCAAAATCCACATGGATTGGAGCAAGTTATGTGGGAGCAGGAGGCGCCAGAGAGGCAAATACAGTAGTAGATGGCAAAGATATAGGAGCAGATGGCAAGACCCAGGACCTTTTCCTGGGAGATGCGAAGTTTATTGCTCACAGAGGATTAAGCTCTAATCAGCCAGAGAATACCAGAGATGCCTTCCAATGGGCAGGACTGAATGGGTTCTGGGGAGTAGAGTGTGATGTATGGATTACAGCAGATGGTCAGTATGCGATTTTACATGACCAGTCTCTTCAGAGGGTATTTGGAGTAAATGAGAATGTGACAGACATTACCATGGCAGAAGCACAGGCCCATAGATTAGCAGAGGGTGGAATAGAGACCTTTTCTGATGTGACCATGCTTTCTCTGGATGAATATTTAAGCATTGTGGAAGATTTTCCAAGTCTTCACCCGGTGATTGAGTTAAAAATGGACTGTACCCAGGAACAGCTTACAGAGATTATGGGGATGGTAGAAGCACATGGACTCACAAAACGAGCTTATGTGATATCGTTTCTAAAAGAAAATCTGGAGCTGCTTAGAAGTCTCTATCCGGATTTATCTATTCAGTTGCTCACAGGAGCTATGGATGATGCCAATTTGGAATGGTGTATCGCCAATAATGCGAACATTAGTGCAATCGATGGGGCACTCACACCTGAGACTGTTAAGAAATATAAAGATAAAGGCATTCATGTGGCTGCCTGGACAATCGATGATAAGAGCAGAGCACTGGAATTGATTTATGATTACGGTGTGGAGTATGTTACCACAAATACCAGATTGTTCGAATAGTTTCAAATAACATGAAAAGTACATGATTCTCATAAAAATTAAAATAAATTAAAAAAGTGCTTGCTTTTTGAAATAAAGTGTTGTATTATAATCAAGCACGGTCCGTTGGTCAAGCGGTTAAGACGCCGCCCTCTCACGGCGGAAACAGGGGTTCGATTCCCCTACGGACTGCTAAAATCCCGAATTTTATATTCGGGATTTTTTGCTGTATAGAAAACAACAGTAAAAACAAGCAGCCAATACAGGTAGTGTGCCTGCATTGAAGTTATAAGAAAATTTCCTGTAATATAATATTTGAGAAATTTGTATAATGTAAAAAGAAAATATTTGTCTTATGAGGGTAATTAGTGTTATACTGTAATTTATAAGAACGCGAGTTCGATTGATGACTTCGAAAATGTCATATGGGATTTCAAATCATGAGGGAATACAATTCTAAAAGAATATGAGGTAGCAGTATGAATAAAAAATGGAAATGGTACGCAAAGGGTTTAACTGGAATCTGTGTAGGTGTATGTCTGCAGGTGTCACCGGCTTTTGCAGCAGGAACGCAGACGGCAGACAACCGGACCACAAATACCCAGACAGCAGAGGAACAGACTGGAGATACTCAGGTGGCGGCTTTTACTGCTTTAAGTGAGGAAGAACGCGTGGAAATAATCGGTGAGGTGTGTCAGGAAGATTATCAGACATCCGGGATTCTTGCCAGTGTCAGTGCAGCACAGTGTATCTTAGAGTCTGGATATATGTCTACGGACCTTGCTGTGGAAGCAAACAACTGTTTTGGTATGAAGGTTGTGCTTTCCGGAAATACCTGGGCCGATAGTGTGTGGGACGGCGTAAGTTCTTATACGAAGAACACCCACGAAGAATATAATGGACAGGATGTTGTTATTACAGCTGCATTTCGTAAGTATGCCTGCATGGAAGATTCGGTAGCAGATCATTCTGCTTACCTTCTGGGGGCAACCGATGATAATGGTCTTCGTTATGAAGGATTAAAAGGTGAAACTGATTACACTAGAGCTATTCAGATTATTAAGTCAGGCGGCTATGCAACAGACAGCAGATATGTAGACAAAATCTGTAATATCATCCAGCGTTTTGATCTGACCAGATTTGATGTGAAAGAAACATCTGCAAATACAGCGAAAAGCAGCAGTGCAAAGCATACAACAGTATCACCTGATTATAAAGGATACTACCACGTACGTCAGTCATTGGATAAGCCTGAGACACAGATTGGAGCTTATTATGTCCTGGATAATGCGAAAAAAGTATGCAGGAAGGGTTATTCTATATATGATGATAACGGCAATACCATCATGACTGGAACTACAGAATAATAAGGAAGGTTAACTATCTATGACTAAGAAAAGTACTTATAGTGCAGAGAATATCTCTGTATTGGAGGGACTGGAGGCGGTTCGTAAAAGACCGGGAATGTATATCGGAAGTGTCTCGAGGAAGGGACTCAACCATTTGATTTATGAAATCGTGGATAATGCAGTGGATGAACATCTGGCAGGTTACTGTGATTTTATTCATGTAACCTTGGAAAAAGATGGTTCCTGTACAGTAGATGATAACGGCCGTGGTATCCCGGTCGATATGCATGCGAAGGGAGTACCGGCAGAACGTTTGGTATTTACCACACTTCATGCCGGCGGAAAATTTGATGATTCAGTATATAAGACCAGCGGAGGGCTCCATGGGGTGGGCTCTTCGGTGGTCAATGCCTTGTCCACCTATCTGGATATAAAGATTAGAATAGGCGGACAGATTCATCACGATTATTATGAGCAGGGAATCCCGAAGATGGAACTGGTGGATGGATTGCTTCCGGTTATCGGAAAATGTAAAAACACAGGTACGTGTGTAAATTTCCTGCCTGATCCGGAAATTTTTGAAAAGACCCGGTTTGCAGCAGCAGAAGTAAAGAGCAGACTTCATGAGACCGCTTATCTGAATCCGAAACTACACATTCTATTTGAAGATTTGAGGGATGAAGTAAAGGAAAGTATTGAGTATTATGAACCGGATGGAATCATTGGGTTTGTCAAGGAGTTAAATAAGAAAACAGAAGTAATTCATGAGCCGGTATATTTTTCAGGCGAGGCCGATGGGATTACTGTAGAAGTGGCATTTCAGTATACCAATGAATTCAGGGAGAATGTGCTTGGATTCTGCAATAACATATATAACTCTGAGGGAGGCACACATCTGACAGGGTTTAAGACTATGTTTACTACTGTGATGAATAATTACGCACGTGAGATCGGAGTCCTAAAAGAAAAAGATGCGAATTTCACCGGAGCAGATATTCGAAATGGTATGACAGCTATTGTATCCATTAAGCATCCGGCGCCTCGTTTTGAAGGTCAGACAAAGACGAAGCTGGACAACCAGGATGCTGCCAAGGCCACCGGCAAAGTGGTAAATGAGCAGGTGGTATATTATTTTGACCGTAATCTGGAAACTTTAAAAAATGTCTTAGGCTGTGCGGAAAAATCAGCAAAGATTCGTAAAACAGAGGAACGTGCGAAGACAAATCTGCTGACCAGACAAAAGTATTCCTTTGATTCCAATGGAAAGCTTGCAAACTGTGAGAAAAAGGATGGCTCTATATGTGAGATATTTATCGTAGAGGGAGATTCCGCAGGCGGTTCGGCAAAAACTGCCAGAGACCGGAGTTTTCAGGCAATTTTGCCTATCAGGGGTAAGATATTGAATGTAGAGAAAGCCACCATAGATAAGGTTCTTGCCAATGCCGAGATTAAGACTATGATTAATGCTTTTGGCTGTGGTTTCTCAGAAGGTTATGGAAATGATTTTGACATCACGAAACTTCGATATAATAAAATAGTCATTATGGCGGATGCGGATGTGGATGGAGCACATATTTCCACACTGCTTCTGACCCTTTTTTATCGCTTTATGCCGGAACTTATCTACGAAGGACATGTATATATTGCCATGCCTCCTCTTTATAAGGTAATGCCGTCTAAAGGTGAAGAAGAGTATCTGTATGATGACAAGGCACTGGAGAAATATCGAAAAACCCACAGGGGTTCCTTTACTCTGCAAAGATATAAAGGCCTTGGTGAGATGGATGCGCAGCAGCTTTGGGAGACTACTTTAAATCCGGAAACCAGAATTTTAAAACAGGTGGAGATAGAAGATGCGCGTATGGCATCGGATATTACCGAAGTACTTATGGGTACAGATGTTCCGCCTCGTAAGGCATTCATCTATGAACATGCTCAGGATGCAGAACTTGATATCTAAAGAATACAGGAGAAGAGAATAATGGCAAAGAAAGCAGTAGAAGAACAGATTATCCGAACCGAATATTCTGAAGTGATGCAGAAATCCTATATTGATTATGCTATGAGTGTTATCGTGGCAAGAGCATTGCCGGATGTTCGCGACGGATTAAAACCGGTTCAGCGTCGAACCTTATATGATATGTATGAACTGGGTATCCGATATGACCGCCCATATAGAAAATGTGCCCGTATTGTAGGTGATACCATGGGTAAATATCATCCTCATGGTGACAGCTCCATATATGATGCACTGGTAGTGATGTCTCAGGAATTTAAAAAGGGACAGCCGCTGGTGGATGGACACGGCAATTTCGGTTCTATCGAAGGGGATGGGGCAGCAGCCATGCGTTATACGGAAGCCAGACTCCAGAAAATCACCCAACAGGTATACTTAAGTGATATGGATAAAGATGTGGTTGATTTTCAGCCCAACTTTGATGAGACGGAGAAGGAGCCTGTGGTATTGCCGGTACGTGTGCCGAATCTGCTTATCAATGGAGCGGATGGTATCGCAGTTGGTATGGCAACCAGTATTCCTCCTCACAATCTGGCTGAGGTCATAGATGCTGTAAAGGCATATATGAAGGACAATACTATCTCTGTTAAAGGATTGATGAAGTACATCAAAGGTCCGGATTTCCCAACCGGAGGATTGGTTGTTAATAAAGATGAATTGTTGTCCATTTATGAAACAGGAACAGGTAAGATTAAACTCCGCGGTAAAGTGGAGTATGAGACTGGAAAAAATGGTAAGACTTATCTGGTCATCACAGAGATTCCTTATACCATGATTGGAGCAGGAATCAGCAAGTTCTTAAATGATGTGGTAAATCTGATTGAGACAAAGAAAACTTCTGATATCACAGATATATCAAACCAATCATCTAAGGAAGGTATTCGTATCGTATTAGAACTTCGCAAGGGAACAGATGTCGAGAATCTGACCAATATGCTCTACAAAAAGACCAGACTGGAAGATACTTTTGGCGTGAATATGCTTGCGGTGGCAAATTCCAGACCCGAGATATTAAGCTTAAAACAGATTATAGAATATCATATCGATTTTCAGTTTGAAGTTGCTACCAGAAAATATCAGACACTGCTTCAGAAAGAACTTGAAAAGCGGGAGGTTCAGGAAGGACTCATTAAAGCCTGTGATGTCATTGACCTGATTATAGAGATTCTTCGAGGAAGCAAGAATCAGAAACAGGTAAAAGCGTGCCTGGTAGAAGGTGATGTAAGTGACATCAAGTTTAAATCAGAAAAGAGTAAAAAGGCAGCAGCTAATTTACGCTTTACAGAAAGACAGGCAACCGCTATACTGGAAATGCGTCTATATCGTCTGATTGGGCTGGAAGTAGAAGCTCTTATGGCAGAACATGATATTACGGTGGCAAATATTAATCGCTACGAAGATATCTTAAATAATTATGATTCCATGGCTCAGGTAATTATGGATGATTTGGATGCAACCAAAAAGGAATATGCCCGTAAGCGTAAGACTAAAATTGAGAATGCAGAAGAAGCTGTCTACGAAGAGAAGAAACTAGAAGAGATGGAAGTTGTATTCCTTATGGACCGTTTTGGCTATGCCAAAACCATAGATAAGAATATATATGAGAGAAATAAGGAAGCGGCGCATCAGGAGTACAAGCATATATTTACTTGTATGAACACGGACAAAATCTGTGTATTTACCAATATTGGAAGAATGCACACGATTAAGGTGTCTGATCTTCCAATGTCAAGATTTCGTGATAAGGGAGTACCGGTTGATAATGTATGCAATTATGACAGCTCAACAGAAAATATCTGTTATGTAACTGGACTGACAAGCCTTATGGGAAGCCAGTTGATGTTTGTAACCAGACAGGGTATGCTTAAACAGGTGGAAGGAAATGAATTCGAAGCTTCCAAACGTACGATTGTGGCAACGAAATTGAGCGAAGAGGATGAAGTTATTCTAATTGCAGCTGCAGATTGTATGGAACATGTGGTACTGCAAAGCCATGATGGCTACTTCTTGAAATTCTTAAAGACGGATGTACCTCAAAAGAAAAAGACTGCTATCGGTGTACGGGGAATACGTCTGGGACAGGGTGATTATCTGGAACATGCTTATATGCTGGAAAACCGGACAGAATACAATATTTCATACAAAGATAAAGAAATGAGTCTGAACAAATTAAAATTAGCAAAACGGGATGGCAAGGGTACAAAAGTCCGTATATAACCGGTATCAGAACTTGCTATTCAAGGACAAAGGGGATCATATGACAAAAGAGCGTGAAAAACAATTGAATCAGTTAATCCGGGATAATAAATTCCAGTTAAAGGTATATCAGGAATTACCCCTGGAAGAGACATACTATCTATATCAGCAGGCTTTAAAGCTTCAGGAAGATGAGACAGATGAGCAGGAAAAGAAAAAAAGCGAGACAAAGGCAGAATTATTTTACTCACTTACCATTGAAAAAGTGAAAGGACTCGAGTCTTTCTTTATACTTTTCTTTGCACCTACAAATATGCCATATGTTGTGTGCGATGAAGAAACTTTTGATGATGAAGTGCTTCTCTATACAACAGAAGAAAAGATGAAAAAAGCGTCAGCGAAATATCAGGAAGCAGGAGTGAAGCTTCGTGCTATGCAGGTAAAAAAGGAACAGTATCTGGGATTCTTTTCCAATATGTTTGCGTTTGGTGCCAATGCACTTCTGGTGAATTCTGATGATGAACATATTATTCTTATGATTGATAAAATCTGCAGAAAACCAGATCCATCAGAAATTAAAAATCGTGCGGCACTGGTAAGCAATCCGGAATTACAGCTTACCACCATGTACTTTATGCAGGAGATGCATAAACCTGCAGACAGCAGAGATCAGGAAAAATGTAAAGAACTGCAGGAAGAACTATTAGTTGACCTTCTGAAAGGTACTTTGCTTATGCCAGTGTTTAAATTAGATGAAGAACAGCTGAAATTAAGCAGAGAAGAACAGGATAAACTAAGAAGAATCCCGTTTTTGAAAAATAAGGAGGGAGATACTTATCTTCCTGTATTTACTGATATTCATGAATTTGTAAAATACAATCGTGAGAATAAATACGATGCACTGATTCTGGAATTTGGCGGAGTTATGAAACAGCTGCATGAGAGTCTGAAAGGAATAGCAGTGAATCCTTTCGGCAATAATCTGATGATCCTTGGAGATAACTTAAGAAAGATCATGAGCGGCAAGGGGACAAAGTAAAATAAACCTTGCTTTTTAAACGGGAAAGTGCTATACTTGTAAAGAATTAAATAGTAGACAGCATGAGAGTGGACGCGAGTCCACTCTTGTTTCGTATTGAAGGAGAGTGCATGAGCAAAAAGATTAGTTATGAGCAAAAAACCGAAGAACTTCTGCAGCCGATTGTCGAGGAACGAGGATTTGAGCTGGTGGATGTTGAGTTTGTAAAAGAAGGTGGAAACTGGTATCTAAGAGCTTACGTGGATAAAGAGGGTGGCATTGCAATTAACGATTGTGTGGACGTCAGCCATGCTTTGAGCGAAAAATTGGATGAAAATGACTTTATTGAGGAATCTTATATTTTAGAAGTTAGTTCACCGGGGCTTGGAAGACCGCTTAAGAAAGAAAAAGACTATGTCCGCAGTATGGGAAAGAATTTAGAAATACGCACTTACCGTGCAATTAACCGGGAAAAGGAATTTTACGGTATTCTGACTGCATATGATGATAATAGTGTGACCATCCAGATGGAAGATGAAAGCACTATGACATTTTCGAAAAGCGATATTGCACTTATTCGTTTGGCATTTGATTTTTAAACCGTGTATTCATAAGGAGGAATAGATAAAAATGAACTCAGAATTATTAGAAGCGCTGGATATTCTGGAAAAAGAGAAAAATATCAGCAAAGACACTTTATTGGAAGCTATTGAACAGTCATTGATTCAGGCTTGCAAGAATCATTTCGGAAAAGCAGATAATGTAAAGGTTAATATCAATCCGGAAACTTGTGATTTCAGTGTGTATGCTGAAAAAACAGTTGTAGAAGAAGTGGAAGATGATGTAATGGAAATCAGCCTTGCCAATGCAAAGATGATTGACAGCAAGTATGATCTTGGAGATATCGTCAATATCGAAATCAAATCTAAAGAATTTGGACGTATTGCAACTCAGAATGCAAAGAACGTTATCCTTCAGAAAATCCGTGAAGAAGAAAGAAAAATTCTTTATAATCAGTACTATGCGAAGGAAAAAGATGTGGTTACCGGTGTGGTACAGCGCTATCTTGGAAAGAATGTCAGCATCAACCTGGGTAAAGCCGATGCAATTCTCGGAGAAAATGAGCAGGTAAAGGGCGAAGTATTTAAACCTACAGAGCGTATCAAACTTTATGTCCTGGAAGTAAAAGATACTACTAAAGGACCTAAGATTCTGGTTTCCAGAACTCATCCGGAATTAGTAAAACGTCTGTTTGAATCTGAAGTGACAGAAGTAAAAGATGGAACTGTAGAGATTAAGAGTATCGCAAGAGAGGCTGGTTCAAGAACTAAGATTGCGGTATGGTCCAATGATCCTGATGTTGATCCGGTTGGAGCATGTGTTGGTATGAATGGGGCAAGAGTTAATTCCATCGTTGATGAACTGCGCGGTGAGAAGATAGATATCATAAACTGGAACGAAAATCCAGCACTGTTGATTGAAAATGCTTTGAGCCCGGCGAAAGTTATTTATGTATTGGCTGATCCGGATGAGAAGACCGCTTCGGTAGTTGTTCCGGATTATCAGTTATCTCTGGCCATCGGTAAAGAAGGCCAGAATGCCAGATTAGCCGCAAGACTGACTGGATATAAAATCGATATTAAGAGTGAGACTCAGGCAAGAGAAGCCGGTGATTTCGATGATTATTATGATGAAGAATATGAAGACGAAGAATATGAAGATGATGGATATGACGATGGCTTCGATGATGCAGAAGAAGTAGATGCTGAAGATATCGTTACAGAATCTGAGGATGCATTAGAAGAGTAAAGAAGTCAGGAAGTGATCGTTTGAACACAGCAAGAAAAGTTCCACTGAGGAAATGCACCGGATGTGGAGAAATGAAAAGCAAAAAAGAAATGATTCGTGTGTTGAAGACAGACACCGGAGAAGTCATTCTGGATACTACCGGTAAGAAAAACGGCCGTGGCGCGTATCTGTGCCCAACAGCCCAGTGCCTGCAGGCAGCCAAGAAGAACAAGGGTTTAGAGAAATCATTGAAAATGGCGATTCCAAAAGAAATATATGATTATTTAGAAAAGGAGATAGCGGATATTGAAAAATGATAAAGTGTTATCTCTGCTTGGATTAGCCACGAAGGCAGGTAAGGTTTTAAGCGGAGAATTTTCTACGGAGAAAGCTGTGAAAACCGGTAAAGCTGCCATTGTGATTGTCTCAGAGCAGGCATCAGAGAATACCAAAAAGAAGTTTAGTAATATGTGTCTTTACTATCAGGTTCCTATTTATTTCTATGGAAACAAAGAAGAACTGGGTGCAGCTATGGGAAAAGAATTCAGAGCATCCTTAGCCGTGACCGATGACAACTTTGCAAAGGCCATTACGAAACAAATAGAAACCAGCAGACAGTAAACGGAGGTAGTAGAATGGCAAAACTTAGAATACACGAATTAGCTAAAGAATTGGATAAATCAAATAAAGAAATATTAGATTTTTTAAAGGCAAAGGGCATTGAAGCCAAAAGTCACATGAGCGCTATAGAGGATGAGCATGCAGGCATGGTAAGAGGTGCATTTGGGAAGAGAAAGGGAAACGTGAGAGAAGAGAAGAGCGAAGTAAAAGCAGAGACTATGAAAACAGAAGATGTAAAAACAGAGACAAAGAGTGAACAGGCAGAAAAGCCAAAGAAGAAAAATATTATTCGTGTGTTCCGTTCACAGAATGCAAGTGGAGATTTACCGGAACATCACAGAAAGCCAAGACCACAGGCTAATACAAGACCTGCTGAGGCAAAAAAAGAAGTAAAACCGGAAGTGAAAGCAGAAGCAAAAACAAACGCAGAAGCGACAGCGGTAAAAGCACCGGCACAGGCAGAAGTAAAAGCATCAGTTGCACCGGCAACTAATATTTCTTCAGTGCCTGCAGGTCAAAGTACAGCAGCTGGAACGGATAAGAAGGTGGCAAGTACACCAGTGAATCGTCCGCAGACTGACAATAGACCGCAAAACCAGGGTAATCGCAACAGCAATTATCAGGGAAATCGTAATAATAATTATCAGGGTAATCGTACCGGTGGATATCAGGGCAATCGTCCAAACAGTGAAGGTGGAAACCGTACCGGTGGATACCAGGGCAATCGTACTGGTGGATATCAGGGGAACAGACCAAATGGTGAAGGTGGAAACCGTACCGGTGGATATCAGGGCAATCGTCCGGGATATCAGGGAAACAGACCAAACGGTGAAGGTGGAAACCGTACCGGTGGATACCAGGGAAATCGTCCGGGATATCAGGGAAACAGACCAAACGGTGAAGGCGGTAATCGTACCGGTGGATACCAGGGAAATCGTCCGGGATATCAGGGAAACAGACCAAACGGTGAAGGCGGCAATCGTACCGGTGGATATCAGGGCAATCGTCCGGGATATCAGGGAAACAGACCAAACGGTGAAGGCGGCAATCGTACCGGTGGATACCAGGGCAATCGTACTGGTGGATATCAGGGAAACAGACCAAATGGCGAAGGCGGCAATCGTACTGGTGGTTATTCTAATGATCGTAATAATGCAGGAAGAAATACACGCAGAACAGATGGTGCAGCATCACCATTAGGAACAGCAGTAGAACTTCCAAGCAGCAGAAAACCTTCTCGTGATTTCAGTAAGAAGGAGAAGGAACATAAGAAAGAAGACCGCAAGGTATTCGGTCAAAATCGTCCAAATCAGGGAAATCGTCCAAATCAGGGCGGTGGAAGAAGACCAAACCAGCATCTTCCAAAAGCTCTTCAGAAACCAGCTCCAAAGCCGGTTGAAGAAAAGAAAGAAGTAGTAAAAGAGATTAAACTTCCAGAGAAGATGACAATACGTGAGCTTGCAGAGAAGATGAAGATGCAGCCGGCAGTTATTGTTAAGAAATTATTCCTGGAAGGTATCATGGTTACCGTAAATCATGAGATCGATTTTGAAAAAGCACAGGAAATTGCATTAGATTATGATATCATTGCTGAAGAAGAGGAAAAAGTAGACGTAATTGCAGAACTGCTTCACGAAGAAGATGAAAATGAAGAAAACCTTGTTGCACGTCCTCCGGTAGTATGTGTTATGGGGCATGTCGATCATGGTAAAACATCTCTGCTTGATGCTATCCGTAATACCCATGTTACTGACCGTGAGGCTGGTGGTATCACACAGCATATCGGTGCTTATGTAGTAAGTTGTAATGATCAGAAAATTACATTCTTAGATACTCCAGGACATGAAGCATTCACTGCTATGCGTATGCGTGGAGCTAATGCGACTGATATCGCAATTCTTGTTGTTGCAGCAGATGATGGTGTTATGCCTCAGACGATTGAAGCTATCAACCATGCGAAGGCTGCTGATACAGAAATTATTGTTGCTATCAATAAAATTGATAAGCCAAGTGCTAATGTAGAACGTGTAAAACAGGAATTGTCAGAATATGAATTGATTCCGGAAGACTGGGGCGGAAGTACAATCTTTGTACCGGTATCTGCTCATACGAATGAGGGAATTGACTCACTCTTAGAGATGATTCTTCTGACCGCAGAAGTTGCAGAATTAAAAGCTAATCCAAAGAGAAAAGCAAGAGGCCTGGTAATAGAGGCTGAGCTGGATAAAGGAAAAGGTCCGGTTGCTACAATCCTTGTTCAGAAGGGTACCCTTCATGTAGGTGATTTCATCGCATGTGGAGCATGCTCCGGTAAAGTACGTGCTATGATGGACGATAAGGGACGCCGTGTAAAAGAGGCAGGTCCTTCTACTCCGGTTGAAATCCTCGGATTAAATGATGTACCAAACGCAGGAGAGATTCTGGTTGCTACAGAGAATGATAAGGAAGCAAAGAATTTTGCTGCAACCTTTGTTTCTGAAAATAAGAGTAAATTATTAGATGATACAAAAGCAAGAATGTCTCTGGATGATTTATTTACCCAGATTCAGGCTGGTAACTTAAAAGAACTGCCAATTATCGTTAAGGCAGATGTACAGGGATCTGTAGAAGCAGTAAAACAGAGTCTTGTGAAGTTATCCAATGAAGAAGTTGTTGTTAAAGTTATTCATGGTGGTGTTGGTGCTATCAACGAATCTGATGTCAGTCTGGCATCAGCATCCAATGCAATCATCATCGGATTCAACGTGCGTCCGGATGCAACAGCAAAGGCAACTGCTGAGCAGGAAGGCGTTGACCTGCGTCTGTATAAAGTTATTTATCAGGCAATCGAAGATGTGGAAGCTGCTATGAAGGGTATGTTAGACGCTGTATATGAAGAAAAAGTAATTGGCCATGCAGAAGTTCGTCAGACATTCAAGGCTTCTGGAATAGGTACTATTGCCGGTGGATATGTCACCGATGGTATCTTCCAGAGAGGATGTACAGTACGTGTAACTCGTGACGGAGAACAGATCTTTGAAGGTGCTTTAGCATCACTGAAACGTTTTAAAGATGATGTCAAGGAAGTAAAAACAGGATTCGAATGTGGTCTTGTATTTGAAAACTTTAATGATGTAAAAGAAGATGATAAAGTTGAAGCTTATATAATGGTAGAAGTTCCAAGATAGTTTTGCAGATGCTGCCAAAAGCGTGAGATACGAGCCGGGTGGGCATGCTTGCATGCTTATGCGGCTCGTAGTATGGAGGAATAAATGAGAAAAAACAGTATTAAAAATACTAGAATTAACGGAGAAGTGCAGAGAGAGTTAAGCACAATTATCCGTAATGGGATCAAGGATCCGCGTATACACATGATGACATCTGTCACCGCAGTGGAAGTGGCTCCGGATTTAAAAACCTGTAAGGCATATATCAGCGTACTGGGTAATGAACAGGAAAAAGCAGATACCATCACAGGTCTTAAAAGTGCGGAAGGATACATCCGCCGTCAGTTAGCAAAAAGTATCAATTTAAGAAACACTCCATTAATTCAGTTTATTCTGGATGAATCTATTGAGTATGGAGTAACTATGTCAAAGATGATTGATTCTTTGAATCATAATCATGTGGAAAATCAAGAGGATGATGAATAAATGAAAAAAATTGCAGAAATAATTACTCCGGATATTAAAACCGTGGCTGTCGCAGGTCATGTTCGTCCGGATGGCGACTGCGTAGGATCCTGTATGGGATTATATCTTTACCTGAAAGAAAATTATCCACAGCTTGAAGTTCATGTATATATGGAGTCTATTAGGGATATCTTTCAGTTTATTAAGTGTTCCGATGAAATTATCAGTGAGTGTCCCCAAGATTTTTCACCGGATCTTCTGATTACCTGTGATGCCAGTTCCAGTGACAGGATTGGCATTCTTACAGATGTATATAGCCAGGCAAAAAAGACGGTATGTATAGATCATCATGTAAGTAACCTGGGCTTTGCCATGGTTAATCATGTGGTGCCGGAATCTAGTTCTGCCAGTGAAGTGATTTATGAACTGTTAGAGGATGAGAAAATTTCAAAAAATACTGCAGAAGCTTTATATACCGGAATTGTACACGATACCGGCATGTTTCAATTTTCCTGCACCTCATCAAGAACCATGGAGATTGCAGGAAAATTAATGGATAAAGATATTCCATTTTCATGGATTATCGATACTACCTTTAATCAGAAGACCTATGTTCAGAATCAGATTTTAGGAAGAACAATTCTTGAGAGTATTTTGTTGATGGATGGTCGGGTTATCGTTGGTGGAGTCCATGCAAGAGAGATGGATTTTTATAAGGTGACGCCAAAAGATTTAGACGGAATTGTCAATCAGATGCGAATTACCAAAGGTGTGGAAGTGGCAATCTTTTTCTATGAGAGCGGAAATCATGAATTCAAGGTGAGCATGCGTTCTAATGGAATCGTAGATGTGAGTAAAATCGCAGGATACTTTAATGGAGGCGGCCATGTGAAAGCAGCAGGATGCACGATGCAGGGCAGTGTATATGATGTAATTAACAATCTGACTCCATATATTGAAGAACAGTTAAATGAGGGGAAGAAACTTGATTAACGGAGTAATTAATATATACAAAGAGAAGGGGTTTACTTCCCATGATGTAGTAGCAAAGCTTCGAGGTATATTGCATCAGAAAAAAATAGGACATACAGGAACATTGGATCCGGATGCCCAGGGGGTTCTTCCTGTGTGCCTTGGAAGAGCAACCAAGCTGTGTGATATGCTTACCGATAAAAGTAAGATATACGAGGCAGAGGTTCTTTTAGGGACTGTCACAGACACCCAGGACAGTACAGGCACAGTCTTAAGTCAGCAGGAAGTACATGTTACGGAAGATGAGATTCGCAGTGTACTGGCTTCTTTTGAAGGAGAACAGATGCAGATTCCGCCTATGTATTCTGCTTTAAAAGTCAATGGTAAACGTCTGTATGAACTTGCAAGAGAAGGCATTGAAGTGGAACGTAAAGCGCGTAAGGTACATTTCTATGAGATAACTTTGCTTGAGGTGAACCTGCCTCGATTTAAGGTACGTGTGCATTGCTCAAAAGGAACTTATATACGTACTTTATGTTATGACGTAGGTGAAAAATTGAACTGCGGTGCCTGCATGGACAGTCTTCTTCGAACAAAGGTAGAGCGCTTTTGTCTGGCAGACAGTTATAAACTGGGACAGGTAGAGGAACTTATGCATGCCGGACGTATTATGGATGCTGTTACACCGATAGATCAGATGTTTAGTGAATATGCGGCCGTGCAGGTTCCTGCAGAACTGGAACGGATGATATACAATGGGAATCGATTCCCGGCAGCTCTCTTAAAAGAGGAAGCTGCATCGTCAAGAACACAAGGCTGGTATCGAGTATATGACTCTGGAAGCCGATTTCAGGGAATTTATGAATACCGGGCAGAGGAAGATATGTTTCTTCCCGTGAAGATGTTCTTGGAACAATAAAATACGAGGAAAAGACAACTATGGAATATATAACAGGAACCGATGATATCCATATGAAACAGGAATGTGTTGTAACATTCGGTAAATTCGATGGAGTTCACCGGGGACATCAGAAATTGATTTCCCGCGTTAAAAAGTATGCCAGGGAAGGCGGGTATGCATCTGTCATGTTTTCGTTTGATGTATCGCCGTTAATCCGAATTGGTAATCGAACCACTCAGACAATCCTTACTAATGCAGAACGAGAGTATTGTGTAGAACATATGGGCGTGGATTATCTGATTGAATATCCTTTTACCCGGAAGGTGATTGAGATGGAACCGGAGAACTTTGTGCGGGAGATTTTATGTGAAAAACTGCAGGCGGCACATGTGGTGGTCGGCCCTGATTTTTGTTTTGGACACGAGCGCAGGGGCAATGTGGCGATGTTAAAACAATTGGGTCCCCGATATGGTTTTACCGTAGATGTGGTGGAAAAGGAAAAAGAACAGGGAAGAGAAATCAGCAGTACCTTTGTCAGAGAAGAACTGCAGCGAGGAAATATGGAACTGGTAAATAATCTGCTGGGATATCCATATTTTGTGATTGGGACTGTGGTGCATGGCCGACAGCTTGGAAGAACTATGGGACTGCCTACGATTAATCAGATACCTGATTCCGGGAAACTGCTGCCTCCAAGAGGGGTCTACGTATCGAAGACGTACATTGAAGGAAAGAAGTACCACGGTATTACCAATATCGGATGTAAACCAACGGTGGAAGGTGCTTTCGTGGGCGTGGAGACTTATTTGTTTGACTGTAATGAAAATCTGTATGAGAAGGAAGCTCAGGTAACTCTGCTAAGCTATCAGCGTCCGGAACAGAAATTTTCATCAGTAGAAGAATTAAGAGCACAGATTTTAAAAGATGAGCAGACAGGGAGAAATTATTTTTCCAGGAAGACAGAACATAGGAAAAAGTAACTGTTGAATTGAAGTGATAAGAGATAAACTAAGGAGAAATTATGGCAGCTACAATAATTATTGGACTGGCCGGAGGTCTGGGGCTATTTTTATATGGGATGAAGTTAATGAGCGAAGGCCTGGAAAAGGTGGCCGGAGCAAAGATGCGAAGTGTCCTGGAATTTTTCACTAAGAACCGTTTTGTTGGAATGCTGGTGGGTATGTTTTTTACTGCAATTGTACAATCTTCCAGTGCGACTACTGTTATGGTGGTAAGTTTTGTCAATTCGGGGTTAATGACATTACTACAGGCGGCAGGTGTTATTATGGGAGCCAATATAGGTACTACCATTACCTCCCAGTTGATAGCTTTCAAACTGTCAGATGTGGCACCTGTTTTTGTGATGGCGGGTGTCATCATGATTATGTTCTGCAAACGCCAGAATATTAAGAAAATCGGTGAAGTTATTTTGGGATTTGGTATTTTATTCATGGGGCTTGCTTCCATGTCGGATGCTATGTCGGGAATCAAAGAATCGCAGGAAGTAGTAGATTTACTGAGTTCACTGCATAATCATTATCTGGCCATTTTAGTTGGATTTGTGATTACGGCTATCCTGCAAAGTTCATCAGCAACGGTAGGTATTGTGCTGCTAATGGCGACACAGGGGCTTTTGGCTCTGCCTATTTGTTTCTTTATTATCATGGGATGTAATATTGGTTCCTGTGTGTCGGCATTGATTGCCAGCTTAGGTGGAAAGAAAGATGCAAAAAGGGCTGCCTGGATTCATTTGCTGTTTAATATTATAGGAACAGCGATTTTGTTGATTCCGCTTTCTATTGCATTAGAGCCGATTGCTGGATTTATCGAAAGAATTTCCGGTGGCGATGTGGCGCGCTCTGTGGCGAACGCGCATACTCTTATTAAAGTGTGTGAAGTGATTATATTATTCCCGTTTATTCAGTGGGTTGTGAAGCTTACTTATGTGATAGTGCCTGGTACGGATGAAGTGGGTGAAGGATTTGAACTGGCATATATAGGAAATAAAGCATTATTTTCACCTGCTACAGCAGTAGTGGAAGTGACCAAAGAAATCGAGCGTATGGGCGATATGGCAATCACCAATTTAAACCGGGCAATGAATACGCTGGTTACGCAGGATGAGCGGGAAATTGATCTGGTTTATAAGACTGAGAAAAATATTGATTTCCTAAACCGGGCGATTACTGATTATCTGGTAGATGTCAATCAGATGACTCTGCCAATTGAAGATAAAAAGAATATAGGTGGATTATTCCATGTAGTTAATGATATCGAGCGTATCGGAGATCATGCGGAAAATGTGGCAGATGCTGCAGTTTCAAAGATGGAGCAAAAAATTGAATTCAGTAAAGAGGCTCAGTCGGAATTATCAGTTATGCTGGATATGGTGTTGAAAATCAACACCTATGCTTTGGATATGTTCTCGCATAATAATATGGAGCATATGCAGGAGATATTGGCACTGGAAGATGAAGTGGATTTAAAGGAAAGACTATTGCAGCAAAATCATGTTATGCGTTTGACAAAGGGAGAGTGCTCACCGGAAGCTGGTATGATCTTCTCTGATTTGGTATCTGGTTTAGAACGTGTTGCAGATCATGCTACCAATATTGCATTTTCACTGATGGATGAAGATCCTGATGAAAAAGAAAAAGAGGATTAAATATTTGTTTACAATCGAATATTCCTATGTTATACTATCATAGTATGAGTTAGCCCAGATTCAGAGATTGGACACTCCGACCGTTTCTTAATCCGAGGCGATTTCAACGGACGCATAAGCGATCCCAATATAATTCAAGGAGGAAATTAAAATGATTTCAAGTGAAAAGAAACAGGCTATTATGGCTGAATATGCAAGAACAGAGGGAGATACCGGTTCACCGGAAGTTCAGGTTGCAGTTTTAACTGCTAGAATCCAGGAACTTACAGAGCATTTAAAAGTTCACCACAAAGACCATCACTCAAGAAGAGGTCTGTTAAAAATGGTAGGACAGAGACGTGGTCTGTTAGCTTACCTTAAGAAAACTGATATCGAGAGATACCGTGCTTTAATTGAAAAGTTAGGACTCAGAAAGTAATTAGTTTATGTGGGATGGGGCGGAAATGTTCGTCCCATCCCTTTTTCGCATAGAAATGCCAGAGCTAAAATGCAGCAAAAAAAGAATGTGAATGCAGAAAGTCGTATCCGAGACCACTGAAAAGCGCTCTTACTTAATACAGCAAGAACTTTTTTCAGTTGTTTCGGAACTTCTGCAAGTGAAAAGAAAGGGAAAGAATATGTACAAAAGTTATTCAATGGAATTAGCTGGAAGAACTCTTACCGTAGAAATCGGAAGAGTAGCAAAACAGGCAAACGGAGCAGCATTGATGCATTATGGAGATACCGTAGTGCTTTCTACCGCAACAGCTTCTGATAAGCCAAGAGAAGGAATTGATTTCTTCCCATTAAGTGTAGAATATGAAGAAAAGATGTATGCAGTAGGTAAAATCCCGGGAGGATTTAACAAAAGAGAAGGAAAAGCCAGTGAGCATTCTGTACTGACATCTCGTGTTATCGACCGTCCTATGAGACCACTGTTTCCAAAAGATTACCGTAATGATGTAACTTTAAATAACATGGTTATGTCTGTAGATCCTGATTGTAATCCTGAGATTCCGGCTATGCTGGGTTCTGCAATTACTACCAGCATCTCAGATATTCCTTTCGATGGTCCATGTGCAACCACTCAGGTTGGTTTGATTGATGGAGAATTTATCATCAACCCTACTATGGCTCAGAAGGAAGTATCTGATTTACAGCTGACAGTAGCTTCTACCAGAGAAAAAGTTATCATGATTGAAGCTGGTGCTAATGAAGTTCCGGAAGCGAAGATGATTGAAGCTATCTTCAAAGCAGATGAAGTAAATAAAGAAATCATCAAATTTATAGATACTATCGTTGCAGAATGTGGAAAACCAAAACACAGCTACGAAAGCTGTGCAATTCCGGAAGAGTTATTTGCAGCAATCAAAGAAATCGTTCCACCAGCTGATATGGAAGTTGCAGTATTTACTGATGAGAAACAGGTTCGTGAAGAAAATATTCGCAACATCAAAGCTAAATTAGCAGAAAGCTTTGCTGATAATGAGG
The DNA here is from genome assembly GCA_028696165.1 of Lachnospiraceae bacterium. Classification (GTDB taxonomy): domain Bacteria; phylum Bacillota; class Clostridia; order Lachnospirales; family Lachnospiraceae; genus JAQVHQ01. The sequence goes on along the minus strand of JAQVHQ010000001.1, from coordinate 23,389 downwards.
AATGGTTAGGATTATTAGATGAGGCTGTTTACCAGTATCAGAAGAAGACCGTTCGTAAAATGATCTTAGTTGACCACAAACGTCCGGATGGAAGAGCTATCAATGAGATTCGTCCTCTGGCAGCAGAAATTGATTTGATTCCTAGAGTACACGGTTCAGGTATGTTTACCCGTGGACAAACTCAGATCTGTACAATTACAACTTTAGCTCCTCTTTCAGAAGCTCAGAGAATCGATGGCTTAGATGTAACAGAAGTAAGCAAAAGATATATGCATCACTATAACTTCCCTTCATACTCTGTAGGTGAGACAAAACCTTCCAGAGGACCGGGACGTAGAGAAATTGGTCACGGAGCATTGGCAGAGCGTGCACTTGTACCTGTATTACCTACACCAGAAGAGTTCCCATATGCAATTCGTACCGTATCTGAGACTTTTGAGTCTAATGGATCAACATCGCAGGCAAGTATCTGTGCATCTACACTATCTTTGATGGCAGCAGGTGTTCCGATTAAGAAATCTGTAGCTGGTATTTCCGCAGGTCTTGTAACAGGCGCTTCAGATGATGAATACTTAGTATTAACTGATATTCAGGGTCTGGAAGATTTCTTTGGTGATATGGACTTTAAAGTAGCTGGTACACATGACGGTATTACTGCTATTCAGATGGATATTAAAATTCATGGTTTGACGAGACCAATTATTGAAGAGGCAATCGCAAGAACAAAAGAAGCAAGAGAATATATCTTAACACAGATTATGGAGCCTTGTATTGCAGCACCTCGTGCAACGGTTGGCAAATTTGCACCTAAGATTCAGCAGATGAAGATTGATCCTGCAAAAATCGGGGATGTAGTTGGACAGCGTGGTAAGACTATTAACACCATTATCGAAGAGACAGGTGTTAAGATTGATATCACAGATGACGGCTCTGTATCTGTATGCGGCGTTGATCAGGAATCTATGGATAAAGCCATGGATATGATCAAGATTATTACAACAGAGTTTGCTGCCGGACAGATATTTGTAGGTAAGGTTATCAGTATCAAAGACTTCGGTGCATTCCTTGAGTTCGCACCTGGAAAAGAAGGGATGGTTCACATCTCTAAACTTTCTAAAGAACGTGTAAACAAAGTAGAAGATGTTCTTACTATGGGTGACATGGTTAAGGTTGTCTGCTTAGGAAAAGACAAGATGGGACGTATCAGTTTCAGTATGAAAGATGTACCGGCAGAAGAAAAGACAGAAGCATAAGAATTCCTGAGAGATTTCATCGATAGATACAAAGGACAGGGGCTAATAACAGGAAGCATATGTTATTGGACCTGTCTTTTTGCAAATGACCAAAAGTAGCAGGCGAAAACGGTTTTCGCCTGACGAAAACGGTTTTCGCCTGCTACTTTTGGTGAAAAATCGAAATGGGAGGATGAATATGAGATATCATAATATAACAAAAGATGATATGCTGAATGGAGACGGCCTAAGAGTTGTACTCTGGGTGGCAGGTTGTTCTCATGGGTGTAAAGGCTGCCAGAATCCGATTACCTGGGATCCAAATGGAGGGATTCCTTTCGAAGAGAAGGATAAGGAAGAAGTATTTGAAGAATTAAAGAAGGATTATATAAATGGCATCACTTTTAGCGGTGGGGATCCTTTGTTTGAATGGAATGAAGAAGACATGACAAAACTGGCAGGAGAAATCCGTGAGAAATTCCCTGATAAAACTATTTGGCTATACACAGGATATCTGTGGGAAGATATTTGCGATAAAGATATCATAAAATATCTGGATGTAGTTGTGGATGGAGAATTTGTAATAAGTTTAAAAAATACTTCGTTAAAATGGAAGGGAAGTTCAAACCAGAGAGTTATTGATGTAAAGAAAACCAGAGAAATCGGTAAGGTGGTATTGTACGCCTAGTAAGAAGGAGAACAGCGAATATGAAAAGAATTGCACAATTTCATAAAGTGAGCTTCCAGCAGTTTAAAGATGGATGGGTAGATACATTTGGTGAAATGACAGATGATGAGATTCAATGCATTTATGATAATATAAAGCTTCCAAAGCGTGCTACAAAAGGCAGTGCGGGATACGATTTTTATCTTCCATGTGATTTATCCCTACGGCCCGGAGAGATTGCAAAGATTCCGACTGGTATCCGTGTTGAGATGGAAGATGACTGGGTATTGAAACTTTACCCAAGAAGTGGATTGGGATTTAAATATCGTCTTCAGCTTAATAACACTGTTGGAATTATTGACAGTGATTATTTTCATTCAGATAATGAAGGCCATATATTCTGTAAAATCACATACGATATGACCCAGGGGAAAAATTTAGAGTTAAATCAGGGAGATGCTTTTATACAGGGTATTTTTCTTGAATATGGAATCACTGTTGACGATGATGCCAGTGCGACACGCAATGGCGGGTTTGGCAGTACATCAAAGAACCAGGAGGGCAAGGAAGAATGATAGTAGAACCAAAGGTAAGAGAGTATATCTGTACCACCGCACATCCACAGGGATGTGAGGAAAGTATCAAAAGACAGATAGAAGTTGTAGAAAAACAGGGAACGATGGAAGGACCAAAACGTGTCCTGGTTATTGGATGTTCCACAGGTTACGGATTAGCATCCAGAATTACTTCCGCTTTCGGATGTAAGGCTGCTACGATTGGTATTATGTTTGAGCGTCCATCTAATGGAAAACGTACTGCAACACCAGGATGGTATAACACAGTTGCTTTTGAAAAAAATGCTGAAAAAGAAGGTCTGTATGCAAAGACAATCAATGGAGATGCATTTTCTAAAGAAGTGAAAGATCAGACTATAGAATTGATTAAAAAAGATCTTGGTACTGTAGATATGGTAATTTACAGTCTGGCAGCTCCAAGAAGAACCATGCCGGACGGCTCGGTAGCATCTTCCTGTCTTAGAACAACAGGGGAAGCTTTTACAGAAAAGAATCTGGACTTGAGAAATAATGAAGTAAATACTAAAACTGTAGAACCAGCTACAGATGAAGAATTAGACGGAACTATCAAAGTTATGGGTGGTGGAGACTGGAAGGACTGGATTGCTGCATTATCAGAAGCAGGAGTTTTAGCTGAGGAGACAGTAACAGTAGCATATTCCTACATTGGTCCTAAATTGACTTATCCGATTTATTATAATGGTACTATTGGTATGGCTAAGAGAGACTTACATCAGGCAGCAAAGGATATTACTGCAGAGTTCAAGACAAGGGGTGTACAGGCTTATGTGTCTGTAAATAAAGCACTTGTTACCCAGGCAAGTGCAGCGATTCCTGTAGTTCCACTGTATTTTGCAATCCTTTATAAGGTAATGAAGGAACATGGAACCCATGAAGGCTGTATTCAGCAGATTAGCCGTTTGTTCCATGATAAACTGTTGAAGGAACAGCCAATCACAGACAACGAAGGACTGATTCGTATGGATGATTGGGAACAGGATGAGACGATTCAGAAAGAAGTTATGGATATCTGGGCAAAAGTAGATACAGACAATGTGAAGCAGCTTGCAGACGTAGACGGATATTGGGAAGACTTTTATCATATGTTTGGCTTCCACTATGAAAATCTGGATTATACAAAAGATGTAGATGTAGAAGTGAGTATTCCGAGTATTCAATAACAGGGGATTACTTGTTAATTTAACCCCATCAAGTAAGCCTCCCGCTTCAAATGTGAAGAGCATTAAGCGGTGGGTGGGTACTTGCTTATCATAGTGTATATAACTAAAAAATGAGGCTGTGGCTTTTATGATCCTAGGATCATAAAAGCCACAGCCTCATTTTTTACCTTTTTCAATAGAATTTCAGCAGATCGTTGGTTTACTCCTCGCTGCCATTTTCCTCTTCAAACTGAGCTTCATCCAACCACTCGTCAAAAGCATCAGAGACGATTTCATATTCCTCATCGCTCTCAATGTTTTCTAACTCTGGATTGTTGTTCTCATCTGTATGGAAACGATAGATAAATACTTCACCATCATTGTTTTCACCATTTTCATCCAAAGGAAGAAGTGCGATATATTCCTTATCCTGAGCAGGAAATACGGCAATAACAGCGCAGGTTAATTCTGTATTATCGTCCATAGTAAGAGTAACAGTTGCCTGTGATGTATCACAGTCGCTTCCGCAGGAACCACAATCTCCACTGCATCCGCCATTTAATGTTTCTTCACTCATGCTTGTACCTCTTTTCCTATTTTATCACTTGTAACTGCTTTGAGTTACACAGTTACTATCAACATTACTTTACCAGAATTGAGAGAAATATGCAATTAAATTCAAAAAAACAAAAATGATTAAGACAAATAGAGTGAAATACGTTATAATAAAGCAGTGAGTAAATAATGGAAAGGTGGAAAATTGCTTGGAAAAAGAACGACACAGCTACAAAGGAATTATAAAACCCGGCAATCCAGGAGTCCTTGGAGTTACAAGGGTTGGTCGTCATGCTAATTTTGCAGTGGAAATCCCAGATGGACAAAAGGCAAGCCTTTTATTATATCATAAGAACCAGGAAGCGATTGAAGAGATAGAATTACCTGCCGAAGAACGCACAGGTAATGTGGCAGCCGTATTACTGGAGAGGTTCGACTGGAATCAATATGATTATAACTATGAGATTGATGGAGAAATTCTCTTAGATCCTTATGCAGAAACTATATTAGGCAGAGAAACATTTGGCTATAATCGAAACAGGGAAGGGGCACTTGTGCGAGGCGGATTCTTAAACAGCAAGATATCCATGGAAACAGATATGAGACCGGATATTGAATATGAGAATCTTATATTGTATAAGATACATCCCAGAGGATTTACCATGTCAACGGATTCGAAGGTCCGCAAAAAGGGAACCTTCAAAGGGATTCAGGAAAAAATTCCTTATTTAAAAAAACTTGGTATAAATGGCATCATGCTGATGCCGGCGTATGAGTTTGAAGAAGTGCATGAAGCACAGGTCTCAGACGGAGATTATACCTTTACAGAAGAAAATAAAATCTCAATTAATTATTGGGGGTATACAGAAGGTAACTATTTTGCACCTAAATACAGTTATTCAACAGGAAATAATCCAAAAGATGAGATGAAGCTTCTAATTAAGGAACTTCACAGAAATCAGATCGGGTGTTATATGGAATTTTATTTCCCGGGGAACACAAAACCATATCTTGCCATAGATGCGCTTCATCATTGGATGAGGGAATATCATGTAGATGGTTTCCGTCTAATAGGGGATGGTGTGCCGGTGGAATCAATTATTACAGACCCCTGGCTGACTAAGACAAAGTTATTTCTTTCCTACGTGGATGGGAATCATGTTTACCAGGGCAAGGAGCCGGTGTATAAGAATCTGGCAGAATATAATCAGAGTTATCAGAACGATTTCCGCAGATTGCTTAAAGGGGACGAGGACATGCTCCGTGAGTTTACCTATCGTGCCAGAAGAGTACCGATAACCCATGGAGTGATTAACTATGTGACCGATAATAATGGTTTTACCCTCTATGATATGGTCTCTTATGAGCGTAAGCATAACAAAGCTAACGGAGAAGACAACCAGGATGGAGAAAATTATAATTACACCTGGAACTGTGGGGCAGAAGGGGATTCACGCAAAATGGGAATTCGAAAACTTCGCCAGCAGCAGATGAGAAATGCATTACTTGCGCTGTTCCTGAGTCAGGGAACGCCTATGTTGTATGGAGGCGATGAGTTCTGTAATTCTCAGAATGGAAATAATAATGCATACTGTCAGGATAACTCGATTGGATGGCTCAATTGGAGCCAGTTAAAGCAGAGTAGTTTAATGACAGCGTTTGTGCAGGATATAGCAGCATTTCGAAAAGAACATCCGATACTTCATCTGAAGAAAGAACCAAGGATTATGGATTATCAGTCTAAGGGATATCCGGATTTGTCTTATCATAGCCAGAGAGCCTGGTTTTCAAGATTCGACAATACCTGCAGACAGGCAGGCTTGATGTATTGTGGTGAATATGCAGTGCGTGAAGATGGGACACCAGATGATTTCATCTACATTGCGTATAATTTTCATTGGAATGAACATGATTTTGCACTGCCAAAACTTCCGGAAGGAAAGAAGTGGTACTGGACCATAGATACCAGTCTGGCAGAATCATTTCGAAAAGAGGAGAAAATCGTGGTGGAAAAGATACTTCGTATACAGCCGCGATCAATCTCCGTATTAGTAGGACGGTAAGAAAATGAGTGCATGGAAACATTTTAAAACAATCACAAAACATAAAATGATGGTCATGAGATATTGTTTTAAAATCGGACTCTATAAACAGGGTCTGCTTCATGATTTATCAAAATATTCCTGGACAGAATTTAGAATGGGAGCCAGGTATTATCAGGGAACCAGAAGTCCCAACAATGCCGAGCGAGAAGAAACAGGACTCTCTACGGCATGGCTGCATCATAAGGGGCGCAATAAGCATCATTTTGAATATTGGGTCGATTATGGATTAAATAGTCCAAGAAAGCTGGAAGGTGTGCAGATGCCGCAAAGATATGTGGCAGAGATGATAGCTGATCGAATCAGTGCAAGCCGCGTATATGAAGGCGATGCATATACAGACCAGTCACCCCTTAAGTATTATAATAAGGGGACGAAATCTCTTTGGTTTGTACATCCGGTTACGCAGCAGCAGCTGGGCGAACTATTGACTATGTTAGCTGAAAAGGGAGAGAAAGAAACTCTTCGCTACATAAAGTATGATTTTTTAAAGAATGAGAAAAAGGAAAGAAAAGCATGACAACAAGAATTATAGGTACAGGAAGTGCCCTTCCAAAAGAAATTGTGACTAATGACAATCTGGCAAAGATTGTGGATACTAATGATGAGTGGATTTCAAGCAGAACAGGAATACGGGAACGTCATCTGGCGAAAGAAGAAACCTGCAGCTCTCTGGCGGCTGCAGCAGGAAAGATGGCTATGGAAGATGCTGGCGTAGGACCGGAAGAGATTGATCTGATTGTGGTAGCAACCTGTTCGCCAGATTCAAATTTTCCAAGTACAGCATGTAAGGTGCAGGAGTCACTTGGACTTTATCATGCAGCAGCTTTTGATGTAAGTGCGGCTTGTTCAGGATTTTTGGTTGCACTTCATACGGTCTATGCATATATGAACAGTGGATTATCCAAAACAGCCCTCATTATTGGGGCGGAGACACTCTCAAAGCTGATTGACTGGACAGACCGCGGTACCTGCGTACTGTTTGGAGATGGTGCAGGTGCGGTTGTTGCAAAGGCGGATGATACGGGTATTATTCAGTTTGTACAGGGTGCAGATGGAAGTATGGGCCAGTGTTTAACCTGTGATGAGAGAAGTATCGTGAACCCATTTAATCAGGAAGCAAAACCAACCGACTATATTAGTATGGATGGACAGGCTGTATTTAAATTTGCAGTAACGAAGGTACCGGAGTGTATCAGACAGGTGCTGGAGGAATCACATACCGATATAGAGGAAATCAAATACTTTGTGCTTCATCAGGCGAACAGCAGGATACTGTCCTCTGTGGCGAAACGTCTGAAGATGCCTGTAGAGAAATTTCCTATGAATCTTGACCGGTGCGGCAATACTTCGGCTGCAAGTATACCGATTTTGCTGGATGAGATGAATCGTCAGGGAATGCTTAAAAAGAATGATAAGATTGTAATGTCCGGGTTTGGAGCAGGTTTAACCTGGGGAGCAACACTGTTGGAATGGTAATATTATCCAGATTGGTAATTAACGAAGAATAGAGTATATATGATTAGAAAAACTGCAGAGGTTAGTTACTCTGCAGTTTACGCATAAGAAGAATCTCTTCGGCATATCCGGACAGTTCGTTGGGTGTTTCCAGAATAAATGGAAGTTTGCGAAGAGATGGATGACATGTTATGGCGGACAGCGCTTTGACTCCAATTTGACCGGCACCGATTTTTGCATGGCGGTCTTTGTGGCTGTCACATGGATTTAAGCTGTCATTTAGATGAATAGCTTTTAAAAGGTTTAAGCCCAGTATCTGGTCAAATTCATCCAGTACCAAATCCAGGTGATTGACGATGTCATATCCGCCATCCCAGATATGGCAGGTATCCATACATATGCCAAGTTTGTCCTTTTGTTCAACCAAATCATATATTCTTCGAAGTTCTTCGAAATTTCTTCCAATCTCAGAACCTTTACCAGACATGGTTTCTAAAAGAACAGTAGTGTTCTGGTCTTTGCGCAGCACTTGATTTAGCATCTGGGCAATGTATTTGATACCAGTATCTGTGCCCTGACCAACATGACTGCCGGGGTGAAAATTGTAATATTGTCCAGGCAGATATTCAAGGCGATCTAGATCTTCCTGAAAGATATTCCGGGCAAATTCTCTGAGAGAAGGATCTTTAGAACATGGATTTAAGGTATAAGGTGCATGAGCGACCAGAGCGGTGAATTGATGATTGGAAAGATAGGCTGATAAAGCCTGTATGTCCGGTAAGTTAAGTGCTTTAGCCTTACCACCTCGGGGATTTCGAGTGAAGAACGCAAAAGTGTCTGCCTGAATGGAAGATGCAGTTTTGCCCATTGCAAGAAAACCTTTTGAGGAAGATAGATGACATCCTATATGCAGCATATATAAAACCTCCTGTGTTTTGATTATCAGAGTATATGGTATATGTACGTTACCTGCAATTGCATACAGGTTTACGAATACGCATGTTACTATCTTAACACGTATAGAAAATAATTTCACGAAAAGATAATTATAGAAACAGGATTTTCAGTTGAATCTTATGCAAATTTCCTGTAAGATAATGAATAGCAAATGATGAAATAAGGCAGATACAAGGAGAAAATATGAAAAGAAGAAAGAAAAGAGGATTTTTCCTTAATCCAATGATCATGGTTGATATTATACTGGTATTATTGTTGATACTAGGTGTGCTTGTCTCCGCAAAAATCCTTTCTAAAGGAAAAACCGGAACTTCGCAGACCGCATCAGCTGCAGATACTGAGACTCAGCAGACAACGGAGCCTGCTGTTTTGGAAGATACAACGGCTGCAGATACACAGACGGATGCTGTGGAATCTATTGCTCCAGAAGAAGCAGTTGTGGAGAAGACAGAGGCAACCATGCTCTTTGGCGGTGACCTTTATCTTGATGAAGACTGGCAGAATCAGTATGATGGAAACAATGGAATAGAAGGAATTACCTCAAGCGGTTTGCGTGAAGTACTTTCCAGTGCAGATTTTACTATGGTTAACCTGGACGCAGTCTATGCATCCGCAGGTAGTGAGGCCAGTGGGAAAAGTGATTTAAACCGTATAGCACCAGATAAAATTTCTATTCTGAATGAACTTGGTATCAATATGGTAAATACAGCCAATACACATGCACTGGATTATGGAATGGATGCATTGAATGAATCCAATGCTGCTTTGGCAGCAGCTTCTATCACTACAGTTGGTTCGGGAACGAACCTGACTGAAGCGAATACGGTAAAACAGGTAGTAATTGGAGGCCATAAAGTAGGGTTCATAGGAGTTGCATGCGCACTTCCCAAGAGTGACTGGACTGCAAGTGCGGACCAGGGCGGTATCCTTGCTTCTGGAAGTATTGATGCGATAGCAAATCAGATTCAGCAGTCAGATGCAGAGAATGATTTAATTGTGGCATACATGAATTGGGGAAATGATGGTTCCAGCGCTGCAACTGCTGATCAGACAACACTTGCACATCAATTGATTGATGCCGGTGCAGATCTGGTAATCGGAAGCCATGCTCACGTAGCTCAGGGAATAGAGTATTATAATGAAAAGCCGATTATATATGGCCTGGGTAATTTCCTGTATGGAAACAGTACATATGAAGCTTTGATGTTAAAAGCAACGATTGCAGTGGATGATTCTATGACACTGTCTGTTGTACCGATTAAGAGCGCAGCATTTACCTGCTGGGTAATGGATAGTCCGGAATCAATTTTCAGTACTATATCGCAGGCATCAACCGGATACTATGTGAATACGGATGGAAGCATTGCAGCAGGAGAGAACCCTTATGCTGTGGCTGCACAGCCAGTTGCGCCAGCTTCTACAGACAACGAGAGCGCAGCTTCCAGTGAAGATAGTGCATCAGACAGCTCCTCAAGCGAGAGTAGTGACGATTCTTCAGAGAACGACAGTTCATCAGACAGCTCTTCAAGTGGTTCTTCTAACTATATAGATGACCCGGATTATGATAATGCTACAGGTAAATGGAAGGATGAATTATAAAACAAAAAATAATGTCTTAAGAAACAGGGGGAAAAGGTATGGGCGAATTACAAATGATTAATGCAGGATGGCTGTCGATTCTGCCGCCAATAATTGCAATTGTATTGGCATTGATTACAAAAGAGGTTTATTCGGCACTTTTGGTTGGACTATTTTCCGGTATGTTGATTTATACAGGATTTACCGGAGGAAATATAGTCCAGTCTGTATATTACATGTTTCAGATGATGGCGGAAAAATTAGGCAGTAACGGAACTTTAATTATGTTTCTTGTACTTTTGGGCGCCCTTGTTGTGGTGGTAACCAAAGCCGGTGGATCAAAAGCTTATGGAAACTGGGCAATTACCAAGATAAAAGCACCGGTTGGAGCGAAGCTTGCAACTAGTGTATTGGGAATGCTGATTTTTATCGATGATTATTTTAACTGTTTGACCGTGGGAACGGTTATGCGGCCATTGACTGACCGTCATAAGATCTCAAGAGAAAAGCTTGCATATATTATCGATTCCACAGCAGCTCCTATTTGTATTATCGCACCAATTTCCAGTTGGGCCGTTGCCGTGGCTGGTGATTTGGGTGAGGGAGGATTTAATCTTTTCTTACAGGCGATTCCTTACAATCTGTATGCACTGCTTACTATCACTATGGTACTTTTTCTATGTTTTACCAATGTGGATTTTGGACCGATGCTGAAAGCGGAACAGAGAGCAAAGTCAAAAGCAGAGGAAGAGAATATTAATGAAGAGGCTGATTTCAATGGTATGAAAGTATCTGAAAATGGTAAAGTTATAGATTTGGTTATTCCTGTTGTGGCCTTAATTGCTCTTGCAATCTGTGGAATGGCTTATGTTGGAGGCTTCTTTTCCGGTGAGGCAGATTTTATTACAGCCATTGGTGAAGACCCTTCCATGGGGCTTGCTATGGGAGCTTTTGGCGCATTAATAGTTGCATTTTTGATGTTTGTTCCAAGAAAACTTATGTCATTCCGTGAATTTATGGATGGATTAGTAGAAGGAGCAAAATCTATGATTCCAGCTATATTGATTCTGGTATTTGCCTGGTCTTTAAGTGGGGTATGCCGTGGATTAATTGGAACAGGTCCTTTTGTAAGCAGTGTGCTGGAGCAGTCGAATGTAAGTCTTCGTATACTTCCTGTAATTGTATTTATTGTGGCAGCATTTTTATCTTTCTCTATGGGAACGGCATGGGGAACCTTTGGTATCTTACTTCCGATTGTAATAACAATATGCAACAGCGGAAGTGGAGCCAATATGCTTGTAGCATCTATGGGAGCTACATTGGCAGGCTCTGTATTTGGAGATCATTGTTCTCCGATATCTGATACTACTATTTTGTCTTCCGCGGGAGCAAAATGTAACCACATTCAGCATGTATCTACGCAGATTCCATATGCACTGCTGGTAGCTGGCGTGTGTGCCATCGGATATATGATTACAGGACTGGTGTCTAATCCATGGATTCCTTTGGTTGTCTGTATTGTACTGCTGCTTGGTGTACTGATATTTATTGGAAAAATGCAGAATAAACAGATGGATGAGTCCAAAATAGAAGAGGCAGTTGAAAAGGAATAGGCAGTAAAAGCAAAATAAGAACAAGAATTAAAAAGAGTGAAGAATAAAAGAGTGAGGAGGAATTATTTTGAAAACAGAATATACCAATATTAATGAAATTCGAAGAAAAGTATTTGCAGAAGTGGCAAGACTCGCTTATGAAGGCGGGGATTATTCAAGAATTGTAGATCTTCCCTATAAAATCATACCAGGGGAAGTTGCTTCTTATAGAGACAGTATCTTCCTGGAAAGGGCTATTGTAGGAGAGCGCCTTCGCCTTACAATTGGTCTGCCACTTCGTGATATGACGGAACATGCTTCTTTATCAACAGGAATTGAAGAGTCAGCAATTGCTGAGAAATATTACGATCCGCCGCTTATCAATATCATTAAGTTCGCCTGTCATTCCTGCCCAGATAATGAAATTCGGATAACCGATGCCTGTCAGGGCTGTCTGGCACATCCATGTAAGGAGGTCTGCCCAAAGGGAGCTATAGATATTGTTAATGGTCGAAGTGTAATTGATGAGAGCAAATGTATTAAATGCGGAAAATGCTTAAATACATGTCCATATAAGGCCATTGTTAAATTAGAACGCCCTTGTGCAAAAGCCTGTGGCATGAATGCTATCAAATCAGATGAATTAGGACGTGCAGAGATTGATCATGATAAATGTGTATCCTGTGGACAGTGTCTGGTAAATTGTCCTTTTGGAGCCATTGCTGACAAAGGACAGATATTCCAGACGGTTATGGCATTAAAGAGTGAAATTCCTGTCTATGCAGCGATTGCACCTGCATTCGTAGGACAGTTTGGACCGAAACTTACACCGGAAAAACTTCGTGGTGCTCTGCAGGAGTTGGGATTTGAAGATGTTGTGGAGGTGGCAGTAGGAGCTGACTTGTGTACGATTGAAGAAGCAAAGGACTTCATGGAAGAAGTTCCTGAAAAACAGCCATTTATGGCCACGTCCTGCTGCCCGGCATGGTCTGTGATGGCAAAAAAATTGTTCCCTGAGTTTGCATCTTACATATCTATGGCATTAACACCTATGGTATTGACCGGACGTCTGATTAAGAAAGAACATCCGGACTGCAAGGTGGTATTCATTGGACCATGTGCTGCTAAAAAGCTGGAAGCCAGCAGAAAAACCATCCGAAGTGATGTGGATTTTGTATTGACTTTTGAAGAACTTATGGCGATGTTTGAGGCAAAGGGGGTTGATTTTGCTGAGCTGACTGAAGAAAGCCCATTAGATGAGTCAAGTGCAGATGGACGCGGATTTGCAGTCAGTGGAGGTGTAGCTAATGCGGTGGTTAACTGTATTAAGGAACTAGAGCCTGACCGTGAGGTAAAAGTAGCCAGTGCAGAGGGACTTGCTGATTGTAAGAAATTGCTTACTATGGCAAAAGCAGGTAAGTATGACGGGTATCTGTTAGAAGGCATGGGTTGTCCAGGGGGCTGTGTAGCTGGAGCTGGTAATTTGCAGCCGGTAAAGAAATCTGCAGCTAATGTAAAACTCTGCATGCAAAAAGCAACACATACAGGTTCACTGTCAAGTGAATACAAAGAACATCTTAGTAGTCTTGAAGAAGAAAAAAACAAAAGAAAACAAGAAATGGAGTAAAAAATGGTAGCTGTTATATTGTCACCGCTGTATCTGTTAATATGTGTTTATGTCTGGATTAAAGCCATGAAATGGCTTCAGTCCTGCCATGGATTTTTCCATAACCGTTGGTTTAAACTGATTTTCAATATAGTTTATATCTTTTTTGTAGTGTCACCGGTGGTTGCATTCTTCTTGCCGGAGGGACATTTACAAAGACTTATGAAACTTATCAGTAACTACTGGTTTGGAGAATTTATATATATGGTACTGTTCATTGCGGTAGCAGATCTTGTTTTACTTGTTCTTCATAAAACTAAGGTTATAAAGAAAAAAGAAGACGGATATAAAAGAGTACTGGCTGTCACAGGTGCAATTACTTTTATCGCTATTGTAGCTATGAGTACGTATGGTCTGATTAATGCCAGAATTACGAAAGTAAAAAATTACGAAGTGTCAGTTTCCAAAGAAGTTGATGGAATTGACAGTTTAAATGTAGTATTAATAGCAGACACACATCTGGGATATAATATAGGATGCCGGATGATGGAACAGATGGTGGAGAAAGTAAATGCTCAAAACCCGGATGTGGTTTGTTTTGCCGGAGATATGTTTGACAATGAGTATTCAGCATTAGATGACCCTGAACGTCTGGCTGAGATATTAAGTGGAATTAAGAGTAAATACGGTGTCTATGCAGTATTTGGAAATCATGATGTGGAAGAAAAAATTCTTGCCGGATTTACCTTCGGAGGAAAAAAGGATAAGTTAAATGGTGAGGAAATGATAGACTTTATGGAAAAATCCAATATTGAGATCCTTCGAGATGAAACTGTTCTTGTAGATGACTCTTTCTATATTGTGGGAAGACGAGATGCAGAAAAACCGGGAAATAAAGAACAAGAACGTTTGAACCCGGTAGAGTTGACAGAGAACCTGGATAAGACAAAACCTATTATCGTAATAGACCATGAACCTAGACAGTTAGAAGAACTGTCTCACTGCGGTGTGGACCTTGATTTATGTGGCCATACTCATGCAGGCCAGATATTCCCGGGAAATCTGACCATTAAGCTCATGTGGGATAATGCATGGGGTTATTTAAAAGAAGGGGATATGCATAATTTTGTCACATCAGGTGTGGGACTTTTTGGACCAAATATGAGAACATTTACAGACAGTGAGATTATGCAGATAACTGTTGATTTTGAGGAGGCATCTTAGTATGAATCCAAACCTAAGCCGACGGAGCAAGGGTATTTTGTGTATATTAAGCTCTGCATTTTTCTTCGCACTTATGAATGTGCTGGTAAGGTTGTCTGGTGATTTACCGTCTATAGAGAAGAGTTTTTTTCGAAATCTGGTGGCTATGGTTTTTGCTTTTTTTGTCATCAGACGAAATAAGATTCCACTGGAATATAAGCGAAAAGATATGAAATATTTTCTGATTCGTTCTGTCTGTGGAATGGTTGGAATATTGGGGAATTTCTATGCGCTAGATCATATGATGGTAGCAGATGCTTCCATGCTGAATAAATTGTCTCCGTTTTTTGCTATTATATTTTCCTTCATAATTTTAAGGGAAAAAGTAAAACCGATACAGATATGTTGTGTCGGAATCGCATTTGCGGGAACCCTGTTTATTATCAAACCTGGATTCTCAGGAGTTTCTATGATACCGGCACTTGCCGGCATATTAGGCGGGATGGGAGCTGGAATTGCATATACTTATGTCCGTGTGCTTGGAAACCGTGGCGTGAAGGGTCCATTGATTGTGTTCTTTTTCTCAGCATTTTCAACAATATTGAATATTCCGCTTATGCTGCCAGTATTAGAGCCTATGAGTATGCAGCAGTTTTTAATTCTCCTGGGAGCAGGTGCAGCAGCGGCAGGTGGTCAGTTTAGTATTACGGCAGCATATACGTATGCGCCTGCCCGTGAGATATCGATATTTGACTATTCACAGATTATATTTGCTACACTGTTATCCTTCTTCCTTTTAGGACAGATACCAGATCATTATAGTTTTGTTGGATATATCATTATCTGCGGTGCTTCGGCATTTATGTTTTTTTATAACAAGAGATGTGAATCAAAGAATATATAAAAAGATGTTCCTGTCTGATAGAAACAGACGGGAACATCTTTTTTATGAAATGATTTTCAAATGAATTATTTAGCAAATAGATGGTTATTTTTCAGCCACAAGAGAGCGGGAACGTGCAGGACGCCGTACAACTAGATTTTCCGGTGTGTACACAACCACATAAAATACCAGAGCCATAACCATACCACAAGCAACATCTACGATAGAATGCTGTTTTAAGAACATGGTTGACAGGATGATTGCTATTGATAAAATTCTTGTAGCAGTCTGTATACCATGGCGATTCTTCAGGCTTTCACATCTTTTGATTGCGGTCCATGCACCAAGTGTATTGAATACATGAATGCTTGGCAGTACATTGGTGGAAGTATCAATAGAATACAGTCCCTGGACCATATGAATAAATATATTATCTCTGCTAAATTCTGTTGGTCTTAAGAAATGTCCATTCGGATAAATCGCTGACACAATCAGAAAAATAGTCATACCTGTAAATAGAAATCCAATTAACTGATAAAATTCTTTTCGTGAAGCCTTAAAAAAGAAATATGCGACTGTACCAGCGATAAAGAAAAACCATAAAAGATAAGGAACAATAAAATATTCGCAAAATGGTATATACTTATCAAGTGTGGTGTGAATCACATGAAATCTCGTAATATGCTTCTCAAGATAAGAAAAGAAAATCATATAAATTGGAACATAAATAAATACAATTCCATGCCGATATTTGTGCAATAATTGTTTCATAAAAAACCCTTCTTTACTTTGCATTTTAAATAAAATCAGCTGCTAATGATTCTTGAAAGTCTGTGTATTATCACAACACAAACTATACTACTTCTGGAGTATAGCACAGAGAAATTCAACATACAATACGCAAAAAGTAAAAAAGCCGTAAAATTGTCTTAAGTTTTTATGAATATTAAAAAAGATATTCATCAGTAATTAAAAGAACCCTCAAAGGCATCACAAGATTCCTTCTTTCTACAGGTGTCTTCACATGTACTGCACCGGTCACAGAATTCCTGTTTATAGCAATTGGCACACATACATTCCATACAGACATGACGGTCAAAACCGTGAATATGCTGTGGGTTAACGGGCTGCATTCTATCAACTGTTTCTGACATAATATCACGCTCCTTTTATCTGTAGTATACACCCGCAAAATACCTCAAACAAGAGAAAAATCTTACACAAAACAGGGAAATTATTCGCCTTTCATACAAAAGGATGTTATAATGTACGCGAGCGAAATGAAGCGAAGCAGAATCAAGCGGTCACTGCGGAATCATAAGATAGAAAAGGAAGATTATAAGATATGAATTTATTAACTATAGATAATTTAACAAAAGCTTATTCAGAGCGTACCTTATTAGACAGAGCATCTTTTCACATCCAGGATCAGGAAAAGATTGGAGTAATCGGAACCAATGGAATGGGAAAATCCACACTCTTAAAGATTCTTGCAGGTATCGAAGAGCCGGATGATGGCGAGGTAATTATGGGAAATCACATCCGAATGGGTTACCTTCCACAGCTTCCGGTATTTGAGGAAGGATACAGTATCTTAGAGGGCGCATTAGGAAAAAAGAAAAAGGAGTCTGTAGATTTAACCTTGGAGAATGAGGCAAAATCTATGTTGTTTCAGCTTGGATTTCAGAATCTTAGCCAGCATATGGAAGAACTGTCCGGGGGGCAAAAAAAGAGAGTTGCTTTGGTAAAGGTACTTCTAGAACCAGTAGATATCTTGATTTTGGATGAGCCTACAAACCATTTGGATAATCAGATGTCTCAGTGGTTAGAAGACTATCTTGTGAATTATAAAGGTGCTTTGGTTATGGTAACTCATGACCGTTACTTCTTAGACCGTATATCTACCCGTATCGTGGAGGTGGATCATGGTAATATATACAGTTATCCAGGTAATTATTCCGAGTATGTTCGTCTTAAAGAAGCGAGACAGAGCAGTGAAGCTGCGACAGAGCGTAAACGCCAGAGTCTTCTGCGCACCGAGTTAGAGTGGCTGGCAAGAGGGGCAAGGGCAAGGTCTACAAAACAAAAAGCACATATTCAGCGAATTGAAGATATGCAGAAACAGACCGGGCCCAGAGAAGAGCAGAATGTTCAGATGAATTCTCTGTCTTCACGTATGGGAAGGAAAACAATTGAACTTGAACATATCAGCAAAGCTTTTGGGGAACATGTGCTGATTGAGGATTATTCCTACATCTTTCTCAAGGCGGACCGAATCGGGATTATTGGCCCTAATGGCTGTGGCAAAAGCACACTTATGAAGATGATCTATGGAAGTGAACAGCCTGATTCCGGAACTATTGAAATCGGACAGACCATTAAAATCGGATATTTCTCCCAGGAGAATGAGTATATGGATGATCGGCTAAAGGCTATTGATTATATCAAGGAAGTAGCAGAATTTATTCATACCAGGGATGGTCTGGTAAGTGCTTCTAATATGATGGAACGCTTTTTATTTGACGGTACGATGCAGTGGACAAAGATAGAAAAACTATCTGGCGGGGAAAAGCGAAGACTGTATCTGCTTCGTATTCTTATGGGGGCACCCAATGTCTTAATACTAGATGAGCCGACGAATGATCTGGATATTCAGACACTTACTATATTAGAAGATTATCTTGATACTTTTGATGGAATTGTTATAACAGTATCTCATGACCGGTATTTTCTGGATCGTGTTGTTCGAAGAATCTTTGCTTTTGAGGACAGCGGGCAGCTTGTGCAGTATGAAGGCGGTTATTCTGATTATCAGATTGCATTAGAAATAAAAAATTACGAGGCAACTCATGTAGGTTCCGATAATAGTGTAGAACCGGTAAAGGAAAAAACACAGAAAGTTAAAGACAAGAAGTTAAAGTTCTCTTATAAGGAAGCCAGAGAATATGAAACAATAGATGAAGACATAGCCAGTCTGGAAGAAAAAATAGAATTATTAGGAAAAAAGATGGAAGAAAATGCCAGCAGCTATAGTAAATTAAATGAGATAATGGAAGAAAAACAGGCGGCAGAAAAAGCATTAGAAGAGAAGATGGACAGATGGGTGTATTTAAATGACCTTGCAGAACAGATTGAATCGGAAAATCAATAATAAGCAGTTTTGAAGAAGCCTCCGGTGGATTTGAACCAGGCTGAACAGGGTTAGGAGAACTTAGTATATTAAGGGAAGATAAGGTGTAAAGGATAAATGAAGACGTTAGTTATAGCAGAAAAGCCATCTGTTGGGAGAGACATTGCCAGAGTTTTACATTGTACACAAAAACAGAATGGTTCGATTGAAGGAAAAGAATATATTGTAACATGGGGGCTGGGTCATCTGGTGACTTTGGCAGACCCGGAAAGTTATAATAAAAAATACAAAGAATGGAATATGGCAGACCTGCCTATGATGCCAAAACATTTAGAAATTGAAGTGATTAAGCAGACCGCGAAGCAGTATCAGACTGTGCGTTATCTTCTTGGACGAAAAGATGTGAAAGATATTGTCATCGCTACTGATGCGGGAAGAGAAGGAGAACTGGTAGCCAGATGGATTCTAAAAAAAGCAAATAATCAGAAACCATGTAAGAGGCTATGGATATCCTCTGTTACAGATAAGGCAATCAAAGATGGGTTTGCACATTTAAAAGATGCCAGAGAGTATGACAATCTGTATTATGCAGCCGTGTCTCGTGCTGAAGCAGACTGGCTGGTTGGAATCAATGCTACCAGAGCGCTTACCTGTAAGTATAATGCACAGTTATCCTGTGGTCGTGTACAGACACCTACGCTTGCTATGATAGCGAAAAGAGAGGAAGAAATCCGCAAATTCAAACCAGAGAATTATTACGGGTTAAAGGCTGTGTGTCAGGGAATCGTATTTCAATGGCGCGATGGGAAAAGCGGCAGTTATCGTACTTTCGATGAAATGCGGGTAAAGGAGTGCATGAACAAACTGCAGGGGAAGAGCCTGATGTTAGAGAAGGTTGAGCAGAAAGATAAGAAGACTTTTGCACCATTACTCTATGATTTGACTGAGTTACAAAGAGACGCAAATAAGCGTTTTGGCTATTCAGCAAAACAAACGCTGAATATTATGCAGAGTCTGTATGAAAGTCATAAAGTGCTGACCTATCCAAGAACCGATTCCAGATATCTGACACAAGATGTGGTAGGAACCATTAAAGAGAGACTTCTCGCCTGTGGAACCGGTGTGTATAAGAGTCTGGTGCAGCCATTGTTAAAGACTAATATAAAGGGAAATGCTTCTTTTGTAAATGACAAGAAGGTATCTGATCATCATGCGATTATTCCCACAGAACAGTATCCGGAATTTACCCATATGACCAACGATGAAAAGAGAATCTATGATTTGGTAGTAAGAAGATTTCTTGCAGTTTTATATCCTGCCTGTGAATATAAAGAGACTACCCTATGGGGAAGAGCCAGTCAGGAACAGTTCCTTGCAAAAGGGAAAGTTATTACTTCGCCGGGATGGAAACAGGTATATGAAAAAGAAGACGATACAGAAGAGTCAGAGGATGAGTTAAAAGAACAGAAACTGCCAGTACTAAAGCAGGGACAGACATTAAAGATGGATCAGATTCAGATGACAAAAGGAAAGACAAAACCGCCGGCACATTTTAATGAGGCGACCCTTTTATCTGCAATGGAAAATCCTGTGAAATATATGGAAGATAAGAATCAGCAGATGGTAAAAGCCATAGGAGAAACAGGTGGACTTGGAACAGTAGCTACCAGAGCAGATATTATTGAGAAATTATTTGCAAGTTTCCTGTTGGAAAAGCGTGGCAATGATATCTATATTACATCCAAGGCAAAGCAACTCTTAGAACTGGTTCCGGAAGAACTAAAAAAACCAGAGATGACTGCCCGGTGGGAGATGGATTTGTCCCGAATTGCCAAAGGTTCGCTTCACAGCAAGGCATTTATGTCAGAAATCAGGGATTATACCCAGGAGTTGACCAGACAGATTAAGGAAAGTGACGGTACTTTTCGCCATGATAATATTACTAATAAAATCTGTCCGGAATGTGGAAAAAAACTGTTGTCTGTAAATGGAAAAAATGCAAAGATGTTAGTTTGTCAGGATAGAAACTGCGGATACAGAGAGACCGTATCCAGAGTAACCAACGCACGTTGTCCGGTCTGTCATAAACGTATGGAGATGATTGGAAAAGGAGATTCAGCCACTTTTGTTTGTGGATGTGGGCACAAGGAAAGAGTTGAAAAGTTCCAGGAGAGGCGAAAAAAAGAAGGTGCAGGCGTATCGAAAAGAGACGTGCAGCAGTATTTGAATAAACAGAAAAAAGAGGCACAGGAGCCGATCAACAATGCATTCGCACAGGCACTTCAAAATATCAAACTGAAATAATAGGGGAATAAGTACATTTATTTTGTTCCATGGATTATTTCCAGCCTATTTCCTGTCTATTTAGAATGTCGCTTGACAGACGAAAATAAATTGCATACGATGAACTTAAGAAGCAAAAAGAGCAGAAACGAATGTGATCTTGTAATAGATTGCAGAAGGAGGCCCCTATGAAATTGGTAGAAATCAAAGATGGGAAAGTCTGTTATAAAAAAATGTTTTCCACCCTGGAAGCAGATGTGGCAGATATTGTGAATTGTTATAAACGAATAGAGGAAGCAACTGCAACTACCTGCTGCAGCCGTTCGGATTTCTCTTCCGTTTTTCTTGTTCTGGTTATGAAAGACAACACAAAACTCAAACTGGAGACAACTGAAAAAATATGTAGGGAATCTCTGGAGCTAATAAAACAGATGAATTCACAGGTCGTGGTAGGGTTCAAGAAGGAATAATATAACAATGCAGAAGAAAGATTATTTTAACATCCCGAATATAATGGGATATTTTCGTATACTTATGATTCCGGTTTTTATAGTATTCTACTTGAGGGCAGACTCTCAGGCAGAATACTATATGGCTTTGGGGGCACTGTGTCTGTCACTTATAACGGATTTCTTGGATGGCAGGATAGCAAGAAAATATAATATGGTCACGTCATTTGGAAAGGTACTGGATCCCATTGCGGATAAGCTGACACAGCTGGCTATCGCTGCAGTGTTAGTTTTTCGCTACCCATTTATGCTCTGGTTTCTTGTGGCGTTTGTTTTGTATCAAATCTACATGGGAATTATGGGACTGTATTTGCTGAAACGGAATATTCTATACGGTGCGAAGTGGTATGGGAAAGTAACAACTGCAACCATTGATTTGGGATGCGTGGCAATTCTTTTGTTACGGAATATGCCAGTGCATGCTGCACAGATTATAAATGGAGTTATGATAGCTGTTACCTTGTTTGCTCTAGTGAAGTATATAAGACTGCATTGGACTGTGATAAAAGGATAAGGCAGAGCACGTATAGATTGTTTTAAATCTCTATTTTTGTATATCCAATTGGGAATAAGATTCATATGATATAAAGAGAATAAAAAAGATAGGGAATTCATATGAATGGACGTAGTAACAATTGTTATAAATATGTGAATTATCCACCTGTCAGGGAGAAAGACAGCTGTGGCGTGCAGGATTCGCCTTCACTCGCCATGGCTTATGTCCCCTGGCAGGTTTTTTATACTACCTTTGATTTAGCCAAAGCACTGCAGGTGGGAACTTTGTTTCCGGAGTTGTATAAACCATTTTGCGGAAAAGGGGGTACACGTGGATGATGATGGATCGAATGTCTAGAATGCAGTTGTTGTGTTGGATTGACCAGGTGAGTTTTGCATGCATTGAGTTATGCTTATATCTCGATACACATCCACATGATGAAAAAGCTCTTTCTGCATATTGTAAAAACAATAAGCTTAGAAAAGAAGCGGTTTTAGAATATCAGCGAGAGTATGGTCCTTTGATTCTGGATGGCGCATGTCAGCAGGATTGTGACTGCTGGTTATGGGCAGAACAGCCATGGCCATGGGAGAAGACTTATTATAATCAGAACCAGGCAAGGATTGGAGGGAAACATTAGGTATGTTTAATTATGAAAAGAGATTGGAATATCCTGTAAATATAAAAACACCTAATCCGAAAATGGCAAAGCTTATTATAACACAGTATGGTGGACCTGATGGAGAAGCAGGCGCAGCTCTTCGTTACCTCTCACAACGCTATACTATGTCAAACAGAAAATGTATGGGAGCTTTGACTGATATAGGAACCGAGGAGCTAAATCATCTGGAAATGATTTGTGCCATCGTGCATCAGCTGACCTGTAATCTCACTCCGGAAGAAATATTACAGCAAGGATTTGCGCCTTACTATGTGGATCATACTACAGGAGTGTATCCGGTCGATGGAAGTGGAACACCATTTAATGCATTTATCTTTCAATCTGTGGGAGATCCGATAACAGATCTGACGGAAGATCTAGCTGCAGAACAAAAAGCCAGAACAACTTACGATAACCTTCTTCGATTGGTAAAAGATCCAGAAGTTGCAGATCCACTTCGTTTCCTTCGTGCAAGAGAGATTGTGCATTTCCAGCGTTTTGGTGAATGTTTACGTACCGTGCAGGAAGAATTAGACAGTAAAAACTTTTATGCATTCAATCCTAGCTTTGATTGTGAAAATTGTTGCAAATAATATAAAAATAGAATTAATTACTCCTAGATTATTCATCTAGCTTATATTAATAGTGCATCGCACTATATAGTTACTGATTTTGTTCTGATTTTTACTTTCACCTAAAAAGTGAAAACAATTGCATAGAAAAAGGGCTTCTTCTTTTGTAT
>JAQVHQ010000021.1 GCA_028696165.1 Lachnospiraceae bacterium | reverse complement strand
ATCTTACAATCATGAGCTATATTGGGACTGCTCATAAGCATGGAATAAATGCTTTTACAGCAATCAGAGAAGCCCTTTTAGGGAATTCCGATATCATCTTTAACTAATGGAGTTCTGAACAGTTACTTTTATTTTTATAATAAAACAGTATCTCTATTCCAATCAATACTAATGCCAGCAAAAGAACAAATAAGATATTTCTCTTGAAAACTTCAAAGAATGGTATCAAAAGACATACTGTCTTTCCCTCTTCATCTGTAATGCTGTAAAGCAAACGAATAACTCCATCCACATTCCTTATAATTATTCCGTCATTATTAAGCACCTGGTTCTGGAGTGTATCACACAATTTTTGTGACACCTGCTCATCTGCCGTGTGAATATTATGCCCGTAGTATTCCGAATTTGTGCTGCTTAAGATATATCCGTCTTTGTCATAAAGGAAAGCAATTGTTTCATCATAAACTGTTTTTCTTCCTGCAATCAATGCGTTAATTTCGCCTACATTCAAATCGAAATCAAAAGATACCTCATCATTATACTGCTGTACTACGCTCATTCGCAGAATATCATACTTATCTATGTAGCCCGTACCACTCAGGAAAGTAACATAAGGTGCAACAACTGCCACTTCACCATCAGCCTTCTCTGCTGCCTGATACCAGGGGCGGGATGCTGGATCATAATCTGAATAATCGCCATAATTCCAGCTATGTACATATCCGCCTTTATAAGTAAATGCAAATCCATCATAGACGTCTTCTCCCACAGCCTCCCTGTATTCATCCTCTTTTGATTGAATCCACTCCTGCATTTCATCAAAAGTAAGATCTTCCTGTATTTTATTTACCGCCTCCATACGCAGTACTTTAAATGCCCGAATATAATCTGCATATAGAGATTGATAGTCTGCAAAGACTTCACTGGACAAATTTCCGGATTCAGCTGTTAGACCTATAAATGAGGTAAACACCATACCACAACAAATAGCAATCGTTAAAATAATTTCTATGTACAGAGTTATTAAACCATTCTTCCTCTTATTATGCTTCATTGAAGCCCTCCCTCGTCCACTGTTTTTCTGTGATTCTAATTCTGTTCATCCCCGGTTAACCTGCTCAATGCCGTAAATAAATGCTCATAACTGATTGGTTTTGCAATATGGTCATTCATTCCAGCCGCCAATGCAGCTGTCACATCAGAAGTAAACGCATTTGCAGTCATTGCAATAATTGGAATACTCTTTGCCTGCGGATGGCTGCTCTTTCGTATAGCTCTGGTAGCTTCGTATCCATCCATAACCGGCATCTGAACATCCATCAAAATCGCCTTGTACGTATCCGGTTCTGAATTCGTAAACATATCCAACGCTTCTTTTCCATTTACTGCCTGAGTAATATCCATTCCAGCCTTTGTCAGAATGTCCACTGCTATCTCCATATTCATTTCATTATCTTCAGCAAGCAATACATGCATACCTTTAAAATCAATCTGCTCCTGCTTCTTCTCAATTTCTTTCTTTGGAACATATTTTCCAAATGTATTGACTAACATATCAAATAACGAAGATTGAAATAGTGGTTTTGCTATGATTTTATTTACGCCTGCTTTTTGTGCTTCCTCAATAATCGCTGAATAGTCATAACCAGTCGCAATAATAATCGGCAGATCCGCTCCACATATTTCACGAATACTTCTTGCCGTATCTAAACCATCCATCTCTTTCATATTCCAGTCGAGGATACAGAAATCATATGGGTGATCGGTTTCCATACGGCTTTTTACACGGCGAATTGCCTTCTTGCCGCTGGTTACAGTATCACTCTTTATTCCACAGCGATTAAGTAGATTGTGTGTATATTCACAAGCCGACTCTTCGTCATCCACCACAAGGGCACGCAGATTAGAAAAGCTGTCGGTTGTAAGATGGGATTCATTTCTCTGCTCACATTGACCAAAGGCAAGAAGTACAGTAAAAGCTGTACCTTTCCCCTGCTCACTGTCCACAGTAATATTGCCTCCCATAAGCTTTACCAGATTACGGCTGATAGACAACCCCAGCCCACTTCCACCATAATTTCTGGCAGTCGCTGCACTTTCCTGTTCAAAAGGTGTAAACATACGGCTCATATATTCTTTGCTCATACCAATACCAGTATCCCGAACACAAAACTGCATATGTACTTTTCCTTCATGCACCCCTATTTGTCTGATTTCAAGCCTTACAGTTCCATTCTCCGGAGTAAATTTTACCGCATTGGACAAGAGATTTAATAGTATCTGATTAACTCTCATACTATCACCAGATACCCATTCTTCTGTAAGGTTTAATATATCCACTTCAAACTGTACATTCTTTTTCTTTGCCTGTGCATAAAAAATTGTAGTAAGTGAATTTATCATCTGCTTCATGTCAAATTCAGCATGTTCAATCTTCATTCGTCCGCTTTCAATGGATGAAATATCCAGAATATCATTAATAATGGACAATAAATGTCTGGCCGCCACTTTCGACTGGTCAAGACAATGATCTACCTTTTCCATATCCTGATGTTCATCCTTTGCGATATCTAAATATCCAATAATCGCATTTAAAGGAGTCCTGATTTCGTGACTCATACGGGACATGAAATCCCCTTTTGCCTGACTTGCACTTTCTGCCTGTTTCAATGCCTCTTTTAAAACTTTTGCATCCTCGGATACATCCCTGCACAATATACCTACAGTCTCTCTTCCATCAATAACAGATGGCAGAAGGCTCACCTCTATTGTGCTCACTTTTGTAGTGCCATCAGACTTCGGCCAGTTCATGGTGAATTTTTCACTGCGCAGCTGATATAAATTTTCCGAAATTTTCTTAATAGCCTGCGGACTTACGAATTCCTCAAATGCCGGCTGTTCCTCTTCTTCTATCAGTCTTTGCATAAAATTCCGAAAAAGTTCAGGATAAGAATTTCCATTACAGTATTTTGCAGCCTCCTCTTCACCATAAAAAGTCATATCATCCACATGAACATAAAGCCTGTACAAATATGATGCATGTGTAATGGCTGTAAGGCGTTCATCTCTTCCCTGAAATTCAATCAGACTTTTCTTATTATGTCTATATAAATATATCTCAAATCCTATCAAGAATATGAGGATAAGTGTAATGGCGAGCAAATCCCGTACAAAAACATCAACAAAAGGCAGTTCCATACAGATAGAATTACCACCTTCAAACTGTTCCAGATACAAGAAAGTCGGTACCCCATCTACAATCGTCAGCATCAATTTGTCCGGACTGCTGTTAGCTCTATAAAGTGCATTACACAAGCTTGCGCTTATGACGTCATCCGGTTCTTTTAAATTATGACCAAATTTTCCGCTGTCACTGCAGCTGAGTACATAGCCTTCTGCGTCAAACAGAATCAATTCCGAATTTTCATGACGGGATTTGAGGTTGTTTAACATCTCCTCAATTTCAATGAGTTTAATATCATAGTCAACATATATCTCGTCATTATATTTTTTAACCACACTCATTACCAGCCAGGGATCACCGTCTGTCTGTGCATCCAAAAAAGTTACATAGGGTGCCAATGTAGCGGTCTCCCCATCTGCTTCCTCAGCCACCTGATACCAGCGTCTGCTGCTTGGAACATACTCAGAATAATCTCCATAACTCCAGCTTCTGGCAAAATCCCCTTTATATGTAAACGAAATACCATCATATATCTCCGCTCCGCCCATGGCCTCTGCCCACTTACTATCCTGAGATTTCAGCCAGGCATCCATCTCTTCAAAAGATGGATCTTCTGCAATTTTATTTGTAATTTCCACATAAGCAGTGTCAAACTGACGTACATAAGAGGTTATCAGATTCGTATATTCTGTCTTTACCTCACTCCCATACTGACCGGCTTCGTCAGCCAGGCTATTGAGACTAAGCCAGATTACAATCAGCCCAATCCCCAGCGTTGTAACCATTTCAATCAATAACGCATACCAGCCACGTTTGAAACGTACGCTATATTGCGTTGTTAAACTCTCATCCTTTTTCAAAATCAAATACCTCCCTCGCTTCAAAGATAACGTTCTCCTGATATATGTTCTACCAGTGTCTGAAACAACTGCATCGGTTCGAAAGGTTTAGCCAGATGAGCATTCATACCTGCATCTTTGGTTTTCCTTCTGTCTTCATCAAGTGCATTGGCAGTCATCGCAATAATCGGGATCGTCCGTGCATCCAGCCTTTTCATACTTCGAATTGTTCGTGTTGCATCCAGCCCGTCCATCACCGGCATTCGAATATCCATTAAGATTGCATCGAAAAATCCAGGCTCAGATTCATCAAATATATCCACTGCAATCTGGCCATTTTCCGCAACAGTCACCACCGCTCCCCTGCTCTCCAGCAGTTTTCTGGCCACCATGGTATTTAGTGGATGATCCTCTGCCATAAGAATCTGATATCCCTCCAGCATATTCACTTTATTTTCTGTCTTCGCCTCTTCTAAATGATATGCCTCCTCGATATGATTATTAATACGCTCCAACGGTATCGTAATCGTAAATGTCGAGCCAAGACCCTCGAAACTATCTGCAGCAATGCTTCCGCCCATGGTTTCCACAAGATTTTTGGATATGGAAAGTCCGAGACCTGTTCCTGCATATTTCGAAGTGTTTCCTATATTTTCCTGCACAAAAGGTTCAAACATGTGTTTCATAAATTTCGGACTCATTCCAATCCCTGTATCTTCAATGATAAATTCAAACACCGATTGTTTGCTGTCCTCTTTTAGAATCTTTGCAGTAAAACGAATCCTTCCGTTTGCCTTAGTAAATTTGACAGCATTCGTCAATATATTAACCAGAATCTGCTGAATCCGCATCATATCACCCCGATAATGCGTATCCGGTGCCATATCAGATACATATTGATAGTGAATCCCGCTTTCCAATGCCAGGGGCTCCACAATTGTGCGGATATTTTCCATGAGTACATAATAATCAAATTCCGAGTGAGATATATCCACCTTGCCACTCTCAATACGACTCATTTCGAGAATGTCATTAATCAGATTCAACAAATAGTGTGATGAAGTATCAATCTTATTAAGACAATCAAATATCTGCTGCAAATCTGCGGTATTATCCCTGGCAATTGAAACCATGCCCATAATGGCATTCATAGGTGTTCGTATTTCATGACTCATGCGAGCCAGGAACTCTGTTTTTGCCATATCTGCTTTTTCAGCTGTTTCCAATGCTTTTTTTAACTCTATGCGTTTTCTTTCTTCCTGTTCTATCAATTCGGTTATATCCGAACGAATCAAAAGACAAACAGCCTTATCATCGCTATAGCCATAGCACTGATCCTTCTTATAATGAATTACTCCATCTTCTATCGTTCGATGTATGGTCTCAAAATGGCTGGATTTTACTAATTTTTTTCGAATATTTTCAATAGAACTTTCCTGCAGATATTGTTCCCTGTCTTCTTCTATGATTTTATCTGCATATTTTGTATTTAATTCTGTATACTGTGAAACTACCAGATTGTCCTCGCCATGCTGTCGCTTTGAATACAATACAGTAATCTGATTACTATCCACAATAAGACTGGCACAAATTTCGAATCCAAAATTTACAACTGCGCTCATAAGTTCTTCGTTTGTTTTATACTCATGAATATTGTAGAGATATTCATAATTCAGTATATCCCCTGTTGTCGGTTCCTGAAGCATATGTATTACACTTCGCACCCATATGATTTTTTCATCCGGAAATTCTCTGCGATATTCTATTATTTCTTCCATATTTCCCTGAACAAACTGATTCAACAGATAACCCGTATCATGAGATCTGACAAATTTTTCTCTGTCTTCCGGATTTATTATGTACTTTTCCGTCCGTTCTAACTGTTCTTGCAGAGAATTCCACTCCAGAAGATTTTTTCTTTCTTCATAATGATAAACATGCTTTAAAGGCTCATTTTTAGATAAATTCGTCACAAAATGAGCCAGAAGGTTCGGTTTTCCCTCTTGCTGTTGTCGCTCTTCTAATTCAATACGCGACTCCAGATATTTTTCTGTATCAATCAACTGTGCTGTGCAGATTGCATGGTTTGTATTTCCAGACATCCTGTTAAAACGAATTCGAGTCCAATGAATAGAGTTATCT
This sequence comes from Lachnospiraceae bacterium, assembly GCA_028696165.1. GTDB lineage: Bacteria > Bacillota > Clostridia > Lachnospirales > Lachnospiraceae > JAQVHQ01. The sequence continues at coordinate 49,215 of JAQVHQ010000021.1, read as the reverse complement.
CTATGTCGAATCTTACATACAAACTCCTCTTTCACACTTCCTTCTTTAATGGCTTGAACCCGTTCGCGATGGAGTGGCACTGACTCTGGCATGATAAATCCCATGGATAACCAGGATTCCGGAAAGTCTGTCAACACTTCCGGCATATCAAAATCCTTTTGCAGTCTCTTACCAGGGAATATTCTATCATTTGGAATATCATACAACCAATTCCACATATCGGCAAAATCATAAGCAAGCTCTAGCATCTCCTGATTCTGTAAAACTTCATCTCTCATATGTATCTGTTCCGTAATATCATAGCAAACGGAAGTGATGGCATCCCGTCCATCCTCGGCTGTCATCTTCCTTCCCAAATCATGAACCCAGATATAACTGCCATCCTTTTTACGCATACGATACTCAACCTGATATTCTCCACTTTTTTCAATCTGACTTATTGTTTCCTTTCCAACATACTCCCGATCTTCCGGGTGCATACAATTATCAATAAGTCCCTGAATATCATCTACAAATTCAGACTCAGATTCATACCCTAAATAAATAAGCATACGTTTATTAATAAAATAGAACGGAAATCCCGGTTCAATATATCCGCCCATCATGCCGCCGGCCGTAGTCTCATCCAAAAGCTGTTCTCTGACTTCTTTAGCTCGATATTCTATCATTTGTTTTATCTTTACCGGTTCCCGGGCAGATATATGTAAAGATGCTATCTTTTCTCCATCCGATGTGTCTTTTGAAACACCTGTAACACGGTATCCTACCCGTATTTTCTTATATTCCAGATCGAATTCCAAAACTGCCATATGATCTGAAAGCTGTCGTTCTTTTCCAAAATAAAGGAGGCTGCCCTCGTATTTTTGATATGGTTTTTGCTTCCAAAATTCCGCTGCCTGCTCTATGTTCTCGATAACTGTATTGTCTGCAAAACCACATATGTATATATCGTCACACACAAGTTCAAAAAGTTTTTCTATGCTTCCTCCGACAAAAAATGTGCTCCCTATTTCCTTCATCATATTCAGTATTTTTGCCATGTTAATTCCTCCCCCTGCGTGTTTAACTTTATTGAATATCCAAGCTGAACATGCTTTTCTCATCGGAGTACCATCTTTATCAAAATTATGTATTTCCAAACTGAATTTCGTCCAACACTCTTCCGATTCTGGATACCATACCTGTATAAAACCCATTCGATAAATTTATTATCTTAAATTATAAACCCATACTCGTAATCTTTCAATTAAAATGCTTTTAAAAACCAATAAAAATAAGACCTGATAGATTAAACTATCAAGTCTTATTTTTATATCATTTATAAATGATTTATAAGCAATAATTAGTCCTGTACGTAAGGCATAATAGCCATATGACGTGCTCTCTTGATTGCTACAGTAAGAGCTCTCTGATGTTTTGCACAGTTTCCTGTGATTCTTCTAGGAAGAATTTTACCACGCTCAGATACGTATCTTTTTAATTTGTTTACATCTTTATAATCGATTTCGTTATTCTCTTTACCACAGAATACGCAAACTTTCTTTCTTCTGCGCATGCCGCCTCTTCTTTTGAAGCCGCCTTCTGGTCTATCACTTTTATTGTAAGCCATGTTGGTTTTCTCCTTTCAATTCAAATACTAGATAAAAGGAAATTCATTTCGCCAGACTATTATGCCTAGTTGAAAGGTAATTCCTCATCAATTCCATCTGGAATATTCATAAATCCGTCAGCAGAAGCTGCGCTTGGAGTCGGTGTGCTCATTGGTGCCGGTGCTGACTGACGATTCTGATAAGAACCTGCATTCTGTTCACTGGCAGCTTTGCTTTCCGCAAACTCCTGATCTTCAACTACTACTTCGGTTGTATATACTTTCTGTCCTTCTTTGTTGGTATAACTTCCTGTCTGTATACGACCGGAAACTGCAATCTTAATACCCTGACGGAAATATCTCTCTGCGAATTCTGCTGACTTGCCAAAAGCAACACAGGTAATAAAATCTGCGGTAGCTTCACCATCTCTTTTAAATCTGCGGTCTACAGCTAATGTATATCTTGCAATTGCCAGATTGTTTTCACCGGTTGTATATCTCACTTCAGGATCTCTTGTTAAGCGTCCCATTAAAATTACTTTATTCATATAATAATACCTCATTCTCTATCGGCTTAATGGTGCTTTTCGTTCAGAAAAGATTAAGCGTCTTTTCTAATTACTAAATATCTAAGAACGTTGTCCATAATACGAACGTGTCTTTCAATCTCAGCTGGTGCTGTTGGTTCTGCTTCAAACTGAATGAAGTAGTAGAATCCTTCTCTCATTTTCTGAATTTCGTAAGCTAATCTTTTCTTACCCCATTCTTCAACTTCTGAGATGTTTCCGCCGTAACGAGCAACGTATTCTTTTGCTTTTTCAACTACAGCAGTTCTTTCTTCTTCTTCGATTTTTGCATTAACAACTAAAGCTAATTCATATTTGTTCATGCTTTTTCTACCTCCTTATGGTCTCTGGCCCCCTGATAAGCAAGGAGCAAGGAATTATGTTATCACGAATATTTATTCTATCATAATTTTTCATGTGAAGCAAGCACTTTTTTCCATATTTTGCGCACATTTTCCTTTAACTCTTATTTTCCTGGTTTTTCTTTCTTAAATCTTTAGTATTTTTTTCAACAAGTTTACGCGCCACCATAACCTGATGTCCACAGCCCTCACATTTTAATCGAAAATCCGCTCCCACACGCAGGATTTCCCATTCAAAGCTGCCGCAGGGATGTTTCTTTTTCAATCGAACGATATCTCCCACTTCGTAGTTCATATTATTCTCCATTTCTCTATATCAAGCCCTATAATGTTCACTAATTGTTTCTCAAGCTCAGACGCTAATGTGTGAAAGCACTTCTCCAATAGGCTGCTGAATCAATAAGTCTGCATTGCGGTCCATAGGAGTCGCAGACTTATTAATCAATACCAGGTGTTTTCCCCGATAATAATCAACCAGTCCCGCTGCCGGATAAACAGCCAGTGAAGTCCCGCCTATAATAAGCAAATCCGCCTGACTGATAGCTTCTACAGCCCCAGACACCGTTTTCTGATCCAAACCTTCTTCATATAAAACCACATCCGGTTTTATCATCCCACCGCAGGAACACTTCGGAACACCATCCTGCTCAGCCACATAATGGGCATCATAAAACTTCCCACACTTCATACAATAATTCCGATGAACAGATCCATGAAGTTCATAGACCACCTTGCTTCCAGCCGCCTGATGCAGGCCATCAATATTCTGCGTAACAATGGCAGTCAGTTTCCCGGTGCTTTCCAACTCTGCCAGCTTTTCGTGTGCTTTATTCGGTTTTACATCCAAAGCAAGCATTTTCTTTTTATAAAATCGATAAAACTCCTCCGGTTTCTGCATAAAGAAACTGTGGCTTAAAATTGTCTCCGGCGGATAATCATACTGCTGGTGATACAACCCATCCACGCTTCTAAAATCCGGGATACCACTTTCTGTAGACACACCCGCGCCTCCAAAGAACACAATACGCTTTGACTGATCAACAAACTGCTGCAAAGTTTCAACTTCCATCATAAAACACACCCTTTCCCCTGCAATCTAAATTAATCACTACTCTATTTAGTTATCGTTCTAGATAAGCACTGCTCTAGATAATTACTATTCTAATTAATCTTCTTAGCCTGTACCACACAACGCACAGAAGAATCACTTGTGCAGGTAGACAAAGTCACAATCTTATCATCCGAACTGACATCCACGTTCGTAGTAACTGCGCTCTCATCCTTCATCTTCTGAATCCATTCATCAAACTCCACACCCGGTCCGCTGAAAAATGTATATGTATCACTGGTTTTCCCAGTCTTATACACAGAAAAAATCTGATACAAATGCGCACCATTAGGTGTCGAAATCCAAAAATACGGTTCAGAATCATAAGTCTCCTGCTCTAAATACTTCTTCAACTTACCAAACATAGACTGATTCTTCATATTATGACCATACACAATTGAGTTACAGTCCGTAAAATCCTTATTGTTTTCATAATCCAGGAAAATAGATCCTGCAAAATTGTATGTTTTCTCAATCGTCCGGTGTAGATAATAATCATTATCCTCACCCTGTGCAATCGGATAACTGATATCAATGGCACGCATATCCAGCCAACCTATAACATCCGTATTAACAGCCTGCAGTGCTGCCCAGTCCACATTAGGCGGATCTGGATAATTCACCTCATTCGCCCCTAAATCATCAGGGCTATCATCATCGTCATACGAAACCATATTCTGCAAATCCTCATACTCATCTACACCGATTTTATATTCATGCCAGATATCATACAGCTTATAAGCTGAAAAACAAAACACCCCCAAAGCCACAATCAAAATAATCGTGCGCAAAACATCACCAAAAGTCCGTTTCGATTTCTCCTTCTTAGCCATGGCACCCTCCCTATATCTTTTCTTTTGATTATAAATACTTTTTCTGCATCTTGCAAGAAGATAAACGCTTCTTGCACACACCATTCTTACGCATGTGTTCCGAAAAAATCATCACTGCTTACATGGATTCCCAATTCCTCCATGAGGCATATCTCCAACATATATTTTGCTTCCTGCCTCATGTAGACTTGCATTAATCGCCTGTAATTGCCTCATCGAGGCATATCTCCAACATTTTTTGTTTCCTGCCTCATGTAGACTTGCATTAATCGCCTGTAATTACCTCATCGAGGCATATCTCCAACACTTTTTTATTTCCCGCCTCATGTAGACTTGCAATTAATCGCTTGTAATTCCTCATCGAGGCATATCTCCAACTTTTTTTATTTTCTGCCTCGCGTGGTCTTACAAACAGAGTCCAAACTTACTCCACGAGGCATATAAGCGAATAAAATTAATCTCTGCCCCGAGAAATTGTCTGCTGCGAGGCAAAAACTGAAGATAGCTTTCTATATGCCACATTTCTTATTTTTTTTGCAGAAAAAAGACTAAATTGAGGCAAAAAACGGATAAAGCCACTTATATGCCTCGCATATCGATTCAATCCTTGAAATCATGCTCAATCATGAAGTCAAGAGGATATTCGGAATCCGCTTCGCTACTTGCCTCTACACCTCATGCTGCTTTGCAGCTTATCAGTAGGAGCTTGTATCCCTACTGATACAAGCAAGTCCCCACCCGCTGTTTAATGCTCTTCGCATTTGAAGCGGGGGACTTACTTGATGAGGTGAAACAACAGAGTCAGAAAACGACAACGTCAAAGTCCTCCCAAAAACAAAAAGCCCTCCGTATCACCTACGGAAAGCCTTTAAGAGTAGCGGGGACAGGATTTGAACCTATGACCTTCGGGTTATGAGCCCGACGAGCTTCCAGACTGCTCCACCCCGCGTTAATATTTTTACTACTTTCTAAGTATAGTCTTATATCTGACATTTGTCAAGTAAACCACCCTCGTTGTTTTATATCGTGTTATTTCTCCCCCTGCCTTACTCTACTAGTATATGCCAACACCATCTTTTTATGCTCCCCCTCACAATAAATATACACATTAATTTCCCTCAAAACATCTACATCCAATCCATTTTCTATTCTTATCCTCCATAGCAGCAATCTTGATACAGTTAAAACGTACAATCTTATTCAACCAAATAAATACAAATTCCAACCCCCGTCACAAACAAACTCATCTTTTCATTCCCCAAAGCTTGAAACAAGTTCCACTCCCCACTACAAACAAACTCATCTTTTCACTCCCAAAAACCAGAAACATGCTCCATTCCCCACTACAAACAAACTCATCTTTTCACTCCCAAAAACCAGAAACATGCTCCATTCCCCACTACAAACAAACTCATCTTTTCACTCCCAAAAACCAGAAACATGCTCCATTCCCCATCACAAACAAACTCAGTCTTTACCCTCCCCACTTCCACAAGCCCCGTGCCGCCAGGCACGCGCCCTCACTGCCACCCCACCGTCTGCCAAGCATCCAGCTCTCAGCTCCATAAACGGTCTGCCCGGTTCTTTCCGTTGTGTTTTACCAGCATCAGCCATAAACTGATAAACATCTTGGCGCAGAGCCGGCAGCATGGAAGGGACGAATGGTGTTTACCAAAACACCATTCGAAGGCGCCCTGAGCTGTGTATGCATCAGCATACACGGCGAATAAGCCTGATTCCCCTCCATGCTGCCGGCTCTACGCCTAGATGTTTACAGCGAAATGGCCTGCCGGTAAAACACAACGGAAAGAACCAGGCAGGCCGTTTATGGAGCTGGGAGCTGGATGCCCCCTCCTACTACATCAATTTTTTCTTCTTGAAATACCAAATACTGACAACAACCACCAAAACACTAACCACAATCACCGTCACATAACCATATCTCCAGGTCAACTCCTTCATGCCGGTAAAATTCATCCCATACCACCCGACAATCAAAGTCAATGGAAAGAAAATAGTAGTAACCACAGTAAAAAACTTCATAACCTGATTCAAATCATAATCCATAGCCGCCTGGTGCGCATCCCGAACCTGAATCAAATGCTCCCGAAGACTCTCCACAAAAGTCCTTCTCCGCTCAATCTTATGATCCATATGACCCATGCTATAAAGTTCCTTCTCCGAGAAAATCCCATTCACATTATCACCCAGAGTCTCCGCAATGTCTTCCAGCTGCTCATAATAACTCTTCAGCACAGAAACCTTCTTCTTAATAATCAAAAATTCCTCATTAAAAGTCTCCTTCGCCTCGCCCTTTAAAACCTGATCTTCCAATGCATTCAAAGCCATCTCTTTTCTCTCCAGCATAGCATTGTCATTGGCAATCATAGTCTCAAAGAAAGCATAAAGGAATTTCCCCACTGTTAAAGTCTCCGGTTTATAAAAATGAACTGCCTTCTCAAACAATTCCTCATTGCGATTCTCATGAGTCACAATATCCACCATAATACATAAATTGCGTCTCAAATAGAGAGCCAAAGTGTCCCTTGGCCCCATGATATTATCCATATCCACACGATTAAGCAGCGAAAAGCTGTAATCTTCAAAGATATCCACCGAATTGCGAAATGTAGATCTGCGCTCCTTGCAGTCTCGAATCGTAATCCCTGAAAATCCCCATTGTTCTCCGTACTCTTCCAGCTCCTCCATGGATATATACCCCACCGTTGGCCGTTCCTTCTGGATTTGATCATATTGAATTTCTTTTATGCCATCCTGAAAATGATAAAATTTCATAATATTCTAAGCTTCCTCTTCAATATTTTCTCCGGTTAATTTCAGAATATCCAGTACATCATCCTGCTTTAACTCCATCTCCACAGCCAGTTCATCCACTGTAGGTTTTCTCTCAAGATCCTTTTCAAGCTTTGTCAGCGCCTCATCCAGCGCACGAACCCGCTCAATCACTCTCTTTTCCCTGTCACGGTCTGAAAGTTCCAGTTCCATACTTGAACTAATTTCATCCTGCACTGCCTCTAAAATCCTCTGATGAGCCCACTGCGCATCTCTGACAGTTTCCTCATGCAAGTCGTTGCCTCCAGCTGCACCGTCCTTCTCTGCCTGTTCTAAAATCCCCTTCACACCTAGCGTCAGTCCAATATTGCCATCCTGAATCAAATCTCCTATAAAAAATCCTTCTTTATGAAGTCTCTTCGCCTGGGTAATAATTTCCGGAAGGTAAATTTCAATCAGTCTCTCCTGCGCACTTTTATCTCCCGCAAGTATCCTCTCATACAAAGCTTCCCGTTCACCCGAAGCTTCTTTCTGAATACAGGACAAACCTTCCCTATATTCCCTGATAAATTCATCTTCCTCTATTGTTAATACAGTCTGTGCTTTCTGGGTGTCCAGATACTCCAATAACAACTGCATCTGCCCTTCGTCTAATACTTCCGGTGCGAAGAACTCCTGAATCGTTTCCGCATCCATATCCTTGCTGCCGGCTATAGCAACAAATTCCTGAAACTTTTTTAAAAACAGTTCCCTATTCTGCATTGATTCCAAATCCGCCTTTACTCTTATTCTTCTTTTTGCATCTTATTATAACAATAATTGATAATACTTTTCCTTGTAACAATACCTATGAAGTTCTTATCATCATCTATAACCGGGACAAAATTCTGATTCATTACTTTTTGAATCAGGTCTTCCATCGTCACTTCGATATTTACCGGTTCATAGTCTCTTTTTCTGGGAAGATGCATAATAGAACGGTTCTCCACCATTTCCACAGATAATTCACCGCGATTGTGAATCTCCCAAAGCAAATCCCCCTCTGTGATGGAGCCAATATACTTGCCGTCAGTATTGATAACCGGCACGCAGGAATAGGTATGCTGTCCCATGGCTTCCAGAACTTCTTTTAAGGTAAAATTATCGTAAACATATGATACTTCATTCTTAGGTGTCAGAAAAAATAAAATATTCATGCTAAACCCTCCACTTTCAATCTCTTCCTATCATATCACAAATGCCTTTTAAAATGTGGAAGTTCACAAATTTTTAATGAATCTTCTTACGTCAAAACCCAACAAAATAACCGTATGAATTTTGTTGGGTTTTGACCAATACTCTAGATACCTTTAAATGAGAATTCAAATTCCATAGGCTCATTCTTTTTAATCATATATTCCTTATGCGTCTGGGCTCCCCAGGTGTCATCTCCGGCAATTCCCATCTGCTGGGCAGCTACGCGTATCACAGTATAATGCACCTGCGGCAGTTCATAAGAATGCATAGCTTCCTCTACTTCATGTGGTGTATATGGCAGTGCAGAGAAATTCATGCTATCACCAGTAAAGCGTATTCCATGTCCGTACCTGTCTGTTACCTCAGCCCAATAAACACCCATCTTGTTACCGCACTCCTGAGGAACCAGATATTTTGCCATATTATCACTCACTTGGTTCTTATAAATTCCCAGCTTAGCTCCCTGGGTTCTGTCCCAATAAGTTTCCTCCGGTCCAAGGCCGAACCAGCTTAACTGATTATAATCTGCATCCAGCTTAAACATCACTCCGAATTCCGGCATAGAAGGCAAATCTTCTGCAGGATCATAGGTCAGTCTGACTCTTACTGTTCCATCTGCAAAAACCAGGTAACTCAAGCTGCACTCAGACACGGGTTTTGTAGGCAGATGATAAGTAAATGTAATCTCAATCCCCTCGTCTGTCTGCACGATAACTGGCGCTGACGCCCCTCTTCCACCATTGGTTTTATGTGTTGCATATAAGCTTGCGAGTTTCCAGTCACCATGCCGGAACGGAAGCAGATTTGCCGCATCATTGTCCGTCATAGGTCTCCAGAAGTTTGGTTTTGGTATAGTTTTAAATAATTCTCTGCCTCCGCAGCGATAGGACACCAGTCCTCCATGCAGCCCGGAAAAGAGTACACGAAAATTTTCACCCACTATTCCCAGATTCACTTTTCCATAAATAATTTTAAGTTTTCCAGCCTGGCTGGCTAACTCCCGTGCAGCTTCCTTAGATGACTGAACATTCTCTATCTGCTGTCTCTTATTTTCCACCTGATACACAGCCTGACCAAATGCAGTCTCATGCCCTTTTGATGCCCAACTGGTGTCTTCTTTCAGAACAAAGGATAACGTAAGTGCGTAGACACCCGGGTCTGAAGGAATGACTACCGGCAATTCTATTTTCATTTGACTAAGCGGTTTTACATGGGTCTCCAGCAACTGTTTTTCCTGCAGTTCACCGTCTTTTTCCAATGTCACAAAACAATCATACGCCTCGGTATTGGTAAATAGATTTTTATTGCAGATTATCGCCTGTCCATCCGCTATCTTAATGCTGATATTCTGATAATTATATTTTACCGACTGCATCTTTGGAGAAGGAGTACGGTCACCATATGCGATGCCATTTCCACTAAAATTGTAATCGCATGGCCTGTCATCAAAGTCACCACCATAGGCCATGAATTCATTTCCATAACGGTCCTTTTTCACTATAGACTGGTCTATATAATCCCAGATGAAACCGCCTTGATATAACGGCTCTTCATCGGTCAGGTCTGTGTATTTAAACATAGCTCCGCAGGAATTACCCATGGCATGAGTATATTCACAGCTGATAGCCGGCTTTTCTCTATGATTTGCAAGATACGCTTTAATATCTTCAACCGGAAGATACATCCAGCTTTCCAGATCACTGGTTTGCTCATAACGTCGGTCGTGAAAAACTCCTTCATAATGGACAAGCCGGGTCGGGTCATTTTGCCGGAAGAATTGAGACATCTCATATATATTACTGCCGCCATAAGATTCATTGCCACACGACCAGATCAGGATGCAGGCATGATTTTTATCTCTTTGATACATGGACTCGGCACGGTCTAATACCAGTGCCTGCCATTCTTTGCGATTTCCGGGCAGTGCATATTCTATGGGTTTTAGTCCCCTCTCTATGACATCCCAGATTCCATGGGTTTCCAGATTGGTCTCGTCAATTACATATATTCCATATTCATCACACAAGCTGTAAAATATGGATGAATTAGGATAATGACTGGTACGGATGGCATTGATATTGTTCTGCTTCATCGTAATAAGATCCATACGAATCTCTTCTTCCGATACGCGACGCCCATTAACTGCACTGAATTCATGCCTGTCTACACCCTTGAACACGATTCGTTTTCCATTTAAGCACATAACAGAATCCTTCAGCTCAAACTGGCGAAATCCAATTTTCTGACTTACGATTTCGCTGGTTGTACCACTCTCATCCAGTAGTTCTATACGCAGTTCATATAAGACTGGATTTTCCGCACTCCATAACAGCGGCTGTTTTATCTCATAGGAGAGGACCTGATGTTCCTGCAGGGATACTCTTCTTTCTAAGACAACCTGTTCTCCAAGCAAAAGAGTAATATTAGAAATTGCAGCCTTGGAATTATGAATATCCAAAACCAAGGTCGCATTGGCATACTTTTCATCCAATAATGTCTGTATTTTCAAATCTTCCACATGATACTCCGGTTTTGTAAAGAGATATACATCACGAAATATTCCGGAAAAGCGGAAGAAATCCTGATCCTCACACCAGCTTCCTGCCGTCCATTTAAAGACTGTAACAGCCAGTTTATTTTCGCCTTCCACCAGATATGGTGTCAGTTCAAACTCAGATGGAGAAAAGCTATCCTCACTATATCCGATATATGCACCATTTATCCACAAAGCCATACCGCTTTCCACACCTTGAAAAGAAATGTACAATCTCTGGTTTTTCATGTGTTGGGGTACATAGAAGTATTTTACATAGCAGGCAGTTGGGTTAAACTCTGTGGGAATTTCCCCTGGTTCTATATCCTCCGTTCCATCCCAGGGATACTGGATATTGACATATTGAGGAATATCATAGCCTTCTAACTGTATATGTGCCGGCACTGTGATATCTGACCAGTTTTTACAATTATATTTGGGAGACATGTAGTCTCTTATGGATTCCTGATAGTTTCTGGCATAAGAGAATTTCCAAAATCCGTTGAGGGAGTGGCGGAAATCACATCTTTTCTGTTCCATTGCTTCTGCTGAAGCGTAGTATATATGATCTGAATGTGCCTTCATCCGGTTTTCCTGAAATTTCTCTGGATTTTTCACTATTTCATAATTAAATTCTTTCATGTTCTTGGTTCCTCCATCAATTTTTAAGGATCTCGGGGGCAGGCGAAAACGGAAACAACCTGGCAGAAACCGTCAAAAACGGACGTAAGAACTTCATCCGTCTGTTTTTGACGGTTTCTGCCAGGTTGTTTCCGTTTTCGCCTGCCCCCGATTGAGACTTTCTACATAGCCAATAGTTCATCCATCAGGCGTTCTGCCACCTGGTCTTTGGTCATGATTTCCAATTCTACATTTTTTTCTTTCGTAATCAGGGTAACTATATTGGTATCCTGCGCAAATCCCGCTCCCGGTACTTTCAAATTATTTGCCACGATCATATCCACATGCTTTTTGTCCAGCTTCTTTCTGGAATTCTCCAGCATATTTTCTGTTTCCATGGAAAATCCGCATAGAATCTGGCCTTCTTTTTTATGGTCTCCCAAATACTGTAAAATATCATCTGTTCGTTCTAACGGAATGGATAAATCCCCATCCTTTTTCTTAACCTTTTCCGTACTCACCTGGCTTGGACGATAATCTGCAACTGCTGCGGCTTTTATAATAATATCCATCTGCTGACTTCTTGAAGTCACAGCATCGTACATCTCTTTTGCAGTCTGAATCGATACAAAATCCACAAAATGAGGTGGCTGCAGATTGGTAGGACCACTGACCAAAGTCACATTTGCCCCCCGAAGTGCACATATTTTTGCAATACTATATCCCATCTTTCCCGTAGAATGATTGGTAATGTAGCGAACCGGATCAATGGATTCACACGTAGGCCCAGCCGTTACCAGAATCTCTTTACCTACCATATCCTTCTTATATCCGCAAGCTTTCTCTAAATATGCAAAAAGCACTTCCGGTTCCGGCATCTTGCCTGCCCCGATATCTTTACATGCAAGCCATCCACTGGCTGGCTGGATTACTTCGATATTGTATTTTTCCAAAGTTTTCAAATTATCCTGAGTGATTGGATTTTCATACATGCGTGTATTCATGGCTGGCGATACAATCTTCGGACACTGTGCCGCCAAAAATGTTGTCGTCAGCATATCATCCGCCAGACCATGGGCCACCTTTGCAATTACATTTGCAGTAGCCGGTGCAATCAAAAATGCATCCGCTGCTTTTGCCAGTTCCACATGTTCCACATTATATTGAAAATTCCGGTCAAAAGTATCTACCAGACATTTATTGGACGTTAATGTCTCAAAGGTTATTGGGTTAATAAAATTCGCTGCATTCTTTGTCATAATTACTGTCGTATTCGCACCCGCCTTAGCCAGCATACTGGTCAGTGGTGCTATTTTATATGCAGCAATTCCCCCTGATACTCCAATTACTATATTCTTTCCTTTTAACATGTAATCCTCCTTAACTGCCTGCGGCGGCATCTATCAATCATTAATAAGTTCTTTTCTCTTGAACAGTTCTTATCTGAAATTATACTTTATTACTCTTCAAAAATCCATACCACTCCACTATTCTTGTATTTTTTTCAAAGCATTACCGTAACATTTTTATTTCCCTATTGTCCTTCTACTATAGATATGGTAAACTTACGCAGTATTGTATTGTATCTCAAAAATAGAGAACGATAACAAGGAGGAAAAAAATGAATACAAACAAAAAAGACACTCGTTGGATGGTAAGTGTTGCACTTATGGCAGCCATCGTAATCTTACTGGCGAATACTCCGCTTGGTATGATTCAACTGCCAATTATTAAGGCGACAACGGTTCATATCCCGGTCATCATTGGTGCGATTTTATTAGGCCCTTTGGCTGGCGCTTTCTTAGGCGGAGTTTTCGGAGTCTGCTCTATGATCAGCAATACCATGGCACCAACCTTACTTTCTTTTGCTTTTTCACCATTCCTTAGTACCACAGGATTTTCCGGTGTATTAAAAGCAATCTGGGTATCCATTGGATGCCGTATCTTAATCGGAGTTGTAGCCGGATGGTTATGGATTCTATTTAAGAAAATCAAGTTAAATAAAACAATTGGTCTGGTTATCACTGGTTTCATCGGTTCCATGACGAATACAATACTGGTTATGGGAAGCATCTACGTGCTCTTTGCCCAGCAGTATGCACAGGCAAAAGAAGTTGCTGTCTCTGCTGTATTTGGATTGGTTATGGGAACAGTTGCAGCATCCGGAGTTCCGGAAGCTATCGCAGCAGCAGTTTTAGTAGTGGCTATCGGAACAGCTCTTCTTAGAGTATTTCGTCCGACACCAGTAGTTAATAGTGATAAGAAGAAAAATACAATACACGCATAAATTTATAAGTTCTTAGGAAAAGAAGCAGGCTATTTTTAGTCTGCTTCTTTTCTTGTCAGTTTTCCAGCTTATCACTGCTTTTCTCATCGAATTCGTCTAAATTTTATCATATAATTCACTAAAACCAAATTGAATAACAGAAATAAAGAGAGTATAATAAAAACATGGCACATACAAACTCATTCATGATGTTTCTTACTTATATCTATTATTAACAACAATCTCAGTAAAACGCAGGTGATTGCAATATGAAAAAGTCAAATAGTTCAAAAAGCATAAAGAGAATAATTAAAAAGGATGGTTTTACATTAGCTGAACTGCTTATTGTTGTAGCTATTATCGCAGTATTGGTGGCAGTCTCTATTCCTATTTTCACTTCCCAATTGGAGAAAACACGTAAAGCAACCTGCATGGCTAATCGAAGAGGCCTAAAATCAGAACTTTCAGCAGAATACATGACTAATCCCGAGAACGTAGTCAATCCAGACGGTTCTGTAAAATGGACGCAGACAGATTCCACACATATCTGTCCAGACAAAACTGCTAAAATAACTGTAAAGTTTGAAAATGAAAGTTTTGTGGTCAACTGCAGCAAACACAGCGATGGTTTGAATGCTGCTGCCATGAAAAATCTCATAGATTACCTGACTGCCGATGGCAATCCAAAAACTCTAAAAGCTTTAGATTCCACCTCTAATTCAGCAGACACAGAAGCATTCAAAAAGAATTTACTGGAAAAAACAGGACTTGATTTAGAATCTCTGGGTGCAAAGACCTGGAAACTCAGCAAAGATGTGAATGGCTGGCTAATCCAGTGGACTACAGAAGATGTTACTAAAATGAATGCCGGTGACAGCATTACTATTATGCGGTATCGCCTGCCAGGCGCTTACAGCTCACAATACGGTGACAGATACTCCGTATGGAGCACCACTGTCAAGTCTAACGGGGACTATAATGTAATAAGTGAACCTAATTCAAACAAAGAAATTGCTGCCAGTGCAAAAGTTGACGTTTCGAAAAAATCAGATTTTGAACTCATGAAACAGATATACAACGACTATATGACAAAAGAAAACAAAGAGCCTATTCCTTAGAGGCCATAAAAAAGATACCGTCATCAAATATGAAAACGGATATTTGATGACGGTATCTTTTTTTAGCTAAAAATCTAACATACACCTATGCTGATTGTTTAATATCTATTCTTGTAATGTCTTACACCAATTCCATAATCAACCCAGTCAATGTCTGAACACCCATTTCCAAAGCCTGCTTATCAAACGTAAAATTCTCACTGTGCAGCGGACCTGAACACGGTACTCTGGCGCCTATATAGTTAGTCTTACCGCCTTGGTTCAGTACTTCCTGTGCCATATATGCAAAGTCTTCGCTGACATTCCAAAATTCGGGCGGTAATGTCTCATATCCCAGTTTTCCAGCCACTTTTCCCGTCAGTTCTCTTAACTCGATGCTAGACTTTATAGATGGGGCACTTCCCACCTGTACAATTTCACAGGTACATCCATGTATAGCTGCTGTATGTTCAAGTATGTTTCTTGCATACTTCTCCATGTACTCATTAATTTCTGAAGTCTTCCCCCTTGTTTCCAGTTTCAAGACTGCCTGGTCACAAATCACATTTCTTCCAGTATCTGCCTGAAAAGTCCCTACATTTATAATTGAGTCTCCCTGACTGTGTCTTGGAATGGCATATAACTGCGTCACTGCCGAGGCTGCCGCTAAAAGTGCGTTGCGCCCTTGTTCCGGAGCGGCAGCAGCATGAGCTGCTTTGCCGTGGAAAACCACATCAAACTTTGTGGTAGCATAAGTGCCTGTCATGCCGGTGCAAATGGCTGTTTTTAAAGATGGCTGGATATGTATTCCCAGTAGATAGTCCACCCCTTCTAAATGCCCCTTTTCCACGATTGATTTTGCACCGCGGACACCTTCCTCGGCTGGCTGAAAAATCAACTTTACAACCACTCCCGAATCTCGCGATTTTGTTTTCTCTAAGATATCTGTATCGTCATTATCACATATATGACTACCTTCCTGCCTGAATAAGGAAAGCCATTCCTTTTGCAATTGAGACAAAACTCTTGCCACACCTAATCCAATTGCCATATGTCCATCATGGCCACACAGATGTGCAGGTTTTCCAGCTTCAAGGGCATCCATATCAAACCTGAGAGCTATGGTTGGCACCTTATTCTTCTGGATGCAGTCCCCTATTTTGAGAATGCCGATAACACCTGTGTTTCCATTTTCTACGTTCTTCAGCTCACTGGAATCTACTCCCATTTGCAGAACCTTCACCTTATGTGCCTGCAGTATATCATCTGAAGGTACACCCATCCTTGCTTTCATCTCGTGAACTTCATCGCCCTGTAATACCTGAAACTCCAACTTTTTCAAATAATCAGCTATGTATACAGAGGCTCTCATTTCCTGCCAGCCCTGCTCCGGGAAATCATGAAAACGCTGTCTATTTTCCCATAATTCTTTTTCTATGTTCGCAGCTGCTTCTTTTATTTTCTCATACATTATCTTTTCCAAATCTTTTCTAGTTTAAAGTTAAATACGTACAATATAATTTTCTTTTCTTGGTTTTGCCTCTGGAGCAGAACCATCCGCATAACCCAGGATGCAGTGTCCCACGCCAATATAATCTTCACTCAATCCCCATTTTTTCAAAAGTGCTTTTCCTTCTTCTGATTCAAATTCTTCTTTTGCCCTGTGAATCCAGCAGGAACCAACGCCCAACGCATACGCTGCATTCATAAGATTCCCCATAACGAGGCTTCCATCCTGGATATTGGTTGTCGGGCGGCCTGGATCTACCAGTACAACCACTACTGTCGGTGCGCCGTAGAATGGATCCGAATCCGGATTTCCCATAATTGCAGCATTCATCCTGCGAAGCTGCTCTATGGTTGCCTTATCCTGGACTACTACCATAACCGGTGACTGCATACCCATTCCGGTAGGAGCGTACTCGCCGGCTTTTAGAATCAATGCTAATTCTTCCTCACTGATTTGTTCGCTTTTGTATTTGCGGATACTTCTTCTTGACACTAAATCTTCAATTGTTTTGTTCATTTGATGACCTCCTGACTATACCTGGTTTATATTTCTATCTGATATATTTCTATCTGAATAAATTATAGCACTTTCCTGATGATTTTCTATGGATTCACTATTGTTTTTTCATTCTTATCCGGTGTTTTTTTACTACACAGTCTGCACACTATTTTCTAATTTCAGTTTGCAGCCTTCTATTCTATTATTCCAACTGGACATCTCACATGTTTAATAATGCCTTTCGTTCCCTCCAGTCCGGCATATATCGTTCCACAACTGCATAAAAAGCCCTGGAGTGATTCGGTTGCAGGAAGTGAGCAAATTCATGAAGTACTACATATTCAACCGCCTCTTTCGGCACTTCAATCAATCTGCTGTTTAGGGTGATAATATTTTTCACTGTATGGCAGGAACCCCAGCGTGATGTCATAGTCCGAATCTTAAAAGTCGGCCACGGCACTTGATTTTCCGAAAACATAGCATAAGTATCTCTGCAAATTTGTCCAAATATCTGTCGCATATATTTTTGCAGCCAGGTATGAAACACTTTTTCTTTACGCGATATATCTTCGGTATCCTTTACAGTAAGTATGATTTGACAGCCGTCCATAACCGCATATTCTTTCCAGCCACTTTGCACCTGTAAGGTATAGTCTTCTCCGAGAATTCTAAATACCTCGCCTGTGATATATTTTTTTGGCATTCTCGCCGGACTGCTCTGCCGCTCCGTGTTTTTTTCCAAAGCTTTGAAAATAAAATCCTGTTTTTCTCTAATAAATGTATCTATGAACTGTGTACTGATTCTATTATTGGCAGACACCAGTATGGTCCCGTCCGGTTTAATGCGTAAGTTGACGTTTTTCACATTTTTCCTGGTAAGTTGATATATGATTGTTTGATTGGCACAGGCTACCTCCCTGCGTTCGATATGTTCTGCCATGTTTTTGCTCCTTGATATATGATAAAAAAGGCCAATATCCCATGCGTCTTATTCGCATAGGATATCAGACCTTTTGTCATTGACATCTTTCTTATGATTTATTCGCTGTATCTCATCTGTCAGATATCATTTCTTTATTTCCGGCATTTTACCTATTTCTGACCATAATAAGCATTCTCTCCATGTTTACGGAAATAGTGCTTATCCTGCAGAGCCTGTGGTGCTGGCTCTACCTGTGGGTTAATCATCTCACATCTTGCAGCCATCTTAGCTACTTCTTCTACAACAACGGCATTATGAACAGCTTCTTTGCCATCTTTACCCCAGGTAAATACACCATGGTTTTTGCAAAGTACTGCCGGAACTGCCTCTGGGTCTTTCTCTTTGAAACATTCTGCGATAAGAAGTCCTGTATTTTTCTCGTATGCACCTTCAATTTCTTCTTTTGTCAGGCAACGTACACATGGAATCTCTCCATACATATAATCTGCATGAGTTGTTCCGTAGCAAGGGATACTTCTTCCAGCTTGTGCCCAGCTTGTAGCCCACGCTGAATGAGTATGTACAATTCCCTTCATCGTTGGGAATGCTTTATATAATTCCACATGAGTAGGTGTATCCGAGGATGGATTGTACTTTCCTTCGATTTTATTTCCTTCCAAATCCACTACAACCATATCTTCCGGTTTTAATACATCATACTCCACACCACTTGGTTTGATTACAAAATATCCTGTCTCATCATCAAATCCACTGACATTTCCCCAGGTAAAAGTAACCAGGTCATACTTTGGAAGCAGCATATTTGCCTCATAAATCTCTTCTTTTAATTTCTCTAACATTTTTTCATTTCCTTTCTGCAATATGATAGTTTAGTTATTATTTTAGCACTTGCATGCTATTTTAACGGTTTTTAGCAGGTTAAATTGACGGTTTTTAGCAGGCGAAAACGGTTTTCGCCTGCCCCCGATGGTTATTTTAGGCTAGGTGTTCCACTGCTGCGCGTTCTATCGCGAGGCCTTTGGTGTATCTTTCCATAAATATCTCGAAGCTTTCCACATCTTCTGCTTTCGGCTCTATCAGGCTGCCTTCCTGTCCGGCAAATACTTTGTCATTCAGGTAGTCTTCCAGTTTTTCACCCTCTGCTTTGTGTACCATGTAGGAAGCCAGAACTGCAATTCCCCAGGCTCCGCCTTCGCCTGCTGTTTTCATAACTGCAACTGGAGTATCTACCGCTGCTGCAAGAACACTCTGTCCAACACCTTCTGTCTTAAATAATCCACCATGACCCAGCAGTTTGTCAACAGTAACTTGCTCCTGTTTTACTAAAATGTCCATTCCTGTCTTTAAAGCTCCCAGACAGGTGAAAAGATGGGTTCTCATAAAGTTGGCCAGGTTAAACTTACTGTCCGGTCTGCGCACGAACAATGGGCGTCCCTCTTCAAAACCTGTAATATGCTCTCCTGAGAAATAATTGTAAGCCAGCAGTCCACCGCAATCTTTATCCCCTTCTAAAGCCTTGTTATATAATGTGCCAAATAACTCATTCATATCAACCTTCATGCCAAAACTTTCTGCAAACTCTTTAAACAGACCTACCCAGGCATTCAAGTCTGAAGTACAGTTATTGCAATGTACCATGGCAACCGGATCACCAGAAGGGTTCGTTACCATATCAATCTCCGGATATACTTTGGAAAGTCCTTTTTCCAAAACAACCATACCGAATACTGATGTTCCCGCAGATACATTACCTGTACGTTTGGCCACACTGTTCGTCGCAGTCATTCCTGTTCCTGCATCACCTTCCGGTGGGCATAGAGGGATACCTGCTTCAAGTTCACCGGACACATCAAGAAGCTTTGCTCCTGCTTCTGTCAAAGTTCCTGCTGCCTGTCCTGCTGCCAGAACTTTTGGAAGAAGCTCTTTTAATTTCCACGGAAATGCTTTGGATGCTACAAGTTCATCAAACTGTCCTATCATCGTCTGATTATAATCACAGATATCAGAATCTATAGGGAACATACCTGCTGCATCACCGACTCCTAATACCTTTTCTCCTGTCAGCTGCCAGTGAATATAGCCTGCCAGTGTAGTAAAATAAGTAATCTGTGGAACATGTTCTTCCCCGTTTAAAATAGCCTGATACAGATGTGCAATACTCCATCTCTGAGGAATACTGAACTGGAATAATTTTGTCAATTCTGTCACAGCCTCTTCTGTCATGGTATTTCTCCATGTACGGAATGGCACCAACAGCTGGTCTTCTTTGTCAAATGCCATATACCCATGCATCATGGCACTGATTCCGATACTGCACAGATTGGTAATCTCTGCATCATACTCTTTTTTTACTTCCTTGAGCAAATCTGCATAGCATCCCTGGAGGCCTTTGATAATCTCCTCCATGGAATATGTCCAGATTCCATCTACCAACTGATTTTCCCAGTCATAGCTTCCTGAAGCAATTGGCTGATTTGTCTCGTCAATCAGAACTGCTTTGATTCTGGTGGAACCAAATTCGATTCCAAGAGCTGCCTTCCCACTTTCAATTACTGTTTTTGCATTGTCAATGCTGTTACCCATCTTGTTACCTCCCAATTTTAATGATAATGTTCCATAGTATTATCAATTTTCAGAAACTGCTTATTCTGCAAATCAAAATTTATCTAAATTCAATTATGCCTCGGCATAATTGCTGTGAGCGCTCGTCAGCTTGCTGACATAATACATCCAGAGTGCTCTGCAATCCTGCCAGAGGCTATATCTCAGCGGGAGTCGTTCTTTCACTGAGATATAAGTATCTATCTATAGAAAATACTTCCTAACTGTAAGTCTCTCTTAAAATCACGAATTCTGGTGTCTTTATCAATATAAACAGCTTCAATTCCCATAGCTGCTGCCCAGTCACCCATCTGCTCTGCAGTTAAATCGTAAGAGAATGCTGTATGATGTGCTCCACCTGCCAGTATCCATGCTTCAGCGCCGGTTTCCAATGATGGCTGTGGTGTCCAGAATGCTGTTGCTACCGGAAGTTTCGGCATATCTTTCTCTGTCTTCTTACAATCCACATCATTGATAATCAGACGGAATCTATTTCCCAAATCCACTAAGGAAGTTGCAATACCAGGACCTGTCTTAGATGTAAATACCAATCTTGCAGGATCTTCTCTGTCACCCATGCTAAGCGGATTTACCTTAATGCCAATTTTACCTTCTGCAATACTTGGGCATACTTCCAGCATATGTGCTTCCAGAATTCCCATCTTGCCAGGAATCAAATTGTAAGTGTAATCTTCCATGAAAGAAGTACCCTTGGCATCCGCTTTACCTGCAGTCATAATCTTCATCAAACGTACCATAGCTGCAGTCTTCCAGTCGCCTTCTCCGCCAAATCCGTAACCCTTTGCCATAAGACGCTGAATAGCCAGTCCCGGCAGCTGTTTAAGACTTCCCAGATCACCGAAATGTGTAACGATAGCCTGGTAATTTTTTTCCTCTAAGAACTTCTCAAATCCGATTTCGATTCCAGCCTGAACAGCCACATGACGTCTGAATTCATCCTCATCACGGCCTTCATAAATCATCTCATATGTATCATAATACTCCTGAACCAGAGAATCAATATCTCCTTTTGAAACTTCTGCCACATATTCTGCGATTTCATTCACCGGATAAGCATCAATCTCCCAGCCGAATTTAATCTGTGCTTCTACTTTATCACCTTCTGTAACTGCAACATTTCTCATGTTGTCGGCAATTCTTGCCACACGAATATGACTGCTTTCCATGATTCCTACAGCAGTACGCATCCAGGAAGCAATTCTTTTTCTTGCCGAAGGATCATCCCAGTAACCTACGATTACTTTTCTCTCAATTCCCATACGGCTTACAATATGACCATATTCGCGGTCACCATGTGCAGATTGATTCTCATTCATGAAATCCATATCGATAGTATCATATGGAATTTCCTGATTAAACTGTGTATGGAAATGGCACAATGGTTTTCTATACTCCTGTAATCCTAAAATCCATGATTTAGCAGGTGAAAATGTATGCATCCAGGTGATAACACCAGCGCATTCCTCATCTGCATTTGCTTCATTGAATGTCTTTCTGATTAATTCATTGGTGATTAAAGTAGGCTTCCAGACAACTTCAAAAGGTAAATCTCCAGACTGATTTAATCTCTCTACGATAATTTTTGAATGCTCTGCTACTTTCTTTAAACATTCATCTCCATATAAATCCTGTGAACCGGTGCAAAACCAAAATTTGTAGTTTTTAACTGTTTTCATTACATTTTCCTCCATTATACTCTTTTTTGTTATGTTTTTGTTGTTCTTTTTATATTTTTACCTTTGTTGCTCTTTTTATATCCTTACATTTCTGCGCATACAGGATTCCCGGACAATAAGTTCCGGCTGAATTAACCGTTCCACACGACTCTCTTCCCGGGGCACATGACGAATCTGCTCTAATAAAAGTTCTGCTGCCATGGCTCCCAGCTGTTCCTGAGGATGAGCTATGGTCGTCATATTGACGATGCTGTTCTCAGCCATATAAGAGTTATCATATCCCGTGACAGATACATCCTCCGGAACCCGAATGTTCAAACTCTGCAGTTTCTTTATCACCTCTGCGGCAATCTGATCGTTATAGCAGGCTATGGCATCTAATGGTACACCCTGTCGAATCTTCTCCTCCACTTCAAGAACAGGTTTCGTGCGCCTGTCCTCAGTGTGAAACCAAATAACCATCTCTGGATCATATGCAAGTCCGCCCTCCTGCAGAGCTTTCACATATCCCTTATGGCGCTGTATTCCCTGGCGGTCATCCGCTTTGAACACTCCCAGGATGTGTTTGTGGCCCAACTCCAACAAGTACTTTGTAAGAAGATATTCTCCCTGGCAATCATCCAGCAGAATGCAGGGTCTGTCCTTTAATTCTGTATAAATCCCCTGAATAAATACATAAGGAATCTGATATTGGTCTAACGCCTCATACAAATGAATATTTTTGCATGCCAGCTGACTCTTACTTGGTTCAATAATCAGCCCATCAATATCTTTGCTTAAGAATTCTTCCAAATCTCTGGCTTCCTTATCCCTGCTGTTTCCCGTATTCTTAAGCATGATACTGTAACCATTCTCCGTCATTACACTGTCAATGCCCTGAATCAGCCTCGGAAATATATAATCCGATATATAGGTTGTAATGACACCTATGTTCTTGCTGTTCTTCTGATGACGCATCCGTTCTGAACAAAAGGTACCCTTTCCATGCTCTGAATACAGATAGCCTTCATTTTGCAAAATGGACAAAGCTTTTCGTATGGTATGACGGCTCACCTGATACCGGGTAACCAGTTCATTTTCTGACGGAAGTTTCTCTCCCGGCTTTATATCACCCTTTACGATTTTCGCTTTCAGTTCCTCCATGATGGAGAAGTACTTCATCTTTCCCTTTTCATTTACCATGGCCTACTCCTGTATCCACCGTTTAATGTTCTAAACACTTGAAGCGGTGAATTGTTTATCTGTATTCAAATTCTGTGCACTGATTTTGAATGCAGTGTGCTTATCTTCTTTCAAGATAATCCCATAAGTTTTGCAGCAATTTCTTATACTTCCATATTACAACTTGTATGGTCATGTGGACAAGTTGTTTTTCTATTAGTTTTTCTAATTTTGATAATCTTAGAATATTACTGATTTTTCTATTTTTCTGCAAAAATAAAGCCAGGAATTTATCCTGACCTTATTTTTTATCTGTTTTTCATTCTTTTATTCTGACCAGTCATTGTTTGCTCTATTAACCCGAAGTTTATCGAGGTATATCTTATCTAATATATCCACCGTAACTCTGTGTCAATCCGCTCTGCAGTCCGCTGTTTCCACTCTGTGCATCACTCTGAGAATCATTTTGCTGTGTATCATCTGAACTTACCGCTTTTCCCAAAGTTACCGTCACTGTTTTTTCTATATAAGTGTCGCCATCCGGAACCTGAAGTTTTACTTCTACCTTAGTTCCTTCTGCATAATACTGCAGCAAGTCCTGTAATTGTGAAATATCCGTTATTGTTGTTCCATCAAAAGAAGTGATTACGGAATTCGCAGTGATTCCTGCTGCCTCAGCGGCACCGCCTTTTGTTACTTCTGACACATATACACCTGCCGGGATAGAATAAGCCTGCTGGATATCTTCTGTCACACTAAGGCCCTTGATTCCAATGCTTCCCTGCTCGTCTGTTGATAATTTTGTCTTTGTAGTCTGATTCATAAGATTTTCGATAATATCGGATACTCTTGAAACAGGAATTGCATATCCCATGCCTTCAATCTCTGTAGATGCCAGTTTTGCAGAATTGATACCGATTACTTCACCAGACATATTCAATAAAGCTCCGCCACTGTTACCTGGATTAATAGCCGCATCTGTCTGAATGTAAGTATTCTCTGCTGTGCTGTCTGCTGCTGCATCTTGGGCTGCCTGTGTACCATCTTCTGTAGTCGTAGTTAAAGAGCGCTCTGTTGCGCTGACAATACCTGTAGTTACAGACTGTCCATAGCCAAGTGCATTACCGATAGCCACCACCTGCTCGCCAACCTTGACTGCGTCTTCATCTGTTGCCATGGTTGCTACTGCAATCTGTGACATCGTATCATCTGAAATGCTGTCCAGCGAAACAGCAATTACCGCCAAATCATTATCCGGGTCTGTACCCTTTACATTTGCTTCATATGCCTGATCGTCGATAAAACTTGCAGTCAAAGTATCTGCGCTTTCGATTACATGATAATTAGTAACAATCAGAAGTTCACTGTCATTTTGTCCAATGATAATACCGGATCCAACACTTTCCGTCTCCTGTTCCTGAGTTCCGCCGCCTTGGCCAAACATGCTGAAGTAGCTTTGTACTTCCTGAACAGATTTATTCGTAATAGAAACGATAGACGGCATAGCATTTTCTGCAATGCTTGAAACATCCAAACTGCCTGTTGAAGTTGAACCGCCTGAGGTTGCTGCTGTTTTAATCAGGCTGCTTGAAGAATTTCCACTCTGTGTGGAAGCAGTTGCTGCAGCCGGGGCAGCTGTCAAATATTTAACTGCCTGAAAAGCACCGCCGGCAACTCCGCCAAATAATACTGCGCTCAAAGTAACTGCACCGATTCTTTTTACCCATTTCATATAAGTATTATTTCTTTTCTTCTTAGGTGACTTCTGATTCATTGGTGTGACATAATTTTCATCCCTGAAATCGTATTTCCCATTATCGTTAAAATTGTAATCTCCATATTCTGACATAATAAATGCCTCCCTTATCTTCTCATTTTTATTTTTCTATCTTTTACTTTTGTGTCTTTTATTATTGCCTCTCATTTATCGTTTCTATGGTTCATAGTATACTGGGAATCTGTGATAGAATTGTTGTAATTATGTGATAAAAATAAGGTGAAATTGTGAAAAAAATATGTTCTGTAATTTTTTATTCTATAAAAAAGAAGTATCCCGAAAGTCAAACTTCCCAGGATACTTCTTTTAATTATCATGTTCTCTTTATTATCGTATTCTTTTCATTACCATGCTATCTTTTTACTCGTCCACACCAACCATAACAGAAGTTGCTTTAATTATAGCATACGCTTCTTTTCCAACTTCTAAGCCCAGTTCTTTCACTGCTGCCATAGAAATAGTAGAAGAAACAATATTGCCGCCTCCGATATCAATTGTCACAATTGCATTAACAGCTCCTTCATTAATTTCTGTAATTTTACCTTTAAACTGATTTCTCGCACTGATTTTCATCAAACTGTCTCCTTCTATTCGTATTATCACCATAGAACAAATACTACATCAAAAAAGTCTTGACACATTGTATAATGTACACAATATTGAATGACAGATAATTTGTCAAATACCTTTATTCAGCATATGTATCCGGCTATTGTGCCTTTCAGCATACATTGATTCTTATTGAAATTCAACACTGCATATTTCACAAAATAGTGCTTTTATTATACATGCCTTTTTATTTATTTTTCCTATATTTCTGATATTTTCGTTCTATATTATAAATATTATATTCTCCTTTCCAAGGTGTTGCGAAACACCTATTGTGCACTTTCGCAATCCATGCTAAATTGAATTTAGAAATCAATTACGAGTTTCCATATAAACATTTCATAATTAAAGGAGGATTTACCATGCAGAAAAAGTGGTGGCATGAGAAAGTAGCATATCAGATTTATCCAAAGAGTTTTAACGATACAACCGGTAACGGAATCGGTGATTTACGTGGTATTATAGAAAAATTAGACTATTTAAAAGACTTAGGTGCCGACATCATCTGGCTCTCACCTTGTTACTGTTCCCCATTAGCAGATCAGGGATATGACATCTCTGATTACTACAACATCGACCCACGCTTCGGCACTATGGACGATATGGATGAACTGATTGCAGAAGCAAAAAAACGTGACATGTACATCCTTATGGACCTGGTAGTAAACCACTGCTCCGACGAACACGAATGGTTCCAGAAAGCATTAGCCGATCCTACCGGAAAATATGCATCCTACTTCTACTTCGAAGAAGGCGTAGACGGACACGCACCAAACAACTGGCGTTCCTACTTTGGCGGAAGTGCCTGGGAACCAGTTCCGGGAACCACCAAATACTATCTCCACCTGTTCCACAAAAAGCAGCCGGACTTAAACTGGGAAAATGAAGAATTACGTGAGAAAATCTATGAAATGATAAACTGGTGGCTGGACAAAGGATTAGCAGGATTCCGTATCGACGCAATCATCAACATCAAAAAAGCCCTTCCATTCACCGCATACAACTACCCTGCAGACCGCGAAGACGGCATGGCAGCTGCAACATTAATGTTAAAAGATGCCGTAGGTGTAGGAGACTTTCTAACCGAAATGCGCGACAAAACCTTCGCCAAATACGATGCATTCACCGCAGGTGAAGTATTTAACGAAAAAGAAGAAGACATCCCAAACTTCATCGGTGACAATGGATACTTCTCAACCATGTACGACTTCCGCTCCACCATCTTCGGTGAAAGCGAAAAAGGCTGGTACGACTGCAAACACATCACCCCGGACGACTACAAAGCATGCTGCTTCGAAACCCAGAAAATCATCAAAGAAAACGGCTTCATCTCCACCATCATCGAAAATCACGATGAGCCACGTGGCGTAAGCCGCTACATCCCGGCCGGCGAAGCAAATGACACCTGCAAAAAGATGCTGGCAACCATGCAGTTTATGTTAAGAGGTCTCCCATTCATCTACGAAGGACAGGAAATCGGAATGGAAAATGTCGATTTCAAATCCATCGATGAAATCGACGACATCTCAACATTAGACGAATATCAGGTAGCATTAAATGCAGGCCTCTCAGAAGCAGACGCCCTCGAAGCCGTAAAATACTACAGCCGCGACAACGCCCGCACCCCATTCCAGTGGGACGACAGCGAAAATGCAGGTTTCACCACCGGAAAACCATGGTTAAAAGTAAATCCAAACCACACAAAAATCAACGCAAAATCACAGATCAACGATCCAGATTCTGTATTTTCATACTACAAAAAGCTAACAGCTTTAAGAAAAAATCCAGAATACAAAGATACCGTAGTATACGGAACCTTCGAACCATACATGGAAGACGAATCCCGCTTAATGGCCTTCTACCGCCGCGGCGAAGAAAAGACCCTGTTAATCATCGGAAACTATCAGACCCAGGAACGCACCATAGCACTCCCGGCCGAATGCAAAAAGGTAGTATTAAGCAACAGTGATAAAGTAGATATCACATCTGACAACAAAATCAACTTAAGCGGATACCAGGCAGTAATCATCGAGATCTAAAGTGCATTTTCTAATATCTGCAATATATTAATCATAAAAGCACCGGCACTCATTACATCCCCTCGAAGGGTTCTAATCAGTACCGGTGCCTTTATAATATAAACACCTATTCCTTCCAATTTGACTCTTCCCATGCCTCCAGTTGCTTCAACCGCATTTCCTTTACAGCCTTCAGCGAATTAATATACGCCATTCGTTTTTTCGAATACCCAATTGTTAAAACCCAATCTTTTTTCTTTGGCAGTATAACATGTATTACTGCATTCGCGATTATTTCAAAATCTTTTTTATCTCTCTCCTCCTTTGAATTTCCATTTGGAAGTTTCTTAGTCGAAAAGTATATTACATTTTTACCGCGAAACCAATATTGATATATTTCATATAAAAAAGAAAAACCTGTTCCCACTTCTTTAATCTCTTCCCATGGAATAAGAATCTTCCAAAAAATCCAACGCACACCTATACCTTCTTCACTAATTGAAATAATTCGACTGGATGCTATTGCACATAAAAGACAACCCGCTGCCACGGCCATATATATCATTAATATAAGACCTACAACAACATCCCAAATAGTTATTTTCCCTCCTTCAAATACACCCAATGGATTTCCAGATAAAGCCCATATCCATATCCCAAAAAATATAGAATAAAATATTGTTCCAAACTTGCTTGCAATAACCCTCATGATTTGCCCTCCAAAACATTCCCCACAATAAACTAACGCCCCGTTTTCTCATATTACATAAATCTCCATGACATTTTTAAGAAAAAGTATGATGCTGATTTAAACGGTCGTCTCCTATATATTATCACTGGAATCCGTACCCTGTTAACCGGGCGCCTGATTTTTCTTATACTTATCTGTGGAAGATTATATCTTTGCGTTTTAAAACGAGAGTTACTGGTTTTATTTTTTGTTTTTGCTTTATTTGAAGCTACATTCTGAACTACTGCTTTTACACCCAGTGAAACCGTCTCCACACCTAAAGATGTAACTGTTCCACCAGTAGCAAGAACCAAAAGTGACTCAGCAGCCGTAAAGCACCCACTGCCAACTGCTCCTAACCCACCAGTTACGCTTCCTTTGACTCCAGCAATAACAACTTCATCCCAATCTATCTTACCATTTTTGTTCTGTATTGATTGCATTGCAATATTTATACCAGCAGATGTTGCTGCGCCTATAAATATTGAACCCGTAACACTAAGCCCCAGTGGTACCAACGCACCTGTAATTCCTCCTACAATTGCACCACTTATAAGTCCATTTTTGAATGCTTCTCGTGGATCTTTTCCTTCTATGCTTGCTTCGGCTGCACTCATACCCCCACTTATTGCTGCTCCAAGTACTGTGCCAATAAATGCACCCAAAATAATACATTGAACAATCTGTCCACTTGGATCTTCCTTATTAATAGGATCATTCTGTGCATATGTATACATATTATTTCCAAGCGTTCCCTGCTCTGTAGATACATATTGATCTGCGTTGACAAATCTTCCAGTCTCAGGATCATAATAGCGGCTCTGCAAATAATATAACTGAGTCTCCTGATCATAATAGTAACCACGATAACGGAATGGATTGATGATCCCCAAAGTATCCGCTGCTGTTCCTGCTATGTTAAGTACTTTTCCCCATGAATTGTATTTATATGTTACAACTTGCATGCCTTCTGAATTCAGTATCCCAATAACATCCTTTTGTATGTTGCGCTGATAATAGTAATATTTATCTTTGTATTGAAACGCAAATACATTCCCATTATCATCATATAGGAAATCCAACCGCTCTCCATTGGTATCTTCTTGCGCCAAAATCATATTTTTATTTAAATAATAGGCGATTATCCTGTCATTTATTTTTTTGCTTACACGATTTCCATCAATATCATAATGAAACTCCATATTCAGCAGAGGTTTTGTAACCTTGGCTAATTGTTTTCCATTTTCCCACTCCATTGACATCCCTCGATAATTTAGTGGATTTCCCATGGAATTATAAGATATAGTCTCATTATTATATGCCAGAAGCTGATCTTTCCACCCATCTTCCCGATAAGTATAGACATCTCGTTGTATCACCCCTGAGTCCGAAGCAATTGGATTTTCTGTATAGGCATATGCTGTGCGTTCTAATATATTACCATACATGTCATACGCGTACAGTATTGTCTTGTCTTCCCATTTATTATTCTCTCGAATCAGCTGATTCAATTCATCATAGTAATAGGCAGCCATCAGCTGCTGAATATTATCAACTTCCTCTGAAATTTTCTTTATGTTACCGTTGGCATCATATGTATACCAGATTGCATGTCCATTATCTCTAACACAGGCAGGAAGACACGTAGTATGACCAAGCCCTTTACCTGCTTCAAATTCATATTCTCTCTCAATACTTTTCGCATCAGATAAATTTGTTTTCACCCTATTGATACGAGCCAATCCGTCATAAGCATATTCTAATTTTCGTTCATTATTAATGTTTACGCCATATGACAATCCCGGTAATTCTTGCTTGTCCACATCACCATACACAATCTCGATTTTGTTTCCAACACCTTTTACCTTGTATATCAGCGAAGATAGCCTATTTTTGTTATCATAAGAAACTCTATTAACAAATCCATTTGATGTTTCAATACCTAATAATCGGCCAATCAAATCATACTGGTAATGATATGAAATGCTATTACAGTGATCCTGATACTCTTCCATGTTTCCATAGTTATCATACTCCGCAGAATATAACTTTTGGGTTGTTCCATCTTGCAATATAATATTCTGTTCAACAATCTGTTCATCCTGATCATAGACATTCTGCATTTTGGTTCCGTCAGCATAAGTAATCATATCTACTAGCCCATTATGAGCATGGTACGATATTCTTTGCTGATCACACCCCGCAACGCGAATTATTGTTTCATTCCCAAAAGCATCATATATCTGTTCATACAAAAAGCCATTATGCTTTGTTGATTTTAGCCTATCTTTATCATATGCATATTCTACCAGTACTTGCTTCTCTCCATTAATAGTTTTTATAATTTGAAGCATCTGATCCGTATTGTTATCATATTCATATTCTGTAGTATTTCCGCTTGCATCAATCGTTCTTTTCAGCATTCGCTCTTTTCCATCATACTCGTATCTTATAGTATTACCTCTTGAGTCTGTGACAGACAGCGGATTTCTTCCATTAGCAGTATAAGTCATTGAAGTAGCTAACACTGCCTCCTTACATTCTAATACAAACAATTGGTTTTTTGCAAATCCTGTTTCAGATACGATACCTAATTGTATATTAACATTAATGGACCGGGAATTATTTGGTATTTCCAGTACTTTTCCTGTT
Source organism: Lachnospiraceae bacterium (assembly GCA_028696165.1). Classification (GTDB taxonomy): domain Bacteria; phylum Bacillota; class Clostridia; order Lachnospirales; family Lachnospiraceae; genus JAQVHQ01. The sequence goes on along the minus strand of JAQVHQ010000021.1, from coordinate 18,016 downwards.
CCCATATGGCTAATCGCATACGCGTTCCCACATTTTACAAATTGGAATTTTTGTTTTATGTATCCAGCTTCATAAGCCTTTATTACAATCTCATCTTGCCCCTGACTATTTTGATTTACTGTTAAAGCTTTTTCAGTTGCATAAATCGGATGTATTGTATACGCATCATCATTATGCACAATAACAAACTTTTGAGCATCTGTAGCATTTCCATAATATTGTACCAGATGTGTGCCTTCTTCGGAAGATTTTCCGCTCACATCTAGGTACATATTGCTGTGCATTATACGCATCTCATAAACCTTCTTATTCTCAGGTACATCAGATGCATTGTTATATGCTGACTCAAAGTACCACTTTTGTCTATCATAATCATTATTGATAGCCCACGTAGTAATTAGTTCTCCATTGGCTGTAGAATTGGAAGCATTCGTAAGACATCTCTTATCCTTGCTGCATTTTGCAATTATGTGATAACTGCCATCTCTCATCACCTGTATCTTAAATTTCTGTGAATCTCCATTATTTCTGGAATTAATCTGAACCTTAGCCCCTTCTGCATCAGCAGCATCCTTAACCTCCAATGCCATTTTAGGAGCATGAAGCGGGATAATATTTACATAGCCAGATCCAACATCTACAATTTTCCACTTTTGCGACAATGCTGCTGTATACTCCCACAAATTGGCAGAAGTTCCAGCCGCTGTACTGCTTCCCAGTGTTCCAATGCAATTTCCTGACACTCTTTCACGAATATAGTACGTCTTACCTGGCGTAACGGCATTTCCAAATTTCCCGCCACATGCATTGATTTTAATCGGGTTTCCATGCATATCATATTGGAATTGATATTCCACCTGCTCTGAATTAACTGCATAAACCATGTTGTGCTTATCATCATACCCATATTCGAACGAGGTGCCCGAGATATCCATTGCCTTGGAAATATCATTATTTTTATCATAACTAAATCCTGATTTCTCTGCAGCAGATTTTGTTGATATCAAATTTCCAGCATTGTCATATACATAGCTTTCCGCATCATCTCTAATAATTTGTATACCATCAAAAAAAGCATCATTTGCATTATTCCCAAAGAATATATAGAACAAAATGGATTTATACCTTTTTTCAGTATCACTTATTTGATCATTTGCGCTGACAATCTGGCTGACAAACTGCCACTCTGACACATTCGGATTAAATGGAATATCCGTCCATTTGACAGTATTGTCTTCATATTCAATCCCAATTACCATAGAAAATTCTTTACCCGGTACACCTTTTCCCTTTGCCCATCCACTTATTGAAAAGATATCCTTTTCCGAACCACTTATTGGTATTTTTTTCCAAAATCCTTTTCTTTTTTCAACTTCCCCATATATTCTAAGTGAATGTGAATCATATTTATATATCTCAGAATTCTGTCCATCTCCGCCAGGTACATTATTGGTAAGAATACTTCCAAATGTGACTGGAATTGTATCCGTTGCCTGTCCCATCACTTCAAAACTTCCATTTTCCATTATATTTAACGGATTTATTTTTCTTCCTTCTTCAAGTTGGAAACAAGATACCCATCCTACTCCTGCACCATTGAAAAATGCTCCTACTATCGCGACACCTTGGTAGGCTTCATTAATAGCGAAAGTTACATACTCACGCTTCCATCCTTGATCAATACTGTCATCTGTCTGTTCTCTCAATCCCGGAGATGAAGGCAGATAAACATTAGTTCCGTCTTTCTTTATTCCAATAATAGCAATCCCCATCCTTGCTTCAGCTCCGGTAATATCTTGGATTTTAAAGTATGCTGAAGCAGTATATGTACCTGGTTTTAGATTTACTGTCTGTAAGACTCCTGACGCATTATTTCCAGTGGATGTTCTGATGATTTTAACTGATTTATTGCCTATATAGCCCTGTGTAGTATCAACCTGTACCTGACTCTTATCTATCGAATATATTTCCCACCAATTTAATGATTCTTCAAAACGGCAGTTTAAGACATAATTAATTACCGTTTTCATAGTATTTCCCTGACTACTCAGTTTATTATTTTTTTGTCCCTGCTTGAAAAAAGAATAATTAGCAGCGTTACCATTTTCATCGCATACACAGACAGCTCTACCATTCGTATCAAATTGATATGTGTATTTTTTGCTATTTCTTGAATCCCCCAAGTTTCCTTTCAGCTCTGTTTCTTCAAAGACTGTACTTGTTCCATTATAATAGCTTATCTTTATCTCCTGTCCACTGACGTTACCACCTTTTTCCATAATTCCGCCAATGCGTCTTACATTACAATCTTGAACATATGTGTAGTGCAACTCATATCCATCTATAGCTCTAACACCTATCAATTCGTGTCCACTATACATATATTGACTTACTTCGCCATCTGGGTATGTGATCCTGCAAAGTTTCCGATCTTCGTAGTGATAATACACCTTTCTCCCCACTTCATCTGTTAAGGAGTCCAGCTTACCATCCGTCCCATATACAAGGAAAATCTTTGATCCGGTAGAATTTTCTATTTGTACAAGTCTGTCTCCCCACTGGTCTGCAGCATAATGGTATGTAATACTATTCCCATTGGTATCTATTTCTTTACTGATCCACCCATCTTGTCTAAACGATATCTTAATATGTTCCTTTGTTTCCATGACCATATATGATTGAGAATCCAAAGAAGATGTTTGAGTAATTGTAAATCCAATCCCTTCCTCATCTTTAAGTTTATTGCCATCTTCTGTATCTTTATAAAAATAATGTTTTGTTCCATCTCCATCTGTATATACATAAGGAAAATGTTCTATTCCTGAGCTCTGCAATTTTTGATGAGCACTTAAACGCCACCCAAATCCAACTCTTTCCCACTCATCTCTTTGAGACAAATTATAGACATGACTTAGCGTTACCGGAAAACAGCTTCCGCTTATTGTAGTATCACTATGAACAAACACAAGATTTCCATTAAAATCATTGACATGTCCCTCTCCAGTCCTTCCTGCACTCTGAGTATGATAACTATAGTAATCTTCTAATCCATTTACATCGCGATAATATATAATGCCCGCCGGAAACATATCTGAGGTAATACCTAATGTCCCGCCTGTTGGATGATCCGAAGATACGAAAACAGATTCTGCACGTATAGATTCATCTTTCATTTTAAGCATAATTCCATTATTTATACCAGTGTTATACCATTCTCTCACAAGTTTTGTAACATTAAATTGCTTAGGTGTAATATACAGAGTACTTCCAGAAGTTACCTTTTCCATCTTGGCATAATCAAGCACCTCTGACTCACAAGCTGGTTGATTATTCCAGGTTGTACTTCCAGGCGCCCAGCCACTATTTACCTTGTGCGCAGTAACATAGAATCCATGATCCTCGTATGATGAGTATCCGTATTGCCAGATATTCAATCTTGCATTATAAATAACCGCTCCGCCTGGAATAGCAGGCAACGATGCAAATTTCAAAAAAGATCTGCATATTCCATATCCATTGTTATTTGCAACATAAAAAGATCCATAAGAACTTACCACACTACTTGCAGGATATTTTTGTCTTACGAATGTATCCACAATATTTTTTGAGCTATGACTTGTTTCTGTATCCGGATCAATTATTATAGGATATATCCGCTCCGCTGCATTCATCCACTCCAAATCAGTTACAATATTCAGAACACTTTCTTCTTTTCCTGCCTCTTCAATTTTGTAAGAAGTTTTTTCCGAGAAATTTCCGGCAGCGTCATACATGCAAGGCGCACTGAAGAAATAGACTACAGTATCTGGCTCATCTAACTTAAAAACTTCCACCACTCCGGAAGTTCCTAATCTAATTCCCATTTTTTTATGTCGAATTCTAAATGAAATCTTTGTATCCACCGCATTTTTATTTGCTATTGCAATAATTTCTCTTAATATTTTTCCCTCAAGTTTATATGTAATAGTAATCCCATCAAAAATATTCTCGTAAAATCCACCCGAACAAATATGCTCTACTTTCATTTTTTTATTGTTCCATTCCTCGATTGGATTATCTAGAGATTTATCAATGTCCGCTAAAGGCTCCTCTTTCAACAGTTGGAATACGCAATCTTTGCTTTTTGATTTACCAACTGATTCCAGACCCCACGAAAGCTTATTATTATCTATATGTAAGGATACCAGTTTATTAGCAGTTCCATGTTTAGCAAATTTAACTTTTAATCCTGAAGCTTTATTCTGATAAACTGAATTAGAATAATCTTCCTCTAAAGAATTATCAATATCTTTCCATTTTCCACCCTCACTATAGTGAACAGCTTCTGGATACATTACCGCCACACCACCGTGATTTTCTGTGATAAAATGTTTAATATTTTCCGTCCTGTTTTCTACTAATTCTTCAATAATCTTTGAATCACACAATTCTGATGAACTTATAGGAGCCTTCATAATCATCTTGTATCTATCCTCCTTGACTTTTTAATATAATTTATTCTACCATGTAATCTTCATCTTATATATATCATCTTCATCCAACAATCATTTTCTATCAATGTCTCACAATTTTCCTCACAAATTTTTAGCAATTATCCCCACATCAAATCCCAACTCCAGCCTCCCCCACCAACAAATCCAGCCCCTAACCTCCCTCATTCCACAGGCCCCGTGCCTTAAGGCACGCGATTTCACTCCCAAAATTCTCCGCTCCTTCTCTACTCTTCTCTACTCTTCCCTTCCTCTCCTCCCGCCCTCCATCCCCAGCAATATCATGGCACCACCCACTCCCCATGGCCAGCAGTGACAAAAAGGACAGACAGGACAGCAGGTTTTTATTGCCATACTTTCGCCCTGATAACCATCTTGGTGCAAAACAGCCTGCTATGGCAGGACAAATGGTGTTTACCAAAACACCATTTGATGACGCCCTGAGGCATGTATGCATCAGCATACATACCGAATGCGTCAGATTCCTGTCATAGCAGGCTGTTTTACACCTAGATGGTTACAGCGCGAAAGTCCTGGCAATAAAAACTGCTGTCCTGTCCGCCCTTTTTGTCACTGCTGGTCATGGGGAGTGGGTGGTGCCATGATATTGCGTCCGCACCTCCAACCCCCTCACCCAAACCTAATCATAATTAAATCGACCATAACACTTCGTCAACCTCAAAATCTCCCCCCGAACCTTCCCCGAAAACTCCCCGGGAATAATCCTCCACTTCCAGTTAATCCCCAAAGTAGAAGGCGTATTCATCCTGGCCTCATGCCCATATCCAAAATAATCCTGAATCGGAATAATACAAGTATCCGAAACACTAGCCATAGCCGTTCTCACCATAGCCTTGCAAAGTTTCGCATCCGTCACCCCTTCACAATCCACATACTCCTCCACCATCTTATGCTCCTGTGGAGTAATATCCTTCAACCATCCCTTCAAAGTCTCATTATCATGAGTCCCCGTATAAACCACACTATTCTGAGTATAATTATGCGGCAAATAATCATTGGCACTACCAGTATCCCTTGCATCAAAAGCAAACTCCAGAACCTTCATCCCCGGGAATCCACTATCTCTAACCAGCTGTCGCACTGAATCCGTCACATACCCCAAATCCTCTGCGATAATAGCCTTATCCCCCAGATGATACTTAATCGTCTGAAAAAGTTCCAACCCAGGTCCCTTCTCCCAATGACCATTCTTAGCCGTATCATCTTCATAAGGAATAGAAAAATACTCATCAAATCCACGGAAATGATCAATACGAACCACATCATACAGACGGAAACAATAATCAATCCGGCTCAACCACCATGCATATCCAGTCTGCCTATGATAATCCCAGCGATACAACGGATTCCCCCAAAGCTGACCATCCGCAGCAAATCCATCTGGCGGGCATCCCGCAACAGCGCACGGAATATGCTCTTCATTTAACTGGAACAGCTCCGGACTAGCCCAGGTATCTGCACTGTCGAAAGCCACATAAATAGGAATATCCCCGATAATGCGAATTCCCTTTTCATTCGCATAGGCTTTCAACTTATTCCACTGACGACAAAACTCAAACTGAATATATTCATAAAACTCAATATCAAAATACAGCTTCTCCCGATAATAATCCAAAGCATTGGACCAGCGAAGCTTAATATCTTCCGGCCACTCAATCCAACTGTGTCCCTCAAAGAAATCCTTCAACGCCATGAACAGCGCATAATCCTTCAGCCAGTACGCCTGGCTTTCCACAAAAGCATTAAACTCATCATTGACACTTACCTCTGCACGCTCATAAGCCTTGCGCAACAGTTTAAATCTGCCCAGATACAGTTTTTCATAATCAATTTCTCTGGGATCCTTTCCAAAATCAACAGCCTTACACTCTTTTTCCGTAAGCAGTTCCTGCTCAATAAGTTCATCCAGATCGATGAAATAAGGATTTCCTGCAAATGTTGAAAATGACTGATAAGGTGAATCTCCGTAACTGGTAGGTCCTAAAGGCAATATCTGCCAATAAGTCTGTCCAGCCTCTTTTAGCTGATCAACGAATTCATATGCACAGGTGCCAAAATTACCAATTCCGTATTTCGATGGCAGGCTGCTCACCGGTAACAAAATTCCGCTTCTTCTCATTTTTCCAATCCCCCTTGCATAATGCAAGCCAGTTAGCACTGGTCCTCTTCTTCTAGTCTCGTATTTTATGTTGCATAATCCTTTGTATCATTTCTTATTCACATATATTAGATATCACTTGAATTGCTTTCATTTAGAAATTATATTTATTTCCAAGTCTTAATTTTGAGCAAAAAGAGGAGCCTGATATAATCAGCACTCCTCTTTATGTAAACCTTTAGCTACATAACATTATATATCTGTAACCAGGCCTTACTTCTTTTATTTCCAGTTGAATACTATTTGATAGCACCATCAACCATACCTTGGATAATCTGTTTCTGGGCGATCAGGAACAGGATTACGATAGGAATCATAGCCAGGAATGCTGCTGTCAAAATCAAATCCCACTGTTTTACGTAAGATCCTACAAAGCTGCTTACTGCGATTGGTAACGTTTTGATTTTACCATTCAGACCTAACATGATAGATGGTAACAGGTAATCGTTCCAGATCCATAAACCATTCAGAATCAATACAGTCATCTGTACCGGTTTCAATAATGGGAAAATGATTCTAAAGAAAGTTCCCTCTGGAGAACATCCATCAATATGTGCTGCCTCTTCCAACTCATAAGGAATATTCTTGATAAATCCATGAAGGATGAAGATTGACATGGAACCACCAAATCCTAAATAAGCAAATACAATACCTTTGTAACTCTGTAACATCTGAATACCTGTGAAGATACCGATATTTTTAAATACTGTTAAGATAGGAAGCATAACAACCTGGAAAGGAATAACCATAGCTGCTACAAACATCATGAATATTGCATTAGACCATTTTTCTCTATGGTGTCTGCTGAGTACCCAGGCAGCCATACAGGAAAGTACTGTCAATAATGCTAAAGATACTACCGTAATCAACAGAGAACTTCCAAATGATGTCCAATAACTAAAGTTACTGGTATTGATAACGTTCTGCATGTTGGTAAGCATCTGTCCCCAGCTTTCAGGCAGTTTAATTGGACTGATAACGATGTCCGCACTGGTCTTTGCTGAGTTGATAACTACTAAGAAAAATGGAGAGAGGACTATAAGAGCGATAATTGTGCCCACAATAGTTCCAACAAGTCTTCTGGTTCTTTGTGCTTTCATTATAACTCAACCTCCTTCTTCTTACTGATGGTAACCTGAGTCAGGGATACGATTGCCAGAATGATAAAGAAGATAACGGCTTTCGTCTGACCAAGTGCATAGTTATTCTTACGGATTGCAGTGTTATAGATATTCAAAGCAAGGAATTCTGTAGCCTGAATAATCTTCGCACCCATGATTCGGCTTGGCGCACCATTGGTGATAGCTAAGTTCAAGTCGAACTGTTTGAAAGAGTTAACCAATGTAAGGAAGATACATACTGTAAATGTATTCGCAATCATTGGAATCTTAATTCTAAATAATGTTGTAATTGGATTAGCTCCATCTACGCTGGAAGCTTCCAGTACGTCTCTCGGTACACTCTGAAGACCTGTTACATAAATCATCATGATGTAACCTGCATACTGCCAGGTACTAACAATCAGAATAGCAACTAATGCAAGGTTCGCATCGGTCAGCATTGATAAAGAGCCAGGAATGATGATAGTCATAACTTTGTTGAAGATAAACTGCCATACATAACCTAATACCAGACCACCAATTAAGTTTGGAAGGAAGAATGCTGCTCTGAAGAAGTTTCTTCCTTTGATTTTAGAAGTACACAGTAATGCTAACGCAAAACCTACAATATTAACAGCAATCATATTAATGATTGTAAAGATCAAAGTAATTACAAATGAATATACGAAATCCATCTGTTTAAACATAGTAATATAATTTCCAAAACCAATGAAATTATTTACTGTTACTCCATCCCAATCGGTAAATGAATAAATAATACCCAAGATAAATGGAATGACAACGGTTACTGCAAATGTAAATACCATAGGGAATAAGAACACTATATTTACAATCTTCGTATGTTTTTTGTTCGGGAACTCAAAAATACCCATTACTAATAATATAATTCCAACAATTAACAGCCACCCTCTTAAGGTTCCTGACTGACCACTGATATCCATTATAAGTGCAATCACGGTAAGTGCTAATCCGCCTATCATCATGATGATGGCTGCGGTTTTTTTCGGTGCATTATTCACACTTATTCCTCCTCTCACCTCTGACTTTTTTCAAGTCATTTTCGATAATATAGGCGGCTCAATGTTAAGCCGCCTATGGTTACCGTTACTAATTCCTATATGCTCTATGATAATCTTAGTTGTTTGCTACATAATCAGCAATCTGAGTCTGCATCATAGTTGTGAACTGATCTCTGTCAATTTCACCCTTAGCATAAGATTCAAATACTAAACCGATAGCGTTCTGTGCAATACCTTCTGGCATGTTTGACCAAGCCCATGAAGAAGTATCACCAGCGTCAACATAAGTCTTTAAGCTTAATGCAAGTGGAGTCTCTGGAAGAACTGTGCTGCTCTTATAAGGAGAAATCATACCACAATCTTTGATTAAGCAATTCTGTCCTGCTTCTGAAGTTGCAAGATAGTCTAAGAAATCTTTACAAGCATCAACTTTGTCGCTGTCAGCGGATACACACCACCAAGATGGAGAATCTGCTAATACGCTTGTCATATCTTCTGTTGTAAATGCTAAAGGAGCAATACCACAGTTAAATGTTACATCATAGTCAGGAAGAGAAGGATCAATCCAGTTACCCTGAGTAATAAATGCTGCTTTACCCTGAGCCCAAAGAGCTAACTGATCATCATATGTTCCTGAAACTAATGTCTGCTGATCTGAATACTGATTTAATAATCCAACGAAATCTGCAAACTGGTTCATTCTGTCTGTATCAACTTCACCCTTCATAGCCATATCGAAGTATGTGTTGTCATCTCTCTCAAGACCACCTGATAAGTAGTATCCGAAGATGTGGTTACCAGTTGACCAGTACATCTGTCCTGATTCAGCTGCAACTGCACATACAGATGTTAATCCAAGTTCATCTTTCATGCCATCGATTTTCTCGAATGCTGCTTTGTATGCATCATAGTTAATTAAAGTAGCTGGGTCAATTCCTGCTTTCTCTAAGATGTCTGCATTGTAAGTAATTCCGTATCCTTCTACAGCATATGGGAAACCAACTGGTGTTCCAGTCTCATCATCTGTATAAGTAAAGTCTGTATCCTTAACGAATTCACAATCACTTAAATCTGCAACTTTTCCACCCCAGTTAGCGTAGTCACCGTCACCACCGATAACAAAGATGTCAGGCATATTACCTGCTGCATTGTAGCTCTTTAACTGTCCCTGGATATCAACTCCACCACCCATAGACTCAATAACTACTTCCTGACCAGTTTCTTCCTGGTAGGTCTTAGCGATTGCTTTTAACTGCTCATCAATTTCAATCTTACCATTTACTAAACGAATTGCATCAGCACTTGCTGCTGGTGCTTCTGCTGCTGCATCTTCTCCTGCTGCATCTTCTTCTGCTGCTGCATCTGATGATCCGCCTGCATCAGCTGCCTGCTCAGCGCTTCCGCATCCTGCTAACATTGTTGCTGACATAACGCCTGCTAATAAAATCGATAAATATTTCTTCTTCATCTTTATCTCTCCTTTTTCGACACATTAACTATACTTTACCGTACAAGTTTTGAAACCTTTTGCGCATAAGTTTCTTTACAAGTGTTATAATAGCACGTTTAAAATATTAATGCAAGTTATTTTGCCCTATGAAATCGGTATCACTTTATTCAGTTTGTACATATTTCACAAAGGTAAAAAAGCCCACAAAATAAGACCCGCCAAAAGATTATTTGTCTTTTTGACGAGTCTTATTCTTAAATTTTCATAAAATTTTTGTGAAGTCTGCACAACTATTTATTTAGATTTTTAACGCTGTCACGTACCATAACCTCTGCCGGAAGCATGATGCTATGTTCTTTGATTCTCTTTCCTTTTATCATCTTAATCAGCTGTTTCACAGCCAGTTCCCCTTTTAATTCCGGATCCTGATGTACCGTAGTAACTGCCGGCCGGTGTTTTTGCGACAGATAATTGTCATCAAAACCTGCTACGGAGATATCATCCGGAACCGATATGCCTCTGGCCTCCAGTTCATTTATCAAACTGACTGCATAATAATCAGATACACAGACCACAGCAGTATAATCATTACAGTGATTACATATTTCGTCATAACTCTGTTTACGTTCTGCTCTGCTTGGACGATGATACAGAAAATCTTTCTTTGGATCAAAGATGATACCAGCCTCATTCAACGCCTGGCAAAATCCCTTAAATCGTTCCGAGTCCACACCTACACAGTTATCTGCCATAAATGCAATTTTCCGGTGACCACATGATATAAGGTATTTGGTCAGCTCATATGTCCCCTGATAATCCTGAAGTCCTACATTCACCAGATCTTTGATTTCTTTGTCAAAATAGCTGTCAATAAAAACAGTAGGTTTTTTATATCTTTCTTTAATCTTTCTCCACTCTTCTCCCAGAATTCCTAAAAGGAGCAATCCATCTGCATTCCACAAAGATATATGCTGCACCAATTCTTCCACATCTTCTGAGATATAAATCATCATATAATAACCCGAGTGTCGAAGTGCCTTCTCGATTCCCCCTATCAGTTCTCCTGTAAAGGGATCTTTTAGTGCATTATCATCATACTTATCTTTCCTTGAGCGCATAGCTACGCCAATAATTTTAGACTCATTCTGCGCCAGGTTACGTGCACTGATATTAGGTATGTAATTATACTCTTCCAGTGCCGCCTCCACCTTTTCGATTGTTGCCTGGGATACTTCTTTGGTTTTTCCATGAATTACATTTGACACTGTCGTTGTGCTCATCCCAAGCATCTGTGCAATTTCTTTGATTGTAATCATAAAACTTACCTCGCGGACATCTATCACAAAAGCATTTGTGACCATGCCCATTCGCCGATTCCTCTCATACCCATTTTTGAAAATAGGGACTGCATCTCACAGTCCCTATACATCCAATTGAATATTATCATTTTTTCTAAAAATCGACAAGAATATTATTGACAAGAATATTTTAGTTTTTTGTTCATATTGTCTAAATTGTATCCCCTATTATCTGTACTATCCCGCAAAAGTCTTTTATTTTCGGTATATTTTAATACTTTTTATTAATATAATTCTGTAGTTACTTTTAAAGTTTTTGCGCCTTCTACTTCCACATCACCATCTGCTGAGACTTTAATAGTAGTAATATTTTTATCTAAATCATAGTTTCTTGTAAATCCATTATCGTCATACATCTCATAAGAAGCAGCCTGATTCTTATACCCAATCACTTTAACATTATCTGTATCCAGCTGTTCTACTGAGTCTGCCGGTTTTACAAGCGGAAGGATATGGCCCGGACGTACAAAGAGAAGCATCTCGTCTAAAGCAACCTCTACATAATGATGACCTTTTGTCATCTTCTCACAAATATAATCTTCGGTTCCTTTTGCTTTGATCATCAGCATATCTTCCGGGAGATATACATAACGGCCAGTTGCATTCTGGGTATATACCGGTGCACACATCAGGCTTTCACCAACCATAAGCTGATCTTCTACCTGAGCTGCATGTTCATCTTCCGGATATACGAAAGAAAGTGGTTTAAAGTACATATCATTTTTGATAGCTGCTTTCATATATTCACTGTAGATATATGGAACTAATGCATAACGAATCTCAATAATCTTACGGAAAGTATCTGTATTGTCAAAACTGTATGCCTCCTGATATCTGGTTCCCATGGCTGCATGGTTTCTCATCAACGGGCTGAATAATGCAAACTGGGTCCAGCGCATTACTAAATCTTCTGTTGTGTCATCACCAAATCCGCCGATATCAGCACCTGTGTATAAGATTCCCATCATATTAAGAGATGGCTGCATCTTCAGATTCATAAGCAGATGTGCCCACCATGCCTTGTTGTCTCCCATCCAGATACCACCATAACGATGCATACCTACATAAGAAGAGCGGGAGAACATTAAGATTCTCTTATCCGGTTCTAATTCCTCGAAAGCTTCCCCTGCTGCTCTGGTCATATTATAGCCAAACAGGTTATGAACCTTGTCATGACGAACCATCTTGCCGTTTACATTATGGAAAAATAATTTATAATCATCACGGTTATTAGGCAGACCATGAATCATGCCAAGGAATTCATTATAGATATCATTATCCAGATTGCGTCCCTGGTAATCACCAAGTTTAGCAAATACATTATTCAGGTTTTCTTCGGAGTAGAATAAAGCAGGTTCATTCATATCATTCCAGAAACCTTCAATACCCTGATCCAGCAGGAATTTGTAGCTTTTGCCAAACCAGTCTCTGGCTTTTGGATTTAACATATCCGGGAAATGAACGCGTCCCGGCCATACACCTGCTACAAAGTCTGTACCATCAGCATTTTTACAGAAGTAATTGTTTTTAACGCCCTCTTCGTAGGTGTCATATCCTTCTTCAATCTTTACACCAGCATCAATAATCGGTACAAGGCGTACGTGCTGGTCTTTCATCTCCTGTACAAATTCAGGGAATTTAGGAAATGTCTCTTCATTGATGGAGAAGTCCTTATAACGTTCCATATAGTCAATATCAAGATATACGGAATCCAGTGGAATGTGATTTTCTCTGTGATTTTTAACCACTTCACGAATCTCGTCCTCATCCATATAACTCCAACGGCACTGCTGGTAACCGAATGCCCACTTTGGAGGTATATAACTCATACCAACCAGTTCACGGAACTGGCGAACGATGTCTAATACACTTTCTCCTTCGATAATATAGATATCCATATCACTTTCCTGCGGAGTCATACTGAGCTGATTTAAATGTGTATATCCAATATCAAAGCTGATAATACCTGCATAATCTACAAATACACCAAATGTTTCTTTACCTGACAGGACGAAGAAATTGTGTGATGCATATAAAGAATGACAAGTCTCCACATGAACCGGATCGTCCATACAACGGCTCTCATAAATCCATCCTCTTTTGTTGATACCTCTTACATTCTCACCCAATCCATAAACTACATCTTTCGGGTCCATCTCATAAGTTAAGGTTAGGGTTCCGTCTTCTTTTATTTCCTGGAAATAAGGAAGTGCACCACTTTCTGTCTTCTGCTGAAGCACTACTGCTTCGGTCTGGAATGGTTTTCCATAAGTATATTTTCTGATCATTCTTTTACTCCTATTCTTGCTGCTGCGTTGTTATCTTTTATTATTCCAGGGAATTTCTTACGAAATCCCCTAGGTAGTTTCATGCTCAATTACAGGGAATCTTATCCAATTAATATTGCAAATGCTTCATATGACTGTAATTCTCCGGTTTTTACATCATGGTCTTTGTAGTTTTGAATCAACACTTTACCATCTGCAAATTCACCTAAATCGTAAGTTCTGTTATTTTCTGAGAAGTTACAAACCACCAGAATTTTCTGATTATCCAAGGTTCTGGTATATACATATAAATCAGGGTCTTCCGGAAGAAGTAAGTCATAATGTCCGTATACAATAATCTCATTTTCTTTTCTAAGAGAAATCAATTTCTGATAATAATGGAATACAGAATCCTCTCTGGAAACCTGTTCTTTTGCATTGATTTTTGGATAATTTGGGTTCAATGCAAGCCATGGTTTGCCTGTTGTAAATCCTGCATTGTCGCTGTCATCCCACTGCATTGGTGTTCTGGCATTGTCACGGCTCTTGTGTGCAATTGCCGGTAATAATTCTTCCGGTGTAAATAATTTTGCTTCTGTCAATTCATGGTATGCATTCACAGATTCCAAATCATTAAAGTCATCCACACTGTTGAATACGGAATTGGTCATTCCCAGTTCTTCACCCTGATATACATAAGGTGTTCCCTGCATCATATGAAGACAGGTTGCGATACATTTTGCTGAGATTTCACGGTATTCATCGCTGTCATTACCCAGACGTGAGACAATTCTTGGCTGGTCATGATTACAGAAGTATAAGCTGTTCCATGCCACCCCATCCAGGCCCTTCTGCCATTTTGTAAGATTTTCTTTCAATGGAACTAAAGGCATCTTTCTTGTAGACCATTTTACACCATCACCATCATCTAATCCCACATGTTCAAACTGGAATACCATGTTTAACTCTTTCTGCTCGTTGTTTGCGTACTTCTGCGCTTCCTCTAAAGTAACACCGGCACACTCTCCAACTGTCATGATATCGTATTTGGACAATACTTTTTCGTTCATCTCCTGCAGGTATTCATGAACCTTTGGTCCATTAGCACAGAAGTTTGGATTGCCGTATAATCCCCCGTAAAGCGGAGCATCCGGATATCCTTCCGGTTTGGAAATCAGACTGATAACATCCATACGGAATCCGTCAATACCTTTATCACACCATCTGGTCATCATATCGAAAACTTCTTTGCGCACCTGAGGGTTTGCCCAGTTTAAGTCAGGCTGTTTCTTTGAGAAGAGATGCAGGAAATACATACCTGTTGTCTCATCAAACTTCCATGCCGATCCAGAGAAGCAGGAACCCCAGTTATTTGGCTCTTTACCATCCTTAGGATCTTTCCAGATATAGTAGTCTCTTTTCGGGTTATCTTTTGAGCTTTTGCTCTCTAAGAACCATTTATGTTCATCAGATGTATGATTTACAACTAAGTCCATGACGATTTTAATGCCCCGTTCATGTGCTGCTGCAAGCATTCTGTCATAATCTTCCATTGTACCAAACTCTGTCATAATCGCTTCGTAATCGCTGATGTCATATCCGTTATCATCATTTGGCGACTGATATACCGGTGAAAGCCAGATAACATTAATCCCCAGTTCCTTCAGATAATCCAGCTTGCTTGTAATACCATTTAAATCTCCGATACCATCTCCATTACTGTCGCAAAAACTTCTTGGATAAATCTGATAAACAACGCTTTCTTTCCACCATGCTTTATTCATGCTTTCTTCCTCCATTATTCCTCTTTTACTTTTTTCGTTCCAGCTTATGCGCTCAAGCTTCATGACATAAGAATAGCACACCCGAAAGTGTGCTACAATAGGTGTTTCGCAACACCAAATACGATTTATTAGATTTCACTAATTCCTGTCTTTATTCTTTGTGAGAAAATCAATTAGCAAACTGGCTGATATCCACTTCATCCTTCTGCTTGATCTCATCCAGAACCCAATGTCCATTTTCGAAGATAAATATCCAGTATTCATAAAAGCTCTCTGGCATAGTATTACCTCTTACTACTACTCCGGTCTCTCCATCTACATAATAGCCGGTCATCCTGCCATGGATTAAGTACCAGAGATAATCCCCATCTGTTCCTTCTTTGTCTACTACAAATACCGGTTCTGCACTTAGAAGCTTCACATGCTTCTGTATAACCACTTCATTTCTCATGTCCATCCAGGCAAGTTTTGTAATCCACTCTTCTTTAAGCCGCTCGCTCAGATACTCAGCACCATAAGTAATATCCTTCCTGCGCCAGCATTCCTGAATGATAAAATAGCCCTTTTCCACCTGTTTTTGTATATCTTTGTGGTCCCAGTTATCACCCAACCGATTCAGAATGGTCATCTGCCTTTTTGATTTCATCTTTGCTTTCTTACGCTGCACAAAAAATATAATGGATGCGCCTGCAATTGAAAAAATCATAATAATATAGCTTAACAGGCTGGATAAAGGATTGCTTCTGCCGCTTCCTCCAGAATAACTTCCTCCGGAAGACGATCCGCCTCCACCTCCGCCGCCTGAACTTCCACCGCCGCCACCGCCGGCTCTTGCCCAGACTGTGACGGAGCACACTAGAACCAGTAAAAGTATCAGAAGCAGTGATATCCACAACTGTTTCTTAAATCTTTTCTTTTTTCGTTCTTTTTTCAATGTTTCCGCTGATTTTGTATCATTCGTCTGTTCCTGCATTGTCTCCAACTTTCTACGCTTCTTTTTCTGTCTATATTCATATCCGCTTTCCGCGTCAAATTTCTAAAACTTATTTTGACGTCTCATGCTTCTGCTTATGTTCTGTTCCATCCATTTGTTTCACAGTATCTCTTATAACCAGCTGAACAGGAAGCCGTTTATTTACGCATTTATTCTTATCTTTTTTTATCATTTCCATAAGTTGTTCTACGCCACATTTTCCTTTTTCTGCAATGTCCTGCTGCACAGTGGTGAGTTTTGGGCGGCACTGCAGGGAAGCCTGAATATTATCAAACCCTACAATGGAAATATCTTCCGGCACCTGATACCCCAGATCATAAAATACATTCATACCTTCTATAGCCAGATAATCTGCTGCAAAGAACATGGCTGTACTGTCCCCGAAATTGTTGTTGGCCAGTTCAGTCAGCTGCTTTTCTCTCACATACACATTGCCGTCTAAGACTATCCTGCGCTTCGCATCATATCGGATATGATTCTTCTCCAATGCATCACGATAGCCAAGAAATCTGGCATCATCTATGAATTCATCTGCCATCTCTTCCCCCACAGGATCCATAGACAGAAAGCTGATTTTTTTATGTCCCTGCCGAATCAGATATTCTGTCATCATATATCCGCCCTCGTAATCCTGAAGTCCTATATTTACAAATTCTGTATCCTTTTCCCGAAAATAGGTGTCAATGGTAACAATCGGTATATCCAGACGTGAGCGGAATGTATAGTAATCCTTCCTGTCTACACCCAGCAAAATCAAACCCTCTATATTCCAGGCCAAAGCCATATGTAAACATTCCTCAATATTGGGATTGGTATAAAGCATCATAAAATATCCACGCTTACTAATCTCCTGTTCCATCGCTCCTATAATGGAACCGGCAAAGGGGTCCTGTATCACATTGGACCGGTCCGAACGACTATAGGCCAGAATTACAGCGATAATACGTGATCCATAATTACCCAGAAGACGCGCACCCATGTTTGACACATAATTCGACTTTTCGATAATATCCTGCACTCGCTCCAGCGTATCTTTGGAAACCTTCTTGGTTCTGCCATGCAAGACATTCGCTACAGTAGTCGGACTCACTCCCGCAATTTCGGCCATTTCCTTAATTGTAATCACGTTCTGCCCCTCCATTTTCGATCATTTGTCACGTACAAATTTCATTTATAATCCTCATTTTATCTTGTACTATTCTTTCTGTCAATCGGTAGAAATCCCCTTAGATTGCGTAAATTTACCTTCGGAAATAATAGTGTAGAGTTCACCCACGATGCACTGATAAAATATCAGGCAATGACTTGTGGAATTAATATACATCTTTTGTGTACTCATATCAAGCCCATATTT
>JAQVHQ010000073.1 GCA_028696165.1 Lachnospiraceae bacterium | reverse complement strand
AAATATGGGCTTGATATGAGTACACAAAAGATGTATATTAATTCCACAAGTCATTGCCTGATATTTTATCAGTGCATCGTGGGTGAACTCTACACTATTATTTCCGAAGGTAAATTTACGCAATCGGGCAAAATATTTAAGGTTGAAACCCTACAAAGGAAATGCTATACTATCTGTAAAATGCAAGTGAAAAAAGCATTAATATATACAACAAGGAGGCTAATATGGAACAATATAAGCAGGAGTTCATAGAATTTATGGTGGATTGTGGAGTGTTGAAGTTCGGTAATTTTATTACTAAGAGCGGAAGAAAGACTCCTTTTTTTGTGAATACAGGATTTTATCGCACAGGTGGACAGCTCCAGCGTTTAGGCCGTTATTATGCAAAAGCAATTGATGAAGCCTTTGGTTTGGATTTTGATGTGTTATTTGGACCAGCATATAAGGGAATACCGCTTTCTGTAGCAACAACTATGGCAATCAGTGATGTATATGGAAAAGATATCCGTTACTGTTCAAATCGTAAAGAAGTAAAAGATCACGGGGATACCGGAATCTTACTGGGAAGTCCAATTGAAGATAAAGACAAAGTGGTTATCATCGAAGATGTAACTACAGCCGGAACATCCATTCAGGAAACTCTTCCGATTATCAAAGCGCAGGGAGATATAGAGGCAGTTGGTCTTGTTGTGTCAGTGGATCGTATGGAACGCGGACAGGGCAATAAGAGTGCATTAAAGGAAATCGAAGAAAAGTACGGATTAAAAACTACTGCAATCGTTACAATGGAAGAAGTAGTAGAACATCTTTATAATAAAGAGTATAAAGGTCAGGTTATCATTGATGATAAACTGAAAGCAGCTATTGATGCGTATTATGAAGAATATGGTATAAGGTAACCTAACCAATGATAACCAAAGTTGTGGTGCAAAATCGTCAGGAAAGAGGAAACTATTTATGAATGAAAAAGTGTACAAATCTATGTCACGAATCGGTGGAAGCAGCATTACTCTGGGAATAATCATTCTGGTGACCGGAGCAGCAGCAGGAATCTTAATGATTATCCAGGGAGCTAAATTATTAAGACAGAAATCAGAATTAACATTCTAAGTGCGGAGATATCATTGTGAGTGAGAAAATAAAAAGAATGATTAGATTAGCAGGGAGTATATTATTTGTTGTATATATTCTGCTGCTAATCTATTTTCTGTTTTTTGCAGAATGGTATGGAAGAGGCCCGGTGGCAATAGAACGGGAATATCATTATAATCTGCAGCCGTTTTATGAGATACGTAGATTCTGGAACTATCGAAATCAGTTGGGATTTCGAGCAGTTTTTTTGAATCTTGCAGGAAATGTAATCGGATTTCTGCCATTTGGATTCATCTTGCCTGTTATCAGCAGGTGGTTTCGCAATTTTGGAATGACAGTCTGTTCAGGCTTTTTTTTGAGTGTACTGATAGAGTGTATTCAGTTGTATTCCAAGGTTGGAAGTTTTGATGTGGATGATATGATTTTAAATACATTAGGAGCAGTGCTGGGATATCTGCTCTATGCAATATGTGATTGGATAAGGAGAAAAAAACATGGCAAAAAGATATAAATATGCCACTACGCAAAAGCAGGAGTCACAGGAAGGGAAGGCATCTACGATATTTGCCGGAATTTCTTTTGGACTTTTCCTGATTGCTATTATAGTTTCCTTCGCTTTCCGTGGGAATGGGGGAATCTATCTGGGTGCAATAGGAGTTATGGCAATCTGTTTTGCCATTTATGGCTTTATCAGAGGTTTAAGGAGTTTTTCAGAAGAGGATTGCAGTCATACGTACTGCGTGATTGGCTCAATTTCCAATGGAATAATTGTAGTTGGCTGGCTGGCACTATTTTTAATAGGAGTGTAAAAGCATGTGTGAAGATATGGATATGATACAGGAGAGATATGAACTGGCATATGCCAGAATACGTGAGATACCGGGTGAAAGTCTGGTTTGTGAACCATTCTGTGACTTTTTCGAAAAAGTCGCAGATTTTATTTTGCTTGTGCTGGATTCTGCTGAGGGAGAGGCCGGGGATAAAAATGAGAAACTGTATCATGATATTTTACCCGCTCAATATGCGGAGTCCTATGGAAATCCGCAATATGCAGCAAAAGTGCTGGGCGATGAATATGGCAGACTTTTAAGCTTTCTATATACAGAAGTTCGCGGTATGATTCCTTTTTGTTTTGAAAAGAGAACCTGGGATATCACCATTGTGATGGAATTGTTTTTGGAAGTTTATCATATGTTTGGTGAAGCGCAGCCACCGGAAATATCGGCGGTGAAGGAATGTCTGTACTGGTATTGCAGTGATTACTGTGATGAGATTATGGAATATCGTGTAAGAGAGATGTTAGACTATAAGTTGGATTTTGCCTATCAGATTATCATGAACAGCGATTTAAGCAATCTGGATTATCTCTATGGATTTGGGGAATATATCACTGAAAATGAAAGAAAAACAGCCGGGTTTTTAAATAGTCTTTCGCAGGAAGAGATTGATCAGATGGCGAAAACTTACACAGAAGGATATCGAATTGGATTTATAAATGCCGGAATTGATTTAAGTAAGAAGCAAGTTGTAAATATTCGATATTGTCTGGGATTTGAGCGGATGATTCGAGCTGCTATTCTGCAGTTTGAACAGATGGGATTGAAGCCAACCATTTATCGCAGTGCATCTCATAGTGTTAATAAAAGACAGAATTTAAAGATAGGATACTATGGTGCTGTGGCAAACAAACAGTACGAATATGATCATCGTCAGGATTGTGCCATTTATCTGGATGAAGATTTTGTTCAGCGTAAACTTCGCAGTACCCAGGTGGCGTATGAAAAATACAAGGATTTGGCAGCTGTTCATGGCGGACCGGCAGTAGTGGAAATCTTTGGGGAGTATCCATTTACGCCTATGAATATAAAAGAGGCATGTCAATTGTCCGAAGTCCAACAGAAGCTGCAGGTTTCTCTGGACAATCAGTCAAGCCAGATTACTAATCGGTATATAAAGGGCGATGAGAGAAGTTTTACAATCATAGCATTTCCCGTTCCGGAAATCGGAACTGATTTTAATGAAATATTTAAAGAGGTTGTTAAAATAAATACACTTGACTATGAAAAATATGCAAAGATACAACAGTATATGATTGATGCCTTGGATTGTGGAGATCGTGTTCACATAAAGGGGAAAGATAAGAATCGTACAGATTTAATCGTAAATCTTTGTACACTGAATAATCCTGACAAGGAAACAATCTTTGAAAATTGCGTGGCTGATGTTAATATCCCTGTGGGAGAGGTGTTTACGTCGCCAGTGTTAAAGGGAACCAGTGGAACACTTCATGTATCCCAGGTGTATTTGAATGAACTTAATTACAAAGACCTGGAACTTCATTTTACGGATGGTCAGGTTGATGACTATCATTGTTCAAATTTTGAAAAAGAGCAGGACAATAAAAGATACGTGGAAGACAACGTGCTCTTTCATCATGGTACTCTTCCCATGGGGGAATTTGCCATCGGAACAAACACTACAGCCTATGTAATGGCGAGAAAATATCAGATAGAAGAGAAACTTCCAATCTTGATTGCAGAAAAGATGGGACCACATTTTGCTGTGGGGGATACCTGTTACAGCTGGGCTGAGGATAATCCGGTATATAACCGTGATGGAAAAGAAATCGTGGCAAGAGATAATGAAATAAGTATCTTGAGAAAAACAGACTTGAATAAAGCATATTTTGGATGCCATACAGACATTACCATACCATATGAAGAGTTAGATTATATCAGAATCCAAAATAAGGATGGAAGTGAAACTTCTATTATAGAAGGCGGACGTTTTGTATTGCCTGGCACTTTGGAATTAAATCAGCCATTGGAAGAAGCCGGATTGTAAAGTCCGTGCAGGGTGATATTGCAGTAAGATTAAGAAAAATCGAAGATTCCTTCGTTTTTCTAAGTAAGAAGATTGACAAAAATATCATGAATTAGTACAATGATTACGCATAAGAATAAGAAAAGAGGAATGTAAGATGATAAAAGTTGGAATTGTAATGGGTAGTGACTCAGACATGCCAATTATGGCAAAGGCAGCAGATGTATTAGAAGAACTCGGCGTACCTTACGAGATGACAATCATCTCAGCGCACAGAGAACCGGATGTGTTCTTTGATTATGCAAAATCTGCCGAATCAAAAGGTTGGAAAGTAATTATTGCTGGAGCTGGTATGGCTGCACATCTTCCAGGTATGTGTGCTGCTATATTCCCAATGCCTGTCATTGGAATTCCTATGCATACAACTTCTTTAGGCGGAAGAGATTCTCTGTACTCTATTGTACAGATGCCATCAGGTATCCCGGTTGCCACAGTTGCAATCAATGGCGGAGCCAATGCAGGTCTTTTGGCAGCAAAGATTCTGGCAACTTCAGATGATGAACTGTTAGCACGCTTAAAGGACTACTCAAAGAAACTCAAAGAGCAGGTAGAAGGCAAAGCTGCAAAACTTGCAGAAGTCGGATACAAAGAGTACATGAACAAATAGGGTTCAATTTGCAAAAAAAGTTTTGAAGATAAACAACAATCACACACATGGAGGAAAAAAGATGGATTACAAGAAAGCAGGCGTAGATATTGAAGCTGGTTATAAATCAGTAGAATTAATGAAAGAGCACATTAAGAAGACTATGAGACCGGAAGTTCTGACCAATATTGGTGGATTTTCAGGAGCATTCTCCATGGATGCCTTTAAAAACATGGAAAAACCTACTTTAGTATCAGGAACTGATGGTGTTGGAACAAAGTTAAAATTAGCTTTTATTATGGACAAACATGATACAATCGGTATCGACTGTGTTGCTATGTGTGTGAATGATATCGCATGTGCTGGCGGAGAACCATTATTCTTCCTGGATTATATTGCATGTGGTAAAAACTATCCGGAGAAAATCGCTAAAATTGTAAGTGGTGTAGCAGAAGGCTGTTCTCAGTCCAATGCAGCATTAATCGGTGGAGAGACAGCAGAGATGCCAGGTTTTTATCCGGTAGACGAGTACGATCTGGCAGGATTTGCAGTTGGTGTAGTAGATGAAAAAGATTTAATTACAGGAAAAGACCTGAAAGATGGCGATGTACTGATTGGTATGGCATCTTCTGGTGTACATAGTAACGGATTCTCGCTGGTTCGCCAGGTATTTGAGATGACAAAGGAATCCTTAGATACTTATTATGATGAGTTAGGCTCTACTTTGGGAGAGGCGCTTATTGCTCCTACCAAGATTTATGTGAAGGCATTAAGAAGCATCAAAGAAGCTGGTGTTCGTGTTCGTGCCTGCAGCCATATTACCGGTGGTGGATTCTATGAAAATATTCCGCGTATGCTTCCTGATGGTATGCATGCAGTTGTTGAAAAAAACAGCTATCCAATTCCACCTATCTTTACTTTAATGGCAAAGACAGGAAATATTGACGAGAAGATGATGTACAATACTTATAATATGGGTATTGGTATGATGGTTGCTGTAGATGCAGCGGATGTAGATAAGACTATGGAAGCTATCAAAGCAGCAGGTGAGACTCCATATGTAGTTGGTAAGATTCAGGCAGGCGAAAAGGGAGTGACTGTATGTTAAAAATTGCAGTTTTAGTATCCGGAGGCGGAACCAATCTGCAGGCAATTATGGATAAGCTTCAATCCGGTGAGATTACAAATACCCGGATAGAAGTAGTTATCAGTAATAATCCCAACGCATATGCATTGGAGCGGGCTAAAAAGGCTGGCATTCCGAATGTATGTGTATCTCCGAAAAATTTTGACAACAGAGAATTGTTCAATCAGAAATTATTGGAAACGATTCAGTCTTATGGAGTGGATTTAGTTGTTCTGGCGGGTTGTCTGGTGGTGATTCCGGAGATTATGGTTGATGCATATCCGAACAAAATCATTAACATTCATCCGGCATTAATTCCGGCTTTTTGCGGAACCGGGTATTATGGATTGAAGGTTCATGAGGCAGCCTTAGAGCGTGGTGTGAAAGTAGTAGGTGCTACAGTGCATTTTGTGGATAAGGGAACAGATACAGGTCCGATTATTCTTCAGAAAGCGGTAGATGTTCATGAAGGTGATACCCCTAAACAGCTGCAGCAGCGCGTTATGGAAGAAGCAGAGTGGAATATCCTGCCTAAGGCCATTGATTTGATTGCAAATGATAAAGTGAAGGTAGACAATCACAGAGTTTCAATAGAGGAGTAGGACATGAAAGTATTGATAGTAGGAAGTGGCGGAAGAGAGCATGCGATTGCATGGTCTGTTGCAAAAAGTGATAAAGTTACAAAGATTTTCTGTGCTCCAGGTAATGCAGGAATAGCAGAGTATGCAGAATGTGTTGATATCAAAGCTATGGAATTTGAAAAATTAGTTGCATTTGCTAAGGAGAACGAAATCGATTTAACAATTGTAGGAATGGACGATCCTTTAGTTGGCGGAATCGTAGATACCTTTGAAACTGAGGGTTTGCGTGTGTTTGGACCTAGAAAGAATGCGGCTATTCTGGAAGGATCCAAAGCATTTTCTAAAGATTTAATGAAAAAATACAATATTCCTACAGCTGGATATGAGAATTTCGACGATGCTGCTAAAGCATTGGAATATCTGGAAACAGCTAAATTCCCAATTGTTTTAAAAGCAGATGGGCTGGCTCTGGGAAAAGGTGTATTGATTTGCAATACTCTTGAGGAAGCTAAGGATGGTGTTAAATCCATCATGTTAGATAAGAATTTTGGAACCGCCGGCAACACTATGGTTATAGAGGAATTCATGACTGGACGTGAAGTTTCGGTTCTGTCCTTTGTAGATGGCAAGACCATTAAGACCATGACTTCTGCACAGGATCATAAACGTGCACAGGATGGAGATCAGGGATTAAATACCGGTGGTATGGGAACCTTCTCGCCAAGCCCGTTCTATACGGAAGAAGTAGATGAATTCTGTAAGAAATATGTCTACCAGGCAACGGTAGATGCCATGGCAGCAGAAGGAAGAGAATTCAAAGGAATTATTTTCTTTGGACTTATGCTTACACAGGAAGGACCAAAGGTGTTGGAGTATAATGCCAGATTTGGAGATCCGGAGGCTCAGGTAGTTCTTCCAAGAATGAAGAATGACATCATTGAAGTTGTAGAAGCATGTATCGACGGAACTTTAGACCAAGTGGATTTACAGTTTGAAGATAATGCAGCTGTATGCGTAGTATTAGCTTCTGATGGATATCCGGTATCTTACGAAAAAGGTTATCCGATTACAGGATTTGAAAATTTCAAAGATAAAGAAGGCTATTATGTATTCCATGCAGGAACTGCATTTAAAGATGGACAGATAGTTACCAATGGAGGCCGTGTACTTGGGGTGACGGCTAAAGGAGATGACTTAAAGCAGGCAAGAGCCAATGCTTACGAAGCAATCAAATTGATTTCCTTCGATAATAAGTATTATCGCCATGATATTGGAAAAGCTATTGATGAAGCGTAATAATTAGTATGATTAAAAATGAAGAACCAAGGGGGATGGGAATACTGCTCACTTGATTCTTCTTTTTTATCGATACGCATATCTTGAAAGAAGAGAAATTCTTTGAAGAAGTATTTAAAGTGTAGGAGGAGTATGAAAGTAAATAAAATCTTGGCTATTTTTACGGCTATCTTTCTGGCACTGTCTATAGGTGGAACAATATATTTTACACTGGAAGAAAAGAAAGCAGAACAGTCTGAATTAGAACATGCGCAGGCTCAGAATTATATCTATGAACAGATGGAAGAAGATGTAAAAAAGACAAACGAAGAAGATTTAATAATAGAAGGAAATGAAGTGATTACCCAGGAAGACTGGGATTATTATACCAGCGGAGAAATCGATAAGGTAAGCCCGGAAGCCTTAAAACGAATCCAGGAAATAATGTCTCTGGAGTAATGTTTTCCTGATATCCTTTGAGTAGAAAAAGAGATTGCAATTCAAATGGTTATCTGTTATAGTTACAGTATAACAGAAAGCACATAAGAAAGCTGGGAGATTTATGATTATTGAAATTGATTTTAACAGTGATGAGGCGATTTATATTCAGCTTCGCAATCAGATTATTGTAGAGATTGCAGCTGCACGTCTGCATGAAGGGGATACGCTTCCTTCAGTAAGACAATTAGCTGAGACCATTGGCATTAACATGCACACTGTAAATAAAGCTTACAGTGTGCTAAAACAGGAAGGCTTCGTAAGCATTGACCGCAGAAAAGGCGCGGTGGTGGCAATTGATCCCAACAAGGTCATTGCCATGGAAGAGATGAAGGATGAACTTAGGGTGGCACTGGCTAAAGGGTGCTGCAGGAATATATCAAAAGCAGATGTTCACGCTCTCGTAGATGAGATTTTTGAGGAATATCAATATCAGTAAGACCGGAGGAATGACATGATTGAAAATTATACCGAACAGGCAAAGCATGCACTGCAGCTGGCAAAGCGAATTGCCAAGCAGTGTCAGCATAATTATATTGGTACAGAGCATATCTTGCTGGGACTTCTTAAAGAAGTACGCGGCACAGCCAGTATGGTACTCAGTGAATTTGCTGTAACGGAAGAGAAGATAAAAGAATTAATTGATAAGCTTATTGCACCTTCATCCAATGTATGTGTGGAGTCTGTATATGATTTTACTCCACGTGCACAGAAGGTGATGGAGAGAAGTCAGGAAGAAGCTGAGATTTTTGGAAGCCATATGGCTGGTACAGAACATCTGCTGATTGCCATATTAAAAGAAAGTGATTGTGTGGCAACCAGACTGCTCTACACCATGGGAATCAATATTCAGAAACTATATGCTGAAATTATCATAGCCATGGGCGAAGCAGGCAATTTTTCTAAAGAAGATTTGCAAAGTGGGAAGGCCATGCAGTTAACCAATGCAACAGCTACCCCTACATTGGATTTATACAGTCGGGATTTGAATGTGATGGCAGCAAAAGGTGAGTTAGATACCGTTGTAGGGCGCGAGCAGGAGATTAACCGTGTGATTCAGATCCTAAGCCGCAGGACTAAGAATAATCCATGTCTGATAGGTGAACCGGGAGTTGGTAAAACTGCGATCGCAGAAGGACTTGCACAAAGAATCGTGTGGGGTCTGGTACCGGATACAATCAAACAAAAAAGGGTTGTTGTTTTAGATTTATCCAGCATGGTGGCAGGTTCAAAATATAGAGGTGAATTTGAAGAACGTATTAAGAGAGTAGTTTCTGAAGTTATGGACAGTAAGAATATACTTCTCTTTATTGATGAATTGCATACAATTGTAGGAGCAGGAGGAGCAGAAGGCGCACTGGATGCTTCTAATATTCTAAAACCATCCCTTTCCAGAGGGGAAATCCAGTTGATTGGAGCGACTACTCTGGATGAATATCGTAAATATATCGAGAAAGATGCAGCGCTGGAGAGAAGATTCCAGCCGGTTATCATCGAAGAACCATCGAAAGAAGAGGCGGTAGCCATTCTGTACGGACTGCGTCCACATTATGAGCAGTTTCATCATGTAAAGATTACAGATGAAGCAATTGAAACTGCTGTGGATATGTCTATCCGTTATATTAATGATCGTTTTTTGCCGGATAAGGCCATCGACATCATGGATGAGGCAGCAGCAAAAGTTCAGCTTGGAGGTTTGGAAGTTCCAGATACTATTCTTAAGATGGAGCGGGAATTAGATGAACTGGGAAAAGAAAAAGAAAAAGCCATCATCGACAAAGATATGGAACTTGCCAAGAAGATTCAAAGAGAGCAGGAAGAAAAAAGAGAATATCTGACACAGTTAAAGAATCGTTATGATAAGAGAAGACGTTCTAAAAAGCTGGAAGTGACCGAAGACCAGATTGCAGATATTGTATCTGGATGGACTAAGATTCCGGTTCAAAAGTTAGCTGAGACAGAATCTAAGAGACTTGCAAAACTTGAGAATATTCTTCATCATCGTGTGATTGGGCAGGAAGAAGCTGTGACAGCGGTGTCCAAAGCAGTTAAGAGAGGCCGTGTAGGATTAAAAGACCCGAATCGTCCGATTGGTTCTTTCCTGTTCTTAGGACCAACTGGTGTAGGAAAGACGGAACTTTCCAAGGCTTTAGCAGAAGCTGTCTTTGGAAATGAGCAGGCGATGATTCGTGTAGATATGTCAGAATATATGGAGAAACACAGTGTATCTAAGATGATTGGATCACCTCCGGGATACGTAGGGTATGATGAAGGCGGACAGTTAAGCGAGAAAGTGCGCAGAAATCCTTACAGCGTTATTTTATTTGACGAGATTGAAAAAGCGCATCCGGATGTATTTAACATTTTGCTTCAGGTGTTGGATGATGGACATATCACAGATGCACAGGGACGCAAGGTGGATTTTAAACAGACAATTATTATCATGACCTCCAATGCAGGAGCCCAGGCGATTATTGAACCTAAAAAACTTGGCTTTATGTCTGTAGAGGATGAATCCAAAGATTATGAGTATATGAAGAATGGAGTCATGGAAGAAGTTCGTCGCATGTTCAAACCGGAATTTTTAAATCGTATTGATGAAATTATTGTATTCCATGCGTTGAATAAAGCACAGATTGGTCAGATTGTGCAGATATTGTTCCGCAATTTAAAGAAACGCTGTCAGGAACAGATGAACATCGAACTTGTTCTGCGAGATACCGTTCGCAGTTATATCGCAGAGGCAGGATTTGACAGTAAATATGGAGCAAGACCTTTGAAAAGGGCGATTCAGACTAAAATCAAAAATCCGATGGCGGAAGAGATTCTTTCCGGGCATATTAAAAATGGAGATAAAGTTTTAGTTCGCATGAAGAATAAACAGTTGGAATTCCAGGTTATGGAAAAATAAGACGTAATATATAAAAAAGATATTAAATTTCCGGCTCTGACTGGAATTCTCAGTTCAAATAATATATACTATAGCTATAAAGGAAAACATAAAATAACAACAAAATACTGGGTTCCTTATAAGTTAACGAAAAAGCGGGAGGGCACATAAGATGTCAGTAGTAAAAGAATTAATATGCACAAATGAAGACGGCAGCATCAGCTTTGGGGATTATGAGTTAAATGCAAAATCAAAATTATCAGATTTTAAGCATGAAGGGGATTTGTATAAAGTTAAAACATTTTACGAGATTACAAAATTGGAACGCAATGGTATGTTTGTATATGAATCAGTTCCGGGAACTGCAGTACATAACCTGGTTTTATCAGATGCAGGTATGAACTTTATCGTAGAAGGACCTAAGGATGCACAGATAACTGTTGAATTAGAAGAAGATACTACTTATATGGTCACATTAGATGGCGTGGAAGCTGGAGAGATGAAGACAAATCTTGGCGGTAAACTGTCCTTTAGTGTGGAATTAGAAGAAGCTGAACAGGTGAAGGTTTCTATACAGAAAGCGTAATATGCTCACCTTTATAGGCAGAAGATGGGCAGATAGCAATCGTACATATCACGGACACTTTGCAATGCAGCAAGTGTGCAAAAGGTATACTACAAAAAAGATCACCCACAGCAGATGCTGTGAGGTGGTCTTTTTTACCATAACAAAAGAAAGAGATTTTGCTTCAAAATTTGGAAGTTAAGTGGTGAGTGCAGGTCACCGGGAGGAAATGATATATGGCAAAGGCGAAAAAAACTATTTTTTTCTGTCAAAATTGCGGATATGAATCATCAAAGTGGATGGGGCAGTGTCCGGGATGCCGGGAGTGGAACAGTTTTGTGGAAGAGCCGGTAACATCTTCTAAGAAGACTTCTTCTATATCCGGAATTCGTGAGAGGGTAGAACCACAGAAATTGACTGAAGTAGAGATAAAGGAAAATGACAGAACACTGACCGGGATAGGAGAATTAGACCGCGTGTTGGGTGGGGGAATCGTAAGAGGTTCCATGATGCTTGTGGGCGGAGATCCTGGTATAGGTAAGTCCACCTTGCTGCTTCAGGTATGCAGAGAATTATCACGACAAGGAAAACAGATATTATATGTATCCGGAGAAGAATCTCTGGCGCAGATTAAGATGAGAGCTACCCGTATGGGTGATTTTGGCGATAGTTTGTTGTTGCTGTGTGAGACGAATCTGGCAGATATAAGGGAAGTGATTGAAAAACGCAAACCGGAGATTGTTATCATTGATTCTATTCAGACGATGTATAACGAAGATGTGCAGTCTGCACCAGGAAGTGTATCACAGGTTCGTGAGTCAACAGGTGTCCTGATGCAGATTGCCAAAGGCCTGGGCATATCTATATTTATAGTTGGACATGTTACCAAGGACGGCAGTGTTGCAGGGCCGAGAGTGTTAGAACATATGGTTGATACGGTGCTTTATTTTGAAGGTGACAGACATGCTTCTTATCGAATCCTAAGAGGTGTGAAGAATCGATTTGGTTCTACGAATGAAATCGGTGTGTTCGAGATGAGGAGGGAAGGCCTTGTGGAGGTGGAGAATCCTTCTGAGTTTATGCTCAGTGGGAAACCGGATGGAGCTTCGGGGTCTATTGTCGCCTGTTCTATGGAGGGGACAAGACCTATTCTTATTGAACTTCAGGCTCTGGTGTGTCACAGTAATTTCGGAATCCCAAGGAGAACCGCTACCGGTACTGATTTTAATCGAGTGAATTTGCTGATGGCAGTTATTGAGAAACGAGTTGGGATGAATTTATCTGCCTGTGATGCTTATGTGAATATTGCAGGTGGAATACGGATGTCGGAACCGGCTATTGATTTGGGAATTGTGCTGGCTATTGTGTCTAGTTATAAGGATTTGGTGATTAGTGATAAGACAATTGCTTTTGGCGAAGTGGGATTAAGTGGTGAGGTACGTGCGGTTAGTATGGCTGAACAGAGGGTGCTGGAAGCTAAGAAACTGGGATTTGAGCAGGTTATTTTACCGAAGGTATGTATGCCGTCCTTGAGAGGAATTGATGGGATTCGGCTGATTCCTGTGGAAACTGTACGGGATGCGGTGGAGACGATTAAGAGGGGGAATGTTTAAGAGAGAGTGTTTGAGCAAGGGATGATTGAGCAGGGGGATGTTGAAAATATAGGGTGCTGTTACTATGCTTTGCGGATATCTTTTGTGAATATTTTTTGTGTGAAAGGAGATTAAAAGTATGGAGTGTTGGATGAAATTTAAGGAAATGGTAAAGGCATTTGGAGAAAGAAATTGGACTTTGGGGGAGAAGGTGCTGCTTTTAACAGATTGTGTTTTGTTGGGTATTGTGATTGGCGCTGTTTGGTCGCCGAAGCGGTATCGGAGTTCTGTGATTGGAAGTTATAATTGTGGTAATGGGGCGGAAACGGCGGATGAGGATGAAGATGTGGAGTAGGTTGATGGGTCCTTATGGGATTTCTTCGGTTTTTAGTTACTTTTAGTGGATTTTGGAGGCGGACGCCTTGTCGTTTCGTTCGTCTGCCAGGTGGCACATAGGTGTTTTTATTGATAGGGGAATTTCGCTGTAAAAATGTAAGCTTGCAAAGGAGTCAATTCCATGGGATCAGGCCCATTCAGCGTGTATGCTGATGCATACACACTTCAGGGGACCTTCAAGAGGTGTTTTGGTAAACACCTCTCGCCCATGGAATTGACTCTTTTGCGCGCTAACATTTTTATCAGTTCATTCCATATCAATAAAAACATCCTATGTGCCGCCTGGCAGACGAACGAAACCACAAGGCTAGTAGTTGGCGGAGAGGGAAGGTAAATATTGGGGAGTGTATATACAGGAGCAGGAAAGTTCGTTTTGATAGGTAAATGATGGAAAATACGTATGCAGAAGTAGAAAAGTCTATTTTGATACGTAAATGTTGGAGGCGATTACGTATACAGGAGCGAGAAAGTTCATTTTGATACGTAAATGATGGAAGGAAATACGTATGCAGAAGTAGAAAAGCTCATTTTGATACGTAAATGATGGAGGTGATTACGTATACAGGAGCGAGAAAGTTCATTTTGATACGTAAATGATGGAAGGAAATACGTATGTAGAAGCAGAAAAGTCTATTTTGATACGTAAATGTTGGAAAAAATATGTATAGAGAAATAAGAAACTCTATTTTAATATATAATGTTAGAAGAAAATACATATATGAAATAAAAAAGTAGAGGAAATATTGGAAATATACGGTACTTGCATTTAAGCTAAGTATGGTAGTTAGTTCAGAAAATATATTAAAAAAATGACAAAATGGAAAAAATGGTCGAAAGCTGAGTTAAAAAGCAAGGTCAAAAGTAATAAGAAAAGAAATGTAAAAAACGACGAAAAAATGAACGAAAAAATAAAAAAGGTAAAAAGTAAAAAAAACTTAAAAATATCATTGACATAAACCTGTCTCTATGATATTCTATTATAGCTGTCGCAAAACAGCACACAGGATTTCAGAACTGTATATTATAGAAGAGTTTCAAATTTGATATTGATTGAGTTCAAAATTAATTAAAAAACTTCTTGACAGAGACGAGCTACTGTGATAAGATGGAGAAGTTGAGTCGCGAAAAACGAATCAACAAAAAGAACCTTGATAACTGAACAGTGAAACACATAAAACTCGAAAATTCCAAAATTAAGAGTTCAATTAAGAACAACCTATAAACAGTAATAACGG
>JAQVHQ010000072.1 GCA_028696165.1 Lachnospiraceae bacterium | reverse complement strand
CGCGAAGTCCAAGAAAGGAAGCCGATATACCATTGCTACCTACATTCTAACAGCTTAAGTAACAAGATGGATAATTCCTTACTGGTTGTAAGGGATATTAACCATAAATACATTGTAGTAGAAAGGATGAAAAAAGATGCAGAAAAATGTAGAAAACTACAGCGGCCAGGGATTATATGATTCTCGCTTTGAACATGACAACTGTGGTATCGGAGCAGTGGTAAGTATTCATGGAATCAAAACCCATGATACCGTTGCCAAAGCATTGCACATCGTAGAAAACCTGGAGCACAGAGCTGGTAAGGATGCAGAAGGAAAGACAGGTGACGGAGTTGGTATCCTGTTGCAGATTTCCCATAAGTTCTTTGCCAAAGAATGTAAGAGCCTTGGAATCGATATTGGAAAAGAGAGAGAATACGGAGTTGGTATGTTCTTCTTTCCACAGGATGAATTCAAACGCAGCCAGGCTAAAAAGATGTTTGAAATTATTGTAGAAAAAGAAGGTATGGAATTCCTTGGATGGAGAATGGTTCCTACCGTACCTGGTGTACTTGGACATAAAGCCTTAGAGTGTATGCCTTGTATCATGCAGGGATTTGTAAAACGTCCTTCCAATGTGGAAGAGGGACTTCCATTTGACCGCAAATTATACATCGCAAGACGTATCTTCGAACAGAGTAATGATGATACTTATGTGCCATCATTAAGCAGCAGAACTATAGATTACAAGGGTATGTTCCTGGTAGGACAGCTTCGTACATTCTTTAAAGATCTGCAGGATGAGAATTATGAATCTGCCATTGCACTGGTACATTCCCGTTTTAGTACCAACACCACACCTAGCTGGCAGCGTGCACATCCATATCGTTTTATCGTACATAACGGAGAGATTAATACAATCCGTGGAAATGCAGATAAGATGCTGGCTCGTGAAGAGACAATGGATAATGGTGCATTAAAAGATGAACTGCATAAAGTACTTCCGGTTATCAGTTCTTCAGGATCAGATTCCGCTATGTTAGATAACACTCTGGAATTCTTAGTTATGAATGGTATGCCGCTTCCGCTGGCTGTTATGATTCTGATTCCGGAACCATGGGCAAACAACAAAACCATGAGCCAGTCCAAGAAGGATTTCTATCAGTATTATGCAACTATGATGGAACCATGGGATGGACCTGCTTCAATCCTCTTTAGTGATGGAGATATCATGGGTGCAGTGTTAGACCGTAATGGTTTAAGACCTTCCCGTTACTATATTACAGATGATGGATATCTGATTCTTTCTTCAGAAGTCGGTGTTCTGGATATAGATCCTGCCAAAATCGTATTAAAAGAGAGATTACATCCTGGAAAAATGCTTCTGGTAGATACTAAAGAAGGAAAATTGATTTCAGATGATGAGTTAAAAGAATACTATGCGGCAAAACAGCCTTATGGTGAATGGTTAGACAGTCATCTGGTTAACTTATCTGAACTGAAGATTCCTAACAAACGTGTACCAGAGTATTCTCAGGAAGAACGCAGAAAGATACAGAAAGCATTTGGATATACTTATGAAGAATATCGTACATCTATCCTGAATATGGCTAAGATGGGCGGAGAAGGAATCGGTGCCATGGGTATTGATACACCATTATCCGTATTATCTCACAAGCATGTTCCGCTGTTTAACTATTTCAAACAGCTCTTTGCACAGGTAACCAATCCTCCAATTGATGCAATTCGTGAGGAAGTAGTAACCTCTACCACTATTTATGCCGGTGAAGATGGTAACCTGTTGGAAGAAAAACCGGAAAACTGTACTGTACTTAAAATCAATAATCCGATTTTAACAAATACAGATTTATTGAAAATTAAAAACATGAAGAAAGAAGGCTTCTGTGTAGAAGAACTTTCTCTTCTGTATTATAAAAATACCAGCTTAAAGAAGGCAATCGACCGTCTCTTCGTAGAAGTTGACCGTGCTCATCGTGATGGCGCCAATATTCTGATTTTAAGTGACAGAGGCGTAGACGAGAATCATGTAGCAATTCCTTCATTGCTTGCAGTATCTGCAGTACATCAGTATCTGGTACGTACCAAGAAGAGAACTTCACTGGCACTGATTCTGGAATCAGGAGAACCAAGAGAAGTACATCATTTTGCTACATTATTGGGTTATGGTGCCTGCGCAGTCAATCCATATCTGGCACTGGATACCATTCATGAACTGATTGATAATCATATGCTGGATAAAGATTACTATGCAGCAGTGGATGATTACAACAAAGCGGTAATCACAGGCATTGTTAAGATTGCTTCTAAGATGGGTATTTCTACCATCCAGTCATATCAGGGAGCTCAAATTTTCGAGGCAATTGGTATTGACTCAGAGGTAATTAATGAATACTTTACAAATACGGTAAGCCGTGTGGAAGGTATCGATTTAAGTGATATCGAAAAAGAAATCAATGAACTGCATTCTTCTGCATTTGACCCGTTAGAGCTGGATGTGGATATGACACTTGACAGCGTAGGACGTCATAAAGCAAGAAGCGGAGGCGAAGAACATCTTTATAATCCAAAGACGATTCATCTTCTTCAGCAGGCAACATGGACAGGCAACTATTCCCTGTTCAAAGAATATACAAAGTCAGTAAATGAAGAGCATGAAGGCACTTTAAGAAGACTGGTCAAATTCAAATACCCGAAAAAAGGTATTCCGCTGGATAAAGTAGAAAGTGTAGATTCTATCGTACAGAGATTTAAGACTGGTGCTATGTCTTATGGTTCTATCTCTCAGGAAGCGCATGAAACCCTGGCAATTGCCATGAATAAACTTCATGGTAAATCAAACAGTGGTGAAGGTGGAGAGAGTCTGGATCGTCTGACAATCGGAAAAGACGGATTAAACCGTTGTTCAGCTATCAAACAGGTAGCTTCCGGACGTTTCGGTGTTACATCAAGATACCTGGTAAGTGCACAGGAACTTCAGATTAAGATGGCACAGGGTGCAAAACCTGGTGAAGGCGGACATCTTCCTGGTAAGAAAGTATATCCATGGATTGCTACAACCAGACATTCAACTCCTGGTGTAAGCCTGATTTCTCCACCGCCTCATCATGATATCTATTCTATAGAAGATTTGGCTCAGTTAATCTATGACTTGAAAAACTCTAACAAAAATGCCAGAATCTCTGTAAAACTGGTATCAGAAGCTGGTGTAGGTACCGTAGCAGCCGGTGTTGCAAAAGCCGGTGCACAGGTAATCTTAATCTCAGGTTATGACGGTGGTACAGGAGCTGCCCCAAGAAGTTCTATTCACAATGCAGGTCTTCCATGGGAGCTTGGCCTTGCTGAGACGCATCAGACTTTGATTTTGAATGGTCTGCGCAGCAAAGTTCGTATCGAAACTGACGGTAAGTTAATGAGTGGTAAAGATGTAGCTATCGCAGCTATGCTGGGTGCAGAAGAATTTGGTTTTGCAACCGCTCCACTGGTAACCATGGGTTGTGTCATGATGCGTGTCTGTAATCTGGATACCTGCCCTGTTGGTGTGGCTACTCAGAATCCGGAACTTCGCAAACGTTTCCGTGGTAAACCGGAATATGTCATCAACTTCATGCGCTTTATCGCAGAAGAGTTGAGAGAGTATATGGCTGAACTGGGAATTGCTACTTTGGATGAACTGGTAGGAAGAACTGATTTATTAGAGCAGAGAGATGATGTTACAGATGTGAAAGCTTCCAAAGTGGACCTGTCCAGAATCCTGAACAATCCATTTGCGGAAAAAGGAGCAAAAGTAACATTTAATCCGAAAGAAGTCTTTGACTTTGAGCTGGAGAAGACCTTAGATGAGAAAGTGCTTATGAAGAAATTCGCAGAGGCATTAAAGACGGGACAGAAGAAGAGCATCGAGCTGGATGTAAGCAATACAGACCGTACTTTCGGAACCATCTTCGGATCTGAGATAACCAGACGTTTCCAGGATACTCTGCCGGATGATACATTCTCTGTAAAATGTAATGGTGCCGGTGGACAGAGTTTTGGAGCATTTATTCCAAATGGTCTGACTCTTGAACTGGTAGGAGACAGCAATGACTACTTCGGTAAAGGTCTTTCAGGTGGTAAATTAGTAGTTTATCCGCCAAGAGGAATTAAATACAAACAGGATGAGAATATCATCATCGGTAACGTAGCACTTTACGGCGCAACCAGTGGTAAAGCATACATCAACGGTGTAGCAGGAGAACGTTTCTGTGTTCGTAACTCAGGCGCTGTTGCAGTAGTTGAAGGTGTAGGCGATCATGGATGTGAATACATGACCGGTGGACGTGCGGTTATCATCGGTAAAGTGGGCAAGAACTTTGCAGCTGGTATGAGCGGCGGAGTTGCATATGTACTGGATGAAGACAGTGATTTATATACAAAAGTGAACAAAGAAATGGTTTCTATCAATAAATTGACCAACAAATACGATGTACAGGAATTGAAGGAAATGTTAAAGGATCATGTGACCTATACAAATTCTGAAAAAGGAAAAGAAATCCTCGACAACTTTGCGGATTATTTACCAAAATTCAAGAAGATTATTCCTCATGATTATAACCGTATGCTGATGGCGATTGTTCAGATGGAAGAAAAAGGATTGAGTTCCCAGCAGGCAACGATTGAAGCATTTTACGCTAATATCAAGGAATAGGAGGATAGAAAAATGGGAAAACCAACTGGATTTTTGGATTATGAGAGAGAAGTTGCGAAAGCAGAATCACCAAAAGAGAGAATTAAACATTTTAAGGAATTCCATGTTCATCTTCCTTTAGAAGAACAGCAGAAACAGGGTGCCAGATGTATGGCATGTGGAGTACCTTTCTGTCAGTCAGGTACCACATTGGCAGGGATGACCTCAGGTTGTCCTTTGCACAATCTGGTTCCGGAATGGAATGATTTAGTATATCTGGGTAACTGGGAGCAGGCGTATTATCGTTTGAAGAAGACGAATAATTTTCCTGAATTTACATCTCGTGTTTGTCCGGCACTTTGTGAGGCAGCATGTACCTGTAATCTGGATACACTCCCGGTATCTACTAAGGAAAATGAATATGCAATTATTGAGAATGCATATAAGATGGGTTATGCAGCAGCGAACCCACCAAAGGTAAGAACTGGTAAGAAGATTGCAGTTGTAGGAAGCGGTCCTTCAGGATTGGCAGCAGCAGATCAGTTAAATAAGCGTGGACATCTGGTTACTGTATTTGAGAGAAATGACCGTGTGGGTGGTTTGCTCCGCTACGGTATTCCGAATATGAAACTGGAAAAGCAGATTATTGACCGTAAGGTTAAAGTTATGGAAGAAGAGGGAATTACCTTTGTGACCAATGCTAATATCGGCGTGGATAAAAAGGCGGATGAGCTCTTAAAAGAATTTGACAGAGTTGTTCTGGCTTGTGGTGCTTCTAACCCAAGAGATATCAAGGCTAAGGGAAGAGAAGCAAAGGGAATTTACTTTGCTGTAGATTTCTTAAAAGCTACTACGAAGAGTCTGCTGGATTCTAATTTTGAAGATCAGAAGTTTATCCCTGTTAAGGGTAAGAAGGTTGTAGTTATTGGTGGCGGAGATACTGGTAATGACTGTGTAGGTACTTCGATTCGTCTGGGTGCTGCAAGTGTTATCCAGTTAGAGATGATGCCGAAGGCTCCTGATACCCGTGCAGCCAATAATCCTTGGCCGGAATGGCCGAAGATCTGCAAGACTGATTATGGTCAGCAGGAGGCGATTGCTATGTTCGGCAGCGATCCACGAATTTATCAGACTACTGTTCAGGAGTTTATTATGAATAAGAAGGGTGAGCTGATTAAGGCTAAGATTGTGAAGCTGGAGAGCAAGAAGGATGAGGCTACCGGTAGATTCATGATGGTACCTGTTGAGGGTACGGAGCAGCTGATTGATGTGGATGTTGTGTTGATTGCTGCTGGATTTTTGGGTGCTCAGGATTATGTGGCTAAGGCTTTTAAGGTGGAGTTGAATGCCAGAACTAATGTGGCTACTGCTCCGGATGGTTTTGAGACTAGTGTGAAGAATGTCTATGTGGCTGGGGATATGCATACGGGACAGTCTTTGGTTGT
Organism: Lachnospiraceae bacterium; assembly: GCA_028696165.1. GTDB lineage: Bacteria > Bacillota > Clostridia > Lachnospirales > Lachnospiraceae > JAQVHQ01. The sequence continues at coordinate 8,647 of JAQVHQ010000072.1, read as the reverse complement.
GAAGGCTATTCGACAGGGTAGAGAGGCTGCGGAAGCGGTTGATAAGAGTTTGATGGGGTATACGAATTTGTCGGTGCAGTAGGATTGGGATTGTGCTGGACTGGCAGGTGATGGCTGGGGACGATGAGTTGGCAAGCTGGTAGGTTGTTCAAGGCGGACGTTCAGCTATGCGAGTCACGGGATTGGAAATACGCTGTTCCCTCTGCCAGCCCCACCGGCCCCCTTAAGACGGATGCTTTTTATTGATAAATCATTTGCTGTAAACATCTAAGCGTGAAATGGACGGTTACAACCGGGATCAGACGCATTCGGTGTGTATACTTGATGTATACACACCTCAGGGCGTCTTCGAAGTGGATTTGGTAAATCCACTTCGCCCGGTCGTAACCGTCCATTTCGCGCTAAGATGTTTATCAGCGCATTCTATATCAATAAAAAGCATCCGTCTTAAGGGGGCCGGTGGGGCTGGCAGAGGGAACAGCGTATTTCCAATCCCGTGACTCGCATAGCTTCACTGGTGTGGGTGGCAGTGAGGGCGCGTGCCGCGGATGCGACACGGGGGTTGAGGTGGTATGGAGGTTAGAAGCTGGATTTGTGGGTGGCAGTGAGGGCGCGTGCCGCGGATGCGACACGGGGGTTGAGGTGGTATGAGGGTTAGGAGTGGATTTGTGGGTGACAGTGAGGGCGCGTGCCGCGGGTGCGACACGGGGATTGTGGTGGTATGGGGGTTAGGAGTTGGATTTGTGGTGGCAGTGAGGGCGCGTGTTGCGGATGCGACACGGGGGTTGAGGTGGTATGGAGGTTAGGGGCTGGATTTGTGGGTGGGGGGACTTGCTCATGTTAATTTATTTCATAATAGCATAAAATTTGACGAATCAGGATAAGCGGCCTATAATAAGAGCGTTTGTAATTCAACAATTATAAGAAAGAGAGTAAATACATATGGTCACAGATTTAACTACTGGGAAACCGGGCAGGGTTCTCCTTAATTTTGCTATTCCTATGTTTATTAGTGTAATTTTTCAACAGATGTATAGTCTGGCTGATAGTATTATTGCTGGTAAGTTTGCTGGTGAAAATGCTTTGGCTGCGGTGGGGGCGTCTTATCCTATTACTATGATTTTTATGGCTATTGCCCTGGGGTGCAATGTGGGGTGTTCGGTGGTTATTTCCCAGTTGTTTGGCGCTAAGCGGTTTACGCAGATGAAGACGGCTATTTCTACAACAATTATTGCCAGTTTGGGAGTTAGTCTGGTTTTGACGGCTTTTGGACTTTTGTTTTGTAATCCTTTGATGCGTTTGATTCATACACCGGCGAATATATTTGAGGATAGTGCTTTGTATCTGCGGATATATGTTGCGGGGCTGGTTTTTGTGTTTTTGTATAATGTGGCTACGGGGGTTTTTACTTCTTTGGGTGATTCTAAGTCACCGCTGTATTTTTTGATTGGATCGTCTGTGGGGAATATTGTTCTGGATTATATCTTTGTACGGTTTTTGAAAATGGGGGTTGCTGGTGTGGCATGGGCTACTTTTATTGCGCAGGGGCTCGCTTGTATACTGGCGCTTTTTACTTTGTTGAAACGCTATCGTGCTATTGAATCGAAGCAGATTCCTGATCGATTTTCCTGGGTTATGTTTCGTACTATAAGTATTGTTGCCATACCAAGTATTTTGCAGCAGAGTTTTGTATCTGTGGGAAATATGTTTGTTCAGGGGTTGATTAACAGTTATGGTTCTTCTGTTATTGCGGGGTATTCGGCAGCTATGAAGCTTAACACTTTTGGAATCACGGCTTTTGGAACTTTGGGTAATGCTATGTCTAGTTTTACTGCACAAAACATTGGAGCTGGTAAGCATGACCGCATTCAAAAGGGGTATAAAGCGGATTCTGCTATAGCTATAGGAATTGCGCTTTTGTTCTTTGCTGCATATTTTATTCTGCCGGATCAATTTATGGGGTTGTTTTTAAATTCTGACAGCAGTCAGGCTCTTTCTACCGGAAGGCAGTTTCTTCGTATTGTCTCTCCATTTTACGTTGTGGTATGTATGAAATTGGTGACGGATGGAGTTTTGAGAGGTGCGGGTGCTATGCTTTGCTTCATGACTACTACTTTTAGTGATTTGATTTTGCGTGTGGTTCTGGCTTTTATCCTTTCTTTCGCTATGCATAGTGAAGTTGGAATCTGGTTGTCATGGCCAATTGGCTGGACAATTGGAACAGCACTTTCTCTTTATTTTTATTTTACAAAGAAGTGGAAGAGAAAATCGTTGGCGTAAACGGTTTTTAGAGGAAAAAACTAAGAAAAAATTCAATAAATTTCTTGCCAAGTGATTAGGGCTGTGCTATAATTTGAGGGTCGCAAAAAAACACATATGCGGATGTAAATCTGGTGCCCGGAGCCCTCTGGGTGGATTTATTGGAAGTATATGGAAGAAAAACAAACCAAAAGGAGAATACAAAATGGGCGTTATTTCAATGAAACAGTTATTAGAAGCAGGTGTTCACTTCGGACATCAGACAAGAAGATGGAATCCTAAAATGGCTCCATACATCTACACCGAAAGAAACGGTATCTATATCATCGACTTACAGAAATCTGTAGGAATGGTTGACGATGCATACAATGCAATCTCAGATATCGCTGCACAGGGTGGAACTATTCTTTTCGTAGGAACAAAGAAACAGGCTCAGGATGCAATCGCACAGGAAGCTGATCGTTGTGGAATGTTCTATGTTAACGAGAGATGGTTAGGTGGAATGTTGACAAACTTCAAGACAATCCAGAGCCGTATCGCTAGATTAAAACAGATCGAAACTATGCAGGAAGATGGAACATTTGATGTTCTGCCTAAGAAAGAAGTTATTGAATTAAAGAAAGAATTATCAAAACTTCAGAAGAATCTTGGCGGAATCAAAGAAATGAAGAAGATTCCAGATGCTATCTTTATCGTAGATCCTAAGAAAGAAAGAATCTGTGTACAGGAAGCTCATACCCTCGGAATTCCGTTAATTGGTATTGCTGATACAAACTGTGACCCAGAAGAATTAGACTATGTTATCCCAGGTAATGACGATGCAATCCGTGCCGTTAAATTAATCGTTTCTAAGATGGCAGATGCTGTTATCGAAGCTAACCAGGGAACAATTGAAAATGAAATCGAAGCAGAATCTGCTGCAGCTGATGCAGAAGTAGAAGCTGAATAATTTCATTTGAACTTGTGAGATGCCTGCTTTAAGCATACATTTTACAACTTAAGACAAATTGCAGGTAAATGTTTTTTGACATTTACCTGTATGCTTGTAAAAAATACTGCTGATACTTAGAAATACAGCAAATGTGTCAGAAGATAATTAAAAGACAAAAAAGAAGTCGATTAGATTTCAGATAATACAAATATACTTTGATGATGGAGGAAATAACGATGGCAGTTACCGCAGCAATGGTAAAAGAATTAAGAGAAATGAGTGGCGCTGGTATGATGGATTGTAAGAAAGCTCTTACAGCTACTGAAGGCGACATGGATAAAGCAATTGAATTCTTAAGAGAAAAAGGTCTTGCTACCGCTCAGAAGAAAGCAGGAAGAATTGCAGCTGAAGGACTTTGTAAAGTATTAGTTTCTGATGATGACAAGAAAGCAGTTGTTGTTGAAGTTAACGCTGAGACAGACTTCGTTGCTAAAAATGAAAAATTCCAGGGATATGTTGCACAGGTTGCAGAGCAGGCTATGGCTACAGAGACAGCTGATATCGAAGCATTCATGAATGAAACATGGAAATTCGATTCTTCTATGACTGTTGCTACCGCATTAGCAGCTCAGATCGCTGTAATCGGCGAGAACATGAACATCAGAAGATTCCAGCAGGTGAAAGAAGAGAACGGTTTCGTTGCTCCTTATACACATATGGGTGGAAAAATCGGTGTGTTAGTTGATGTTGAGACAGATGTTGTCAATGATGCTGTTAAAGAGATGGCTAAGAATATAGCAATGCAGGCAGCAGCATTAAATCCTAAATATACAAGCAGAGATGAAATCAGCGAAGAATTCATCGCTCATGAGAAAGAGATTCTGTTAGCTCAGATTCAGAATGATCCTAAAGAAGCTTCTAAGCCGGAAAAAGTTATTGCTGGTATGATCAACGGACGTATTAACAAAGAGATGAAAGAAATCTGTCTGTTAGACCAGGTTTATGTTAAAGCTGAAGATGGAAAACAGTCTGTAGCTAAATACGTAGAAGAAGTTGCTAAAGCAAACAGCGCTAAGATCACTATCAAAGGTTTCGTTCGTTTCGAAACTGGAGAAGGTATCGAAAAGAAAAATGAAGATTTCGCTGCTGAAGTAGCTGCTCAGATGGGTAAATAATTACAGGATAACTTCTTGTATGAGAACCCTTGAAAATAAAATATTTGCATGAACTAATAAAGCATCATTACCTATAGAAATATAGGTAATGATGCCTTTTTATTTGTCCTCTGGTATAAACTCAAGGAGATCTTCGATTTTACAGTCTAAAGTTGTACAGATTCTTGCAAGTACAGCAGTATTTGGACGCGTGATGGTATACCTCTTTTCTTTTGCGTTTATAACTGTTAAATCAATTAAGTGCCGGACAAAGTGCCCAGCGTGACCTTTTATTTTAGTACTTGATCATGGACATCGCAACTTTGTTTTATCGACAAATGATGTATGCAATCACCGTCGATGAATCTTCACAGATGTACCGGTGTTTTTATATTTATATGTCAGAATCTTCTCTACACTATAAAATAAGCCGTAAAAGGGCTTTATATCTGTTTAGGCGTAGTAAACCCCTCACATTCGACGCCTAAACAGGTAGTTGCATAGCTCATTGAGAATAGGGTTAGTGTAGAAAAATTCATAATTATGTGCTATAATACGCTATGTTGTTGACGTGTGTTTGCAAAGGATATAAGATGAATTTTTCAGAAATAATTAAAAATATAAGGCAACGCTCTTTTCTGTCACAGGCTGAATTTGCAAAAGAGATGTTGTTACGAGTTCGATGCAAATAATCTCTCTGCTCGCTAGCACCTTTACCGGCACTATTCAATATGGTACAATGTCAACAAGTTAATTTATTGTGGGGGAAGATATTATGATTAACAAATTAAAGAGTTTAGTAGTAGTAGTATTTAATAAGTTAAGAAATAGCAAATATCCAGTTATATTATTGATGGGTACATTTATTGCTGTATTATCTTGTTTCTTTGTAATTGAAGCTACAATTCAGAGTAGTGATTCTGCAGGGTTCTATAGTGATCTATTTGGAAACAGCATTTTTGGTTGGTTTGCTGGAGGTATTGTTGATTCAATAAATGGTGGAGGAACTGATGTTACAACAACTGGAATTTTTGTTGGATCATCAAATAGAATGCGATCAATTGGTGTTACGTTTATTATTTGGACTGTTATCACGGTGATCTTATTTGCTAAAAATAAAAAAGCACACGGTATTGTTTCTTCATTACAAGTATTAGTGTTAGATATAATAATGATTTATTATTTTATCGGACATAGTGCTGGTTCGTTTTCAGGTAGATATACTAGTGTTAATTATGTACATGGTTTTGGCTTCAAATTATTATGGTTAGCAGTAATCGTATTAGTTATAGGAATTTTAAAAGAATGTATGGCTAATAGAGAACTATTATTCCAACAATTAAAGATTGATAAATCATTTGCTGTTTTAGTGGCAGGATGGGGTATAACTGTATTTTGTTTGGTTACAAAAAGATGGGTGTTCAAATGGTCTACTATGATGATTATTTATAATGCATTTGCATTAGTATTCTTATTCTTACAATTAAAAGGAAATAAAACAATGTCGGTTGAAACTGTAGAAGAAACTGTAGAAGACAGTGGTATCGTATATTGTGCATACTGTGGGAAAGAAAATCCTAGTAAATCAGATTTTTGCGCGTATTGCGGGAAACCAATCAAATAAAAGGAGTGTTAAACATGGCGTTTTTAGATGATTTAAGTAAAAAACTTACAGAAGTAGGACAAGCTACCGTATCAAAAACAAAAGAGATTGCAGAAATGACAAAATATACAACTTCTATTCGTGAAGAAAAAAAGAAATTAGAATCATTTTATACTGAATTAGGTACATATTTTTATAATAATAATAAAGATTCAGTTGATGAAACATATAAAGAGCACTTTGAACAAATTACTAAATCTTTAGAAAAAATCGAAGAATTACAAGAACAATTAAACAGCATTAAAGAAATTCAAAACATTGAAGAAAATGAAGAAAGTACTTCAACATCTGTTGAAGTAGAAAACAATGATGCTGTTGAAGAAACTGCCGAAGATAACCAAGCAAAAGAAGGTTATTGTAAAAAATGTGGAGCAAAATTGATTTCTGATGGAAGTTTCTGCACTAAGTGTGGGGCAAAAATTTAGAGCAATCAAAAAGGTTATTTGTAAATTCTTCAATGGCAATGGCAGACTTTATACTTTCTATTCAACAAAAAAACATATAACCTCAAACAACAATTTGAAACTTAGATAAAAAATAACCATGCTTGAGTATTTTTACTCTTGCATGGCTATTTTCAGTTTGCACCCGCTTGAATGTGGGTGCATTTTACATATATGTGATATTTCTACACATATATAGATGTGCGAGTTCGTATTCTTTATATAAGTCCAACAGTTTTCTCCAGTGAGTGTTGCCAACTGCAGCTGGATGAGTATTCCGGAGTGAAATCCAGCTGGACTGAGAAAATCTATCAGTATATGCCTCGAGAGGAATTTGAACTGGAAGTTGTTGGGTTGTTCAAAATCGATTTCTCTAACAATTACCGCTGATAAGAAGGTACTGGAATTAAATGTTGTATAATTTACCTAAGTCATGGTATAATAAAGTGTTGTCGTTAAATGAGTGAATAAGAAAATTAAGGAAATAATACAAATGAACAATAAAGAATTATTTGAAAATGCACCTGTGGGAAAAGCAGTTGCGAAGATGGCAATACCAACAATTATCACCATGCTGGTGGTAGTTATTTACAATATGGCAGATACATTTTTCATCGGTCAGACGGGAGATGCGATGCAGGTAGCAGCGGTATCCCTTGCTACGCCTGTGTTCATGGTGTTCATGGCACTGGGAAATCTTTTTGGAATCGGTGGAAGTTCGGCGATATCAAGAGCACTTGGGTCTAAGAGTCTGGAACGCGCGAAGAAAATCTGTTCGTTCTGTTGTTATGGCTCTCTGGGATTGGGAATAATCATATTTGTATGCTACCTGGGTGGCATGAATATGATTTTGAAATTAATTGGAGCTACGGAGAATACCATAGGATTTGCCAGGGAATATCTTACAATTATTGCCGTTGGCGGACCATTTATCATGTTTGCCACGGCATTTGGAAATATCCTTCGAGGGGAAGGCGCAGCCAAAGAATCTATGATAGGTAATATGATCGGGACTTTGACTAACATTGTGCTGGATCCTATTATGATTTTAGGCTTAGGTATGGGTGTTTCCGGAGCTGCATGGGCAACCGTTATCGGTAATGTCGCAGCAAGTGCTTTCTATGTGGTTTTCTTCCTTAGAAAGAAATCTATCCTTTCTATCAGTCCAAAAGAATTTTCTATGAAAGGCGGAATTGCTACGGATGTAATTAAGATTGGGATTCCGGCTTCTCTGAATAATATATTGATGAGTGTGTCCAATATAGTGTTAAACAATGCATTGATACAGTATGGTGACACTCCGGTAGCGGCTATGGGGGTGGCGCTAAAGACGAATATGCTGGTGGTATTGCTGCAGATTGGCCTTTGTGCCGGAATACAGCCATTGATTGGATACAATTATGGTGCTAAGAATTATAAGAGACTGAATAGCATCTTTAAATTTACAGGAATATGTGCCATTGTTATGGGTACGATTTTGACCGTTGTCATTTTCTTTACCAAAGCGTTTATCATCAAAGCATTTATCAATGATGCAGAGGTGGTTCGCATTGGTACACAGATGGTTATTGCACTTCAGATTTCAGGTCCGATTATCGGACTGTTGTTCCTTAGTATCAATACGCTTCAGGGTATGGGCAAAGCAATTCCGTCGCTGATTCTGACAGTTTGCCGTCAGGGAATTATGTTTATCCCTATGATTTATATATTAAACGCGCTCTTTAAAATGGATGGTGTCATCTATGCGCAGAGTGTTGCGGATTATGGATCTATTATATTGGGCATTGTAATCTGCCTGATTATATTAAAGAAAGCGGAAAGTACGGGGAAGCCGCTGTATCTAAATAGAATGTAATTTGACAGATTGTGAAATATGAAGTTATTTGTGCACAAACAAAAGTGTCTGAACAGAATCCGTGAAGATTCTGTCCATACACTTTTTTAACCTCATCAAGTAACGAAGCGGATTCCGAATATTCTCTTGACTACGGTTTATAAAAATAAAAAATGCACAAAGCAGGTGCTTGAATTTCGTATATAATCATGAAAAATGAATCGATTCATAAAATGGTGTAAACGGCAAGTACTTTCCGACAAAAAATGGAAATTATTTTCCAGCAGTTTCTGGCAAATAAAATCCAGCACTTTTTGGTATAGCACCCACGGAATAATCCGCGGGATTTTTTATTGAAATGGC
>JAQVHQ010000071.1 GCA_028696165.1 Lachnospiraceae bacterium | reverse complement strand
ACTACGAGAGTGTGCGGTCAGGCTGATAAGAATGTGCAGTTACAGGCAAGACCGCGCGGTCTGATAGGTGTCAGACGGGATTTTAATTTGCTGTTGCACCCGATTGTAATTCGCCGTCTGACAATAAAACCGTCAAAGTGCTACAAAAACAGCCTAAAAATTGAAAGAAATTTACAAAAATTAAAATACCTATTGAAAAATAATTTCAAATGTGATATGATTTCATCAAGTTAGAAATAACAAAAAACAAAAAGGAGTGTGTGAAATGAGAGCAGTTGTTTTAAATGGTCCTAACGATTTCGCCCCAACAGAAATCGATAAGCCAGTCATCGGAGATGGCGACTTATTACTGGAAATGAAAAAGGCAGCTATATGTGGAACCGACATGAGAATCCTCAATGGTACCAAAACCAAAGGTGTTCGTTATCCATCCGTAATCGGACATGAGATGTGCGGAGTAATCACAGAGGTAGGTAAGAACGTAGAGGGATTCAAAGTAGGAGAAAAAGTTGCAATCGCAAACGTAATCCCATGTGGCTCTTGTCCAGCTTGTTTAGCCGGCAGAGAAAATGCCTGCATGAATCGTAAAGCAATCGGATACGAATTCAACGGAGGATTTGAAGAGTACATACTTGTTCCTGAAATTGCAATTGCAAGCGGAAACGTAATCAAACTTCCAGAAGATGTATCATTTACCGCAGGAGCATTAATCGAGCCATTGGCTTGCTGTATCCGTGGATTGAAGAACGCTGGAACAGGATTTAATGACACCGTACTTATCGTAGGAGCTGGCCCAATCGGACTGATGCATATGCAGCTTTCTAAAATCGCTGGTGCAAAACAGGTAATCGTAAGTGAGCCAAACGAAATGAGAAGACAGGTAGCATTAGAACTTGGAGCTGACAAAGTAGTAGATCCTACTAAAGAAGATTTACCAAAAATTATTGCAGATGCAACCAACGGAATGGGAGCAGACGTAATCGTTATGGCAATCGGAGTACCTGCATTAGTTAACTCAACATTGAAATTAGCTAAAAAAGGTGGAACTGTAAACCTCTTCGCTGGATTCGCTGGAACTGGTGAATGTACAATCGAAGTTAACACAATTCACTACAATGAATTAACTGTTAACGGAAGTACAGCTTACAAGAGATCTGATTATTTAGAAGCAGCTGATATGGTAATGACAAAGAAAATCAATCTTGATAAGATTGCTACACACACATTTAAGATCGATGAATTCCAGGAAGCATATGAGATGTGCAAGAGCGGACAGGGCTTAAAAGTCATCATCGAGCCATAGAGAGAAGTACAGAAGATTAAAGTAAAAAATTACAGCCGAATAACTTAAAGAATATAAGAAATATAAAAGTAACAAATACCAAAGCCAAAGCAGTAATATAAAACATTAGAAACTAAAAAATATAATTTTTAAAAGAAAAAGGAGAAAACAAATTATGGCAATGTTAGGAAAAGCAGTAAGAATGAGCAGACTGGTAAATCCAAAGAGCAACAAAATGATGGCTATCACAGTAGACCATGCAATCTCAAGAGGAATCGCTCCTATGACAGGATTACATGACATCCAGACAACAATCGACAAAATCATCGTTGGTAAACCAGACGCTATGACAATGACAAAAGGTATCGCAGAGCATTGTATGTGGAATCATGCAGGTGATGTATCTATGTTAATGAAAGTTTCTAACTACTCTCCAGTAGCTCCAACTAAAGATACAATCTTCGGTTCTATCGATGAAGCTATCCGCATGGGCGCTGATGCAGTATCTATGGGAGCTATGACATTAGGAGATTACCAGGACGAGCAGTTCGAAGCAATCGGAAGATTCGCTGAAGAATGTATGACAAAAGGAATGCCTTTAATCGGACATGTATATCCAAAGGGAGAAAGCGTACCAGTTGACCAGAGAGCATCTTGGGAAAACATCGCTTACTGTATCAGAAGTGCTTGTGAAATGGGTATGGATATCGTTAAAACAACTTACACTGGTGACCCAGATTCTATGGCAAAAGCTCTTGCTTGTGTACCTTCTACATTCCGTGTAGTAATCCAGGGTGGAGACGCTTGTAAAACATTAGATGACTACTTAAACATGACCAGAGAAGCTATGGACTGTGGAGTAGGCGGAGTTACAATGGGTAGATTCGTATGGGATTACAAAGACGTTTCTGCATTAGTAGTTGCATTAAGATACATCATCCACGAAGGATACAGCGTAAAACAGGCTAAAGAGTTACTTGCTCAGCTTGAGAATGATAAAAATTACGACGAATTTTAATTAGTATAGGAAACGGGGAGGCAGCACAATGGAGAAGTATCTTTTAGGTGTAGATGTAGGTACCACCAGCATCAAAGTAGCCATCATAGATGAGGATGCAAATGTATTGGGATTAAGCAGCAGCTCTTATCATATGATTACACCGAATCAGGATTATGCACAGATTGACACAGAAGATATGTGGCAGGCTTACTGCAAATGTCTTCGGTTGTTATTCAATGGTAAAAAGCTGGATCCAGGCAAGGTAAAAGGAATTAGCATTTCAAGTCTTTGTCCAGGTGTTGCTGCCTTCGGAGCGGATGGGGAAATCTTAGTCGACCCCATCATCTACTCCGATCGCAGAAGCACAGAGGAAGCTGAAATCATTAAGAGGGAAGTAGGAGAAGACAAACTCTTTGAGATTACAGCCAACACTGCAATGGCAGGAGCTATTTCCGGAACATCCATGTTATGGGTTAAGAGAAATCTTCCTGAAGTATATGAAAAAACAAAGTATTTTGGCCATGTAAATACTTTGATGGCTTATAAAATGTCAGGAGAGTTCGCATTTGATTATTCCAATGCATCTTATACCGCATTATTTGAAACAACCGGTGGCTACAAATGGTCTGAATTTCTCTGCGAGAAAATTGGTATCGATATAGAAAAGCTGCCTCCGCTTCATCCTTCTACTTATGTAGTAGGCGGATTAATTAATCAGGATTTAATAGAAATGGGAATCCCTAGTGGAACCCCAATAGTAATAGGCGGTGGGGATACTGCATGTGCAACACTGGCAGCTGGAGTAACAGATGCTGGAGATGTATGTGAATCCGTAGGAACCACCAATGTCTTAACAATATGTGTAGACCAGCCTAAATTTGACCACAGTTTTATTAACCGTTGTCATGTAGTAGAAGGAAAATGGATCTATCAGGGTGCACTATCCCACACAGGTGCCTCTTATCAATGGTTCCGTGATGAATTCTGCAAGGACTTAAAGGAAGAGGCAATCGGCTGCCACAACACAGCGTTTGAGCTGATGAATATGGAAGCAGAAGAAGCTAATCCTGGAAGTGACGGACTGGTATTCCTGCCATATATGTTAGGCGAAAGAAGCCCAATCTGGGATCCATATGCAAGAGGCGTGTTCTTCGGTTTATCCTTACACACCACTCGTAAAGAGATGAACCGTGCAATCATGGAAGGTTGTGGATACGGACTTCGCCAGCTGGCTGAAATAGCAGAACGGGTAACAGGTAATAAGATAGAATCCTTTACATCCATCGGTGGTGGAGCAAAGAGTGAAACCTGGGCACATATTAAAGCTGATATCACAGGGAAAGATATCATTATCCTGGATATGAACGATATGGCGCCAATCGGAGCTGCATTATTAGCAGGTACCGGTGTTGGAATCTTTAAGGATGTCTATGAAGCATCTGCTATGGTTGACAAGAATGTTTATAAAGTCATCAGAAGCAGTGATGAACATAAGGATGTATATGATAAACGCTATCAGGTTTATACAGAATTATATCCTCAGATTAAAGAACTATATAAAATTGGAAGCAATTTACATTAATTTTGGAGAAGGAGAACTCACATGAAAAAAAGAATTTTAGCAGCTTTTTTAGCTGTTGCAATGGTAGGAACCAGCCTGATTGGCTGTGGAAGCAGTTCAAATAGTTCAAGCAGTGCAAGTACAGAAGAAGGTGCAGCTGCAGAAGACGCAGGAGAAGAGAAAACAGAAGTTGCAGCTGATGCAACCAAAATCACTATCGCAGTTCCAGACCCGGATGCATCTTACATCTATCAGGCAGCTCAGGAATTTGCAGACCGCGCAACAGAATATTCTAATGGAACCTTAGATTTCACAATCTCTGGTAACGGATCTTTATACGGTGGAGACACTGCAGCAGGTATCAAACAGTTATCAGCTGGATCTTTACAGATGTTAATTCTGGCAACTAGTGTATATGCAAGTTTTGAACCAGGTTACAATGTAATCTCAGTTCCTTATATGTTCGATGACCAGCAGCAGTTACTGGATTACTTAAACAGTGATACAGGTAAAGAACTGATGGGTCGTGTAAGCACTATGGGTATCACAACTGTAGGAAGCTGGACAAGATCTTTCCGTAAAGTAACTAACTCTAAAAATGCAGTAAACACACCAGATGACTTAAAAGGAATGGTTCTTCGTGTACCAAACAACTCTCTGTATGTTGAATTCTTCAGCGCTTGTGGAGCTGTTACAACACCTATGAACTTCAGTGAAGTATACAATGCATTACAGTTAAATACATTAGATGGACAGGAAAATCCGGTTGACGTTCCTTTCTCTAACAAATTCTATGAAGTACAGAAATACATCTCTGGTACAGACCATATGGCAGATGCTTGGTTGGTTGGTATGAACAGCAAAGTATTTGAAGGCTTAACTCAGGAACAGCAGGATGCTATCACAAAAGCTGGTGAAGAAGTTCAGCAGTGGAACGTAGACTTCATGGCTACAGAAGACGAAAAAGCTCTTCAGACTCTGTTAGACAATGGTATGGAATATAATGACATCACAGACGAAGGCCGTCAGGCATTCATCGAAGTATCTCAGTCTTGCTATGATAAATTCAAAGAACTTATCGAAGATGATGATCTGTTCAATGCAACAGCAGAATTCTGTGGTAAGAACTAATATTTAATATAGCAGTATTGATATGAGAGGGGATTTCCCCTCTCATATATAATAAGACAGGAGGAAATATATGGAACGTAAAAAAACAGCACTGTCCAAGTTTTTTGATATCATGGACGGATTAGAGAATGTTGTTTTAGCCATCTTGGTTATCGGTATGGTTGTGACCATCATTTTACAGATCGTTGGACGTGTTAGCGGACATCCGCTTCCATGGACAGAGGAAACCAGCCGTTACCTGTTCCTGTGGATGATGTTCGTGGCATTGGCATCTGGTTTTAATAAAGCAGAGTCATCACGTGTAGTATTACTTTTACAGGTAGGTCCTAAGTGGTTAAAAAAATTCAGTGAGATTTTATATGCAGTAATCGTAACAGGGTTCTTCGTTTTCATGATTGTATGGGGAATCGAAGTTGTAAAACAGCAGGTTATGATGAACGAGATGGGAACCGCACTTATGATTCCTATGTGGATTATCGGTATCTGTCAGCCAGTTGCAGGTGTACTTGGTATCATCGGAGTTCTTCAGAGCTTCTTAGAGTATCATGGTAAAGTTGCAATCGGAGACAAAGAAACAGAAAAAGCCAAAGCGCTGGAACAGGGGTGATTAGACGATGAGTATGAGTTTAGTATTATTAGTACTGTTTTTGGTACTTATGTTCTTAGGCGTACCTATCGCGGTGTCCCTTGGAGCAGCATCAGTTATAACAATTGTGACTATGTCTAGTCTGCCATTGTCATTAGCAGCACAGTCTATGTTCACATCTATGAACAGTTTTATCATGGTTGCTGTACCATTATTCATCTTGTGTGGTTCACTGATGGATGAAGGTGGTATCGCAGATAAGATTTACAACCTGGCAGAAGCCTTAGTTGGATGGATTTATGGTGGCCTTGGTCACGTATCCGTAGTAGTTAACATGTTATTCGCAGGTATGTCAGGATCTTCCGTAGCAGCTATCGCTTCTATCGGTAAGATGAGTATCAATGCATTAAGCAAAAAGGGATATCCAAGAGATTATGCTACAGCAATCAACCTTTCCGGTTCTATGTTAGCATCCGTTATCCCACCTAGTATTTTGATGATCAACGCAGCAGCTACCGCTAATATTTCTATTGGACAGGCTCTGCTGGCTGGATTTATTCCAGGATTAATCATTGGATTAATCTTCATGGTTTACAATTACTTCTATTGTAAGAAACATGGAATTGGTGACCGTACACCATTTTCTGGAAAGAAACTTGGAAAAGCTTTAATCGAAGCAATTCCAGCTTTATTAACACCAGTTATTCTTCTTGGTGGTGTATACACAGGTATCTACACACCTACCGAAGGTGCAGCAATCGCCGTTGTATACTCAACATTAGTATCCATTTATGTTTACAAGAACTTAAAATGGAGCGATCTTCCAAGAATTATCTGCAAGAATGCCCGTTCTACAGGAACTATCCTGTTCGTTGCTATCGCAGCAAAACCGGCTTCTCTGATTTTCGAAATGGATGGACTTCCAGCATTAGTTGCTAACTTAATCACTGGAATCTCAAGCAACAGCATCGTTATCATGTTAGTACTGTACTTATTCTTAGTATGTGTTGGTATGTTCATGGATGCTACAGCAGCAATCTTCATCTTAGTACCAATCCTTCTGCCAGCCGTACAGGCAGTTGGTGTAAATCCTTTATTCTTCATCGTATTCATGGTAATCACATTATCCTTCGGTCTGATTACACCGCCTGTTGGTGTATGTCTATACGCCGCGGAGAATGTTACCGGGTTGCCGCTAGAGAAGATAATCAAAGCATCAATACCGTGGATTGTTTTGATTGCAGTAGCCCTACTTATCTTCATTTTCTTCCCACAGATTATTACCGTACCTGTAGGATTGATATTTGGAACCTGATAAATATAGATACATATAAAACCGATCGTAACTTTAGTGATTTAGTTAAGAACGGAGCAAAGGCAGAGTGTGCACAGATGCATACTCTGTTTTGCTATATACATTTATCCTGAGAAGATAAAATCTTAGGTGCTTTACAAAGATTTAACATAAAAATTATTGAGAAATTCTGTGGATGCGGTATACTTAGAGTGTTTGAAATAAATTATGAGAATGGAGTATGATGGTGAACATTATTTTGAGTTGGATAGGCCGAATCTTTGGCCGGAGAAATAAAAAGATATATCTTACACCGTCTTTTCCAAGGAAAAAGGAGGAACGATACGTGAAGAAAAAAGGTTGTTATGATAATCGAGAATTATCCTGGTTAAAATTTAATGAGAGGGTATTAAATGAAGCCGGAAATTCCAAAGTACCGTTGGGAGAACGGTTGACTTTTGCGTCTATTTATCAGAGCAATCTGGATGAGTTCTACATGGTACGCGTTGGGTCTCTGACTACACAGATGGAGTCATCTGAAGTGGTAAGAGAGAATAAGACCAATATGACCAGCGAAGAACAGATTCGGGCTATTCTTGACCATACCAGAGAGCTGGATGCTAAAAAAGGCAAAATTTACGAACAGATGATGGGCGAATTAGAACCTCACGGTATTCGTATTATTAATTTTAATAAATTATCCAATGAAGAAGGAGAATTCTTAGAGCGCTATTATGATACCGAGATTGCGCCTTTTGTATCGCCGATGATTATTGGAAAACAACAGCCATTTCCGTTCCTGAAAAATAAAGAAATCTACGCAGTAGTTTTACTGCAGACGAAAAGCGGTAAAAGAAGAACAGGAATTATTCCTTGCAGCAACAACGTATTCAAACGTCTGATAGAAATTCCAACCAGACCTGGAAACTTCATGCTGTCTGAGGAACTGATTCTTCACTTTGCATCAAAGATCTTTGACAAATATGATATTCGCGAGAAAACTTTGATGCGTATTACAAGAAATGCAGATATTGATGCGGGAGCACTCTACGACGAAGACTTAGATTATCGTGATATGATGGAAATGATGATTAAACAGAGAAAACGTCTGAGTCCTGTACGTATTGAACTGAGCAGAAAAATCAATAAAAAAGTGGTAGATGAATTGTGCGGATTTACAGATTTAGATAAAGATCATGTGTTTTATTCTGCTACACCGTTGGATTTGTCTTTTGTGTTCCAGCTTCAGGATTATCTGCGCAATAAAGAGGAATTATTCTTTGGAAAAAGAATTCCACAGTATTCGCCGGATTTAAATACAAAGGAAAGCTTATTGGCACAGATTGAGCTGAAAGATGTACTTCTGTCTTATCCATATGAAAGTATTAAACCATTCCTTTCTATGCTTCACGAAGCAGCAGAAGATGAATCTGTTGTATCAATTAAGATGACTTTATACCGCCTGGCAAAACAGAGTAAAGTGGTAGAAGCTTTAATCGAAGCAGCTGAAAATGGAAAAGAAGTGGTAGTTTTAGTGGAACTTCGCGCTCGTTTTGACGAGGAAAGCAATATCGAATGGTCAAGAAGACTAGAAGATGCCGGATGTCGTGTTATCTATGGTCTGGAAAAATATAAAGTACATTCTAAATTGTGTCTGATCACAAGAAAAACCGAGACAGGAATTTCCTATATTACACAGATTGGTACTGGAAATTATAATGAGAAAACTGCCCGTCTGTATACAGACCTGTCACTGATGACAAGCAATGTAGATATCGGAACAGAGGCGGCGGGTGTATTTACGGCACTACTTATGGGGGATACTGTGGAGTCTACAGAACATCTTCTGGTTGCGCCGAATTGTCTGCAGAGTAAAGTGACTGCAATGATGGATGAAGAGATTGCTCATGCTAAAAATGGTGAGGAAGCATATATCGGTATTAAGATGAATTCTCTTACTGATAAGGTGATTATTGATAAATTAATCGAAGCTTCGCAGGCTGGCGTTAAGATTGAGATGGTTATCCGTGGTATCTGCTGTCTGATTCCCGGAGTAAAGGGATTGACTGAGAATATTACGGTTGTCAGTATCGTAGGACGATTCCTGGAACATTCCAGAATTTATCGTTTTGGTGTGAAAGGCAGAGATAAGATTTATATCGCTTCTGCTGATTATATGACACGTAATACCATTCGTCGTGTGGAAGTGGCTGCACCGATTTATGATGAAGCTATTAAGGAACGCCTTCGCAATATGTTTGATATCGCTATGAAGGATGACGAGAAGGGTAAGATTGAGAATGCACAGGGTGTTTATGAGGATCGTGTGCTGGGCGAGGTGAAGATGAACTCGCAGGAGTATTTCTATCAGGAAGCTTATGATAGAGTGCAGAAATAAGGATTGGGGAAGGGACGCAGGAAACCGGGAACATCAAAGCCATGCAGCGAAAGCTGCAGGCACAGAGATGGACAGAGGGGTCGGGCGGGTCCGGAACGAAAAAAGTTGTGTAAACGGGGCAGCGGATAGTGAAGCTAATCCCTAAGAAGCCACTAACCTCATCGCAAGATGGGGCTCTTCGGTAAGTGGCTTCTAAGGGATGGATCTTCCCTATCCGCTAACCGCCCCTAATTGTTTACACAACTTTTTTTCGTTCCGGACCCGCCCGGCCCCTCTGTCCATCTCTGCGCCTGCAGTTTTCGCTGCATGGCTTTGATGTTCCCGGTTTCCTGCTGGGTACGGCTGGAGGCGGGTTTGAGTGGTCGAGGGAGGTTGTATATGGTGGTAAGTCGCGTGCCTAAATGCGGCACGGGGCCTGAGAGAGTATGGAGGTTAGGGGCTTGATTTGTGGGTGAGTGCGGGAGGAAATGGGGGTAAAAGTGGTAAAGTTTCATGTTGAAGAGTGAGGATTAGTATTTATTTTATTGGGTAAGAAACTTCTCTATTTGAAGAATCTTACTCGGAGGGAGGTAATCGAGAAGATATTTTGTAAAAACAAGCATGTTGAGGAGAACTTTTAAAGTAAGGCGTTCAACGGAAACAGAAGCGGTGGCAGTCTGCAACGGAGGAACGAGTTGGTTACACTTCTGGATTTTGCCAATAACCAGCAGGCGGGACAGGGACACAAGGGGTGTGAACAATCAGTTGGCCCTTAGTTCGCCAATGCGTTGCCCACGTTCACACCCCTTGTGTCCCTGTCCCGCCTGCGTCCCCCATTCTCAATAAAATAAAGAATTGTAACCCACGAGTGATAATGATATGATAGGGAATATGAATGGAGGAATACGAGATTATGGGTAGTAAATTAAAACGGCTGGCAGGCTATTATAAACCTTATAAGGGGTTGTTTTTCTCGGATTTATTCTTTGCAATTCTGGGGGCAGGGATTACCTTGGTGATTCCTCTTATTGTGAGGTATATAACAAATAATGTAGTGGTAATGCCTCAGTCAGATGCATTTGAGATGATTGTGAAATTGGGAATTGGCATGATTGTGCTGGTTTTGGTGGAGATGTTCTGCAATTTTTATATTGCTTATTACGGGCACATTATGGGCGCGAAGATTGAGCATGATATGAGAAATGAAATCTTTGGACATTATCAGAAATTGTCTTTTGCTTTTTACGATAATCAGAAGGTCGGACATCTGCTTTCGCGAATTACCAGTGATTTATTTGATATCAGTGAACTGCTTCACCATGGTCCGGAAGATTTGGTGATTTCTGTGATTAAGTTTGTGGGGGCTTTTGCTATTTTGTTGATGGTAAACTGGCGGTTGGCTTTGGTGGCGTTGATTCTTGTTCCTTTTTTACTTGGCTATGCTGTGTATTTTAACCGTAAGATGAAGCAGGCTTTCGTAAATAACAGGGCGCGTATTGCTGATATTAACAGTCAAATTGAAGATAGTCTGGCTGGGATTCGTGTGGTGAAGTCTTTTGGAAACGAAGATACGGAGATGGATAAGTTTAAAGCTGGTAATGCCCGGTTTGTGGATGCTAAGAAAAAAAGCTATCAGTATATGGCAACCTATAATTCCGGGATGAATGCAATGACGACTTCTATTACGGTTCTGGTTATGGTGGCAGGAGCTTATCTGATTACGAAGGGGAGTATGCCGATTGGAGATTTAGTTACCTTTTTGCTATATATTAATAATTTTACGGAACCGGTGAAGAAGCTTGTGAATTTTGCGGAGCAGTTTCAGAATGGATACAGCGGTTATGAACGTTTCCTGGAGGTGATGGCTATTGCACCGGATATTTTGGATAAGCCGGATGCGATTTGCCAGGAGAATGTACGAGGGGATATTGAGTTTCGGGATGTTTCCTTTCACTATGCGGAATCTAACGAAGAGGTGCTTAAATCTGTGAATTTGAAAGTGGATGCTGGAGAGTATGTGGCTCTAGTGGGAAGTTCTGGAGCGGGTAAGACTACATTGTGCAGTTTGATTCCACGGTTTTATGATGTGAGTGAGGGTGCGATTTTACTGGACGGTGTGGATGTGCGGGATTTATGTCTGGATAATCTTCGCAAACATGTAGGTATTGTGCAGCAGGATGTATATTTGTTTGCGGGCACGATTATGGAAAATATTCGCTACGGAAAGCCGGGGGCCAGTGACGAAGAAGTGATTCGTGCTGCAAAACTGGCTAATGCTCATGAATTTATTATGAATATGGAAGATGATTATGATACGGATATCGGGCAGCGGGGAGTGAAACTTTCGGGGGGACAGAAACAGAGACTGTCTATTGCCAGGGTGTTCTTGAAGAATCCGCCGATTCTTATATTTGATGAGGCAACTTCTGCTTTGGATAATGAGAGTGAGAAGGTGGTTCAGGATTCGTTGGAATCTCTTGCCAGGAATCGTACGACGTTTGTAATTGCTCATCGCTTATCTACTGTGCGTAATGCAAAGCGGATTATTGTGCTGACAGAAGATGGAATTGCTGAGGAAGGCACACATGAAGAACTTCTGGAGGCGAATGGAATCTATGCCGGCTTGTATATGATGCAGTTTACATAAAGAGTGCTTCTGGCATCTATGCTTATTAAGCTAGGTGTCAGAGGCATTTTTTGAATTTCCCTCTTTTTTACTTTGACTGTTGCGTTTGTTATGAAAATGTTGAAATACAATATAAATTTATTGAAAAACGATAAAAATATATTGAAATTCAAATCTGAAAGTGATATAGTATAACTTGTAAGGAAATAATTCAGCTTCAGCAATTCAGCAAATTTAGTTAATTCAGAACTAGTTAATTCAGCATTCAGTTAATTTGACTATGAAGCTAATTGGCAGTTTAACAAATTAGCAAAGTATATGATTTGGCTGCATGTATTGACAGTGAAGCAATGAGTAATTGAGCTAAAGGAGAGATGGTAAGATATGAAAGAATCAAAATTAAGATCACTTGATATGGTAAAAATCACGAAAATTATCCTGGACTTTATGTTTATATCCGGGATTGTTGTGTTAGTCACTTTGCCATACAGTCTGAAACTGGCGGGGGAATATTATTCGGAGGCATTTGTGGAACATTATATTTCCATGGTAGCTGTATTTGGACTGTCAGCATTACTGGGTTTGTTTATTATACGGGAACTTCGCTGCATGATGAAAACAGTTATGGAAAAAGCATGTTTTGTGTATCGTAATGTGCAAAGCCTTGAAAGGATGGGGATGGTGAGTATCTGCATTTCTATTCTTTTTTTCATCAAGATGTTCCTGGTTCCGACTCCAGCCACATTTATAATTATCCTTGTTTTCTTCGTGGCAGCTTTGTTTTGCGGCGTGTTAGCACAGGTGTTTGCTGAGGCGGTTCGATATAAAGAAGAAAATGACTTGACTATATAGGAGGTGTGTCATGGGAATAATAATTAATCTGGATGTGGTGATGGCACAGCGAAAGATTGGACTTAAAGATTTGGCTCAGGAGGTGGACATTACGATGGCGAACTTGTCTATATTAAAAAATAATAAGGCGAAGGCTATTCGTTTTACCACATTAGAGGCTATCTGCAGAGCATTAAAGTGTCAGCCGGGAGATATATTGGAATACGTAGAAGATTCGGAAGAATAATAAGTGCTTGAAGCAAGTAATCCAGAGCATATTTGAAGAAAATATGAGATGGCAAAAAGTAGTAGAAAGCAGAATAGAAAACAGAATTGAAATAAGTATAAGATTGGAGAGTCTGTTATGAAAGAATATAGAGAACCAAGGGAGAACTATGCCCTTTTTGGAGGAATGGCATTACTGTATGGAGTTGTATTTGCTTTTTGTCTGTATAGAAATATTGCGGGAATTACGTTTCCAATATATGTGCTTGCAACTATTTTTTTTGCAGTGCTGGTGTTAAGACATTTGGCTACTGTTATGGATGAGGAAGGCACTGGGGTTATATCCGCCAAATCCATAAAGCTAAAGAAAGGTACGATACCTTATTTTGCAGGAATGATGATTTTGGGTGTTGGCAATGCATGTACAACCAGTGAATTCTTTCTCTTTTTTAACTGGGTTGGAATTGCACTTTTATTTGTAGTCGCTATGGTCCACCAGTTCTATAATGATGAGACGTGGAATTTTACTGCTTACTTCAAACGGTTGGTTGTGTTGTTCTTTTCTTCCTGTGCGCATTTATTTTCTGTGATAAGTCATGGGGCTGGTTATGTGAAAGATAAGGAGAACAACAAGGATAAAAGACTGATTTATGTGGGATTGGGACTGGCAATAGCATTTGGTGCTTTGTGTGTAATCTTTCCTTTGCTGGTTAGTTCTGATATGATTTTTCATCAGGTGTTTGGAAGCATGATAAATCATATTGATATGGTGTCGATTTTACTTATGACAGGTATGGTTCTGGCAGGTACGGCGCTTAGTTATGCATTTTTGTGCGGGCTATGCCGACGCAATCTCCTGAATACCAAGGCAGGTAGAGAATATAATGCGAATTCTATTATTGGTATTACATTTACAGCAGTGATTGCGGTTGTCTATATGTTTTACAGTGGTATTCAGATTATATACTTATTTATTGGATTGGAGAATGGTCTGCCAGATGGAGTGACTTATTCTCAGTATGCTCATAGTGGATTCTGGCAGCTGCTTTTTGTGAGTATTATTAATTTTTGTATGGTGCTTCTGTGTAAGAATCTGTTTTCAGAGAGTAAGATCTTGAATGTGCTTTTGACGGTGATTTCTCTTTGCACCTTTGTTATGATTGCGTCAGCTATGTACCGTATGATTTTATATGTGCAGGAATACAATCTGACCTTTTTACGGTTATTAGTGCTTTGGTTTCTGTTCTTGCTTATATTCATCATGCTTGGGACGGTGTTTAGTATCTATAAAAAGGAATTTCCACTGTTTAGGTATAGTGTAGCAGTTGTGGCATGCTTTTATATTGTCTTTTCTTTGGCAAAGCCGGACTATCAGATTGCCCGGTATAATGTGGCTCACGATGAGGTTATGACTATGCAGGATTTGGACTATCTGATATACCAGCTGTCAGATGATGCGGCACCAATAGTGGCACAGATTGGGGACGGGGCTTACGTTGCATCTCAGGAAGCAGCTGATGAATTGGAATGGTATTTTGATAGAATTGAAGTGAAATATCAGGATGCCTATTTTAGAAAAGCAAATCTGGCTAAATCGCAGGCTTTGAATGCGGCTGCGAAGTATAAATAATTGGGGCTGCGAGTAAACAGACAGCAAAAGTAGAAGAGATAGACGACTTTTTCTGAATTAAGTTAACTCGAGATGAAATAAGGGGATTGCTAGCGTAAAATTTTATTCGGATAATGGAAAATAAATAAAAAGAGAACACCAACTTTGTGATAAAGTATTAAGCGACTAAACCAATACGGTGACAAAGAAAGGTGTTCTCTATGTATAACAGT
>JAQVHQ010000020.1 GCA_028696165.1 Lachnospiraceae bacterium | reverse complement strand
ACAATCATGAGCTATATTGGGACTGCTCATAAGCATGGAATAAATGCTTTTACAGCAATCAGAGAAGCCCTTTTAGGGAATTCCGATATCATCTTTAACTAATGGAGTTCTGAACAGTTACAAAAATTTTATAATTTATAGGAGGCAAGGATATGAACATGAAAAAATATGTTGCAGAGTTCATAGGAACTCTCGTATTAACCCTGTTTGGCTGTGGATCAGCTGCAATCTCAGGTGGAATTGATGGAAAATTAGGAATTTTAGGAATTGCAATGGCATTTGGTTTGTCAATTGTGGCAATGGCTTATGCAATTGGTGATGTTTCCGGATGTCACATCAATCCAGCTGTATCACTTGGTGTATTCTTAACCGGCGGCATGGATGCCAAAGATTTCGTTGGATATCTGGTTGCTCAGTTCTTAGGCGGTATCGCAGGTGCTGGTTTGTTATATGCATTCATCAGCTGCTCTACCTTAGGCGCTGTTGCGGATGTTGGATTAGGACAGAATGGATTTGGATCTGCATCTTATGTTGGATTGAGCATGGGTGGTGCAATCTTAGTAGAAGTTATCTTAACTTTCGTATTTGTATTAACTATTCTTGGTGTAACTGCAAAAGCTAAGACAGGTACTATCGCAGGTATCGTAATTGGTTTAACACTTGCATTTGTACATATCTTAGGTATTCCGTTAACAGGAACATCTGTAAACCCTGCAAGAAGTTTAGGTCCTGCATTATTATTAGGCGGACAGGCACTTTCACAGGTTTGGGTATTTATCGTAGCTCCACTTGTTGGTGCAGCATTGGCAGCTGTTGTTTATAAAGCAGTTTTAAAAACAGAAGAGTAAAAATCGATAATAAAATAGGATGAAATCATGCCGGGGAAATGAAGTATACTTCATTTCCCCTTTTTATATTCTAATTCATACACATGCATGGCAACTTAAAAGGAGCTGCGTACAGATGACTGCATCCATATGGACCAACTCTGTACAACAGCTCCTTTTAAGTTTATATGATTTTTAAAATTACAACTGACTTTCTGCTCATACTCTCCGACATTTCTCTGATATTACTCTGCGGTTTCCTCAGAACTTTCTGCTTCTTTGGAAGTACCTGAAGCGGCTGCCTCTGCTGCTGCAGCTTTAGCTGCTGCTTCTTCCTCTGATATTTCTTTTACTGTAGCATTGTCAACAATCAATTTAAGCACACGACGAAGCTGAACCGTCTGTTCTATCTCTTCTTCGTTAGCTACTGCTGCTAACTCATCATAACTTGCATATCCTGATGAAGTAACCAGTTCATCTAAAGTAGTCTGGTAATCTTCCTGGTCTTTTGTCAGACCTTCTTTTTCAATAATAGAGTCTAATACCAGTCTCTGATATGCGATATTTCTTCCATACTGTTCACACTGAGTGTTCATCTCTTCTTCTGAACTTCCCATAGATTCCAGATAAGTTGCAAGGTCCTGTCCAGCATAACTTGCGTAAGTCTCGTACTGTGTCTTGTAAGATGCTGCGCCCTCATCCACATATGTCTGCGGGAACTGAAGTGGTGTACAGTTCTCTACTACTGTCTGCCATGCAGTACTTTGCATAGAACTTTCATTCTGTGCATCATAGGATTCCTGGAGTTCTGTACGAATGCTTTCTTTATATTCATCTATAGTTGTATAGTCTGTATTAGCCTGTACCCATTCCTCTGTCAATTCTGCCGCTGGTCTCTTAATGCTGTTCACAGTAACAGTAAATACAACTTCTTTCCCAGCCAGTTCCTCATTGAAATAATCATCCGGGAATGTTAAATTGATATCTTTCGTCTCACCAGATTTCGCTCCAACTAAACCATCTTCAAATCCATCAATAAACTGTCCAGAACCAATTGTCAAATCAAAGTCTGTACCAGTTCCACCTTCAAATGCAACTCCGTCTAATTTACCTTCATAATCAATATTAGCAATATCACCTTCTGCAACAGTTCCATCAGTGATTTCTTCTGCATTTTCAGATAAGCGGTTTGTCACTTCTGTCTCTACTTCTTCATCAGTTACTGTAGTAACCGTTTTTTCTAATTCCAGACCTTTATATTCACCAAGTGTAACAAATGCATCAATACCTTCATCTTCTACAGTCTTATCTGTCAAAGGTATATTATCTGTTACGCTGGTTGCACTTTCTTCTGCACTCTCATCCGTTGTCTCTTCTGTTGTCTCAGATGCTGCATCATCTGATTTGCTGCTTCCACAAGCCATCATACTAAAAGACAAACAAAGTACAGTAGCCAGTATCAAAAATCTCTTTTTCATATTAATCCTCTTTTCTAGATATAGAAGGAAAGTCCTTCTTTTCATGTTCCGCACTTTATCCTCTTTCAAGATAAAAATAAAGTACACTAGGAATGGTTATACCATAAATTCCGCTGAAAAGAAAGACTTCCCCCTATTATTTCACACAATTTTCATTTTCTATTAAGTATTTTACTCCAATGTAACCGGTGTCGGTCTGTTTACAGAATCAAATACATCCTCCACATGGAACAAATCTTCCAGGTTATCATCCTTCGTCATACTCTTATACATCAGATATCCATCCAGATTTCGACGCCCCTGACGCACGTAACCGTCACGAATCTGAATCCAATACTGAGAAGAGTCTACGTTACAATAGAGATTAAATCCCTTACTCTTAAAATAGTTATATTTCTCATTAGTTGAATCATAATCTCTCCAGGAACCTAAATCCTCACCATGGGCAAAGATAATAGTATCCACCGGACCTACAATAGGAGAAACTGTATTAAACCATTTATCTGTATCAGTCTGAAGGGTAGCAAGATCCGTACTTCCAACTCGAAGATGTCCCCAGGTATGACTTGCGAATTCCCATCCTGTAGCTTTTATCGCCTCTGCCACCTTAGTAGCCTCTGCCACATCTGTATCCCAGTTAAAATCAGGATTTGCATCCAGCCATGCCTGCTGATCCGCCGTCAGATTCGTGTGATCCCGATAGGCCACATCTGTACGATACCCAAATACACCATTATATCCTGTCAGCGCAATCATACCACGTGCCCCCTTATAAGCACCATCCGGATGAGCTTCCAGGAAAGTATTCATAGCTGGAACCACATCATAGTCTCCTACAGAAACACTGCCATCATCCTCAATATACTCACACTTAGGCAGTCCGTTTTCATCCACAATCAATTTAGAAGCTACACCATGTCCCTCATAACTATGATAATAACTCAAATCATCCACCGATAATACATAAGGCTTCTTGTCAGCCGGAAGCATCAGCTTATTCTCTGTAAAATGAACAGTCCCATCAGCATCCGTAGTCTGAGTCACCAGATCTCTCAATCTAATCAAAACATATCCATTATCATACATCTCCTGAGTAATCTTATTAAACTCATCCAAAGTAGTCATCCATGCATTAAATCCATTAGCATTCTCCCCCACAAACCCCTTCGTGGGATCTACAACCAGTGAATGATAGAACACATGGGTAACCTTATCCGGATCCACTTCCACCAAAGTAGACTTAGCCGCCGCATAACGCGCAATAGCCTCAATCATATCCGGTTCATTATCATAACCCTCAACACCCTGAAGCAAAGCAATCGCTCCATCATAATCATACCCCGCTGCCATAGCATCCGCCTGAGCAACCAAATCCTTCTTCTTAGCAAACTCAGCCTCTTCCGCCACAATCTCAGCCTCTTTCTGCGCCTTCTCCTCAGCCTTACGCGCCCGATTCTTACTCACAATCGAAACCGTAACACCCACAATACAACCCAAAACCAACACAATCAAACCAATCAAAATAGCCATCCGGCGCATCATAGCCTTCTTCTTCGCTCTCCGCCGTCTCTCTATCCGCTCTTTCCGCTCCTTCGCCATCCGGCGCTGTTCCATGGAACTTCGGTTATTCTTCTCATCCATATACAAAACTCCCTACTATATAAATTAAAACACACTCTCAAAACAACAGTTACATGACATGTAATAGTAAAATCACACAATCAAAGCAATTATACCAGTTTCTCACCCACATATCCATACTTTTTTTCATCCGGCATTTTCCATCCGGCTATCACTAATAAAATTTGAAAAAACACCCTTACTAATTCCAATCCATCCCGCCTCGCCACCCACAAATCAAGCTTCTACCCTCTCGTCTGCCACAATCCCCGTGCCGCTCCGGCACGCGCCCTCACTGCCACCCCTCCGCCGCCATCACCAGCCTTGTCATTTCATCCCTCTGGTCGTATCCTCCTATGTCATTTCTCCTGCGATCGAATGAGCTGATAAGAACCTAGTGTCCAGAAGAGTCATTTCTATGGGCGACAGGTGTTTACCAAAACACCTGTCGAAGGCACCCTGAAGTGTGTATGCATCGGCATACACGCTGAATGTGCCTGAACCCATAGAAATGGCTCTTCTGGACACGTAGTTTCTTACAGCGAAATGACCTCGCAGGAGAAATGACATAGGCGGATACGGCCAGAGGGATGAAATGACAAGGCGTCCCCCTCCCAACACCCTTCCCCTCTCACAAAAAACCCGAAAATACAATTGCGTTTTTCCACAAACAATGCTACAATATTTATCGTGTAGATTTCTACATAGGCATTATACACAGGAGGGTATCACATATGGTTTGGAAAGTACTATTAGTCATCTTAATAGTTTTAATTGTGGTTCTGGCAGTCTTATATTTCCTCGGAAGAAGAATGCAGAAAAAACAGGATGCTCAGCAGGAGCAGATTGAAGCTGCAAAGCAGACAGTTTCCATGTTAGTAATCGATAAGAAGCGAATGCGTATCAAGGAATCCGGTTTACCACAGATGGTAATTGACCAGACACCAAAGATGCTTCGTCGCTCGAAACTTCCCATCGTAAAAGCAAAAATCGGTCCAAAGATTATGACCTTAGTTGCAGATGAAAAAGTCTTCGAAACAATTCCTTTAAAAAAGGAAGTTAAAGCAACCGTAAGCGGCATCTACATAACTGATGTTCGCGGTATTCGAGGACCAATCGAAGCACCAGCAAAGAAACAGGGATTTTTCAAACGCATGAGACAAAAAGCACTGGATGCAACCAGTTCAAAAAAATAAGCAAAATAAAACAGCAGCAAAATCATAATTGATTTAACTGCTGTTTTATTTTGCACTGATTTATTAAGTCGAAATATCCTTTCTCGTTTAGCAATTATGATAAATTCAACTGCATAGACTTTGGCTGCACATGAATAGATATATTACAGTCAGCCACATATTCATAATTTAATTCCAAAGCATAGTCCACATTAATCTGTAAACTATCTTCCTCCTCCTGAGTCTCTATCTTCGTGGCTGCAATACCCATCTGAATATTTCCAAACGGTGTATTATAATAAGTCAGATTCTTCTTATTCTCCTCAAAAATCATATTAACATTTGCCACACCCTTTTTATGTACTTCAAGCGTACTTGGCTTAATGGTAATCAGATTCTTCGTAACTCCATCCATACCTTCGAAAACCTCATCATACTTCAGATAATGATTTCCATTTTTCCAAAAATATTCCCCTGCAGTTACCACTTCCACAGGTTCTTGTTCATCCTCTTCTTCGATAAACTGAAGGCCTTTGATTCTAATAATTACGTCTCTGGTCATAATACCCTTTCTATTCTATGTATACTCTATTACAACTTGGCGTAATTGAATATATCCTGTTATATTAATTTCCATGTTGCTTAATTTTTTAATCAATATTCTTCGATAGGAATCTGTTTTGTAATTCGTACGTCATATGGGAGAATTGAATTGGCAAAATCCGTAAACCGCTCAGCCGCATCACTCACATAGAACCGATAAGGAAACTCTTCCTCCACAGTTCCTTCACTGGCTAAATGTTCTCTGTCTAACAGACGTTTCAATTCCTGTGCAGTTTCATATGCCGGATTAACCAGATTTACATGCTCGCCTACTATTTTACTGAAAGTAGAGCGAAGCAGCGGATAATGAGTACACCCCAAGATTAAAGTATCAATAGACTCTTCCATAAGATCCTCCAGATACCTGCGGATAACACTCTCCGTGATTTCATCCTTCAGCCATCCTTCTTCCACCAGTGGACAGAGCAGCGAACAAGCCTTCTCTATAACTGTTATCTCTGGATTTATGGAACAGATAAGTTCTCTGTACAGGTGACTTCCTGCTGTTGCTGCTGTTCCAATCACTCCGATTCGTTTATTCCGGGTAGTCTCTGCCGCCACCTTGGCTCCTGGTTTAACCACTCCGATAATCGGAATATCAAGTTCCTTTTTCACTTCTTCTAAGGCAAGTGCACTGGCTGTATTACAGGCTATCACAATTGCTTTTACATCCTGTGTTTTTAAAAAACGTATAATCTGGCGGGAATATCTGATTATGGTATCCTTTGATTTACTTCCATATGGAACGCGGGCTGTATCACCAAAATATACAATTCTCTCCATAGGAAGATTACGCATAATTTCTCTGGCAACCGTCAGTCCGCCAACTCCTGAATCAAATACACCGATAGGTGCATTTTTTATACTATTCATAAATTTTCTCCAATTTATTATAATTTTAGGAAATAAAGTTTTCCTTTTTATGTTATGTGTTTTTATTCTACCCTTTATGAACCTATAATTCAACCCCGATTTATATCTTCCCACTCTAGTAATGCGTAAGTCGTCCTGTCAGCTATGCTGACACCTACATCTGAGCTTCCACCTTAAATTGTCCCTTTTCCTCAGTTATAACAACGTTCATATTTGTTAACACTTTTTCTAGTTCCCAAATTTGAATTTTATTTCCAATGGTTCTTCCTGGGTAACCCAATCATATTCCTCCTCTGTCAGAATGTTATGCAGCCGGTCCGTTGTTTTTTCCTTTTCTGCGTTATGTTCTGCATCAGGTTCTATCTTATCTGTTTCCGTTTCCACTTCTTCACATGTAACATCTGTAAAACACATCTCCGGATAAATCACGCACCACCAGTTGTGTCCTCTGGCTTTACCAATCTGTACCCGGAGTGCCCGGTAAAATCCTGCCGGAAAAACATATTTCCCATACTGTCTGTCCGGGAAATATGTTTCTTCTATTCCCACCCTAACAGACTGCTCTACGCCGGACTGTAATAAAGTCTCACAAGCCACATCGGTTATATCTTCTGTATGTGCTGCAATCCATGCTGTTGTACTGTCTAAATCCCCCTGCTGCGGCATGGATTTATTCAGATATTGTAACACCTCATCTCTCACATTTAATTTCAACTGCTGATCTTCAGGCAGATCACTATTTGCAAGCACATGAAAACGTAGTACTTTATCTGCAATTCCCTGCTGCAGTTCCAATGGTGTTGGTTTCTGCAATACTGCCTGTAAGGAACTTACTGCCAATGCTGTTATAAATGCCGTAAGTCCGATATGAGTCTTTACTTTTTTGACACATTTTGAAAGAAATAAAAAAAACATATGAAAATCCTCCTGTTAGTTGGAGTATTTCCACATGTTTTCTTTTCATTCAAAAGTTCAAAATATATTTATTGCTCTGTCTGAATACTCAGCATAATAGCGTGCTGCTGATTATCAATATGCAGGCATACCGCATCATGAGCTTTCTTATAGTCATGTGCTTCTAAAGCTTTACAAATAGCATCATGTTCACTCACCAGCTGTGTTCTGGTCTTTTCATCCTTTAGATATTCGATACGATAGCGAAACATCTGCTCGCGAAGATTATTAAGAATCTGATTTAATCTATTATTTGCAGTGGCTGCATATATAATGTCATGAAAATCTACATCCGCTTGTGCCAATGCCGTAATATCGTTCTTAACCATAGATTTTTCAAAAGTTCGAGACGCCAGTTTTAACTGTACCAGCTGTTCATGAGTGATTCGCTCACAGGCCATCTTGATAGCCAGCTCTTCTAATCCGCGGCGCACTTCCAGCACATCATTTAAATCTTTTTCTGTAATCTTTGCAACCTGAGCGCCCTTTCTGGGAATCATGATTACCAGACCTTCCAACTCCAACTTACGGATTGCTTCCCTGATAGGAGTACGGCTTACACCAAGACGATTAGCCAATGACAATTCCATCAGACGTTCTCCCGGCTTCAATTCACCTTTTAAAATCGCTTTACGCAGTGTGTCGAAAACTACATCTCTCAGAGGCAGATATTCATTCATACTGAATTCAAATTCACTTGTCATTGGTTCTTCCTCCTGTTTTTTTAT
Source organism: Lachnospiraceae bacterium (assembly GCA_028696165.1). GTDB lineage: Bacteria > Bacillota > Clostridia > Lachnospirales > Lachnospiraceae > JAQVHQ01. The sequence continues at coordinate 47,570 of JAQVHQ010000020.1, read as the reverse complement.
TAAACGGTGTTGTCAAAAAGACCTGTTTTGCATGTGAATCTTTTCGCAAATGGTCAGCTGCCTTCTCGGCAGTTTCTTTATCATCAAATATTCCAAATACCGTAGGTCCGCTTCCGCTCATCATGGCATTCATAGCACCATCTGCCATCATCATGTCTTTGATAGTCTGAATAACCGGATATTTTTCTACGGTGACAGTCTCTAATACGTTTTCCATACATCCGGCAATTCCTTCCAGATTCTGTTCATCTATGGCTTTTATCATACCGTCAATATCCGGATGATGTGTCAGATGATTTGCATCCAATGCTCCATACACAAACTTAGTAGAAACACTGATTCCCGGTTTTGCAATTAGAATATAACACTTTGGCATGGGATTAAGCGCCGTAAGTTTCTCGCCGATTCCCTCCGCCAGAGCCGTTCCTCGCATGATGCAGTAAGGAACATCAGCACCAATTGTCACGCCTCTCTCCATCAGATCTTTCTGGGATAAACCCAGCCTGAACATACGATTAACGCCAATTAATGCTGCCGCTGCATCTGAACTTCCGCCTGCCATCCCTGCTGCAACCGGTATTACTTTCTTTAAATTAATTTCCAAACCATCTGATATTTGGAATTCTTTCATAAGCAAATCTGCCGCCCGGTATACCAGATTATTTTCATTTACCGGAACATAAGCCAGATTGGTTTTCATGCGAATTCCCGGTTCAGCTGCCTTCTCCATATCCAGCTGATCATACATATTAATCGTCTGCATAATCATACGAACCTCATGATACCCGTCTGGTCTCTTGCAAACCACATCTAATCCTAAATTAATCTTTGCCAACGCCCGTAATCTCATTGTATTTTCCCCTTTGTACTTTGTATACAATATAATTATAGTCATGAATGATTAGTCTTGTCAAGGCTGCCTTTTGATTCTTTCTATCACATACTGCATATTTCCTTTGTAAAACGTACATTTACATATTCTTCTAGCCCTCCACTTTTTTCACAATCAGTAAGGTATCATAAGGTTCTGGCTCATCCTGACTTAAATCATTTAATTCACGAATGGAATCCATCGTAGTATAAAATTTTTTTGCTATGTCCCATAAGGTATCTTCCGGCTGTACCCGATATCCCACCACTCCCGGCATTTCCTGGATTTTTTTCTCCTCTAATTCGTGTTCCTGTATATCGGTTATTATATTCTCTTCCTGATTTTCTAATACAATGGCATTTAGATTTACCACCATCTTCACTTCGACCTGACTGCTGTCAGGCATACTTAAAGACAATTGCTCCAAATCCGTCTGCAATTCGTACTGCGCATGCTTTCTCCCGCCTTGCGATTCGATTACATGAGAAAATGGTACTGCTGCCTTCATGGAGTAAAATGGCATATTATCATCACTGATAATGTAGAGAATACGTATCTCCACAGCTCCCTCTACCAAAATCCCCTCTTCCACCAGTGCCGTCTGATCTATCTTGACATTACCTTCACTATGACAGACCTGCAGTACCTTACCTGCGTCGGAATCCATAGGAATTCTCTCATTAATTCTGCATTTCGAATAATTCTTCATCAATAATTTCTGTATCTGTTCCGGCGATGACACTGGCTCACAATCCACCAGTGGTGTATATACATCTAAAAGTAATCCCATCTGTTTTTCTTTATACAGATTCATATTCAGTTCCGCATGGATGTCACTTTGCAATATCCGCTCTTCCCCATCCGAATCCGGTTTCACCTGAACTTTTTTTGAAATAATCCGAAAGTCCATATTAGAAATCATGCCGTCTTCACACTCCGGACATTCTACCGTCTGTTGGAATGGAATTGACTGTTCCATCCACTGGAGCAGGTTATCCCCTTCTTCCCCATCATAGAGCAAAAACAGGAATAGTTCCCCTCGAATATTAATTTTTCCTTTTTCTTCCCGGATATCTAATCCACGCAGTTCTACATCTTCCCACAGGATTGTCTGTATATTGGGTTTATTAGAAGGCAGCGGTAACTCTTCCCTGATACGCAGCATATCCCTTCTATGTAACTGAAGATCCAAGGCCGAGAGTTCCTTCTTTTTTCTGGAAATGTCTCCTCCATCTTTTAAGTCCACCGGTATCTGCAATGTCTTTACCGACTCCATATACGCCTGAAATGTTATCACTGATTTCAAATTTAATTTACGGCTGTTTAGAAGTGTGACCGTTAGATCTTCGATGTCCCACAACAGACAGACTTTATCCTGATTTTTTGCATTTTTTAAATTTAAACGTTCTGAAAACGGAACTGCGCCATCCATCTGGACAACCTTTTTCTCCGGATCTTCCGATACATATAAGAGCTTATATAGAAACTGTCCTTTTATCTGCACATATCCGTCTTGTGCTCTGGTCTCGTCTATCTGAAGTTCACCCTTTTCCTGAATCAATCGCCCTACATCCGGCTTTTTATCCGGCACAATCACATCTTCATCCATGGTAATCTGACTGGTTGCCATCTCTCCTTTTTTTAACAAATGCAATTCTTGAAACTGCAATTCCATAGTTAAACCCTCCTCTACTAACTGACACTCTGTCTGCAGCATCCCCTGGCTAATCAAATATTACCGGTTCCTCCCGCCGCTCTGTCTTTAGTACTATATATGGATACGATTTTACTGCCTCTTCCTTCTTTGGATCCACAGGTCCGGTCAGATTGCATTCTACATGAATAGATTCCTCAGCCAATACACATTTCCCAACTGTAATATCGTAACCTCCGGTCTCCTTCTCTCCGTAACCTTGTACCATATACAGACTGTCCTCTTCCAGATAAGAAAGCTGAAATGGTGTCTGTTTGCGTTCCTCTATCATAGTCTTTAGCATTTCCGGAAGATTATCTTCTGATACGACAGTATACTCTAAAGGCTGCTCCTCTTCAGTTTTAAGCTGATACAATCCACATCCTGCCATTCCCAATGCACTGATTATGGCCATCACAATTATCACAATACGGCTCATAGCTGTCCCCCTTATAAGATATATGTATGAAACATTAGGGAAAATATGATTACTTTTCTCCTTTTACTTGCGCCTGTGGCATACCTTGGTTATAATTAATCTAGCAATTGCGAAGCGGATTACAAATCTCTGCTTTGATTACACGAAAGATAAGGAACAGGTGACGAGATGATACGATTTTTTTTAGTATGTATTGTAGTTATAGGCTTTTTAATTCTGTCTATACCAGTTTTAATTGTGGAATGGATTATCGGAAAATTCAATCCGAGAGCAAAGGATATCTCCTCTCTTCGAATTGTTCAGGGCGTATTTAATATATGTCTTTGGATTACAGGTGCAAAAATAACCATAATTGGAGAAGAAAATGTTCCTAAGGACACTGCTGTATTATATGTAGGCAACCACCGCAGCTTTTTTGATATTCTCCTGACTTATGTACGTTGCGGCAACCGAACCGGCTACGTAGCCAAGAAGGAAATGGAAAAGATACCACTTCTCAGCAACTGGATGAGATATCTGCACTGTCTGTTCATAGACCGTACCAATGTAAAAGAAGGCTTAAAAGTAATTCTGGCAGCCATTGATAAAGTAAAAAACGGTATTTCCATCTGCATATTTCCGGAAGGAACCCGCAACAAAGGGGGCAGTGATTTAGAATTACTTCCCTTCCATGAAGGCAGTTTCAAGATAGCCCAGAAGACAGGCTGTCCGATTGTACCAATGGCCTTGAATCATACTTCTGCTATTTTTGAAGACCAGTTCCCCCGTATGCGCCCGGTACATGTAATCTTAGAATATCTTCCTCCGGTCTATATTAAAGATCTGGATAAAGAGCAGAAAAAATTCGTGGGCGCTTATTGTCAGAATCTGATTTTAGAGACCCTGAAAAAAAACGAAGCAAATATATAAATAAAAGACAGGATTATGACCATAGCTTTATGTATGATCGTAATCCTGTCTTTTATTTCCCTTTAATCTTACATTTCTAACAACCGCCAGTTTCATCTGAAAGTCACTATTTTGTCAATACCTGAACAATCTCATCAAACCCCATAAAGTGAGAGGCCTTTACCAAAATGGAATCTCCCGGTTCAATAATCTCATCCAGGCTGTTAATCAGATCTTCTTTTGTTTGATAATACTGTATCTTATTGTCTGTATTAATAGACTTAGCGCCAAAAACCATCTCTTTTGCAAGCGGACCAACGGCAATCAATAAATCAATATCCGCTTTTTCCAAATAGACACCGACTTCATAATGAAGTTTTCTCTCATCAGAACCTAACTCACCCATATCACCTAAAATTGCAACTTTTCTTCCCTGGGTATTCGCCAATACATCTATACCTGAACGCATGGACATTGGATTGGCATTGTAACAGTCATCCAGTACGGTCAGCCCATTGGCACGAATGATATGATTGCGGCCTCCAAGAGCCTCGCAGGATGCTATTCCCTTCGCTATCTGTTCCTTTGTAAGTCCGAGACGTTCACCTATGGCTGCAGCTGCCAGCGCATTCATCACCATATGTTCTCCAGGAATTTGTATCGTTGCTGCAAATTCCCCTGATGGTGTATGTATCTGACAGATTGTTCCGTTCATACCACGGTTCACAATATCCGTAGCACAGTATGTATTCTGTTCTCCCTTACCAAAGAATACCGGGACTTTTCCATGAACTTCTTCGATGGTATTTAACTTATCATCATCTCCATTTAATATGGTAATACCATCTGATTTCATATAATCAAACACTTCTGTTTTTGCCTTCAGTACTCCATTACGGTCTTCTAAATTCTCCAGATGACAGGTTCCAATATTGGTAATAACCGTAATATCCGGTTTTGCAATTTTAGCCAGACGACTCATCTCACCGAAGTCACTGATTCCCATCTCCAGTACCGCCACTTCATCAGATTCTCTCAAACGAAAAACAGTCAGTGGTAACCCCAGTTCATTATTAAAATTCCCCTGGGTTTTTAAAACCTGGTATTTCTGTTCCAGTACTGCTGCAATCATTTCTTTGGTACTGGTCTTTCCCACGCTTCCTGTGATACCAACCACTGGAATATCAAGCTGTTCCAGATAGTATTCCGCTAAATCCTTCACCGCCTGAAGCGTAGACTTTACTTTTATATACGGAAAATCAACACGTCCCAGTTTTACTTCACTAAGTGTACAGAGTGCACCAGCTTCCATAACAGCCTCGATAAAATCGTGACCGTCTGCTCTTGCTCCGACAATCGGTACAAACAGTGCACCCGTCTCTACCATACGACTGTCCGTGGTCACACTGGTAATACACTGCTGCTTCTTATCTTCATCCCCATAATACTGTCCATCACAAGCCTCTGCAATATGTTCTAATGTTAAGTTCTTCATAGTTCCTCCCATTACCCGTATTCTCTATTGATATTTTTTCATAGAAACCCGAATCAGTTCTTCGCATAATTCCGGAAAATCCATGCCAAGAGCTCCCGCTTCCTGAGGAAGCAGACTAGTAGGGGTCATGCCAGGTAAGGTATTAGCCTCCAGACAGAACATCTCACCATTTTCACGCATGAGAAAATCAAGTCTTCCATACGCATCCAGCGCCAGCGCCTGATAGCCTTCTTCTGCATATTTCTGCATCTTAGCTGTCTCATCTTCTGACAGAACAGCCGGACATGTCTCTATGGTACTTCCCGCTTCATATTTATTCTTGTAATCATAAAATCCCTGAATTGGTGCAATCTCTATAATAGGATAAGCCTTTCCGTCTACAACACCTACTGAAAACTCTCTTCCTTTTATATAGTCTTCTACAATTACTTCATCTTCATAATGAAAAGCCTGCACCAGAGCATCTTCATATTCCTTCTGGTCATTGACGATATAAACACCTACGCTGGAACCGCCGCAGCAGGGTTTCACCACTACAGGAAAGTTCATTCCACGCTCACTAAGTTTCGTAACCTCTTCTCCCTTGAAAATGGAAAAGCCCTGTGGAGCAGGAACCTGGGAAGCATTCAGCATCTTCTTGGATAAACCTTTATCCATAGCCAATGCACTTCCAAGATATCCGGTACCTGTGTATTTAATATCCAACAGATCAAAGGCCGCCTGAATCTTACCATTTTCACCATTCTCGCCATGTAAAGCCAGAAATACTATATCTGACATCTTACATAATTCGATTACGTTTGGTCCGAAGAAATCTCTTTTAAGTTTTTGTAATTCTTCAAATGGCTGATTAAAGCTTTTTATATATTCCACTTCGTTATCCAGATTATAGTCACCGGTAAAAGGCTCTGCCATGTCTATCTTGTCATTTCCAAAATAAACATCTAATATAATGGCATTATGTCCCTTTTTCCGCAAGGCTTTACAAACCTGTGTTCCTGATACGATAGATACATCTCTCTCTGTACTGATTCCACCTGCTAAAACGACGATATTCATATGAAACACTCCTCTTTATTTTTCTCTATTCTACTAATACTAATCAATCAGCGAACTTTTGTCAATGCAACAGGCAGAAATATCCCGCCACCTGTGATAAATAATAAAAATAAATAGAGCGCAATTGGTGTAGTATCTCCGGTTTTTACAGGAGTCGCCTGAGAAGTGGTGCTTGCTGTTTTCATCAGACTTCCACCTCCATTTACAGAACTTGAGGTAATAACCGGGTTAACTGTAGTTGTGATTTTCTTGGAGCTGTCATCTGTTGTCTCTGTCTTTCTGGTTTCTTCTATCTTCCTTATGACATTGATAGCATCCTCATCCCAGTCATCTTCATCTTCTGTAATGGAAGTCTCCTGACCATCCCGATTATAAGTTCCTGTTACTTTTACCTGATTGTCAAGTCCTTCGATTACATGAGCATCTTCTTTAATTTGAGCTTTCATATGCAATTCTATGGCATCTCCTACTTTTAGGTGATCCAACAGTATAATCTGACTATCCTTTAATTCTGCCTGAATAGTATCTCCCTTCACCGAGGTAAAAGTCCCATTATCCGGAAGCTGAAAACTGAGGGTATCTTTTACAAAAGTTGTTACCAGATACTTATCCATCACATCTTCCACACGAAGATTCGTAACATCCAATGAACCGCTGTTTGCCACAAGGATCTTATAATCTACGGATTCTCCCTGTCTATAATCACCTGGTTTTTTCGTACCTTCATAACGGTAATCTAATTCTTTTACTCCTGTAGTTCTATCTGCCAGTTTTGAGATTTTTACTTTCGCGTGACGAATCTGTATGCGGTCAAAATCGCTGTCATCCTCGTCCTGGGGTACCTGACCTTTGATTTCTTCCCTGGTCCCATAATCTGCTGTCACCAACACATCATTTCTCAAATCATCCTCCATTTGGAATAGTTCACTGTCAACTAACTGCACTTGATAATGGATAACCGCCGCATCCCCTGGTTCTAAGCCGTCTAACACAAGCGAAGTATCTGTATTAGAAATAACATGAATATCTTTGTCTTGTATTGTTTTGAAGTTTATACCTTCCTCTAATTGAACTCTTGTTTCTTGTATTTCTCCATTTTCTTTTGTTTCCCCCTCAACTGCAAAAAAAGCACAGCTTCCTTCTAACACATATTTTTTTAGTCTTTCTTCCATCGTATCTTCTAATTTGACATTTCGAAGAAGTGTATTACCGCTGTTCGTTACAGTAAGCGTGTAATCTACCACTTCATCCGGATAATAAGTACCGGGAATTTTGCTTCCCATATACCGTCCGTCAGAAAGTTCAGCTCCGGTTGTCTTATCTGCCAGCTTCGCTACTTTTACTTTGGGAACTTCTGGATAAACTGCTGTCACCTGATATGCAGCCGGCTGTGACTGTCCAAACACCATCTGCTGAAAAGTGACACTCTGTATATTAGGAGCACTGTAAGAATAGGTATATCCGCCCAACTGAGCGATAGAACCTTCCAGCGTAATCTGAAGTATTCCTCCGCAGCTCTCCATAACCGCCTCTTTCGAGATCCACACACGGAAATTTCCATCCGGACTGTTACTGTCACTTGGGATTCTTACTGCACGGGAATCGCTTAAATGCCACACTGCATTTTCCAGATATCCCGATACGCTAAACTCCTGACTCAGATATCCCTCTTTCCCTTCATAGGAGTAATTCTCCCAGTTTTCAGCCCCATTCACTTCCGGAGTGATGGAAAACTCCGTACTAATTGCATTCCCTGCCGCATCATTGTCATAGGCATCCTGCACCAAGAGCGCAATTTTATCATATATCGCCCGATTACGTCCTGCCACTGCTGCAAATGTCTCCAGACTATAGGGCTCATTAGGTGCTATAATATGCATCGCCATCTGGGTGATATAGTAATCTGTCTGAGGACTTCCCAGAGAATATTTTGCATCCATATCTGTAGTTCCTGAACTCCATCCGCGCTTGAATCCGTGAGATAATACATAATTCATAGCGCCGGTGATTTTATTTCCATTACCATACTGAAACAATAGATTATTCGGACTGTCTTTTGCAGCTTCCAGGCAATATACTGCCTGTCCGGATAAATCATTTCCGTAACGGTCAGCGCCCCTGTATATACCCTTTGGTGTCGTTAAAAATGGCGGTGCAGTACTTCCGGGTGCCTCCAGATAGACCAGGAAGTTGTTACTAAAGGACCTTACTTCAATTGCCGGCACTGTAGGTCCCTCCACAGCCGCAGCCACAGACAATATTTGCCCAAGCAAAAAAGTCATGCCAAGGCAGACACTGATTATTACTCTTTTTATTCTTTTCATTATAATTTCCTTTCCGGATATCCAATCCTGTATACGATAAGAACATCAAGTTACAGACCTCACCTGTCCATAGGCATTACCCCCTTCTTTTTTGATTTTTCACTTGGGAATTACTTAAGCGGAATTCGCTTAATTAGAATAGATGAAAAGTTCAGATGAACCTTTCTATGACACCATACACATATGTATAGCTACTCAGAATTGAGTATTACGAGTATATCACAGCCAGATTATGATAACAATTAAATTTTCCTTAAAAGTACATAAAAAAAGAATACCCCACAGACCTTAGCGTTCATTCTGAACTTTGTCCGGAGTATTCTTTTTGTTATATAATCATGTTTTAATGCTAATACTTTCTATAATTTCTAAATCCAACAGTTTCTATAATACTTAGGAATAATTCTAGTAAACGATAACTGCTGTACCAATCTGAACGGTATTATATATTGTAGCAACTGCATCCAATGGTGTATTTACGCAGCCATGAGAGCCACTACTTTGATAAATAGTTCCGCCATACTCGGTTCTCCATCTGTCAGCATCATGAATTCCTTCATTTCCATTAAATGGCATCCAATACGTAACTTCTGAATCGTATCCCTGTCCACTTAACACATCAGGACTCTTCTTGGCATCGATAGCATATAAACCAGTATGAGTCATACGATCTTCTGTAGGCAGTCCAGTTACAACCGGTGTTTCTACAATTTGTCTACCGTCTTTATAACACCACATCTTCTGCTCTGTAATACTAACCTCTACATAGGTACCGCCGATATCATTCTCATCTCTGCTCATTGCAGAATAACGATAAACCGGTTCAAAGGTACGCACACCGCCTTCTTCCAGTGCAGCTACCAGCGCTTCTACAGTTTTAGGCTGATGCATAGCCCATCCGTAATCTCCTCCTGCCGGAATAGTTATGGTGTTGCCTGCATGTGTCTTAAAATTATGTGCAAGACCGAAGGTATCGTATTTTCTAGCCCAGTCATGTACCACTGCAGCAATTGCCTCCTGATTCAATGAGAGACTTCCGTCCTCCCCTTCCACAATCCATTCTTTTACCTGGGCAGATACAATCGTTTCCTGACGTCCGGTTCCAAATGGTATGGTAATACTATTACTTAGATATACATTCAGCTTGTTGCATTTGGCAACTAATGCTTCATTATTGCTCAATACGGTGGGAGCTTCGTAACATTCGTCTCCAAAATTTAATTCTACTTCGCCCCCGTCAACAGCTTTTTCCACCATGGAAAGAACTGTTTCTTCATTCATCTTGTCCCCTACTACTTCAGGAACTATGTAATATCCGGTTTCATTTTCATCCATATAAGCATCTGCAGGTACTGTCACCTGATCTTCGGCTAAAAATGGAGACTGCTTCATCAATGTTACCAGTTTTTCCTTATCATATTCGGTATTTGCGCTCATGGTATAATCTTTCTTATTAGACATAGAGCTAATCCATTTGTAAGGTTCCTGGTCCTCCATAAGCTTCTGCAATGTATTATCATCTACATAGGTCAGATCGATATCCGCCCCTGTTATGGTAAGTGACTTATCCGTCCGCCCTGTTATCGTGATGGAATATTCCTTTAATTCATCATTGATAATCGCACGTACTTCCTCTACAGTCTTACCTGTTGCATCAATCCCATTAATCATGGAGCCGGTATAATAATGTGTCTTAAAATATTGTGCCACGGCCATGTAAGCGCCTATCACAATGACCACAAAGGCAATCAGTATTCCGATTGTGATCTTTAATGCTTTTGATTTGTTCTTCATAATTCACCTCTTAATTATCTGTCACACCCATGGTTCGATTATACTACCTTTGTTTTCTCTGGTAAAGCCTTTTGTTCATAGCAAAAAAACTATTCCTCTCTTATTTTTCCATTTTTCAGCGTTTTTCCTAGAAAAATGCTATGGTTTCGAGAGAAATAGTTTTTTCTTAAATTTTTATTAACTCATGTATTCTGTCATTATTTCATCACTTTCAAGTCTATGTTAATTGAAGAATCCTACTGTTCTAATAATTTATCGATGCTTACCAGTTTTACACTTAACACAAAGATATCAGCTGCAGCTGCCAGTTCTTCCGGAGTTGGGAAAGATGGAGCAATACGGATATTACTGTCTTTTGGATCCTTTCCATATGGGAAAGTTGCTCCGGCACCAGTCATAACAACCCCTGCTTCTTTTGCTTTTGCCACAATTTTCTTTGCACAGCCCTCTAAGGCATCAAAAGAAATGAAATAGCCGCCCTTTGGTTTGATCCAGCTTCCGATTTCCAATCCGCCAAGTTCCTTTTCAAGCACTTCTAACACTGCCTCAAACTTCGGTCTTAAAATATCTGCGTGTTTTCTCATATGCTCGTGCATACCGTCCATGTCTTTAAAGAAACGTGCATGACGAAGCTGGTTTAACTTATCATGTCCGATAGTCTGGAACTTCATATGACGTTTGAAATCAGCCATGTTGTTCTTAGAAGTTGCCACGGCAGCTACACCAGAACCAGGGAAGCTTACCTTAGATGTAGAGATAAATTTATAAACTAAATCCGGGTTTCCGGCCTTCTCACATTCATCGAGAATCTCCAGAAGAAAATCCTGATCATCATCATATAAATGATGAATAGAATAAGCATTATCCCAGAAGATGCGGAAATCTTTGGCTGCTGGTTTCAAATGAGCAAAACGTCTTACTGTCTCATCTGAGTAAGTGATACCCTGGGGATTAGAATACTTCGGTACACACCAGATTCCTTTAATAGATGCATCCTCTGCAACTAATTTCTCGACCATATCCATATCCGGTCCAGTAGGAAGCATAGGAATATTAATCATCTCTATTCCAAAATATTCTGTAATTCCAAAGTGTCTGTCATATCCTGGTACAGGACATAAGAACTTCACTTTATCTAATTTGCACCAGGGAGTGCCGCCAAGTACCCCGTGAGTCATACAACGTGAAACTGTATCAAACATAACATTCAAACTGGAGTTTCCATAGATGATAACTTCATCCACATCTACCTCAGACATATCTGCCAGAAGTTTCTTAGCTTCCGCGATTCCATCAAGCACACCGTAATTACGACAGTCCACTCCATCTTCACATACCATATCGCTGTCACTGCCCAAAACATCCATCATACCATTGGCCAAATCCAGCTGAGCCTTCGCAGGTTTACCTCTGGACATATCCAGATGCAGATTCTGCGCCTGAACCTTGGCAAATTTCTCTTCTAATTCTAATTTTAAACTCTGTAATTCTTCTTTATTCATCTGATTAAATGGTTTCATAATAATTTCTCCCTATATCTCTATTTCCATCAAGTCACTTCTGTTATTCTATTATGTCTTTTGACGGATTGTCAATAGAAACTTGCAAAATCTATCGTTTTTTTTCATTTTCCATTCATTTTTTGCAAGTTTTTCATCATCTGAAATTCAAAATGAAATTATCCCACCCTTTTCCTGACATTTTTGCAGGAATTTCTTTGTCTCTTTACTACCATTCCCACTTTATCTATGCTATAATCTTCAAGAAATCAAAGATTACTTACCTATTAAATAGATGGAGAAAATTATGTGGATTGCAAATAACTGGAAAGATTATGAAATTATCGACACTTCTAATGGAGAAAAGCTGGAACGCTGGGGTGACTACCTTCTGGTACGTCCTGACCCTCAGGTCATATGGAATACCCCTAAAAAAGAACGTGGATGGAAAAAGATGAATGGTCACTACCACCGCAGCAAAAAAGGTGGCGGTGAATGGGAATTCTTCGACCTCCCACAGCAGTGGACCATTCAGTACAACACATTAACCTTTAACTTAAAACCATTCAGCTTTAAACATACAGGGCTGTTCCCGGAACAGGCTACTAACTGGGACTGGTTTAGCGAAAAAATCAAAAAAGCCAACCGCCCAATTAAAGTATTGAACTTATTTGCCTACACCGGCGGTGCTACTCTGGCAGCCGCTGCTGCAGGAGCCAGTGTCACTCATGTAGATGCTTCAAAGGGTATGGTCACCTGGGCGAAGGAAAATGCAGTATCTTCAGGGCTTAAAGACGCACCTATCCGCTGGATTGTAGATGATTGTGTAAAATTTGTAGAACGTGAAATCCGCCGTGAAAATCACTATGATGCAATTATCATGGATCCCCCTTCTTATGGAAGAGGTCCCAAGGGAGAAATCTGGAAAATTGAGGAAGCTATTCATCCGCTGATTCAGCTTTGCACTAAGTTATTAAGTGACACCCCGCTATTCTTCCTGGTTAATTCCTATACCACAGGTCTTGCACCTGCTGTACTTACCTATATGTTAGCAACCGAATTAAAAAGATTCAACGGAACCGTAGACTCTCAGGAAGTGGGACTTCCAGTATCCTCTAATGGATTAGTACTGCCTTGCGGAGCTTCCGGAAGATGGGAGTCAAAATAAATGGACACAGCAAATCTAGATCTGCAGAAAATGAGCACTAATAAAAATCTATTTCGCATGTCAATTCCTATTTTTGTGGAATTGCTGCTTCAGCTTCTGGTAGGCAATATTGACCAGATCATGGTCAGCCAATATTCGCAGGCATCTGTAGCTGCTATAGTCAATGGTAATCAGATTATGAGTCTGATTATCATTGTATTAAATATGATCTGCATGGCAACCACAGTAATTCTTTCTCAATATCTTGGATCAAAAGATGATAAAAGTGCCTCCCGCACCTGCATGATTTCTCTTTGTATGATTACTATTATCTGTCTGGTTATCACTGCCGTAGCTCTTATTGGAGAAAAGGCTATTTTCACCAGCATGCATGTACAGGAAGAAATCTTTGCAGAAACCTGTACTTATTTTGCTATAGTCGCTGTTTTTGTCCTGGTTCAGGGCTTATATTTGAATTTTGCTGCGATTCTTAGAACCTATACCTTCATGAAGGAAGTTATGTATGTATCTATCATCATGAATGTCCTGAATATCTGCGGAAACGCTGTATTAATCAATGGATTACTCGGAGCACCCCGATTAGGAATCATTGGTGCTGCTATTTCTACTGTATTCAGTAAAACTGTTGGACTGATTCTGATGATATGGTTATTTAAGAAAAAGGTCTCTCTGCCTCTTGGAATCGAATATTTACGGCCTTTTTCCATGGGTATTTTCAAGAAATTATGTAAACTTGCATTTCCTTCCGGGTTGGAAAGTTTTTCTTATAACCTGTCTCAGATGTGTATTTTGAGTATTATAAATGTATATGGAACCATGGTCACTGCAACCAAAGGCTACTGTAGCACATTGTCGAATTTTTCTTATGTATATGCCATTGCACTGGCTCAGGCTACTCAGATTGTGTTAGGCTATCTGCTCGGTGCGAAACAGTCAGAGGCCATTGAGAAACGTGTGTGGAGCACCTTAAAAATCGCTTTTATCGTATGCGAATCTTTGACTCTGGTTCTGTTCTTAAGCAACGATCTTGTCATGAGAGTCTTTACTTCTGATCCGGCAGTATTGGCATTGTCCAAAAGAATCTTCTTCCTTGAATTCCTTCTGGAATTCGGACGAGCTATTAATATATGCATGACCAGAGCCCTGATTTCTGTAGGCGATATCAAAACACCTATTATATTCGGAATCAGCGGACACTGGCTATTAGCTTTCCTGCTTTCTTACATCTTTGGTTCTGTACTGGGCTGGGGATTAGAAGGAGTCTGGCTGGCTATGGGATTGGACGAGACCATCCGTGGACTCATCTATGTGTTCCGGTTCAGACAGCAAAAATGGAAAAAACAATTTCAACCCGCATCATAAAAATATAATAAAAATAATGGAACCATTGCCAGTTATCACCTGTGTAATGATTCCATTATTTTATTACTTATATATTTTCTGAATTAAAGTCGAACCGGACGCCGTTACTCGATGCGTTTAAACGTGTGCTTTCCACATACACTCAGTAATGTCCATGTTAGTGAATATTGCTTCAAAAGAAGACTCTTCCGGAGAGCAGGCATATATTCCAAACTGAATTTCTTCAGCACCTTCCCACATATGACAAATACGCATCTGTTTGAAAGTCACTCCATCTGTAGAACACTCAATACAATAATCTGATTCTCTTCGACTGAAACGATACCACATAGTCTTAATAGACGCATCAATATCCGTTGTCGCCCAATCAGAATAACCATTATTCGTAGCTACACTTCCCAGTCTCTGAAACTCCTCATTCTCATATTCTATAGAAGCTTTCAGCCAGTTGTCACTATTTAAATACATAACAACTCCACACTGGTCAAATCTTCTCTTACTGTGAAATTCTGTTTTCACTACAAAAGAAAAGTACTTTTCTTCTGTACTTATCTGAAGTACAGGCGCATTATCATTCTGGAATCCGTAATAAGTCCTCTGCCATAAATCCGTATTCGGCTTTGTGATAATACTAATCTTGTCATCACCTATAGTGTACTCATTGGGTTCTCTTGTCCATTTTAATTGGTTTACATCAAACATTTTGTTCCTCCTTGAATTTAGATTTCTCTTTTTATCATTTATTTATATTGAACTTTTTATTTTCAGTACTTTTAATTTTTTTCAATATCAAAGTACTTTTTGTTCCACTGCTAACTGATACATACCTTCATAATAATATTCGTCGAAACTATCTACTAATAAGAACTGTGGTATATACTCTTTTGGTATATCTGCCAAACATTTTTCTTTCACTTTTTCCATCATGTTTTCTTCAATTAAATCCCCGGTCAATACGATGGTTCCGGGATTAAGAAGCACAATAATCGCGCATATAGACTTGGCAATAAAGGGTATGCAGGTCTCTGGTTGCAGCATATCAAGCTGTTCCTGACGGTTGACCTCATAGGGCAGAAATCCTGTCATTCCGGCAAAGCTGTTAGCCCCTTTCACAATCATCCCTTTGTAAATGGTTACTGTTCCCGGAAGGATATGACTGGGATAATATCCCAATGTAATAACTTCATTCTCCGTATTTGTCTTCTTGCAATAACCAAAGGCCTTGTGATGCATGTCATTTTCAATCGCAACCGGCACTTTAAAACGCGCCTCTAAGTTTGCCTTCATAGGTACATTCTCTAACTCTGGAATGTCACAATGCTTCACAATTCCATGTTCCGCTATACTTGGTGTTCCCACTATAATCTGGGTAATACCATGATATTTTTCCATAATACCTTCTATCATGCTCTCTACCAGAGTATAATCAACTAATTTATACTCCCTTTTTTCCTGATTCAAGATTTTACCTGTGGCTGAAAATAGGATTGTCTCAACCATCTTCATTCCATGTTCAACCAGAAAATGAATCGCCAGATAGCTCTCATGATCATCCTTTATCTGATAAAGTACAGAACTTCTTCCAACTTCACCAGAGATTTTATCCCCTCCTGTGACGATGCCCTGCATCTGCATATCGTTCAGAAGAGTATTGCAAGTCGCAACACTTAAACCAGTTCCGATAGATACCTGCTGCTTCGTATATTGATTTCCGTCCAGCATAAATCGATATATCGCTTTTTTATTTTCTTTGCGGATATCCGCAGAATTACTCATGGGCATCTCTCCTTTTTGATTATTATAACCATTGTAATAATGGTTGTCAATTCATTTATCACTATCTCTGCTCCATCTTACGCCTTCTTTCCACTCATCATAAGCCGCATATATCTACGCTTTTTCGCCCCGCTATTGATTCATTTTTCTCCAATACCGTTTTTTCTGAGTCTCTGTCAATCCTGCAATAAAATTCCTCTTAATCTGAACAATCTCATTAAAATCATTCAGCACAGAGAACAGAGCTGTCTGCTCCTGAAATTCTACCCGGTCTGAAGGCAAAGGAATCGCATTCATCTTCTCATATACAGTTTCATAATTCTTTCCCCATTCCTCCAACGGTCGTTCCACTGCAATTGTTTTTGCCATTTCTTCCGCATATTCAGCCAAATATGCACCACTTTGCGGAACATTCTGCAATGTATCCAGTTCCTTTTTTATATTGGAAAGTAAAACCCATTCCCGTTCCCTCATGCCCATATAGTTTACATAATATTTTGCATGCAGGCGCAGAGTATTATTATAAAAGTTCTGCGCATCTCGCATTCCATCCTCAATTTTTTTCTTTATGCTCTTTAGCATTGCCTCTCCTGTGTCCATAGCCTGCTGCCCTCTTAAGAAACTCCCATAAAGAATTAGCAGCTGCGACATCTCTGACTCAAGACTTGAAAACCGTTTTTGATAAGCAGCTTCCCGGTTCGGTGTATACCAGTTAACCAGAAAAGCAACTGTCATACCGATTATCACTCTTTCCGTCTCATTGATAACCAGATGCTGTGTAAATGGCTGGTGCATCATGAATAAATGTACTGCAATCACAATATTTACCGACAGAGTATCTGCCCACCCCAAAAGGACGGACAGCAGAACAATACCTAAAACTGCCAACGTAAATGCAGCTGTATTGGCACCTATCTCATCATGAACCAGATAACATATTCCAAGAGTATAGCCAAAGGAAATAATTCTTCTTACTGCTGTTTTCACAGACTCCCGTTTCGTCGCCTGGATGCTTAGAAGTGCAACCACTCCTGTAGACGGTGCAAAATCCATACCGATGAACTCCGCTAATAAAATAGAAATCACAATCCCAACAGATATTTTAATCCCCAATTCCAGCGAATCCCTATTAATATGTCTGGTAATCCAACTCTTAACCGTATCTATCACATTACACACTCCATTTCCCGTAACCTACAGATGCAGATAACTTTTAACCTCACTCAGCCGCTGATTGAATTGTTCGTAAAAATCTTTCCCACTGTGAAAAATCTGTACATAAAAAGTCTGCAATATCAACAGCACCACTTCTTTTCGCATCTGTTCTTCCACAACCGTCTCCAGCCAATCCTCCACATCATTAAGGAAAAAGTGCCAGTCTGAGATAAACTGCTGATACTTTGTCACTTCTGGTGTATCTATCCATTTCTTTACTTTTACCTTTGAGCGATTTGTATTTTTGCACTCATGCACCTGCAGGAAATATTGAAAAGAACGATTCTCATAATATCTTCCCAGCGGGAACAGACGACAAATGCCCGGGCGAAATCCATGTATAGAGCATCTTCCAGTCTCATCCAGAAATGTACAGCAGTCCCGCTCACCTGACATTTTCAAATTAGGGAGAATCACCCCGTCTACCAGATGAAGTTCTATTTTATCCTGAAGAAGTTCATCAAAGGAAAGTCCGAGATTTTCTTTTAAACGGTGAATATCCAGCGGGTCTAATATGATTGATTCCCCCATTCCCCGACAGCAGTCACTGCATCCTTTGCAATCCTGACAGTCCGCCTTTACCATATCGTTAAGTCCATATAAATTTCCATCGGAAATATCTTTTAAATCTACATTTCTCTTCATAATTTCTCCTGCTGTTTTTTTTAGCTTTAAGTCCCTATAATATTCCTGTAATTGCGGCACCATAGGCCGCCTCTTCTTTATGTTCTGCCAGTTCTAAAGACATATGGAATTTAGAACACATACATTTCTGAAGATATTGGTTCAGCCTTAACCCATTTCCTGAAGCTGTCATTTTGCTTCTTTTTATTCCTGTTTTTTTCTCAATTTGCTGGTACATGTCAGATAATTCACCAGCCATACCCTCTAGTACTCCCCGCGTAAATGCCGCCGGCGTAAAGTTATCAATTCCGATATTTTCAATAGAACCTCTCTTTTCAGGAGCTTCTCTGGTCCCACAGAAGCAAGTATTAACCATTAATGATGCTGTATCCGCATCATTATCTTCTTCCAGAAACTTTGCCATAATCTCATAATGATTAATATCCTTTACTCCAAGCGCATTACCATACATTTGAAAGAAATCCTTTAGCATAGCATAAGCCCGTCCGCCGCAAAGTGATGCTCCCACCAGAAGATAACTATCCTTCAAAAATGGTCTGGTCTCCACGCCATCAACCTTATAATAAGTATCTGTCCAGACAGAAATCTGACCACCAGTTCCCATATTTACCAGTATAGCATCTGACATATCTTTCACGGAACCCAGAAAACTTGCCTGATTATCTCCTATGGCAACATAAACCGGAATATTATGATAATAACCCTGGATCTGCAGTTCTTCTGTCACTTCAGGAAGAAGTGATACATCTCCACCCATGTTTTCTATAACCTGTGTAATAAAGCAATTATTTTGCACATCATATATTCCCAGACCAGCTGCGTTGCTCTGATGCATTAAGGGTACTTTTCTCTCCGTGAGAATCATACCAAGATAGTCCATAATATTGCAGAAATGAGCCGCATCCCGGGGAACTGTATTCATTTTATTCTGATATAGATAGGTCACTAAACCAAAGCCACTGTAAGTTTTGACATTGTACTTTTCTTCCAGTATATCACATACACTTGATTCACCGCAGCAAGGCTGACTGCCGCTGCCATCCTGCCAGGTATATAAGGGACTTATATGTCTGCCTTCTGCATTCACATATACAATACCATGCATCTGACCTGTCAGTCCGATACTTTGAATATCATCGTATTCTTCCATGATTTCATCCACCAGCCCTTTGGCCTTAGAAATGATTATTTCCGGATTCTGCTGTTTTTCCCATACGTACCTTGTATCCTGGAAACTACCATTCTCGATTGTGTATGCCTTTTCAATAGTTCTATCCTCTACCCGTACAACAGCTGCACTTATACTGGTAGTCCCGATATCTATTCCGATTGTTCTCATATGTTTACCACCTTTGCCCTGTATTACCTGCAGATATTTTTCATAATGCGCTACCCTTGCAGTCCTTTAGCTTGTCTTTCCATATCTTCCACAACTATATCATAGATTTCACCAAGAGAAGCACAGTACTCTAGTACCTGCCATGGTTCATTTGTATGAAAATGAATCTTTATCAATTCCTCATCTCCAACTGCCAATAAGCAGTCACCTTTAAAATGTTCTGTAAAATATTCGCTAATCGCATCCTCATCTAAGTCTTTTCCTTCAATTAATAACTGTGTATCATATTTAAACTCCAGCATTACATTTGCCTCCATGTTTTTATTGTCTTTTCATTTTTATCTTCATCCATTTTACCACATTAATAAAATTCTGTCGGTATTTTTATACACATTACTTATATCTAAACACTCAAAATAATTCCAGATGACATTTGTCATTTCACATGTTATACTTTAACTATTCTTACATGTTTTTTCTATCTCAATCCAGCACATTCGTGCTAAATACCCCGCTTATTTAATTAGACTTTCTTTTGCAAAGGTGGTGATGCTTATGATTGTTCTTCAATATATTTGAGTATACTGTGGCGTATTTGCTACAGGCAATTCGTCAGCTATGCTGACAAAATTCACTTCTAATATCTAATCTAATAATCTATGTTTCTATCGAAAGGAGTTCTCCCTATGAAACAAAACAATGTAAAACAGCACCTAAAATCACGTACCCGCGAAGAAATCATCAGTATATTAACCGCCACTGAGGATACTTCAAAAATCTGGCATGTTCTCAGCAAACAATCAAAAGAACATATCATTTCCATCTATTCTTTACAAAACGTGCTCAAACTCACTTATGACCGGGTTTTCGCTCTATCTTTGATCCGGAAATTCATCCGTTGCGGCTTGCTCGATTTTTAAGTCAGATACTTGGGCGTGAAATCACAATTCTACAGGCACTTCCAGTAGAAAAAAATAATTATCATATAAAGAGCAAACGTATATATCTGGACATTCTAGTCCAATTTACAGACAAAAGTCTTGCCAATATCGAGATGCAATGTATCGGTTCTCTTTTCCCCAATACACGCTCTGCTATCTACTCTTCCAGTTTGATTACCAACCAATATAATTCCCTAATTGCAAAATATATTGAAGCTACAGGCGAACCTAATGAAAGCGTGACAGATGATGTCATCGATTATTCAAAAATCCATAAAGTTTATACTATTGTACTTATGGAACACAGTATAAAAGAATTCCATTATTTCTCAGATACTTATATTCATCGCAGTCATCAAGTCTTTGACTCCGGATTGCCCATGGACATGTTACAGGAATACGTCTACATTGCTCTTGATATTTTCGGTTCCTTAATTAAAAATCCACAGAACGAATTGGAAGCCTAGCTTGCGTTTCTTACTGCGAACACTCTCCAGCAAGTGGATGCAATCGTTGCCCAATTTCCATACTTCAAAAATATCAGAGATGATGTTATAATATATGGTGAAGATAATCCAAAGGAGGTGCTTGATTTGTATCTGGAAGGGATTGAAATCTTAGATCAAAACACTTATTTGACCGAAATCAAACAGAATCGAGAAGAAATTAGCAATTTGAAAACTACTATTGCTGAAAAAGATAATATTCTCGCTGAAAAAGACTCAGAAATTGCCAAACTGAAGGCACTCCTAAAAAACAAATAAACCGCATCTACTTCACCCGATAACCAGCAGACGGCAGATGCCTTGTATCCTATGTAAACAATCAGTGGCGTTTAGAGCAATGGGAAGATCCATCCCTTAGAAACCACTTACCGAAGAGCGCTCTCGCGATGAGGTTAGTAGTTTCTTAGGGATTAGCTTCCCATTGTTCTGCCACGTTTACATAGGATACAAGGCATCTGCCGCCTGCGTCCTCATTGAATTAATTTAAATCAAATTACCTTTCCTTACCTACCGCATTCCAAAGCGGATTCACCTCCGGACACCCCTTCACTTTCATAGATGCCCGCATCTCCACATAACATCCGCATATCCGGCACATTCCGTTTAGAAGATTCTCACATTCCTTACAAATCCCCAGCCTCATCTCATACACTTCATCAGAGACCTTATCTTCTGCAGGAAGTCCCGCAATATATTCATACATATTTTGAAAATATTCACTTTCCTTCATCTCCCGAAGAAGACATTTCCTGCAAAATCTCTGCTTTTCCATGCTCGAATCTCTCAATCTTTCCCTATATAAACCAAATAAATTCTATCATCGACTGACTGCCTTTAACTGGTCAAGGTCCTATTATACCCTTTTATTCTCTTAACAAAATCACACATAGCCAGATTATTTCACGGCCAGATGAATCACACTACAAGCCGGAATCGTAAAGGAAAGTCCTTTATCTGTAACAGTCACTTTATCAAAGTTTTCCGTCTTCACCACATCCGGTTCCTCAAAAGTATTCATAGCATGCATCTCATTTGTAAGAATTTCACCTTTAATCTCACCAATAGCTCTGTCAATCACCACAGCATCAATATCATACGCCTCTTCCACTGATAAGTTTGTCACTGTAATATGCATCACACCCTCTGAATCTACCGATACAGACTCTGTCAGATTTGGCACCTGATACTCATCATCTGCGCCAATGTTCTTAGTCTCGATACTGCTGTCTACCAAAGCTGCATCCTGATGATATTTATACATATTAAACACATGATAAGTAGGAGTCTTAATCATCTTTTCTCCCTCAGTTAATATAACTGCCTGCAGTACATTTACCATCTGTGCAATATTTGCCATCTTAATTCTATCGCTGTGTTTATTGAAAATGTTCAGCGTCAGACCTGCTACCAGTGCATCACGCATGGTGTTCTGCTGATACAGGAATCCCGGATTTGTTCCAGGTTCACAGGTAAACCAGGTTCCCCATTCATCAACAATCATGGCAATCTCTTTCTTTGGATCATACTCATCCATAATTGTCTCATGACCCTTGATTAATTCTTCAATAAACAATGCTTTATTTAAAGTCTTATACCATACCTTCTCATCAAAATCAGTAGCACTGCCCTTAATTTCCCATCCTTCCGGATGTACATAATAATGTAGGGACAAGCCATCCATAAATCCATGCTGTATCGGAAGCGAATGACTAAAACAGGTACTTAATACACCTTTGGTCCAGTCATAATCATCCACATTAGCTCCACAGCAGACTTTCTGAATCTTATGATCTGCTTTATAATCTCTTACATAAGTCTGATATCTGCGATATTCATTGGCATAATAATCCGGGTTCATATTACCGCCACATCCCCAGTTTTCATTGCCTACTCCAAAGAAATCCACTTTCCATGGTTCTTCATGACCATTTTTTGCACGAAGCTCTGCCATCGGAGATACACCTTCAAACGTCATGTATTCTACCCACTCAGACATTTCTCTCACGGTTCCACTTCCCAGATTTCCATTGATGTATGTCTCACAACCCAGCTGTCTGCAAAGTTCAAAGAACTCATGTGTACCAAAACTGTTATCTTCCACTACACCGCCCCAATGGGTATTAATGATTTTCTTTCGCTCTTCTTTCGGACCAATTCCATCCATCCAGTGATACTCGTCTGCAAAGCAGCCACCCGGCCAGCGAAGTACTGGAATACGCATTTCTTTCAATGCATTTACCACATCGGTACGCATGCCATTTACATTTTCAATAGGCGAATCTTCTCCTACGTACAGCCCTTCATAGATACATCTTCCCAAGTGTTCCGAAAAATGTCCGTAGATTTCCTTGTTGATTTTACTAACTTTCTTATTCGGGTTAATTACTAATTTTGTCATCTTTCTACTCCTCTATGGCGTCTAATCCACTTCCCCAGACAGATACGCCTGTCTCTGAACATAATGCGGTAAATGTCATCACATATTTTTTACCGTCTTCATCCCATTGCTTCAAAAACACTCCCTTATAAATATCTTTATCTATGGTAAGGGTTATGTCATAATCACCAGACAATTCCCAGCTGCCTTCTATCGCACCGGTGATACTGCCATTTGATTTTAATTCTATATCTACAGATTCATTAATATCTGCTGATATCTCTCTGCCATGATTAATAAACTTATAAGCGGTACTTACCGCATCTTTACTGCAAGGTGTTATTTTTTCTTCTGCATATCGATAAGGTGCAATTACCGGCCATCCATCTTCATTGAAGAACATCTGATGTACACGAACTTCATGGTCTTCTCCATTATTTTCCATCCTCGTGTGATAGATAATAAAATACTGATTAGTCTCCTCCCTGTAAATGCAGGAATTATGACCCGGAGAGAGATAACCGTTACGTTCTTCTCCTTCTTCACCTTCCTCCCACAGGAATTTATAATTCCCCATGAGTTTCGTGCCATACTGCATGGCAGTCACATCGCTAAAGTAAGAACCGGAAGGACCTTTGCAGTCTGTCATCTCCTGCCCCATAGAATCTACATAAGGGCCATCCGGATTTTTGGAACGGCAGACGCGGATGTTATATCCTCCATCTGAATCCAAACCGCCAAAAGACAGATACATATAGTAATACTCTGTTTCTGGATTATATATAATATATGGACCTTCTATACGAAGATGGTTCCCGCCTAAGAGTTTCTTTCCGTAACCACTGTCTAATGGTTCTCCCGTCTCTGGATTCATCTCTTTGATAAAAATCCCACCGGAATAAGAACCATACAGCATCCAGAGTCTTCCTTCTTCATCATAGAACACATCGGGATCTACCACATTGGGATCTGTGGTTGCCTGATAGAGATTGCCATCTTCATCCATTAAATCTGCACCCATACCGGACTTTAGTATCAAGCCTTTATTGGTATAAGGTCCCTGTATAGAATCAGAAACTGCCATTCCAAGACAGGACAGCGGCTCATCTCCTTTACAGTTGCAGTAGTACATGACATAACTTCCGTTATTTAACTGTACCACATCCGGCGCCCAGAAGGTATTACTATGAGACCACTCAAAAGCTTCTTTCATGTTATTTACCACATTGGGAATTACCGTATTATCATTTTTCACGCCCTGGTTAACATAAGTCCAATTCATGAAATCATTGGTCTTAGCCACTGCCAGATGAGAACCGAAGATATAGTATTCCCCATCTTCCCCTTCCAGAACAGATGGATCATGCACAGATACTTCCTCAAAACTCTTTTTCACCGGCTCACTGGCCTTTAATTTTGTCTGTTGTCCACATCCTGTCAAAATGAATCCTCCAATTATACACATTACCGACAGTAACTGCCGTTTTCTTTTTTCAGTCATTTTTCTCTCCGTTATATCTGAGACTGCGTATTAACTACATTTCTATATAAGAACTTTGCCATTTCTGATTGAAATTTGAAATTACTCTAAAATCGCTGGAGACTTTATTATCTTTCAAAAAAACACGGCTCACAGCTGCAGATATCTGCAGCATATGAGCCGTATTTTGTATTGTTTGTTTTAATTATTTATTTCCTGTGTCATAAGGACTATAGGAAATTCGAACTTTGATATCCTGATTATAATTACCAAAGTTGCTGCCAAAGATAGTCAAACCGCCGACATTTCTGGCATCTTCTGCAATTTGAAATTTAAACCGGATAGAGCTTTTGTAATCCAGATTAAACTGTTTGATATTCACATCTGATATCTGCAGACCATCCACGAAGGTTCCTTTTTTATTGATGACAATCATCTTCAGCAAACCATACTGGTTCCAATTTGGGAACCACCAGTCTGGTGTAAAGATTCCCTGTACATCACCAAAGTCTCCCGGGCTGGTCCATGTTCCCAGCTCCACATCGTTTAACAGGAACGTAATATCCGAAGGCCAGTCACTGTTTACTCCCGGTGCCTCGGAACTAATCTCCAAAGACAAGGTAATTTGTTCAATCTTCGTCGCACTTGGAAGTAAATTAGGAATAATATACTCAATATGTCCCTTGGTAAACCATAATATCTGAGCATTAATTCTGTTTGGATGTGCAAAATATCTTGGATCATCTACTTCACCAATCAATGCACTGTTGGTTGCGATTCCACAGGTTGGATAGACTTCATAGTCCGAATAGTGCCCAACCGGTACTTCTGTGGTATAGATATTCTTATCATCTTCCAGTTCATCATTTACTATGTCGATAAGGATCTTGTCCACGTTCACCCGGCAAATCTTCTGATTTCCGTGTCCGCCATGTTCTGCAAGCACTTTTACAATACCGCTCTCTTCTAATTTCTTCACATGGCTGGTCAACGCACCGTTGGTCACTCCGAGGCTGGTTGCCAGCTCGTTCATGTTCATTTCTTTGTTTTCCAACAAAAGTTTTACGATATTAACTCGCAGCTCTGATCCAAGTGCACGAAAAACAGCTAATCCTTCATCAAGATTTTTAATGTGAATCATACTTCACCCGCTTTCTATTCAAGTACCCCTTATGTGTACTTGCAGTCTAAATATACAGCAGCCCCTTTGATAAGGCATAAAACATTTTAGACTTGACTAAAATAAATATACACGTTTTTTTCAATATAGGCAATACTTGAATTCAGGTAATAGCAAATTTTTCCATTTCCATAGAATCCGGCTCATGAGATTTTCTGGTTTATGGGTTTTCTTATTACCCTTTTACGCCTGATACTGCCATGGATTCAATGATGAATCGCTGGAAGAAGAAGAACAGGAGCAATGTCGGTATAATAGAAATAACTGACGCTGCCATAATCAGTGGGTAGTCACTGTTTACTGCATAAGTTGAATTGAATGAACGAATTACAACCTGCAGGGTAAACCACTGGTCATTCTGAATGAAGATAGTTGGTGCAAGGTAATCATTCCAGATACCCATGAACCACAGAATTAACTGAGTCATAAGAGGGCCCTTCATCAATGGAAGGAAGATACTGTAATACATCTTGAAATATCCACATCCGTCTATCTTCGCCGCCTCCGCAATGGAAGTGGAGATACTGGTCAGATTCTGTCTCAGGAAGAAGATAATACTTACATTACCGAACAATCCCGGAATAATCAAAGGCAACAGACTATTTGTCCAGCCGATTTTTGTAAACATTACGTACTGAGGAATCATAACAACGGCAAATGGAATCATCATCGTTGCCAGTAATGCAAGGAATGTTGCATTCTTTCCCCTGAAATTTAATTTACTGAAAGAAAATGCTGCCAGAGATGAAGTAAATCCACCGCCAATCAGCACTGGTACTGCAACCATCATAGTGTTGCGGATACCACGAAGGAATTCACCCTTCTGAAATACCTCTGCATATTTACCAAATTTCCATGGTTCTGGAATAATAGAGAAATTTGCAGATAAAATCTGGTTTTTGGTCATGAAAGAACTGAGTACCATATAAATCAGTGGGAATATCATGCAAATAGCACCGATTGCCAATAATACAAATACAACAATATCAATCACTTTACTTTTTGTTGATTTCATCTCTGAACCCTGTTCATCTAATTTAGCCATCTTATCCCACCTCCTAATCTATAGTTTTAACCCATTTATCCTGACACTTAAAGTTAATTGCAGTAACGATAAAGATAATAATACATAACAGGAACGCCATAGCAGAACCATAACCCATCTGTCTGTTACTGAATGCTTTATCATATAAATAGAATACAATAGTTGCTGCGCTGTAATTGGTACCGCCCTTTGGAACCATTACCATGATTTCTACGAATACCTGGAATCCACCGATGAGTCCCATAATCAATAAGTAGAAAGTTACTGGTGATACCAGTGGCATAGTAATATTTCTAAACAACTGTAATCCATTAGCTCCATCAATCTTAGCTGCCTCATAGTAATCTCTCGGAATGGTCTGCAGTCCGGATAAATACAGGATTATAGAGGTTCCAAGGCCTTTCCATACCATGAAGATAATCATAGCAACCTTAACCCAGAACTCATCGCCCAGCCAGTTCGGACCATGCGTACCGGAAATAGCTTTAATCGCTGAATTTAATAATCCATAATCATAGTTGTAAACCCACATCCATACAATAGATACTGCAACCAGCGAAGAAACAACCGGAATATAATAAATTGTACGCAGTATCTTAATTCCTTTGATTTTACGATTCATACCGATGGCAATAACCAGGGCTAAAATCATACCAATCGGAATACCGATCATGTAAATAATAGTATTTCCCATTACTTTCCAGAACTTTACATCTGTAAATAACTGTATGTAATTTCGGAAACCTACGAAGTTATCTGTTATACCATTGATACCGTTCCAGGATGATAAACTGGCAACGAAGGCAAACACAATCGGGAATGCCATAAACAGACAAAAGCCTATGAATGGGGGCGCGATAAACGCGCGTCCCCATCGCTCTTCTCGAAGAGCAGCTTTACTTAATTTCTTTTTTGTTTTCATTTTTACTTCAGCCATATTCAAACCTGCCTTTCAGGATAAAGCCTAGTTAAAGTTTTTCTTATTCTGCGTCAGCCCATGCAGAATCTAAGGCTGCCTGCATCTGAGGCTGAACCTGTGCAATATAATCATCAACAGTTGTGCTGCCGTTCTTTACATTTGCAAAGCCTTCAAAGAATAAATCCATCCATTCAGAGTTTGGTGTATAAGTTGTTTCCATAAATTTACCTGCATATTTATCAGTTCCACCAAGGTAGTTGAAGAATACATCTACATTAGATGGGAATGCAAGATCTCCGGATTCAATGCTGCTGAGGAATTCGCCTTCTGTTAAAGAAGTAATGTTAGGAAGCTGAATAGATTCGCCAGTAGTAATACCAGAAAGTTCTTTCTGTCCTTCTTCATCTGTACTTAAGTATGAAACAAGGTCTGTAGCGATTTCTTTGTTCTCACTGTTTGCAGATACACAGAAGCCTACAGTTCCAAGCCATGTCTGAGAAACGCCAGTTGAAAGTGTTGGGTATCCACATAAATCCCAGTTGAATGGGAATGTTTCTTTATCTTCAAAAGCGGCTACGTCCCATGTACCACATGCATAGAATGCTTCCTGTCCAGCTAACCATCTCTGGTATACACCCAGTGAAGTATCCTGTTCAACGGTTGGTGTAACCTTATGAGTTAAAGTTAAATCAACGTATTTCTGAACTGCTTCTTTGAATTCAGGTGTGTCAATTGTTACTGTCTTATGGTCATCGCTTAAGAATGAAGCACCATTTGACCAGATGTACTGATACATCATAAATGTGTCTGCTGTACCACAGCCCCACTGATCAATCTCGCCATCACCGTCTGTATCTTTTGTAAACTGTTTACAAACTTCTACGAATTCATCATAGGTGTATGGATTTTCCGGATCCGGATAAGGGATTCCAGCTTCATCAAACATATCTTTGTTGTAAGCATATGCAAATACAGATGCATCCTTTGGAAGTGCATAGATGTCTCCGCTTCCTGTCTGTGAACCATCGTAACGATAACTGTTTAAAGCTTCCTGCGCTGACAGACCCTCTGTAGTAATTCCTGCTTTGTCAAGATATGGCTGTAAGTTCTCGATATATCCGTTATCAACAAACTCTTTTACTGATTCTGGTCCTACGTAGAAGATATCCGGCAAATCTCCGGCTGTCATCATACCAGTTAAAGTAGTTGAATATTCGTCCTGAGTTGTAATCTGCACATCGATGTCATTGATTGTATCGGAATGCGCTTCCTTATACTCTTCAAACATCTTGTTATAAATCTCTGATTCGTGGTCATTTGCGAAAATGAATACAGAAAGATTTGCCTTTCCATCTGCTGTTGTGCTGCTGTCTTTAGAGCTTCCACACCCTGCTAATACAGTAGTTGCTGCCACTGTAAGGCCAAGTCCCATTGCTACCGCTTTCTTTAATCTCATGTTTCTTCCTCCTTTAAATACTCTTTTAAAAGTTCCTGTTGATCCGTTACCATGTAATTCTTAACCTGAACACATGATAACACCATTATTTAGATTTAACAATAATATTTTAGATTTTTCTTTTGCTTCATGACAAGTTTGTCAGATATTGACAGTTTTATATACCTGTTTTTATTATATTTTACTATAGTGAATTTTATTTTACTTTTATCTAAACTACAGAATACCTAAATTCTGGAAATCCGTTCTCATCATAAGTTACCTTCATCAGCATAGCATGTCTATTAGGGTCATACAATGGATCTCCCTGAATCTTATCATACTGTCTTGCATGGTAGACACAAAGCTGTGTGACGCCATCTTCTGCCATGGCAAAAGAATTGTGTCCCGGTCCATAGATTCCCTTTTCCTCATCAGTCTGTAATACCGGATGATTTAATTTGGTCCAGGCATTAGGATCTAACACATCCTCATTTTCGTCTATGTACATCATCCCCATACAGTAGCAGGCGCCTGTTGCACTTGCCGAAAACGTCATAAATATTTTTCCATCATGTTTTAAAATCGCAGGACCTTCATTAACCCAGAAGTCCACTCGTTCCCATCCGTAATCAGGAGTGGTAAGCAAAATCTGCTGGGTTGCCAGTTTGTTTGGCGCCTGCATTCTGGCAATATAAAGATTAGATACCATCTTTCCTACACCGGTTTTTTCCGCCCAGATATAATAGTAATCTCCCCGGTGTTGAAACACTGTAGCATCCAGTGAAAATGCATGAAAAGAGAACAAATCATCATCAGCCGCCTGCATCATGCCCATCTCTTCCCATTCATCTGTCATAGGGTCATCCCCTGTACATCGTAAGACATAAGGACGGATTTCCCAAATATCATCTTTATCTCCTGCAGCATAATAGATATACCACCCGCCAAAGATATAGTGAATCTCAGGAGCCCAGATGTGAATGCTCTGTTCCCCCTCCTCATGCCTGGTCCATAAAGTTACTTCCTCAGCCGCTTTTAATCCTTCTATAGTATCTGCTTTTCGAAGTATGATGCGATCATAAGCAGGTACCGAAGCAGTGAAGTAATAACTGTTATCGGAGTGTTTGTACACATAAGGATCTGCACGCTGCGCTATCCATGGCTGATTATACTCTGTAGTCCGTATCTGTGTCTTGTTCATAGGTTCCTCCTAAGTTTTATTCGGTTTAAGAATTACATCTAAGTAAAATCCTACACCATTAATTTTAGATTTTCAAGTAGTATTTTAGATTTTAGTAAATTATTACAGTTTTTTCTCAACATTTTTGTGAACTATTAAACAGCCATTTCTATCGACATTTTTCACAAAAACACGTATACTCTTAGATAGAAAGTAACCAAAAACGACAGAATCAATATAAGAAAGAGAGGCCTGACATGGGAGCATTTTCAATAGACAGCCCGCTGATGCGAGCTTTAAACTTCCTCGCAAACCTGATTATCCTGCATTTTATCTGGGTTTTATACAGTCTTCCTATTGTGACAATAGGTGCTTCTACTACAGCACTTTATTATAGCTGTATGAAGTTAATAAGAACGGATGAAAATTACGTATATAGAAATTTCCGGAAATCATTTAAGGAAAATCTAAAACAATCAACTATCATTTGGCTGATTATGCTGGTTATGGGATTTTTATTTGTGACAGATATCCGATACGGACTTTTCCTGAATGATGGCATGGGAAAGATGATGATTGTTGGATGTTCAATCTTTTTGATTCCTTTTGTTCTGACATCGCTATATATCTTTCCTGTTCAGGCGAAGTTTGAGAATAGCATCTTCGAAAATGTAAAACTGGCTCTGCTTATGTCGCTGCGGCATTTTGTGTTGTCTGTGGTATTGCTTATTATCGTGGGTTCTATGGTATTCCTTGGGTTGTTCTTCCGTCCGTTTATGGGAGTCGTAATTATCTGTGGTGCAGGAATAACCGCTTATCTGACATCCAATGTATTTATCATGATATTTAGAAAATATGTGCCAAATGAGATTGATGAAGATTTAGAAAGAACAGGCAACCGATTCGAGTAACGGTGAAATGACTTGTAAGACGAAAAAATGACGGAAGTAAGCAGGCTGAAATGACCATCGGGGGCAGGCGAAAACGGAAACAACCTGACTGAAACCGTCAAAAACAGACGAAATTAGTTCGTACGTCTGTTTTTGACGGTTTCAGTCAGGTTGTTTCCGTTTTCGCCTGCCCCCGATGGTCATTTCAGCCTGCTTACTTCTGTCATTTTTTCGTCTCTCTATGTCTGACTTCTACTTGCATCTTTACAACATGTTAAACACTTTAACGCCATGTCCTAACACTTGTACACGCAGTTTCTTTGATTCAACAAAAATCTGCTCACCACTCCAAATCTCTTCTATTTTTCTCTCCCAGGAATCCGGCAAATTCACCTCTAACTCTCTTTCTTTATCTAAAAAGTTAAAAACTCCGATCCCCTGTAATGCTCCACCTTCTGAATAAATTCCCCAGACTGCATGTTCCGCATCCATCTCAATCAATCCCGGATAACTTCCTTCCCTATGCAGTTTCAGTAATTTCTCATTAGTCAGCAAATGTTGTGTATCTTCATCCATATCCGTAAGTTTTGCGCCTATCATAAGCGGCGAACGGAACAAGCACCACAAAGTCATCATAGTCTTCTGCTCTTCTTTTGTAAAATAAGTCTGCCGCTCATCAGCAAATCCTCGCCCCAATTTACCAACCGGAATCATATCACAATCCGGCCAGCATCCTGGTTTTACATACTTTCCCCACTGCCGGCAATAATCAAACATACGGCGCAGCAATCCCCAGTTATCCCAAAAATCATCGCTGATTCTCCACATATTTGCATATTCCATATAATGACCGGCCTGTTCTAAAAGTGCCGGTCCCGGTGATAAACTAAGAACTATAGGCCTTTCGCATTTTGCTATAGCGCGGTGAAGCATTTCCACTTCATGTTTTCCATCATAGGGTTTATTGATAAACGCATGTGTATTGCAGATGTCATCACATTTGATAAAATCTACGCCCCACCGGGCATATAGTTCAACGATTGAATCATAATATGCCTGACTTGCATCACAGTCCCGCAGTCCATACATATCCGGATTCCAGTCGCAGATGGAGCCCGGGTTGGCAATCTGATCTGCAGTCACACTGGTTCCTTTCACAGGAAGATGCATGTGCGCAGCCAGTCTGGGGATTCCTCTCATAATGTGTATGCCAAACTTAAGACCCAGGCTGTGTATATAATCTGCAAGCGGCTTAAATCCCTGTCCGTTTTTCGCTGACGGAAAGCGTTCCACACACGGAAACAGTCTGCCATACTCATCCATTCCCATTTTTCCAAATGGTATATACTGATACTTATCCCTCATAGTTCCTGCACCATAAGCATACCACTGAATATCCACAACCACGTATTCATAACCATAGTTCTTTAGGTGCTTCGCCATATATGCAGCATTTTCCTTAACTTCTGTTTCGTTCACAGTGGTATCATAATAATCATAACTATTCCACCCCATCGGCGGTGTAAGGGCAAATTGATTCTTATTTACATTCATTTTCATTTTCCTCCAACTCAGATATGTATAATTCATTATAAATACTAAAGTTATTTGTTTTATCCGTATTTACAAGCTTTACCCGCACGCGCTTTCCTAAGACATCTTCGGGAAATCCATATTCTTTTTGATAAAATCCCCTCTCATAGAACTGTTTGGACATATCTGTAATCCAAAGTGTGTCATCCAGATATATATTATAGCTTGTAGCCTGGCTGGATAGTGTCATGTTCAGACAGCACGCTTTGGACGGAATCTGCATCTCATAGGAAAACCAGCCTGACGGACTGGCCACCCGGCCACGTTTTCCTGCTGCTGTCACCGAATCAGTCTCATGTCCCTGAATATGAAAAGCCAATTCATACTGGTCATTTCCTAAGGGAATAACTTCATGTTGATTGTTCAGAATATTCTGCTTTCGTTTTTGTTCCTGCCTATAGTTTACATAAACTTCTGATTCATTTTCAAATATATGGAAATAAATACCATATCTAACCTGATTTTTAAGGAAGTGTGGAGCAAAAATAAATTTCTGTCCTTTTGCATCCATTAATTGAAACTCCATCTTACCATCTGTCTTTTTCAGACGCGCTCCAATTTGTCCCTTCCAATCCTGATAAGTTTCTGTATCTAACAATATCGAATCTATTATTTCCTGACTCTTAGTCGGAACCGTTACATCCACTCCTGTACTGGATTCCTTCATATCAAAGCTGCCAAAGTCTGCACTTAAGACAAACGGACCATAAGTAAATGCTGCCACATTATCTGCATCCGGCAATCCATGCACCTGCATCTGCATTGGCAAAGACAGTTCAATGATATCTCCCTCCCGCCAACATTTTTTCAATTTCCAGAAGCCCTCTTCCTCTGTCACTTCACATGGGGACTGGGACGATACTTTTGGCAATACCGAATAAGCCATCCATTCAGGCTGCCGTATAGCAATTGTCGACACCTGGTCAATATTCTCATCCATGTCTTTCTGTACTGCAAGTTTTCTATCCGTTATCCCTGTTTCCTGGATTCTTATTCTAAATGTCTCTTCCCGCAAAAGATTCCCTTCCACCTTTAACGTAAGATTCTGTTCTTCCCACTGTACTTCCGAAGCAAAGAAGCGATTTATATACAGAATATTTTCTCCGCAATAATAGATATTTTCTACCTGTTTGGTGAAATTTTCCATTCCTGTACCTGTACAACACCAGAACTTATTGTATGGAGTCGAATATACCTTGAAATATCCTGAAGCCATAGGCTGAAAATACGTAGTCATTCCTGTTTCGTGATTCTGTGAAGAGAGAATAGCATTCACGTAAGTCCGTTCATCATAATCTGCATACTGCTTCTCCCCCGTTGCCATGAATAAGAGACTGGTCAGTTTTAACATGTTATATGAATTGCATGTTTCACAATTACACGCTGTACGCTCGGCATCCAGTATATCCGGATGTCCGAAATGTTCCCACTCACTGTTTCCGCCCGTAATATATGTATGATGACTAACAACCATACCCCAGAAATTCTGCGCCATATGGAGATAAAAAGTTTCCTTTTGCCCAGTTACAAAATATCGTTTTAAACCTCCCAGAATCTTAGGAATGGTTGTATTTGCATGAAGTCCATTTAGAATGTCCTCCCGCTGTTCCATCGACTGAAATAATTTCATCTCGTCAAACCGGTGCGCAGCTCTCATATATAAAGCATTGCCTGTCAGCGCATAAATATCATAAAGTACATCATTCATCCCGCCATACTCTACCGCCAGCACATTATCACGCACCTTATCGGACCAGCTAAGGGCACGCCCAGATACCCAGTCTGCCAGATTTGCCATAACCGTATATCCCTTTTTATTTTCTGTATATTTACACACACTTACCAATCCCGACAAGAGTTTATGCATCGTATACCAGGGAACCCATGCCGGTTTTTTATCTTCGACCCAATCGAAAAGTTCCTCTCCCGATGCAAACAGATATCCATCTGCCCGCTGACACTCTGCAAGCTTCTCAACCA
This sequence comes from Lachnospiraceae bacterium, assembly GCA_028696165.1. GTDB lineage: Bacteria > Bacillota > Clostridia > Lachnospirales > Lachnospiraceae > JAQVHQ01. Next base: position 12,474 of record JAQVHQ010000020.1, on the reverse strand, counting down.
GATAATCCACCCGTTCCTTGAAAATCTCATCTCCCGTAGATGCCCACGCCTGAGACAATGCCGTCAGATAATGCCCCATCGTATGTCCCTGAATCTGCGTGCTTTCCCATCCTTCGTAACGCTTCGCTGCAGTTTTTTGACCAGCTGTCTCCATAAATCCTGCTAATAGACGGTCCATATCTAAAGAAAGCAGATATTTTCTCTCCAAATCAAAACTATGAAGCAGAAACTCGTCTCTTATACGCACGCTTCCATACTCCAGCTTTTCCAAAGCATTTTTTTGTATATTTCTCGATACACTTTCCATAATAATAAAATCCCCCGATTTTCTAATACTTTATATATGCAGATTTAATAAAGTTCTTTCATATTGCTTTATAATATTGTTTTATAATATTATTTTAAAACAATAGGCTGAATTAATTTGAGTGCACTTTGAGAGTATCATACATTATCTTCTTTATTTTTTCAATGTTTTTAAATTAATTTAGTTTTTTCTAAAATAAGATATTTATTCCATACTTCTTACCCTAATTAAAAAAAGATGTAAGCAAAAGAACAGGTCTGGCACATCCCAGCAGCTATTCTTTTACTTACATCTTCTATATTCTTTAATTCAAACTTTCAAAGGCCTCTTTCAAATCCTCAATAATATCGTCAATATTTTCTGTACCTATAGACAAACGAATGGTATTTTCTTTAATCCCCTGGTCTGCCTGCTCTTCTGCATTGAGTTCTGCATGTGTAGTAGAAGCCGGATGAATAACCAGAGACTTCACATCTGCCACATTGGCTAATAAAGAGAACAGTTCCAGATTATCGATAAAGTCTTTGGCCTTTCTGTCATCGCCTTTAATCTCGAAGGTGAAGATAGAGCCGCCGCCATTCGGGAAGTATTTCTTGTATAATTCCTGCTGCTCTGAGTTGTCTGATACAGAAGGATGATTTACACGCTCTACCTGTGGATGATTTTTCAGGAAATCAACTACCTTTAATGCATTCTCCACATGTCTTTCCACTCTTAATGATAAGGTTTCTAATCCCTGAAGGAATATAAAAGCATGGAACGGTGAAAGTGTTGCCCCGGTATCACGAAGTAAGATTGCGCGAATTCTCGTAACAAATGCTGCCGGTCCAACAGCTTTGGCAAAACTGATTCCATGATAACTAGGGTTTGGTTCTGTCAGTGAAGGGAATTTTCCGCTTCCAATCCAATCAAATTTTCCACTGTCTACAATGACACCGCCGATAGTTGTTCCATGTCCGCCGATGAATTTTGTCGCAGAATGAACCACGATATCTGCACCATACTCAATCGGGCGAACCAGATATGGTGTTGCAAATGTGTTGTCTACTACCAATGGAATCTTGTGTGCATGTGCAATGTTTGCAATCTTCTCAATATCTACTACTTCTGAATTAGGATTTCCTAATGTTTCAATATGAATTGCTTTCGTATTCTCCTGAATGGCATCTTCAATCTCCTGATAATTAAAGGGATCTACGAAAGAAGCTGTGATTCCATATTCCGGAAGAGTGTGTGCCAGAAGATTGTAAGTGCCGCCATAGATATTTTTAGCAGCTACGATATGGTCACCTGCATGAGCCAGGTTCTGGAAGGTATAAGAGATCGCCGCTGCACCTGAAGCTACTGCCAAAGCGGCAACACCGCCCTCTAATTTAGCAATTCTCTGTTCAAATACATCTTCTGTAGGATTTGTCAGTCTTCCATAAATGTTTCCAGCGTCACTTAAACCAAATCTTGCCGCTGCATGATCACTGTTTTTAAATACAAAAGAAGAACTCTGATAAATCGGTACTGCTCTGGCATCTGTAACCGGGTCTGGCTGTTCCTGTCCTACATGTAACTGTAATGTCTCGAATTTGAAATTTCTCTCTGCATATGTTTTTTTACTCATAATAATCTCCATTCTACAGGCTCTTATCTTGTCCTGTTCTCTTATTTTATTGGTTTAGTATCTGTGGTTTGGAATCTATTGTTAATTATTCATACTTTTATTTCCGATACTTAGTTTCTCTTCTATCTGTTACAGCTATATCTAAATTTTAACAACACATGACATCATAAATCACGGTTCGGTTATCCTGTATAATTACTCTCATGTAAGTCTCTCCGTTTCCTTTTCTTTCATTTCCTATCTGTTTACAAGGATATAATATCATTTTAATTCCTACTTGTCTAATATGAAAAAAGAACAGCCAGTTATAGTTTTATCCTATAGCTGGCTGTCCCTTTTCATAATTGATAACTCTAACATCTGCATATCTGGAAATGCAAAACACTTCCGTTCTACTCTTCCACACTGGAAAATAACGGAGTAGATAAATATCTGTCTCCGGAATCAGGCAGCAGGGCAACAATCACTTTCCCCTTATTTTCCGGTCTCGCCGCAAGAATTCCTGCTGCTTTTAATGCTGCCCCTGATGATATTCCCACCAGAACTCCTTCACTTACTGCAAAAGCTTTTCCTTCTATATAGGCATCCTCATTTTCAATTGGAAGTATCTCGTCATATACTTCTGTATTTAAAACTGTCGGTACAAAGTTTGCACCAATCCCCTGGATTTCGTGGGCTCCTGCATATCCCTTTGATAATACCGGGCTGGTTGCAGGTTCCACTGCTACTACCTGGATATCAGGGTTCTTGCTCTTTAAATACTCTCCCACACCAGTGATCGTTCCACCGGTGCCTATCCCTGCCACGAAGATATCCACCTTACCGTCTGTCTGTTCCCAGATTTCAGGTCCTGTAGTTTTCCGATGTGCCTGTGCATTGGCCGGATTGTCAAACTGTCCTAAGATAATAGAACCGGGGATTGTATTATTCAGTTCATTGGCTTTTTCAACAGCTCCACTCATACCTTTAGCGCCCTCTGTCAGCACCAGTTCTGCTCCATAGGCACTCAGAAGATTTCTCCTCTCCATACTCATGGTATCCGGCAATGTGAGAATCGCGTGATATCCCTTCACAACTGCAACAGCTGCGAGACCGATTCCAGTATTTCCTGAAGTAGGCTCAATAATCGTCGCACCAGGTTTTAACAAGCCTTTCTTTTCCGCATCTTCAATCATCTCCAAAGCCACACGGTCTTTGACTGATCCTGCCGGATTTAAATACTCCATTTTCCCTAAAATCACTGCATCTTCAATCCCGGCATTTTTAGCATAACGGCTCAATTTCATAAGTGGAGTCTTTCCAACCAGCTCAAGTGCACTTTCCTTTATATCGCTCATATTCTTTTCCTCCTGAAATATTTATATTTATCATTTCGCATCTACATCGCCTTATCCTTATACTTTGCGATTTCATCTAAGTATTTTTTTCCCAATGGACTTATCGGAATTCCTTTTCTAGATATATATCCAATGGTCATTATCTCCTCAGTTTTTAATGGTATGGCACAATACTCACTGCCATTTAACTCCTCACAGATAATCCCGGAACACAGTGTATATCCATTTAATCCAACCATGAGATTCAGAAGTGTTGCCCTGTCATTGGCTTTGATTAATCGCTTGTATTCGTATGTGCTTAAAACCTCTTCAGCAAAATAAAAAGAATTGTTTGCCCCCTGTTCAAAGGAAAGACATGGATATTCCTCTAATTCCTCCAGTGCAATTACATCTTTATCTGCCAGCGGATGATTTTTCCATAGATATACATATACCCGGCAGGTCAGTATCTCATGGAATTCCAGTCCTGCTTCCTTTAAAATCTTATTTAATACTTTCTGATTAAAGTCATTCATATAAAGAATGCCAATTTCACTCTTAAAATTCCTGACATCTTCAATGACATCACTGGTCTTCGTCTCATGAACTGCAAACTCGTATTCATCCATTCCATACTGTTTGACCATCTCCACAAATGCATTGACTGCGAATGTGTAATGCTGCATGGATACACTGAACTTCTTTTTCTCGTTTTTCTTTTCAATATATTTATTTTCCACCAGCTGAAATTGCTCTACTACCTGTCTGGCATAGCCTAAGAACTCTTCCCCCGCTGGTGTCAGCACAACGCCTCGATTTGTCCGCCGAAACAGTTCCAGCCCGATCTCATGCTCCAGTTCTTTCACCGCACTGGATAAACTTGGCTGGGAAATAAACAGACTTCTGGCCGCTTCATTCATTGATTTGGTATCTGCCACTGTTATCACGTATCGTAATTGTGCTAATGTCATGTTTTTGCTCCTCTACTGTTATAACTTCCTTGATGAGATTAAATCTTCCCCTGCAGCTTATAGGATAAAAGCGCAAAAATCTCACGAATTGAATAAATGATTTTTTTCATCGTATCATCCATAGGTGCTGCAATTCCATACACTTCATAAGTTCCTATTTTTTTCGCCACAGCCAGACTTCTTGGAATATGAAATCCATTCGTTACAATCCCTATCCTATAGGTATCTCTTGGCTCTTCAAGCAATGCATAACTAAATGAAATATTTTCCCAGGTACTGGTTGCCCGCTCTTCCATCCAGATTCTCTCTTTCGCAATTCCCATATGCATAAGATAATTGGCCATACAGGAAGCCTCTGTTATTTCTTCATCCGCTCCCTGTCCGCCAGATACCACTACATTCGTCTGCTCATGACGGCGCAGATAATCCACCGCAGTATCCAGACGCCAGCGCAAAGCTTCGCATGGCATATATCCCCGCACATCTGCTCCAAGAATAATCAGATAATCCAGGTCGATTTGAATCTGGTCTGTTCGACTTCTAATTTTTTTCATTCTTTCTTTTTTATTTTTCTGCATAAATACCCCTTATCAATATCTCTATTTCAAGTACACTCTGCGTCTCCCCCGCGACTTTGAATATTTACCGGCTAAATCGTCTGCTCTTTTAGCTCCTCTGCCAGTTCCATCATTGTTTTATTTAAAATCGGATGGCGCAGATATGGTGCAATCTGTTTCATTGGAAGCAACACAAAATCCCTGTGATGCATATCAATATGTGGAATATGCAAGTCTGGAGTGTCTATAATATCATTATCATAAAAAATGATATCCAAATCCAGAGTTCTAGGACCCCAATGAATCTTTCGTTCCCGATTTGCATCCTGTTCAATCACATGCAACTGTTCCAACAATTCCTCTGGTGTCAACAGGGTATCCACTTCCAGACATCCATTCATAAAAGTATCCTGTTCCAGATATCCATAGGGTTCTGTCTGAATATAATCAGACACCTGTCTGACCTGACAGCCTTTTACTTCTCTAAGCAGCTGGATTCCCCTGTCCAGATACTTTTCTTTCTCTCCCATATTGGAGCCAAATGCTACATAAGCTTTATGCCAGCTTCTTTTTATTTTGACCGAAACAGTCTTCAATGGCAAACCCACTGGTGCCCATGGTTTCTTTAATTCTAATTCTACCGCATGCAGATTCGGCACTTCCATAAGCATATGTTCCGCCAGCTTCTCCACAACAGTCTCCAGCAGCTGAAAAGTATGTCCCTCCACAAACTCTTTCATCAGAAGACTTACCTCTCCATAATGAATGGATGCTTTCAAATCATCTGTCATGCCTGCTTTTCTGGTATCTGTATACAACACTGCAGATATGATAAACTTCTGCCCTAATCGATTTTCTTCCGGAAATACTCCATGATTTGCAAATAACTCTAAATCCTTGATATAAATTTTATCCATATTTTCCTAGCTCCTTAAGATGGCCTCTGTCATTTTAATCGCACGATAGTTTTCTTTCACATCATGAACGCGTACAAAAGCGCTCTTCTTCATAACACCCACAACGCTGGTTGCTACAGTTCCTTCAACTCTCTCCTGCGCCGGCAGATTAAGTGTTAAGCCAACTACGGATTTTCTGGAAGTGCCCAGCAGTACCGGATAGTTCAGTTCATTAAGAAGTTCCAGATGATTAATTATCTGCAGATTCTGTTCATAGGATTTGGCAAATCCAACTCCGGGATCCAGGATGATTTTATCGTCTTCAACACCTGCTGCCCTGGCAATATTAATACACTCTTCCAAATCAGAAATTACATCTTTTAAATAATCCTTATATACGGCTTCCTCACGATTGTACATCAGGCAGCACACAGCTTTCGTATCCGCAATTACCTGAGCCATCTTAGTATCCGCCTTACATCCCCAGATATCATTAATCAAATCAGCTCCCGCCTGCACTGCTGCAGCTGCCACCTGACTCTTATAGGTATCAATAGATACCGGTACATCAAATCGACTCTTTAAAGCTTCAATAATTGGTGTCACTCTCTGAATCTCTTCTTCGTCTGAGATTTTCGTATATCCTGGTCTGGTAGATTCTCCGCCCACATCGATAATGTCAGCTCCATCCTCTATCATCTGCTGCACATGCGCCATAGCCTCATCCATATGATTGAACTTCCCGCCATCAGAAAAGGAATCCGGCGTCACATTCAGAATTCCCATAATATAAGTATGATTGGCTACATCAAATTCTTTATTTCCTATACGCATCACTAATGTCTCCTTTGTTAATATTCTATGTCAAAGTTCTTCTTTTCCATACTCCACTTGCATTCTGCTTCAGCAGAACACACCATACAATTACGTGACTTTTTATCTGCCTTTTTTAAATAAGTGGCTAACAATCCGCCCGTTATATTTTTTTGAGATTTTTTCTCATTTCTATGTCCTTCTATTGCCTCCGTTATTTCCCTGATTTCCATTTCTGAAAATCCACACTCCGGCAATATCTTTTCCGCAAAAACCACACTGGCGATATCATGAGAGGTACCATCTTCATACTCCTGTACTCTCCCTATATCGTGCAAAAGAGCAGCGGCATAGATAAGTTCTTTATCTATCCCAGCCTGCTCTTCAAGATTATATATGTATGCCAGTCTGGCTACGTCAAGGAAATGCTCCAGTGTATGTCTGCAGAAAATGCGGTCTTCTTCCAGGCTTACCAGTTTCTTATAAGCCTTCTGATACTGCTCCTGTTTCCATATTCTGTCTACACGTTCCATCTAATCAACCCTTCACCATCTGCAAGAAAGTCTGCTGCAGCTGAAAATCTTCCGCGAATTTTCCGCGTGTCATCATGGTAACAGTTTTGCTTCCCGGCTTCTCCACGCCACGCATGGACATGCAGAGATGCTCTGCCTCAATCATAACCATAACACCCTGAGGCTCTAAATACTCTTCTAATGCATCCGCAATCTGCGCTGTCAGATTTTCCTGAATCTGTGCTCTGCGGGCATATACTTCTACAGTTCTTGCCAGTTTGCTTAAGCCGGCTACTCGTTCATTGGGTATGTATGCCACATGTGCTTTTCCAAAAAATGGGAGCAGATGATGCTCACAGGTGGAATAGAAGGTAATATCCTTCTCCAACACTATGTTATTGTTTGTAGCATGGAACTGTTTACTCAGATGCTTCTCTGGTGTTTTTTCCAGTCCACCATAAATCTTGTGACACATGCGTGCTACTCTGGACGGGGTCTCCAGTAAGCCCTCACGATTCACATCTTCTCCTATACCTTCCAGAAAAAGCCGTACCGCTTCTTCAATCTTCTTGTCATCCATCATGTTCTTTTTTCCTCCAATCAGATTTCTGACGTGCATACAATTAACCACAATGTAAAAAACGAAAAAACACCTTGTATCCATTTACAATACAAGATGTTTTCATCTATTAATTGCAACGGGCGCGGACTTCATATCGTAAGACATGCTTTTCGTTTCACGGCAACTCCCCATCCAATGAACACTTGACGCATGAAATCCTATTTTGCACATATTCTATTAGTATTTTACTTGATTCGCATATAGTATATCACAAACATTTCTTATATGAAAGATATTTTCATAGAAAGTATAATTTTCGCAATATAAACCATATTTTTCCGTTTTGTGTGTTATTTAGACTCAATTAGTGAAGTATCAATTCCAGTATAAAGACTACCACACAGGCCGATCCCGCTACTGTCAAAAGACTCTTACCTCTATAAGCCAATACAAGTGCTGCTAAAAATCCTGCCGTCGCCGCCCACACATTAGAAGTTGAATATAGGATAGCAGGAAATGTCATCGCTGCCAGTGTGGCATAAGGCACATAATACAGGAAATCCCTGATGAATTTATTCGTAATCTTCTTACGAATCAGAGTCAGCGGGAGCATTCGAATTAAATACGTCACAATAGCCATGACTGCAATGTATATATAAATATTAGTACGCATCCTCTTCCTCCTCTGTTCTCGGGAAAAGCAGTGCTGCTGCACTGGCAATTACCACCGTTATAATAATAATCTGAAATCCGGAAGAAACCTTCGCCAGGAATGGTACGATTTTAAAAATAAATGAAAATGACATGGCTGCAATAATAACCGTCATAACCCGTCGGTCTACCTTCGCTGTTGGAATAATGATAGCTACAAACATCCCATAAATAGCGATGCCTAATGCACTGATAATATTCTCCGGCAATATATTACCACAGATAATTCCCAGCAGTGTACCGATTCCCCATCCTGGAATTGCTGAGCTCATCAATCCATATGTATAAAATGGATTCAACGGTCCCGGATGGCAGATGCTGCTTCCGAAAATTTCGTCTGTCACTCCATAGGCCATCCCAAATCGATGGGCAAATGCAAACCGTGTATCCACTTTCTGGGACAATGCACAGGACATGAGTAAATATCTCATATTAATAAGCAACTGTGTACAGGCCATCTCAAAGTAGGAAGAACCTGCTGCAATTACGCCCAGAGCAGAGAATTGACCCGCACTGGTTACATTTGTTATTGACATTAAAAAAGTCTGGAACACAGTCAGCCCTATACTGCCAGCCTGAATACCGAAGGCAAAGGATACCGCAAAATATCCAAGACAGATGGGAATCCCGTGTTTTAGACCCAGTTTCCACTCTTTAAAATTCATAATCTTTGTCCTTTGTTCATTTTATATTGAGAAGAAATATATCTGCAATGTTTCTTTTTCTTCCTTATTCTAGTAGATTATATATTACTATTTCAAAGAAGTAAACACAGGTTTTTCTTTTTAAGCTATTTTACATCAAATATATTACTCTATCCTGGTCACCATATACCCTCCGCAGTTCTCCACAACTGATTTTAACATCTCGTCCTCTACTTCTTTCTCTAAAAACACTTCTGTAAATTCATCTTTAAAGATTACATCTTTGACATTCTCTACAGTGCTTAATGCATCAGATATTTTATTTCTGCACTTATCACAGCCAATCCCCTCTATATACAAAGCTTTATAGTCCAGTCTCTCAACTTTAAAGATAACCGGTCTTGTTCCATCAGAACAGCAGGTAATCATAATTCGGTCATCGTTCATCCACCTGCGCATAATAGAGCCGCCCTGCAGCCCCGTATATATGTATCTCGAAATAGCGTCCCAGGCTTCCGAACAATGCGGTATCTTTTTCCCACCTGCTATCTTATCTGGATCATAATCTGTTTTCACTAATGTTCCCAACCCCATATGCCAGAAATCATCTGCATTCCCGTATCGTTCAAATATGAATTCATCTCCGATGTTATAACAGGAACATTCCCCTGCATTCGGATTTGCACAGTATTGTGTCTGTAATTCTGGATATAGCTTTTTGTCTATCACTGTTAATCTTACTTTATGCTGCATTGTTAATCCCCCTTTTATTTTCATTGATTCGCTTTTACAGATTCGGTTTATGTTTGTATTGTACCATCTATAGAAACAGGAAGTAAATTTATTTTATTAGTTTTTGCAATTAAGCGCAAAAAAGCTCTGGCATTCTACTGCACAGAGCCTTTTTCTATGTTATTTTGTATTACTTTCTTTTCACCGGAATCCAGATTTCTGTATAATAGTTCTCATCCAGAGTACCCTTCTCATACTTCTGCGGATTGTCATACATTTCCACACAATATCCAGCTGCAAATTCATATTCTTTTAAAGCTGGCAGCCATTCTGTGAAAATCTTCGTATTCACATCCTGCAGTGCTTCCGGCATCGAACCTTTACATGGAAATACTGCCCAAGTAAATTCCGGAATTGTCTTAACCACAAGTCCCTCCGGAACCTCTTTGGTCGGATCATAGATATCAGCAATCAGGTATTCGAAACTTTCATTTCCCATTTGCTCATCCACATTGATTCCGAACATTCCACATATATACTGGCCTTTTCCCGATGCATAATGTTCTCTCCAAAATGAAGGAACCTCCTGTTTTGCAGATTCATAATTGAATCTTTTTTCATTGGCTAATACAGTAAAGCTTTCTTTTTTCTCGATTTTGTAATCCATAAGATATCCACCTTTCAATGATATTTCCAACTGTAACGGAGCAAAGGATTTAATCATGGTTCCATCTTTTCGTACCGTCGAAGGTGATACACCATGGAATCTAGTGAATGCTTTTGCAAAGCTGTCCGGAGAATCATAACCGTATTTCATGGCCACATTGATAACCTTGGCCTCACCTGCTGCCAGTTCTCCGCCTGCCAGTGCCAGCCTTCGGTTTCGAATGTATTCCATAACTGTAAGACCACACAACATGCTGAATCCTTTTTGAAAATAGAACGGAGAAATGCATACCTGTTCCGCAATTTTTTCAACAGTTAATTCCTCTGTAAGGTGGCTCTCCATGTATTTTAATGCGCCACTGACCGCCTGCATCCAATCCACTATTCATCACCCCTTTGCTGTAATAACAGTATATCTCTGAAAGGGAATATCTGCCCGACATTCTCTGCTTTCTTTTGTCGGTTATTCTCTAATAAGTATTCACTTCATCTCCCTCTATGCTTTTCTTTTCGTTTCTGCTGTTTCAATTCAAACATACGCTCTTTCATTGCATCCCGCTGCTCTTTGCTGCATTTTTTGCGTTCTGTTTTCATCTCTTCCCTCTGTAGTTGAAGTGCCTGCTGAGATTTCGTACCAATCCCTGTGTCCTGAAGTTGTCGCTTAACCTCTCTCTGTATTCGTTTAGGATTACTTGCAGACTTCTTAACATCGGTTTTAACAGCCGGACTAAATTTTAATCTACTATAATTCTCAAGGATATATCTATATACTTCATAATCCTTTGGTTCTGCACCAAATGTTACTTTGCATACCGATAACCTTCCATCCGATATCCGTTCAAATACACCGACCCAGAATGGCTCCTCAAAAAAAATGGTAAATCTTTCAATCGTCTTATCCATAACGATTCCTCCTTTAGATTTTGTAGCAAGCAAAGAATGGACGACCCAAGGAGGGAAGGTTACTTACATTGCAAGCAAGTATGACTTAGTATACTTGATGCAACACGGCCGGGCTACCTACCGGCTCTAGCAGCAAAAGCTGCATTGCGTTTTTATCTTTGCCTATATATAATGCATTATAAATGCTATATACTATAATATATTCTACAACTATAATTCTTCTATTATTTCCAAATCACATTCGCTTCTCTTCTAGGCGCTGTTCGGACATATTTTCTATCCGGGTATCCCAACAACATACATGCTTTTATAGTCTTCCCCTCTATGTCCAGATATTTTTTTAATTCTTCATTAGCATCAGCAATCCTGCTCAAGAAGCCATTATACAGTACACCCATCCCCAGAGAAACCGCCATAGTTTCCATGTTTTGAGCTGCCAGTCCTGCATCCAGCGGCCAATCGGATGTGATGAATAAGACTACCGGAGCATTACGAAACAGATAATCATCCTTTTCATCCGTCTTTCTTCGTCTGTTAAATGAAATATAGGGAAGTATTTCCCTTGCCACATTGCGACCTTCCCGCTTGTCAATCTCATCTATGAAATCCCATACCAAAGATTTTAATTTCTCCATTTCCTCCTGTACAAATACAAAACAGCAATCCTGATTGTTTTTAGCTGTTGCGCTGTATCGTCCTGCCTGAGCCAACATCTCCAGATCACTTTTCATTATCTTTTCCGCTTTGTAACTGCGGATGCTCCTACGAAACTTAATACTGTGAAGCACCTGTTCTGGATTCAATTTAAAGCTTTCTGCATCATATTCCTCCACATCCGCCATATCATACTCCGGAATAGATACCGCATTCACCGGACAGACTGCCACGCAATGTCCGCATAGAAAACAATCACTTTTAACAGCTGCCTTCTTATCCTTTATCGCTATATTGAATCCGATGCAGTCTTTTACGCACATTCCACATCCAATACATTTTTCTGTATCAATACTAACCATAATATACACACCTCGTCGCTTTCTATATTAATGCATACGTAACTTGCTTGTCCCCACCTGTCACTGCACATTATTTCATGTTTACATTATACCTTATCTGGTTTATTCTGAAAAGAAATAAGCAGAAAGAAGATTGCGTAAATTTACCTTCGGAAATAATAGTGTAGAGTTCACCCACGATGCACTGATAAAATATCAGGCAATGACTTGTGGAATTAATATACATCTTTTGTGTACTCATATCAAGCCCATATTT
>JAQVHQ010000019.1 GCA_028696165.1 Lachnospiraceae bacterium | reverse complement strand
AATCAGATGGAAGTGGTGGATAACCTTTCTAAAAACCTAAAACTGGTGCTAAAACAGAAAAATTATTTTCTCTGTTTTGCACAAATATAGTACTTGTTAGATATTAGGGTACTGAACAGTTACGTTTATATTTTGTTTAAAACTTATCATCTCCATATTTATGTCCGTGTGATAGTTTAGATATAAATAAAAGGAGATGATATTTTTATGTTTGAAAATATAATGATGATGGATCAGGGAATATTATTGTGGATTCAAGACGTATTGAGGAATGATTTCTTTACACCCATTTTTACATTTATCACTAGGCTGGGTGATGCTGGAGCAATATGGATTGTAATTTCGATAGGACTACTTTTCCATCAAAAGACAAGAAAAATAGGAATCATGGCATTGTGTTCATTAGTGGCTGCCTTTATAATTGATAATATGATATTGAAAAATTTGATTGGTAGAATCAGACCATATGAAATGCTATCAGGGCTGGAGTGTTTGATTGACAAACCAAATGATTTTTCATTTCCATCAGGACATACGGGCAGTTCTTTTGCAGTGGCAAGTATATTGCTGCTTAGTCTTCCTAAAAAATATGGTATACCTGCTATGATTTTGGCTGCTTTAATAGGGTTTTCAAGATTATATGTAGGGGTGCATTATCCGACCGATGTATTGTGTGGTGCAATCATTGGTATCATGATTGCTTGCATTGTTTATAGTGTAGGAATGCTGGTGATTGATAATTCAGACAAAATACTATTTCATAGAGGTAAAAAAATATGACAATGAAAAAAAGAATTTTTATATCAAATACAGCAATCGTATTAGTTTCGCTGCTTATTCTATTTGGGGTATTTGGTGGAGCTTTTGGAATATTTAAAGATGAGTATATGTCTGGAATGGAACAAGAGGCGGGACTTGCTGATCATATTTATGATATACAGACATTGCTTATGGAAGAACAGAAAATCCCAGATTCATGGGAAGCATTAAGCCAGAAGGCAGGCGCATATAATTATGAGCTGTATGTGACAGATATGGAGAATAAGGTACAGTATTCGAATGTACGTCATAGTGAAGAAGAGTTTATTGAAGCCTTTGAAAATACGGCATTCTCATCAGAGCAGGTGAAACTATATAACATGGAGGGAGTGACAATTGCACGCTGTATCATAACGGCGGACGGTACTGATTATAATGTATATGTAGCTTGTAGTGAAACAAGCCGTTCTCTCTGGGGGATGGACCGTGGTATGTTTGAGATGTTTATTATTGTCTTTGTGATTATGGGAATTATCGTAATTGCAGGTTTATTGTTCTGTAGTCAGATATTTACCAAAAGACTTATCAATAAAATTATGAAACCTGTGGAAGAATTGAATCATGCGGCACAGAGAATAAATCAAGGAGATTTGGATACACCGATTACATATGATGAAAAAGATGAATTTTTAGAAGTATGCAGCACATTTAATACCATGCAGCAAAATTTGAAAGCAGGTATGGAACAAAACGCTGCCTATGAAAAAGCGAGAACAGAAATGGTATCAGGCATTTCTCATGATCTACGGACACCGCTCACCTCAGTAAAGGGATATGTAAAAGGCATGCTGGATGGTATTGCGAATACACCGGAAAAACAGCAGCGATATCTGGAAATGTCATATCAAAAAGCATGTGATATGGATGAACTGCTTCAAAAGTTATTCTATTTTTCAAAATTGGAAACAGGAAACATGCCGTTCTTCTTGCAGAAGACAGAACTGAACAGTTGGATGGAAAAATATATATCAGAGAAGCAGATAGAGGCTGAAGAAAAAGGATACTCTATTACATTAAAAAAAGAAATCATAAATTGTTTTGTTCAGATGGATGTAGAACAGATGAAGAGAGTATTTGATAATCTGATTGAAAACAGTTTAAAGTATGCAGATGCATCTGTAGTGGAAATTTCTGCCAGTATGGAGAAAAGAGATAAAGATGTTGTGATATCCGTTAAGGATAATGGAAATGGCATAGATGACGAAAAACTTCTCCATGTATTTGAACAGTTTTATCGTGGTGATGAATCCAGAACCAGTAAAAATGATGGCAGTGGACTTGGATTATATGTATGCAAATATATTGTAGAAGAACATGGTGGAACGATTACAGCTAAAAATCAAAATGGCTTTTTGGTTGAAATAGAATTAACAGTTGAAGAGTAAGGAGGATTGTGATGGCGAAAATATTGATTGTAGAAGATGATGAAGGAATTGCTTTTTTGGAACGGGATTACCTAGAAATTAGTGGTTATGAAGTTGAAATAAAGGCAGATGGCAGAAATGTGCCGGAATTGGTTATGAATGGTGGATTCAATCTCTTAATACTGGATCTTATGCTCCCAGGGGGCAATGGATATGATATTTGCAGAGAAATCAGAGACAAAATTGACATTCCCATCCTTATGGTAACGGCAAAAACAGAATCCATAGATAAAATCAGAGGTCTGGGTCTTGGTGCAGATGATTATATTGCAAAACCATTTGATCCAGCAGAATTAGTGGCGAGGGTGCAATCACATTTGAAGCGATTTGAACGATTGACAAATAGCAACAGAGAACGAGATGATGATGAGGGAATTATAGAAGAAAGAACGATCACAATTGGTAATATCCGTATTTTGACGAAAAGCTGGAAGGTGTATAAAGGCAATGTAGAAATCAAGTTCCCACATAGAGAGTTTGAATTGTTAAAGTTCCTTGCATTAAATCCCAATATAGTGTTTTCAAAAGAAACATTGTTTGAAAAGATATGGGGATACGATTATGTTGGAGACAGCGCAACAGTCGCTGTCCATATCAATAGAATCAGAGAAAAAATAGAAGAAGACAGTAAGAATCCACAGATTATTGAGACCGTCTGGGGAGCTGGGTATCGTTTGAATATATAAAGATTAAATTTAGGGCAGCTGCAGCAATGCAGCTGTTTTTGCATGTAAAATTATATTTTTGTTTAAGTTCTGTTTAAAAATTCTAACTTTGAATTTTAAGTGTCTCCTGTAAAGTAAGAGCATAAAGAAGAGGAGGTAACAAAGAACATGGTAGAAAAATTGAAAAACAAAGTATCAAAAATGAATTTAAAAAAGGGTTTTCTTGGCTTGATTGTTGCAGGAGTCGTCTTTGCAGTAGCTTCGGGAGTTGTGTTGTATCAGAACTTTGGAGACAGGTTTATGAAACTTGAAGAAACTTATCAGCAGCAGAGAGAAGAACTGCTACAGGAATATGCAGAGTCAGATGAAAATGGCAAAGACCAAACAGTCGAAGAAAGTTCTGGAAAGAACGAGTATGAGTGGTATGCACATGGACATGAAAGCTATGGTGATGAATGGCATGGAGAATGGAGCATCAGAGGTGATCATAACTGGGACTCAGTTTATTCAGATATGGATTTTGAACAGAGTATGAATCTGACAACAGGTGATAAGGTTTTGGCAGGTGTGGTTTTGGGAATATCTGGTATTTGGGGAATGGCATATTGGCTGCTTTGCATGGTATGGGCATATCAAAAGGCAAATAAAACCGGATGTAAAAAAGCATTGTGGGTAATCTTAACATTATTCTTTAACATGTGGGCAATCATTGCACTGTACATTTATACCAGTGTGAAGGGAACATGCAAGAAATGTGGACATCTGAGACAGAAGAACGAGAATTATTGCAGTAATTGTGGAAATGAATATCAGCGAAAATGTGATAAATGTGGAGCAATTGTATCAGCAGAAGCTGCATTTTGCTGGAACTGCGGTCAATCAATGAAAGAATTTATAAACAAAGAAATGAAAGAAGAGGAGTAAAAGACTATGGAACTTATAATTAGTAATGTGATGAAAAACTATGGAAAGAAAGATGTACTAAAAGGTGTTTCTTTCAAGATGGATAACGGAATCTATGGACTTCTGGGACCAAATGGAGCAGGAAAGACAACTCTGATCCGAATATTGGCAGGGCTTATTCCAGCATCATCAGGACAGGTCTTATACAATGGCAAGAAGTGCGACAAGGAATATCGTGCGAAGCTTGGCTATCTGCCACAGGATTTAGATTTCTATCCGAATTTTACAGGAAGACAGTATCTGGAATATGTAGCGAATCTGAAAGGTCTTAGTGATGTGGAAGCAGACAGGAAAATCAAGGAATTAGCAGAGCAGGTTGATCTGACAGACGATATGGAAAGACGATGCGTGAATTATTCCGGAGGTATGAAAAGAAGACTTGGAATTGCCCAGGCTCTTTTGAACAATCCGGAAATTCTGATACTGGATGAGCCTACTGCAGGACTGGATCCTTATGAGCGTATCAAGTTCAGAAATATTATTTCTGTATTTTCAAAGGATAGGGCAGTACTTTTGTCCACACATATTGTTTCCGATGTGGATTCTGTAGCAAAGAAAATCATCATGATAAAAGATGGCAAGGTTGGCAGTATGGAAGATGGGCGTGCTTATATGCAGCGAATGAATGGGAAGGTATGGGAATGCAGTATTGCTCCGGATAAGCTTATGGGATTTCAAAAGAATCATGTCATCAGTAATGCAGTGCCAAATGGAGATATGATTGATATACGCGTGCTGTCTAACAGCCGGCCGCATGAAAAAGCAGTCAATCTGGAACCAAATTTAGAGGATGCTTATCTATACGAATTCAATTATAAGGAGGCAATGGCATAAAAATGAGATTATTGAAATTAGAATTACACAAAACACTGACAAATAAGAAAAATTTAATTGTTCTTGCTATTTTATTAGTTGTATATATTGTGATGGGATTTTCTACAACTTACTACAGCTATGGCGGAACGGAAAACTATAATACCTATACTTCCATGGTAGAAGAACATACGGGAACATTGGATGAAGCACAGGGAGTTGTATCAACAGATGCGTATACGGAAGCAAAAAATAAGTATGGTTCTGGTGAGGCAATTGATCACTACAAAATGGCAGATCCTGTATTGAAATTCAATGCAGATTATGCAGATTTCAATACAGCAGTCAATGATTATTACGAGGGGAAAGAAGCTGGGAAACAGGATATTGACAATCTGATTGGAATTGCACCTTTACAGGATAAGCTGACTGAACTTCAAGCGTCAGGGCAGGAAAATAGTTATGAGTATGCACGTTATGAGAAGCAATTAGAAACAGAAAAAGAGTTGGGAGCTCCTACTTTTGAAAACGTTTCTTTTTGGGACAGTTTGTTTTCAAATTGGAGTGGAATGAATGTATTACTGCTGCTA
Organism: Lachnospiraceae bacterium; assembly: GCA_028696165.1. Taxonomy (GTDB): domain Bacteria; phylum Bacillota; class Clostridia; order Lachnospirales; family Lachnospiraceae; genus JAQVHQ01. The sequence goes on along the minus strand of JAQVHQ010000019.1, from coordinate 51,685 downwards.
CTGTTCCCAATTGCGTATTTCATTGCCCCAATTTTCACCCAGGAAGTCAGAACCGGAATGGATAACATTGTTCTTTGCTCTAAAAAGGGAAGAAAAGAAATTGTTACATCGAAAATTATTACTGGTGTTATCACGGCTGTAGTTATGAGTATCCTTTTTGTAGCAGGAACATTTATTGGTACTTTTGCAGCAACTGGAAATATGGCAGGTGCAGGATTTTCAATGAGATGCCTGGCAAGCTTCAGAACAGCACAATATGCATTCACCATCGGTCAGTTTGCACTTGTTTCCGTATTATGGATTGTGTTCATAGCGATTGTATTTTCTATGGTAGCATTACTGATTTCAGCTTTGATGAGTAATCAGGCAGGTGCATTTGGAGTTTCCTTTATTGTTTTGTTAGTGGGAATGGCAACGGAAATCTTTGGATCTGGTTTAAAGAAATTATTGTGGCCAATTGTAGATTTTAGTTTTAACTCACTTGGTAAATTGTCTTCGATTTTTGGTGGAACAACAACTTATAATCTGTTTGGTCAGCCAATATCTTATGCTATGCTGGGTGTGGCTGTAGCAACTGTCATGCTATCTGCTTTTATCATATTCGTGTATGCAGCGCAGAAGAAACGAATTGTCCGTTAGTAACAAGAAAAAGTTTGTTTATATATAATTTAAAAATCACCCCTTTGGTGTTTATCTGCATTTGATAGAATGAGTACAGATAAACAGAAAGGGGTATTTTTATGAATATAGGAATATTTACAGATACATATTATCCAGAAATAAATGGAGTTGCCAACTCGGCATATCAGTTAAAAAAAGAGTTAGAAGCAAGAGGAAACAAGGTATATGTGTTTACGGTGAGCAATCCAGAGGTTAAGAAAAAAGAATCAGGAGTGTTCCGGATGAAAAGTCTTCCGTTTGTACTGCTGAAAGATAGAAGAATGAGTTATGAATTTGCAAATAGATGGATCGAGAAGATAAAAGACCTTCATCTGGACATCATTCATACACAGACAGAGTTTGCAATAGGACATGTAGGACGAAGAGCAGCGAAAGAATTGAATATTCCAATGGTTCATACCTATCACACCATTTATGAAGATTATACTCATTATTTGAAAATTCCTGGCAACCAGAAATTGAAAGGTGTTGTAAAGGCATTCAGCAGATATTGTTGTAATAAGGCAGATACAGTGATTGTCCCGACTGAAAAGATAAAAAAGTTGCTCAATGGATATGCGGTCAGAAGAAAGATTATGGTACAGCCAACGGGAATCGACATGATGAAATTTGCTAAGACGGAAAGTAAACAAGTTGAACAACTGAAAGAAAAGTTTCATTTAACTGGTGACAATCATATCCTTATCAGTATTGGAAGACTTTCGCAAGAGAAAAATATAGAAGAACTGATTCATTTCACCAAAAGATTAGTACAGATGGATTCCATGGTGCGTTTACTGATTGTTGGATCAGGACCGGAAGAAGAGAAACTGTCAAGTTTAGTGCGAGAATACAAAATGGAAAAAAACGTTATCTTTGCAGGAGCAGCAGATTGGAAAGACATACAGAATTACTATGCACTTGGAGATATATTTGTCTGTGCTTCCAGGAGTGAAACACAGGGCCTTACTTATCTGGAAGCTTTGGCATCTGGTAAACCGTTGTTGGTTCGAAGCGATGAATGCTTAGAAGGTATATTAGAAGATGGTAAGGATGGATATTCTTATTCCTCAGAGGATGAGTTTCTGGACGGATATCAAAAGTTATTTGAACAAAACATGTATCTGTCTATGGAGAGGACAGCGAAAGAATATGCCTCGAAAATATCAGCAAATAAATTTGGAATGGAAATAGAAAGGATATACCGGAAAACGATTTGTACAGTGTTACCACAGAAAGAAGGGCAAGAGATTTATGGACAAATTCACTCTATTGCTGGATAAATATAAGAAATGGATATTGTATGTATGTACAGCGGTTGTGATTGTTGCAACAGTGTATGGATATCAAAATGGAATATTTACAGATCAAGAAAAAATGACAGCTTTTCTTAGTCAATGTGGAATATTGGCACCCGTTATGTTCGTACTCATTCAAGCAGTGCAAGTAGTGCTTCCAATTTTGCCTGGAGCAGTGGGATGTGTATATGGTGTCGTTTTTTTTGGAGCAGTGAAAGGTTTTATATTCAACTATATTGGAATCTGTATCGGATCTGTGTGTGCATTTTTAATTGCGAGACATTTGGGACATGATTTTGTACAGAAAATCACGGGTGGAAAATTTTATGAAAAATACAGTAGATTTCTGAAAAAAGAAAATCGATTTGAAAAACTTTTTGCTTTATTGATTTTTCTGCCAGTTGCTCCGGATGATTTTCTATGTTATCTGGCAGGGATAAGTGAAATGCCGCTGAAAAGGTTCACGTTGATTATTTTACTAGGGAAACCACTGGCGATCTTTGCTTATAGCATGGGGTTAAATCAGATTTTCCAAACAGTAATTGGATTGATGGCATAGCAAGAGAGAGGAAGTGAAGTTCAAAGTGAGAGTTTATTTATATTCAGGGATGCAAAAATTAATTGAGAAAAGTGGTGTTGGCAGAGCAATCTATCATCAGAGGAGGGCATTGACAATAAACGGAATTGAATTGGCACAGAGCCTAGAGGATGCAGATGTCGTTCATATCAATACGATATTCCCGGATTCTTTAAAAATTGTTCATAAAGCGCATGAAAAAGGAATTCCGGTTGTATTTCATGCTCATTCAACTAAAGAAGATTTTCGTAATTCGTACCTTGGTTCAAACCTGTTTGATTGGTTGTTTGGAAAATGGATTTGTCACTGTTATTGCACTGGGGATTATATTGTGACTCCAACGGAATATTCCAAAAGACTTTTGGTGTCCTATGGGATAAATAAAAAAATTACAGCTGTATCTAATGGTATAGATCTTGATTATTACGAAAAAGAAAAGGTTGCTTCAAATGCCTTTAGAAAGAAATATGGATATGGAAGTGATGCAAAAATCATTATGTCAGTAGGATTGACGATTGATCGTAAAGGTGTGATTGATTTTGTGGAACTTGCAAAGCGAATGCCAGAGTATCAGTTTATCTGGTACGGTGCGACTAATCTTAATACAGTTCCCCTAAAGGTAAGAAAAGCGGTGCAGACAAAATTGCCTAATCTAAAATTTGCTGGATATGCAAAAAAGGATGAGTTAAGAGAAGCATATGCGGGATGCAATCTTTTCCTGTTTCCGTCAAAAGAGGAAACAGAGGGAATTGTAGTGCTAGAAGCCTTAGCAATGAAGATACCAGTATTATTAAGAGATATACCAGTGTATCAGGATTGGCTTAAACCAAATCAGGATGTGTATAAGGCATCTTGTCTGGATGAATTTGAAAAAAAGACAAGGTCTATATTAGAAAACAGATTGCCAATTCTTGTTGAGGAAGGCTATCGTGTTGTGAAATCAAGAGCAATTGAACAGATAGGAAGGCAATTAGGCACAGTTTATGAAAACTGTTTAAATAATGTTTAACATTTCTCAGTCTGATGTTTAACCTTCGGTGATATAGTCAGTGGAGTAAAATACAATGGAGGAAAAAGGAATGGTAAAACAGTTTTTTAATGGAGTCTGTATGGCAATGGCAGACAGTGTTCCAGGTGTGTCAGGTGGGACGATTGCATTTATTTTAGGATTCTATGATCGGTTTATTGGGAGCATTAATGATTTAATATATGAAAAAAGCGACAAAAGAAAAGCAGCATTTTTCTACCTTGTGAAAATGGGCATTGGTTGGATTACTGGAATGATTGGAGCGGTTTTGGTATTATCCAGTGCATTTGAATCACATATTTATGTTGTGAGTTCACTGTTTATGGGATTTATTCTTGCTTCAATCCCGCTTGTATTAAAAGAGGAAAAGGCATCATTTGCTGAAAATAAAAGAAACATTATTTTTGCAGTCTTAGGAGCGGCTGTTGTAATAGGAATTACGTTATGTAATCAGACTAGCTTTATGACGGGGGTAAGTTTAAATGCATTAAGCTTACCGATGATGATATATGTATTTGTTGCAGGGATGATTGCAATCTCAGCTATGTTTTTACCTGGAATATCGGGTTCAACGTTATTGCTTATTTTTGGGCTATATATGCCAGTGATAACTGGGGTAAAAGAATTACTGCATCTTAATTTAACGTATTTCTTTGGATTATCATTTTTTGGAATAGGGGTAATTGCTGGTGCACTTAGTGTGGTAAAGGGAATCAAGATATGTCTTGATAGATATCGCTCGAAGACGATGTACACTATCATAGGATTGATGATAGGATCTTTTTATGCGATTATTATGGGACCGACAACATTGGAAACTCCGGTGTCAGCATTGTCATTCCAGAATTTCAGCTTTGTTTCATTTGCAGCGGGGATTCTATTAGTTGTATTTCTGCAATTGATTGGTGGAAAGAAACGTGTCGTGGTCGAGCAGATGATATAAGAATATAAATCAAACAAGAGAAGCGGATTAGAGTCATAATAATGGACTGTAGTCTGCTTTTTATTACCAAGTCGGTCAGCCGATTTGCACGAAACACGGCGGATTCCCTTTCCAATGTCAGAAAGCTGCGGGAAAAGGGTGTGGAGATTTATTTCGAGAAAGAAAACATTTGGACACTTGATGCCAAGGGCGAGTTGATGATTACCATCATGAGTTCCCTTGCACAGGAAGAGAGCCGGAGCATTTCGGAGAACACCACCTGGGGCAAGAGAAAACAGTTTGCAGATGGCAAAGGCAGCGTAGGGTACAAATGCGGATGCTGTGGAGGATGGTACGGTTCAAAGGTATGGCATTCGAGGAACAAGTACCGAAAGGTTATTTACCGCTGCAACAGGAAGTACGGCAAAGGTATCGAGCCATGCAACAGCCCACACTTTACAGAAGAGCAGATAAAAGAAATCTTCCTCAAGGCACTGAATACTTTGATTGATGAAAAGGATGAAGCCATAGCCAATTTGCAGGAACTTATCGACACGGTATGCGATACAGGCAGCTTTACCTTGGAACGTGACGGCATCGAACAGGAACTGATCATGATGGCAGAACACATCGAAAACCTCATCAGAGAGAATGCCTAGGTCGCACAAGACCAAACGGAGTACGCAAAGAAAGAAGAGAAACTCCGAATCCTTTATGGGGAGAAGCATTCGAGGTTTGAAGAACTGGAATCAGACATCCAGGAGAAGAACGATACAAGGGAAATCCTGATGAACTTCATCAAGAGCCTGCAGGGACTGGACGAGGAACAAACAGAATTCCGAGAGGAACTTTGGGGCGGACTGGTGGACCATATAAGAGTGGAAAATGAGAAAACAGTAACGGTAGTGTTCCGAGGGGGAATCGAAATCACTGTATAATATGGAAAGAATGGGAATAGGAAGGTGGTCAACGGAGAATCAAATAACATATTGGTTCTCCTCTTTTTTTTTATAAAAACATTGACAACTATCTATGTATAGTGTATAAATAGAAACATAGATGGATATCTATGTAAGGAGGACAATATGAACACGATAGATGTAGCACTAATTTGTAAGGCACTTGGAGACAGTAACCGATTACAGATTGTTCAAATGCTTTCTGATGGAGAAAAATGTGGTTGTAAGCTGCTAGAAGCATTTGATATTACACAGCCGACCTTATCTCATCACATGAGGATTTTAGGCGAATGTGGTTTAGTAAATGATTGGAAGGAAGGAAGATGGCATCACTATTCCTTGAATTGTGAAACATTGAACTCATTTAAAGTTTTTATCGAACAGCTGTCCTGTTGTAAAGATGGAAGTGGGTGTAGTGGAGAATGATTTGGGAGTTTATTCAAAATCAAGTTTTGGGTATGAAATGGTTAAACGCAGTGATAGGGAATTTATTAACTTCTGTTGGAGTGGATATATCAGGGAGATTAGGAGGAAGTATTCAATTTTTCATTTATGATGTAATAAAAATCACAATCTTGCTATGTTTTTTGATTTTCATTATTTCCTATATTCAAAGTTTCTTCCCACCAGAACGAAGCAAGAAAATCATGGGAAAATTTCATGGTGTTTGGGCTAATATTATAGGAGCATTGCTTGGAACTGTGACACCATTCTGTTCCTGTTCATCCATTCCCCTGTTTATAGGCTTTACAAGTGCAGGACTGCCACTGGGAGTAACCTTTTCTTTTTTGATTTCTTCGCCGATGGTTGATTTGGGGTCGCTTGTACTTTTGATGAGTATATTTGGTTGGAAAGTAGCGGTTATCTATGTAATCGTTGGACTGATGGTGGCAGTGATTGGTGGAACAATTATTGAAAAACTTCACATGGAAAATCAAGTGGAGGAATTTATCAGAAATGCATCAAGTATTGATTTGGAAGCAGATGAATTTACTATTCATGATAGACTGGTCTATGCAAAAGACCAAGTGATATCTACATTTAAAAAAGTGTTCCCATATATTTTAGTCGGAGTAGGTATTGGTGCAGTCATTCACAACTGGATACCAGAAGAATGGATTGAAATGGTGCTTGGTTCTAATAATCCGTTTGGTGTTGTCTTGGCAACAGCTTTAGGAATTCCGATGTATGCAGATATTTTTGGAACAATCCCCGTTGCAGAAGCATTGCTTGCAAAGGGGGCACAGCTTGGTACAGTACTTTCGTTTATGATGGCAGTAACGACTCTGTCACTTCCGTCTATGATTATGCTTCGCAAAGCAGTAAAACCTAAACTTTTAGGAACATTTATTCTAATCTGCACACTTGGAATAATCATTGTAGGATATGGTTTCAATATCTTCCAATTTCTATTTATATAACAATTACAGCAAATTTAAGGAGGAAATAGTCATGGGATTATTCGGAAAAAAGAAAGAAGAAAAAGTAGCACCAGCGTGTGCTTGTAATGGAAATGCACCAGAGGTGGAAGCCAATAGTATGGAAGAAGGCTGTAACTGTAATTCTTCAGAAACAACAGAAACTTGTTGTGGAGAGACAATTACTGGAATCTGCTGTATGAAAGTGCTTGGTTCAGGTTGTAAATCTTGTCATGAATTATTTGAGAATACACAGAAAGCAGTGTCTGACATGGGATTGTCTGTAGAAGTAGAATATGTAACTGACATGGAAAAAGTAGTAAGCTACGGAGTAATGAGTACGCCAGCCTTAGTTGTTAATGATAAAGTTGTATCTATGGGGAAAGTGTTAAAGCCTGTTGATGTAGAAAAATTACTTCACAAATTGGGATTCTAAGGAGTGTCAAATGAATATAAAACCTAAAGTCGCATTTATATGTGTTCATAATTCCTGCCGAAGTCAAATAGCAGAAGCATTAGGCAGACATTTTGCATCGGATACGTTTGATAGTTTTTCTGCTGGTACAGAAATAAAACCGCAGATTAATCAAGACGCAGTTAGAATCATAAAAAAACTATATGGGATTGATATGGAAATAGAACAGTATTCCAAACTAATTGCAGATATTCCCAGCCCTGATATTGCAATATCAATGGGGTGCAATGTTGGCTGTCCATTCATCGGAAGACCGTTTGACGATAATTGGGGATTAGATGATCCAACAGGGAAATCTGATGAAGAATTCGAGATTGTAATAAAACAAATCGAAGATAAAATTTTATCTTTAAAAAAGTTTGTTAATAGTAAAAAAGATTAGTATATCTTCCAGATTGCATAGCAGTCAACTTAAATACGGTTGGCTGCTTTTTCCTTGCCATTCATTTCATCGACTGCTTATTACCCACATAGTCTAATTTTGCACGTTCCAGTGCAGCCATCCGGCAGGCATTCTCACTGACGGAATCATTCCACAATGGAAAATAGCGACAACTCATACTTCTATTTCTGATTTAAATAATCAATATACTCTTCACCCCATTCACCAAGGACATCGAGAACTTTTTCAAATTTAGCTCCAATATCAGTTAGAGAATATTCCACCTTTGGTGGAACTTGATTATACTCAATGCGACTTATCAGCCCCTCTTCTTCCAAAGTTTTTAACTGCCTAGATAAAGTGGTATGAGTCATTTCAACAGGCATTTGCCGTTGAAGTTCATTGAATCGAATAGGTGCTTCCTTCGATAAAAGATATAAGATATACATTGACCATTTCCCAGTTAACACTTTCTGTGATGTAACGTATGGGCATAATCCGAATAATTCTTTTTTTGCCATGTGGTATCCTTTCTGATACTGGTATCATTAAATATCGTACTTGTTTTTATGTTCCTTTAAAATTATAATGACATCGTAATCGAAAAAACAAAAAAAGTCAATAAGAAAGGAAACGAACAATATGAAAGAAGCATTGGAATTTTTAAAATCATGTGGTACATTTTATTTAGCAACAGAGGAAGATGGACAGCCTCATGTTCGCCCATTTGGAGCTGTTTGTGAATTTGAGGGAAAACTTTACTTCGTAACAAACAATAAAAAGAACGTATACAATCAGATGATGAAGAATGGTAAAGTTGAAATCTGCGGAATGAGTAAGGGCAAGTGGATTCGCGTGGAAGGAACTGTAAAAGAGGATTTGCGCCGTGAAGCAAGAGTTGCCATGATGGATGATAATACAGCTGCACTCAGCAGTATGTATACAGTAGATGATAATTTGATGACTGTTCTGTACTTTGAAAATGGAGCTGCTACAATCTATTCGTTTACAGAAGATCCTAAGACTGTTACTCTGTAATTAAAGCATGAAATGAAAGTCGGATTATCCTGTTATTGGGAAATCCGGCTTATATATTAGAAAGTGATTGGAACATTAGAATCACGGGAGAACATCGATGTGGTCCATAAGAAAGTCAATAAAGTATTTACTTGCGATTGGCAACGTATCTGTCTCTTTCATAACTAACCCTATTTTTCTCTTGATAACAGGATCAAGCGGAAGAATTGTAACATTATAGTTTGTTTTTCTTAATACCAATTCAGGCAATATGCTGATACCCAATCCACTTTCAACCATTGATAAAATGGAGTAGTCATCGTGAACCCTTAATCGGATATTGGGCGTCAGTCCAGCGTTCCTAAATGCTTCCAAGGGTTCACTAAGAGAGCCTTCTTCTAACAAGAGGAATGGCTCTTTTTCGATATCTTCTAATGTAAGAGAAGTCTTATTGGAAAGAGGATGATCTTTAGGTAATACAGCACGAAGTTCCCCTTCTTTTAGAAATTCACATTTCACATGGGGAGCCAGGGCATCTGGATTGACAAATCCAAAGTCTGCCTGTCCGGTACGTATCCATTCGGGAATCGAGGTGTAATCGCCCTGGTGCATTTCAAATTGTACATTTGGATAGCTTTCCCAAAATTCTTTAATGAGCGGTGGGAGCCAGTGACACGATATGCTGGAAATTGTTCCAATACGGACGATACCAGTCTCCAGCCCCTTGATCTCCTTGACAATTTCTTTCATGGATGCATACTGAGCCACGGACTTTTGAATGGAAGGGAAGAGCCGTTCTCCTTCCATGGTGAGATGTACACCATATCTGGAACGGGAAAGCAATTTTATGGACAGTTCATTTTCCAGGGAGGAAATCATCTGGCTCATGGCAGGCTGTGTATAGCCAAGCAGTTCAGCCGCTTTGGTGAAACTTCCTAATTCAACAACTTTTTACAGTGCAATATATCGATTCATTCTCAAATGCCATGTCTTTCCGTTTTGGGCAGACCGACTTAAAAATCAGAATTAATAGCGTATCAGGCATCTAAAAGGGGTGGGATTTTGTATGAAAAAATGGATGGCAACTGGGTGTATATTAGCGGCAAGGCTGTATTGTACGCAGAATCAGTGATTCATGTATGATGATGTGAAAGAAATATACCAACTTACAATAGAAGGAGAGTTATAAAGATGACAGAAAAAGAAAAATGTGCAGCAGGCATCTTATACGATGCAAATTATGATAAAGATTTAATAAAAGAACGAGAAAGATGCAAAGATATATGTTTTGAATATAACAATACAAAGCCATCTGAATTAGATAGCAAGATTCCGCTGTTGAAAGGTCTGCTCGGCAAGACGAATGGTGATTTCTATATACAGGCACCATTCTGGTGTGATTATGGATATAACATTGAATTGGGCAAAAACTTTTATGCAAATCATAATCTGATGATCTTAGATGGTGCTAAAGTAAAATTTGGTGATAATGTATTTATAGCACCAGATTGTGGTTTTCATACGGCAGGACATCCGATTGATGCTGAACGTAGAAACCAAGGACTGGAATATGCGTACCCTATCACGGTTGGTAATGATGTATGGATTGGTGCGGGTGTGCAGGTCTTGCCAGGGGTAACCATTGGAAACAATGTCGTGATTGGTGCAGGGAGTGTTGTAACAAAGGATATTCCGGATAATGTTGTTGCAGTTGGTAATCCGTGTAAAGTTTTAAGAACAATCTCAGATGAGAAAGTGGATAAGTAATTGACTTAAATAGTCTTACAACGGCAGAGCGGTCAACTTAATACGTTGGCCGTTTTTTAAATAAAATAGGTGGCCTATATGGCCACCTATACTAGTTTTGAAACTTCTTGCAGGAACAGGTTGGATGCTTTGTTAAACACCGGATATTTCTTCCATACAAGGTTCATGGAAAGTTCTGTAAGTGGATAGATAGGTTTGGTTATCAGATTGCGATTCCCGGAGGTATCAATAATATTGTCAAATCCGATAGCATAGCCCATACCTTCCTGCACCATTAAAGATGCATTATAAATTAAGTTATAGGTTGCAACAATGTTAAGCTTCATATCAAGTTTTTTTAATGTATTCATTAGTGTGGTGTTATCCGTTTGCTGTCTTGATGTAATAATGGGAAGCTCCGATAAATCTGCAAGAGATATTTTTTCTTTAGCAGCAAGAGGACTGTCTTTTTGCATGAGCAGACATATACTATCTTTATATGGTAATTGTAAGGAATCGTATTTAGATAAATCAACCGGATCCCATAGAACTGCAAAATCAAAGAGTCCTTTGTCAAGATGTTCCATTAGATCATAAGAATCACCACTTACGGTATGGATATGAATATCGGGATATCGTTGCTGTAAATTCATACCTGCACGAATGAGAAGCCTTACACCCTCGGATTCACCAGTTCCAATATAGATATCCCCGGCAATAACGTCATCTGAAAGCATAATTTCCTGTTCTGTTTTGTTTACCAAATCTAATATTTCTTCTGCTCGTTTCCTGAGTAAGATTCCTTCTTCTGTCAAAGTGATTTTCCTGTTTCCGCGTATAAATAACTGTTTACCGAGTTCTTCTTCCATATCTTTGAGCTGTCTCGATAATGTTGGCTGGGAAAGATGTAGTGATTCCGCAGCGGCTGTAATATTCTGTTCTCTTGCAACGGCGAGAAAGTATTCTAAAACTCTTAATTCCATGTATGCTCCTTTTTGTATGAGTCATTAACCTTAACCAGTCTTTATTATAGACCTGTCAATCTATAACCGTCAAGCATGGGAAACTATTACTAATGAGTATTGGCTATTGCAAAGAGAAGATGATAAATTAGTACCATAATAAGGAAAACTGGAGGTATTGGTATGTTAGGAAAAGAGGTTTATGTATGGCATCAATAAATATAGCAGCTGATAATAAAATGGGATCTATGCCAATTCCCAAGCTCATTATATCGACATCGATCCCCCTCATCTTTTCGCTGTTTGTGAATCAGATGTATAACCTTGTTGACAGTGTGTTTGTTTCGCATATTAATGAAGATGCTTTGACAGGAATTTCTATTGCTACACCAATTCAGGTTATTATGATTGCGCTAGGATGTGGACTTGCAGTTGGACTAAACGCCAGAGTGTCAAAAGCTCTCGGAGAAAAAGATCAGGAACAGGCAAAACAGGCTGCATCAGCTGCATTTGTTATGGCTATCGCAGCATATCTGATTATCGTTATTCTTTGTCTTTTAATTGTAGAACCATATTTTGCATGGCAGACAAAGGGCAATGATACCATTTCACAATATGGAATCTCTTATATTCGAATTTGTATGCTATTTTCATTTGGACAGATGACACAGTGGGTGTTTGATCGATTATTGATAGCTACTGGAAAATCAACATTGTTCCTTGCAACTCTTGGGACGGCATCTATTGTCAATCTGATTTTAGATCCAATATTGATTTTTGGTTATCTGGGTTTTCCAGCATTAGGCACAGCAGGGGCAGCAATAGCAACTGTTATCGGGCAGATTGCAGGAGGTTTATTAGGAATATATCTGAATGTGAAAAGAAATAAAGAAATTCCGATTCATTTTACACTGCATATTTCAAGCAGACAGGTAGTGAACATACTAAAGGTTGGAATACCAACTGCAATTATGCAGGGAATTATGTCTGTGATGGGAATTTTTATTAATACAATTTTATACCAGTTTTCGAGTACCGCAGTGGCGATATATGGAATATCAATAAAAGTACAGAATATGGCGCAGATCGTAGTAAATGGTATGAATAATGGATTGATTCCAATAATTGCATATAACTATGGAGCCAAAAATGAGAAACGAATCAAAGAAACGATACGATATGCATTTATCATTGCGGGTATTGTTATGACGATTGTATTTATCATCATGGAACTGATTCCGGATAAAATCCTTCTATTGTTTGATGCATCAGAACATATGATGCAGATTGGAATTCCAGCCATGAGACTATTGTCGATCAGTTACTTTGTTTCATCAGTAGGGATTATCTTTGCAGCAGTATATCAGGGATTAGGGAATGGCGTATACAGTATGTATCTGGCATTTATTAGACAGGTAATCTTGTTGATTCCTTTTTTACTGATTGGGGTATGGATGAATCAGCTTACCATTGTATGGTTAGCTTTTGCGTTAGCAGAAACACTTTCCATTCCATTTGGTCTTCATCTATATAGAAGATTAAAGTTAGCCATTAGAGAAATTATTGTGAAAAATTCATAATTTATGGAGGTATGAATGAATCGTTTATATTTACTATATATGCTTTTACATATGCGGAGAAATGTAAGAAAGTCAAAAGATAAAATAGAAAAATTACAAACGAAAAAGCTTAGAAAAATGATAAAGTACGCATATACACATTCCGAGTATTACAGAGATTCCTTTCAAAAAGCAGGACTTAATAAGAAAAATATATCGACTGTTTCACTCTCTGAGCTACCCACAATCAATAAAGAGCAGTTATTAGAAAATTATGATCGCCTGATAACGGCAAAAGATATTACACAAAACAAATTATTACAGTTTGATGAGAATAAGAGTAAAAACTCCCTTTATAAAAATCAATATCATATGGTTCATTCTTCCGGAAGCACAGGCATTCCAAGATATTTTATATATGATCAAAAAGCCTGGAGCATTATGCTGGCAGGAATTATCAGAGGCGCTCTATGGGGAATGAGTAATCATCAGATTTTAAAATTATTAGCAGGGAAACCCAAAATCTTATACATTGCAGCAACCGATGGACGTTATGGTGGTGCAATGGCAGTGGGAGATGGAATCCATGGGGTCGGTGCCAGTCAAAAATTCCTGGATATTAATACACCTCTGACCGAGTGGAGTAAGTGCATGGATGAATATAAGCCGGATCTTATTATAGGATATCCCTCTGCAATAAAAATCCTTGGAGAATTAATAGAAAAGGAACAATTAGAAGTTTCGGTCAAAAGGGTTATATCCTGTGGAGAACCTTTGGATAGAGGTTTGAAAGAATATTTACAAAAGACATTTCGTGCTGAAATCATTAATTTTTATGGAGCAAGTGAATCCTTAGCCATTGGCGTAGAAGGAAATACGGACAAAGAAATGATCCTGTTTGATGATATGAATATGATTGAAGTCGTGGATGGAAACATGTATCTTACTTGTCTATATAACTATACACAACCACTAATTCGTTACCAGATATCCGATCAATTAGTATTGCATAAGGATGAAAAGTTAGATGTCACTTCGTTCACAAAGGCAGATGTACTGATGTGCCGTAATGAAGAAATTCTCTGGTTTATGGATAAAGATGGTAAAAGAGATTTTCTGCATCCACTGTCTGTGGAAGGATTTTGTATTCATGGATTGATAGATTATCAGTTCAAACAGATATCAGACACCGCATTTGAAATATATGCGGAGATTGGAGTGCAAGCTGATGAAGAAGCTATAAAGACAGAGATTAAAACACAGATGGAAAAGATCTTAAACGGGAAAAATATCACTTATGTCACATTCGAAATTAAATTTGTGGAGCAAATTTTACCGGATTCAAAAACTGGTAAAAAATCATTGATTATAAAGCCGGAAAGGAGGTAGTAAATGAGCAGTGCAATTTTGACAGGGAAAAATCTTACGAAAAAAAATGGTAATAATACAATTTTAGATCATCTGTATGTTGAAATTTTTGAAACGGATTTTACGGTGATCATGGGTACCTCTGGATCTGGAAAATCAACACTTTTGTACAATTTAAGTGGTATGGATCGCATTACATCTGGTGAAATAAAATATGGGGAAATGGATATCGGGAAGCTTTCAGAAAAAGAACTTACGAAACTGCGTGCCAGTGATTTCGGCTTTGTATTTCAGCAAATGAATCTGGTCAGTAACCTTACATTAGCAGAGAATGTTAAGATGGCGGGGCTCATTTCAACGAATCTTACAGAAAAAGAAGCAATACAAAGGACAGAGTTGTTACTGGAACAAATGAATCTATCAGAAGCAAAGAATCGTTTTCCATCGCAGTCATCCGGTGGTGAAGCACAACGTGCGGCTGTAGCCAGGGCGGTTATTGGAAAACCGAAGATTATTTTTGCTGATGAACCAACAGGAGCTTTAAATAAAGCCAATACAGTGGATGTGCTGAATCTTTTTACTAAAATGAATCAGGCAGGGCAGACAATTATGCTCGTCACCCATGATATGGAAGCTGCACTTCGGGGAAATCGGCTTCTGTATCTGGAAGATGGAAAAATAATAGGTGAACTAAAACTGTCACATTATGAGGGGAAAAACAAACAGAGAGAAGAAAAACTTGAAAAATGGCTGGAAGATATGAGGTGGTAACATGAAAAAATATCTTATATTGTTGCGGGCAATTTGCAAAAAGCAAACAGGAAATCTGCTGGGCATCTTTTTCGTGATACTTATCAGTATGTTGGTACTTTTCGGATCATACACACTTCTTTCTAGTGGGAGGGAATCTATTTCCTCGGAAATGGAACGATTAGGTTTTGGGGATTTTACGATATGGACTAGTAGTATTACAAATGAAGTTAGCGCCGAGATAGAGTCCATACCTGATGTTGGAAGCATGAACATACAATCGCTAGTCTATGCCGGATATGAAGTTAACGGTCAGTATTCCGATGATGAAGGACAGCTTTTAACCTATGATGAATCGGTGCCATATCGTTTTATAAATGCGGATGGAGAGATCATACAAACTCCTGAAATTAAAAGCGGTTATGTATATATTTCTCCAGCAATGGCATCTTCATACGATGTGGAAATTGGAGAACCTATTCAATTTGAAATATCCAGGTCTAATGGAATCAAAAGTCTGACAGTAGCAGGATATTTTGCAGATGGATTTATGGGCAGTTCCATGATTGATATGAAAAGTTTCCTGATATCCGAAACGGATATGGAAGATGTTATTAGTATCATCAATAACGCAAGTGCATCTGACGTTCTGGGAAAACAGGGGAATATGATCCATATTAAAAAGTCGGCAGAAAGTAAGTTATCAGATGCGGCATTTTATAGCGAGATTCAGGAGAATACGCAGATTCCTCTCTATACAGAGTTTACTTATCAAAAGGCATCGATACTGAACTATATGTTATTACTGCAAAACATACTGGCTGGATTTTTGCTGATTTTCTCTGTCGTACTTTTTACATTCAGTCTGGTCATGATCAGCCATAACATATCAGGAATGCTAGCGCAGCAGGAGAAAAATATTGCCATCTTAAAAATGATGGGATTACAAGGTGACGGAATACGAAATGTATACCTGCTCCTATATGGTGTGCTTGCATTGTTTGCCATAATTTTTGGAATGATACCATCTGGTCTTTTGGCTTCACAGATAGCCAAAAGCATGGTTTCCTCCACTGGTTTCATGATTCAGATTAAAATGCCGGTTTTGCATGAGGCTGCTATATTACTTTTTATTTTACTGATACTATATATTTTTTTATGGATCCGTACCAAAAAAGTTTTGTCAATCGCACCAATACAGGCGCTACATCATACAACTGATCAGGTAAAAGGAAATCAATCAAAGTTACGAAAAAGAACACTTGTGGTTGATCTTGCCCTTCGAGAAGTACTTTCAGGATGGAAAAAATACATTTCTGTAGTAATGATATCTGCACTTTTGGTTCTGTTTTTATCTGTGGTTGGAAAGATGGGGACATGGCTTGGTCCAAATGGAGAAGGTCTGATGAACAGCTTTTCTGTGGCGGAACATGATTTGGGAGTGCAGCCATTTAACAATTCTGTACCTATGGATGAAATCGAGCGGGTCATCAACTGGTATTCACCAATTGAGGATACCTATGAACTGGCAATGGAGAGTGTCACATTAAACGGTCATGAATATACTGCAAATGTATTGGATGAGGTGGAATGGTTTCATGTTATAGAAGGAAACGTCTGTGATGGAAATAGTATTCTGATTACGGATACAGTAGCAAGTGAGCAAGACATATCAATTGGCGATAGTGTTGTAATCGCAGCAGATGGAAGAATGGAGTCATACATAGTTTCTGGTATTTATCAATGTGCCAATGGCATGGGCAGTAATATTGGAATGAGCAAAGCAGGATACTCTAAGATAGGAGATATTACAGGCTATATTTGGTGTAAACATTATATACTCCAGGATGGTTCTGTTAGAGATTATGCCATGAAGTATCTGCAGGAGCATTATCAGGGAATTGATGTACATACAAATAGTTGGTCAGGTCTTGCAGGAATTGTGCAGGTAATGCATCTTCTGATTATCATACTATATTTGATTTCGGCTTTCTTTATTCTGGTTGCAACAGCACTTGTTACATCAAAATTAATACAATCAGAAACAGGAAATATGGAAATTTACAGAAGTATGGGACTATCTGCCGAGAAAATAAGGATATCTTTTTCACTTCGATTTGTGCTGATCAACATCCTTGGTGTAATGATTGGACTAGTTGTATCACAATTCATAGGAAATAGGATGATTGGTCAGGTATTTTTGATGTTTGGAATTGGAGAATTTTCATCCACATTCAGTGTCCTGGGTATGATCGCACCGGGAATCATTGTACCCGTTATTTTCTTTCTGTTTGCATGGGTGTTCTCTTATAAAATATCAAAAATATCCATTACAGATTTGATGGGAAATTAAAGAAGGAGCTTTATGAAATTTATGAAATTTATGAATAAAAAGTCATTTTTATGCGGAATGATGATGATAGCTGTAGTCCTAACAGGTTGTGGTAGTCTCAGAGATCCTGGAGAAGAAATTACAGAAAGTACAGAGCCTGGTCAAGGTGGTTTTGAGGATTCAGATAGTATTGATTCCATAGATGTAAATCCTACAGATGAAATAACGGAATTAGAAGATGGATTGTCCGTTGTAAGGTTCGATGGAAAAGACGGATTTTCACAATTTTTGGAAAATGGTGGGGCATCATCAGATTCGGAAGTGGTTCAGTATATCAGTTCGAGTATGGTAGAGGGAGCTGGAAATCTTATTTTTCAGGGAAATCCATTTGGGTGCAGTACGATCACAGCACAAAACGAAGACGGAGAATACCTCTTTGGACGAAATTTTGATTGGTATAACTGTGACGCTTTGATTGTGGAAGCGCATCCGGATGATGCGTATGCATCCATATCCACCATCAATACAGATTTTATTAAACAAGGTGCAGGTGCTGCTTCAGCATTATTTTCAGCGGATTATATCATGACGATTGCTGCTCTGTATGCCCCGATTGATGGCATGAATGAAAAGGGATTGGCAGTTTCTGTGAATATGATTCAGGATCAGGCAACCATAGAACAAACATCGGAGTTACCGGATATCACAACAACAACTGCAGTACGGCTGTTACTTAATCAGGCGGCAACTGTGGATGAAGCTGTAGAATTGTTGCAGCAATATGATCTGCATGCATCTTTTGGATTCATGATTCATTTTGCAATTTCAGATGCAACTGGTGAGCATGTAGTGATCGAGTATGTGGATCAGGAAATGATTGTCACGAAGACTCCGGTTGTGACCAATTTCTATTTGGCAGAAGGTGATAAATACGGAATTGGAACAAGCCAGTCTATGGAACGCTATGAAATTCTCATGAAAACATTAGAAGATACTCCTGTTATGTCTATGCCGCAGATCAGAGATGCACTGGAGAGTGTCAGTAAACATCATTATCAGGATGGCGAAACGACAGAATGGAGTGCTGTCTTTAACCAGACAAAAGGCGAAGTCGTTTACTTTCACAGAGAAGATTTTACAAAGAGCTATCATATTTCACTTGAATAAGTGGATGGTAAAAAAATGGAATCAAAAAATGAAATCAGAAAATGGAATCAGAAAGGTATGGTGTTCACATGAAAAAATCAATTTCTTACTTAGTTACAATGATACTTGCAGTTAGCATGCTTACCATGACAGGCTGTGGTAAAACAGAGGATCCGGGAACTCCACCGGCAGATGTTATAAGTCCGGAAAACACAGCGGAATCAGATACTACAGTGGAATCGGATACGGGATCAGATACTACTACAACATATGATGGCTCAGCAATGGAAAATGCTGTGACAATTCGTATTGGACAGGGAAGCAGCACGGAACGTGCAGTTACCATGTATAGTAATGCGGCGGTACATACAATGCTTGATTATCTCAGTACTGATATGACACTGTTCCCCGCTAATATTTATGAAGAAGAGGAAGGATTTGCAGCACAGAATATTAGAGGAACCTATTCAAGAGACGATGAGATTACAGTCACTGATATAAAAGCCGGAGAGTTATATCTGTTTGGTGATGGACAGCTTCGTCTATATTTTAGGGATGTTACGGGAGCAAATATGACAGCAACACCGATTGGATATGTCGAGGATGCAACAGATATTACAGAAGTGGTAGAGGAAGAGTATGCTGCAAATGAAGATGATCCCTGGGGCGTGAAGGTTTATTTCCAGATCACCAAGAACATGTAGAGAAGGATAATTATGCTTGAACTATTTATAAAAGGATTGCTGATTGGAATTGTATTCGGTGTTCCGGCTGGGGCAATAGGTGCACTTACAATCCAGAGAACGCTAGAAGGGGGATTCTTATATGGTTTCTTAACCGGGATGGGGTCTTCTGTAGCGGATGTACTCTATGGAATTGCGGGTATATTTGGTATCACAGTTATTACAGGATTTTTAAACAGATACGAAGTGGTGTGTACCATAATCGGATCGATATTGATCATCCTATATGGTATTGTCATAATCAGAAAGAAATATACCAAGGAACAGAAGGTGATCAAAAGTGGAAAAACATATTTATCAGGTTTTGGTTCTGCTTTTGCAATTGCTATCATGAATCCTGCGACAGTAGTTTCTTTTATGGTTGCATTTACTGCCTTTGGGTTAGAACAACAATATACAATGGCAGAGGGCAGTGCTGTAATACTGGGAATATTGATCGGAACAAGTGCGTGGTGGGCTTTTATCAGCTTTTTGACAAAATGGCTGCGTGAGAAATTTACCGACAAGTTATTTGTTCGAATGAATGTTGTTTTAGGAGCGTTACTTATTCTTTTCGGAATTAGTATGATAATCAGATGCTTTTTCAATACTGCACTGTCAACAAGGACGCCTAACGTTTTGAATCTGGAGAGTCAATCGACAATGACTTCCACTGCTTTACCTGAAACAGAACAAACGGTCATCATGCAAAACAGCACGAAAATTGACGGCGTTATGTATCGTCCTGATGGAGATGGACCGTTCCCTGTGGTGATTTTAACCCATGGCTTTGCCGGGAATTATACTTATATTACTGAAAATATTGCCAAAGAGCTGTCTAAAGCAGGTTTTGCTGCATATGCCTTCAACCTGCGCAACCCTGATACGAGAAGTATGAAAAATACCTCTGTTCTTACTGAGGCGGTTACCTTGAACGAAGTGATCAATCAAATAAAAGAACTGAACTATGTGAATCCTGCGGAACTTTTTTTGCTGGGAGAAAGTCAGGGAGGTTTTGATTCGGCTTATGTAGCAGCGAACAGAGAGGACATCAAAGCGTTGGTTCTTTACTACCCAGCTTTTGTATTACAGGATGATGCTAAAGATCGGAACCCGGGATGGAATGAGCCCGGTTATGAGTTCCAGGATGATACATCTTTTGGCGTCAGTGCCATGTACGCCCGTGATGCGCTTTCTTTTGACATTTATGACGAAATTGACAAGTTCAAAAATGATGTGCTGATCGTTCACGGCACGCAAGATACTGTAGTACCATTGTCTTATTCAAAGAGAGCTGTTTCTGTGTATGATCATGCAGAACTGAAAATTATTGAGGGTGCCACTCACGGCTTTTATTCAGGCAATCCATTTTCCGTTTCTACCCAGTATACAATAGATTTTCTTCGTAGGCAGATAAAAGAATGAAAGATTTAGAAGGGATGCAGACAATGAGAACCCTTGCCAATAACATGGCATGGTTATTAAAATGCATTTTACTTGGCAAAGAGCATGGTATTGAAATGCCCGATGCAGAAGAAAAGATGCTGACTAATTTTATTCGGTAATAAAAGGTTTTCCAGATTGCATAGCAGTCAACTTAAACGGTTGGCTGCTTTCTTTCCTATCAAAAGGGGTGCAAATCAAAGTGCATCGTTACATTGTATCAATATCATTATCCCGATGAACCTATGTTAATGTGGTTAGTACCAGGAAGTAAATCCTTAATATAGAAGCTATGGTGAATGGCTTTTATCGCATAGATTAGAAATAAAGGACTACCAAAGATGGATAGAATATGCTAAAATATATGATTGTATCGAACTCACTTGCTATTTGATGATAATAGCAAAAGTTAAAGATTGTGTAGAAACGGCATAAAATATTTCCGTTGTGTAGTAAATTGTGTAGTGACAAAAGTAGAAAATCAAAAACCTCCATAAAATAAGGGGGTTAGAGAAGGAGATAGAGAAAAATGAAATTAGGAATTGTTGGATTACCAAATGTTGGAAAAAGTACACTTTTTAATTCCCTGACAAAGGCAGGGGCAGAATCAGCGAATTATCCATTCTGTACCATAGATCCCAATGTGGGAATTGTTACGGTCCCGGATGAACGTTTAAAATTGCTGGGGGACTTCTATCATTCAAAGAAAGTTACACCTGCAGTGATTGAATTTGTAGACATTGCAGGTTTAGTAAAAGGAGCTTCTAAAGGAGAAGGCCTGGGAAATCAGTTTCTGGCTAACATTCGTGAAGTAGATGCTATCGTCCACGTTGTAAGATGTTTTGAGGATGAGAATGTTGTTCACGTAGATGGAAATATTGATCCGCTGAGAGATATTGAGACTATCGAGTTGGAATTGATTTTCTCTGATATAGAAATTCTGGATCGTAGAATTGCAAAAGCAACAAAGGTTGCCAGAAATGATAAATCAGTAGCAAAAGAGTTAAAACTTTTAGAGCGCATCAAAGCACATCTGGAAGATGGAAAAGCAGCTAAGACATTAGAAATTACGGAAGACGAAGAACTGGCATGGTTTGCGGATTACAATTTATTAACTGCAAAACCTGTAATTTACGCTGCTAATGTAGCGGAAGATGATCTGGCCGATGATGGAGCTTCAAATAAGCATGTACAGAAAGTAAAAGAATTTGCCAAAAAGGAAAATTCAGAGGTATTTGTGATTTGTGCACAGATTGAACAGGAAATCGCAGAACTTGATGATGATGAGAAGAAGATGTTCTTAGAAGATTTGGGACTTACAGAGTCAGGACTTGAAAAACTGGTAAAAGCAAGCTATAGTCTGCTAGGTTTATTAAGCTATTTAACTTCAGGAGAAGATGAGACGAGAGCATGGACCATTACCCAGGGTACGAAAGCACCACAGGCAGCCGGCAAAATTCATACAGATTTTGAACGTGGATTCATCAAAGCAGAAGTAGTAAATTATCAGGATTTGCTGGATTGCGGTTCTTATGCAGGAGCCCGTGAAAAAGGTCTTGTACGCATGGAAGGAAAAGAATATGTAGTGAAAGACGGAGATGTAATTTTATTCCGTTTCAATGTATAAAGAAACGGGGTTGAATATATGGATATGGAAATAAATTTTCCTAATCTGGGTATACATCTGGATCATGTAGGAAAATATATCAGTATTTTGGGGTTTGACATTGCATATTATGGAATCATCATTGCCATAGGCATGGTGTTAGGAGTTGCGGTAGCCTGCAAAGAGGCCAAACGGACAAATCAGAATCCGGAAAACTATATGGATCTTCTTATGTGGGCAATACTTCTGGGCGTAATAGGCGCCAGAGTATACTATGTGGTATTTGCCTGGGATTACTATAAAGATAATCTTCTTAATATATTTAATATTCGCCAGGGTGGACTTGCTATCTATGGTGGAATCATAACCGGCGTAATTGTGGTATTCATTTTTACAAAAAAGAAAAAAATGCCGATTTGGCTTGCGCTGGACACATGCTGCATGGGATTGCTTACTGGGCAGATATTAGGCCGATGGGGGAACTTCTTCAATCGTGAAGCTTTTGGACAATATACAGATAATCTATTGGCCATGCAGCTTCCGGTGTCTGCGATAAGAAGCAACGAAATCACCACACAGATGATGGAACATGCCCAGGAGATAGCCGGAGTGCAGTATGTCCAGGTACATCCTACATTTTTGTATGAGAGTATGTGGAATCTATGTGTATTGTTGATTGTATTTCTGTTTCGCAAGAAGAAAAAGTTTGATGGACAACTATTCCTGATGTATGTAGTTGGATATGGATTAGGAAGATTCTGGATAGAATCCCTTCGAACCGACCAGCTGTTAATTCCAGGAATTGGATTACCAATATCACAGGTGCTTGCAGCCTGCTTTGTAGTGGGAGCGATTGTGTTGATGCTGATTCTTCATAAGAAGAAAGTACGTGTTGAATAAAAGTTTATATGGAATATTCTTGGATATACTCTATAAAGTAGAGTAAGTTTGAGAATGACAGAATTAGAGATGACCGTTTGGTTGTCTCTTTTTTTTGCAGGAGGACGCAGGACACGGGCGACAGACATGGTGTGCAAACGGGGCTGGAAATTCGGAAACTAATAGAAAAATCTTTTACTATAATATATCTGTTTAAGTACTAAAGCTACTGTAAAAATCCCACATTCATATCTAAAGACATAGCCAGAAAACAGCAGGGGTTCCAGAAACAAAACAGGTGCGCAAACAATCAGGAGCGATTAGGGTATTGGGGAAATCCGGCTCTTAGAAATTCTTACCGAAGAGCGGAAGCGATGAGGTTAGACATTTCTTAGAGACTAGTTCCTCAATACCCTGCTCCGTTTGCGCACCTGTTTTGTTTCTGGAACCCCTGCGTCCTATTTTCCTATTCCCCATTCATTCATGCATTTTCGTATTATCCTACTGCCCACAAGAATCCACAGCCAAATAATACCGTGAATAATATCAACAAAAAAACCTTGTCATTTCCCAAAATGTGGTGTAGTATATATCTATAAGTGGTAGAAAGTGGTGCAAAGTGGTACGAAGTGGTGGAAATCATCATTAAGTTAACAGGAGAATAGATGAAAAGGGCGTCTATCCTCCGCTAAAGGGGAAAAACACATGATGTTTATGGGAGAATACAGTCATTCGATTGACGCTAAAGGGCGATTGATTGTGCCATCCAAGTTCAGGGAACTCTTGGGAGAAGAGTTCGTACTGGCAAAAGGACAGGATGGCTGTCTTGCACTGTACCCAAAAGCAGAATGGGAACACTTTTTAGAAAAGTTACAGGCTTTACCACTGGTCACAAATAAAAAAGCCAGAGAATTTACGCGTCAGTTGGCTTCACAGGCTGCGTTTTGTGAACTGGATAAGCAGGGGAGAGTGCTGGTACCTCAAAAATTACGAGCAGCTGCGAATCTGGAAAAAGACGTAGTACTTGCTGGAAATATTAATAAGATTGAAATCTGGAGTCAGGAAAAGTGGGACGAGATAAGCGGACTGGATATGGATGCTTTATCTGATGAGTTAAACCAGATGGGTATCGAATTATAAGAATCTATTTTGAACAGGAGTATTACATGGAATTTAATCACAAATCAGTATTATTAACAGAGACAATTGACAGTTTAAAAATCAAACCTGAGGGTACCTATGTAGATGGTACGCTGGGTGGAGGCGGACATGCCTATGAGGTATGCAAAAAACTATCTGCCACGGGGAGCTTTATTGGTATAGATCAGGATGAAGATGCAATTGAAGCTGCGGGCGAGCGCCTGAAAGAATTTCAGGACAAGGTAACAATCGTTCGCAGCAATTATTGCAACATGGTTTCTGAATTGAAGAAACTGGGAATTACATCCGTAGATGGAATCGTTCTGGATTTGGGAGTATCTTCCTATCAGTTAGATAACGCAGAACGAGGATTTACATATCGTGAAGATGCGCCGCTTGATATGCGTATGGACCAACGGGAGACAAAAACCGCTTATGATATTGTAAACACATATAGTGAAAAAGAATTGTACCGTATTATTCGAGATTACGGTGAAGATAAATTTGCAAAGAATATTGCAAAGCATATTGTCCTGGCAAGGGAAGAAGCACCACTTGAAACAACCGGAGAGTTGATTGAAGTGATTAAAAGAGCAATTCCTATGAAAATCAGGGCAACTGGAGGTCATCCGGCGAAGAAGACATTTCAGGCGATTCGAATTGAATTAAACCATGAATTAGATGTGCTTCGTGATTCTCTGGACGGAATGATAGATATTTTAAATGATGGAGGAAGAATTTCCATCATCACATTTCATTCATTGGAAGACCGTATTGTTAAAAATATATTTAGAAGAAATGAAGACCCTTGTACCTGCCCGAAAAGCTTTCCAGTATGTATCTGCGGAAATGTTTCGAAAGGCAAAGTGATTACAAGAAAACCGATCATTCCTTCTGACGAGGAACTTGAAGAAAATAAACGTTCAAAGAGCGCAAAACTCAGAGTGTTTGAGAGGACACGCGCTTAAATAAAGGGGGCTTAAGCTATGGCCAACACACGTGCATCCAGAACAAAAACATCTGTCAGCCGACAGACACGAGACTACTATTATACAGACGGTAATACTGTTCGCAAAGTACAGGAAGTGCCAGACCGATATAGTGCTCCGGCAAGAACGAAGACGAAAAAAGTCAGTCGAAATGCACATAAAAATAGAGCAAAGGCTTTACAAACCAGCAGAGGGTATGTTATGTTTTTAGCGGTAGCATCTGTGGCTACGCTATTTATGTGCGTACATTTTTTGCAGCTCAAGGCTACTGTTACGAATCAGACAAAAACAATTTCATCCTTGGAATCGCAGCTAAACACCTTGCAGTCAGAAAATGATGCATTATATGATCAGGCTTTAATGTCTGTAAATATGGATTCGATTAAAGAATACGCCATGACGCAGTTAGGTATGCACTATGCATCCAAGGACCAGATAAAGTGGTACAGTATTACCGGTGAGAGCTATTTCCGCCAGTATGCAAGCGTACCGGAGGCTAAGTAGGTGATGACGTGAGAACAAACAATAGAAAAAAACAACCACGTAAGATGAGTGGAAAGATGAAAAAGAAGCTGGCAGGACTATTTGGATTAGTCGTGCTGGCTTTAGTATGTTTAGGAATACGAATTACGTATATTAATGCTAATGATGGAGCTCAGTATCAGCAGCAGGTGTTAAGTCAGTCCCAGCAAAAGTACGACAGCAGAACACTGCCTTTTAAAAGAGGCGACATTGTGGATTCCAATGGTACGGTGCTGGCAAGCAGCGAGAAGGTGTACAACCTGATTTTAGACTGCAAAGTTGTAAATTCCAGTGAGGATTACAAAGAACCCACTATTGCGGCATTAAATTCTGTATTGGGAGTGGATGAGAACACTGTCAGAACACTTCTGGAAGATGAAGAGACGCAGAGCAGTCAGTATCAGATACTTGTAAGAGATTTGTCTATTAAAGATAAAAAGGCTTTTGAGGCATATACCGATACTTCCAGTGAAGATTTATCAAAGACAGAACTGAAAGAAAAGCAGAATGTCAAAGGTGTATGGTTTGAAGAAAAGTATAAGAGAGTGTACCCACTGAATGCGTTAGCCTGTGATTTGATTGGATTTACTTATGGAGATAATCAGGCTGACTGGGGTATCGAAGGATATTATAACAGTGTGTTAAATGGTGCAAACGGAAGAACTTATGGATATTTTAATGACGATTCTACTGTGGAACAGACTATTATTGATCCGGAGGATGGATATTCCCTGCAGCTTAGTATGGATGTGTCTATTCAGCAGATCATAGAAAAATATGCCAATGATTTCATTACTAATATGTCTGCTAATGGAGCACCGGCGGCTGCTAATATCGGCATAATTATACAGGATCCTAATAATGGAGAAATTCTGGGAATGTACAGCAATGGATCTTATGATTTAAATAATCCCAGTGATTTAACAGGATTTTATGCTCAGGAACAGATTGATGCCATGAATGACCAGCAAAAGACAGATGCCTTATCTACAATCTGGCAGAATTATTGTATTTCATCTGCTTATGAGCCCGGATCTACGATAAAACCAGTTACGGTTGCTTCGGCGCTTGAAGATGCCTCTTTAGACGGAAGTGAAACATTCATATGCGATGGAGCGGAAGTCGTAGGCGGGGTGACGATTAAGTGTTCGGAAACTTCAGGACACGGTGAAGAGACATTAAGTGATGCAATAAAAAATTCTTGCAATGATGCACTTATGCAAATCTCAGATAAGATGGGTGCAGGGGAACTGATAAAATATGAAAAAATATTCAATTTTGGAAGTAAAACCGGTATAGACCTGCCAGGTGAATCTAGTGGTATTCTACATACAGAAGAATCCATGAATGCGACAGAGCAGGCTACAGCATCTTTTGGACAGGGATTTACATGTACTATGGTTCAGGAAATATCAGCAATCAGTGCAGTAGTAAACGGAGGGTATTATTATCAGCCGCATGTTGTACAAAAGATTATGAATCAGGACAATGCAGTGGTAAAAGATGTAGAGTCTACTTTATTAAAGCAGGTTATCTCTCAGGAAACATCAGATATGGTTAGAAGCTATATGCAGGCAAGTATGAATGAGGGAACTGGACATTTGTCAAAAATATCAGGATACAGCGGTGGATGTAAGACTGGTACAGCACAGAAGATTCCCCGTGGAAATGGAAAGTATCTGGTATCATATGTGGGTTTCTGGCCATATGAGAATCCGGAAGCAGTTATATATGTGGTTGTAGATGAGCCAAATGCAAAAGAACAGGCAGAGAGTGCCTATGCACAGTACCTTGCAAAACAGATCATGACAGAAGTACTTCCATATATGAACATATTCCCGGATGAAGAGGAAAATTTATATCCAGTCACTGATGCGGAGATATATCGTCTGTCTGATTTTATGCTTCCAGCCTATGGTATCACAGCTCCGGCAACTGAGGAAGAAACTCCGGTAGATGGAGATGGTGTAGAAGATATGAATGTACCGGAACCAACAGAGACCGAAGAAGATACAGTAGAGAATAATACACTGGAATCTGATGGTATTACAAATGATGAAGCTCAGTGGGAGCAGTAAATAAATAACATAACCTCACAGAAATTTCCATAAGGTATAGGGAAGTTCCTGTGAGGTTTTTTATGGAAAAAAATCATGTGTATAATAAAAAGAAACTGCTGGTAACTTCGAGATTGATTTTGCTCCTCCTGCTGATGCTCATAGGCCGATTGGGATATCTTATGCTGAAAAAAGGAGCGTATTACTCTGAGAAAGCACAGATACTTCACGAGAGAGAACGGGATATTAAAGCTGCCAGGGGAGAAATATTAGACTGTAATGGCAATGTCCTGGCAGCAAATAAGACTGTCTGCACCATTTCTCTTATTCACAGTCAGATTCAAAAACCGGAAGAGGTAGTAAGTATGCTGGTAAAGGAACTGAATCTGTCGAAAGAAGAGGCACAAAAGCGTGTAGATAAAATATCGTCCATAGAGAAGATAAAGTCGAATGTTAAGAAAGAAGTAGGAGACCGTATTCGAAACTATGAACTATCCGGTGTGAAAGTAGATGAGGACTATCAGAGATATTATCCCTATGAGTCACTTGCTTCGAAAGTTCTTGGATTTACCGGAGCAGACAATCAGGGTATTGTTGGACTTGAAGTAGAGTATGAGAGTGTGCTGAAAGGAACTGATGGGAAGATACTTACAGTTACCGATGCAAAGGGTGTTGAACAGGAAGCAGAGGGTGAGCGAAGGCAAGAACCAGTGGCGGGCAAAAATCTTCATATTAGTCTGGATATTAACTTGCAGTCCTATGCACAGCAGCAGGCCGAGAAGGTTATGACTGAAAAACAGGCTGACGGTGCCAGTGTCATCATTATGAATCCTCAGGATGGTTCTGTATATGCCATGGTAAATGTGCCGGAATTTAATCTGAATAATCCATATGAACTGGAATCAGAGAATTTAGATGATGAAGCATATCAGGAGGCACTTAATCAGATGTGGAGAAATCGCTGTATTTCTGATACCTATGAACCTGGATCTACATTTAAAATATTTACGTCAGCCGCAGGTTTGGAGGCAGGTGTGGTTACAACGCCGGATTCTTTTAGCTGTCCGGGATATCGCGTGGTAGAAGACAGGAGAATTCATTGCCATAATCGCAGAGGCCACGGAAGTGAGAACTTTATACAGGGAATAGAAAATTCCTGCAATCCGGTATTTATAGATGTAGGTCTGCGTCTGGGTGTAGATGGATTTTTTAAATACTTAAAACAGTTTGGTGTGATGGAACAAACCGGAGTGGATCTTCCGGGAGAGGCAAAGACGATTATGCACAAAAAGAAAAATGTAGGATTAGTAGAATTAGCAACTATGTCTTTTGGTCAGTCATTTCAGATTACTCCTATTCAGTTAGCTGTGACAGCTTCAGCAGTTATCAATGGAGGCAGAAGAGTGACACCACATCTTGCACTCTATTCCTCTTCAGGGGATAGAAAATGTGTGGAAAAATTAATACCACAGGATGAAAAACAGGTTTTATCAGAAGCTACTTCATCAACTATGCGTATGCTGCTGGAAAGTGTGGTGGCCAACGGCTCCGGGAAAAATGGCGGCTTGGAAGGATATCGCATCGGAGGGAAAACTGCTACTTCCCAGACTCTTCCAAGGAGTGCAAACCGGTATATTTCATCCTTTCTTGGTTTCGCTCCGGCGGATAATCCGCAGGTCTTGGTGTTGTGCATCGTATATAATCCCACTGGTATCTATTATGGAAGTATGGTAGTAGCACCGGTTGTACGAGACATATTTTCAAATATACTGCCCTATATGGGAATCGAGAAAACAGTTGATAATTAAAAAGAAAAGTTTTATACTAAATATGCTGTAAAAAAACAAAAGAATTTATGAGGTGTTATATGATTGAAACAAAGATGGCTATTCCGGTAATTATAGCGTTTGGTTTAAGCACATTGCTTGGACCGGTAATTATTCCCTTTTTGCGAAGATTAAAAGTGGGACAGACAGAGAGAGAAGAAGGAGTTCAGTCGCATTTGAAGAAGGCAGGCACGCCGACTATGGGTGGTGTGATATTCCTGATTTCTATTACAGTTACTTCACTTTTTTACGTAAAAGATTATCCGAAGATTATCCCGGTTTTATTTTTGACACTTGGATTTGGTCTTGTGGGATTTTTGGATGATTATCTAAAAGTTGTACTGAAGCGTTCAGATGGACTGATGCCAGGACAGAAGATGTTATGTCAGATTGTCATTACAGGTATTTTTGCTTTTTATCTGATTCGTTTCACCGATGTTTCCCTGACCATGCGCGTTCCATTTATGAGTGGACAGTATTGGAATATCGGCTGGCTTGCAATTCCGGTTCTGTTTATTGCAGTATTGGGTACCGTTAATGGTGTGAACTTTACCGATGGGTTAGATGGTCTGGCTTCCAGCGTGACCGCCATGGTAGCAACCTTCTTTACGGTGGTTGCCATTGGAACAAAGAGCGGAATTGAACCAATTACCTGTGCAGTACTTGGCGCTTTGCTTGGATTTTTATTATACAATGTATATCCGGCTAAAGTATTTATGGGAGATACCGGTTCACTGGCTCTGGGCGGTTTTGTGGCAGGAGCAGCATATATGATGCAGATGCCTATATTTATTATTATAGTTGGTTTGATTTACCTGGTGGAAGTGCTGTCTGTTATGATTCAGGTTACTTATTTTAAAGCGACTCATGGAAAACGATTTTTTAAGATGGCACCTATTCATCATCATTTTGAATTGTGTGGATGGTCGGAGACTAGAGTTGTAGCAGTATTTTCAATTGTGACAGCAATTCTTTGCCTGATTGCACTGTTAGCATTATAAGAAGGGGACTAAGGAATATGGAACTTAAAGGAAAGAGAGTTTTAGTATTTGGAAGTGGTATCAGCGGTATAGCGGCTGCTAAGCTGCTTTGTAAAGTGCAGGCCGTGCCAGTTATATATGATGGAAATACAAAGGCAGATAAAGCAGGAATTATAGAAAAAACAGGCCAGGATATTCAGGTGATTTTAGGAGAACTTGCCAAAGAAGAGATAGAGCAAATCGATTTGGTTGTCATGAGTCCTGGAGTACCGACGGATATCCCGTTGGTAGATACCTTCCGCGAATGCCAGATCCCAGTATGGGGAGAGATTGAACTTGCCTATGAGATGTCAAAGGGAAGTGTGCTGGCCATAACAGGAACCAATGGGAAAACAACTACAACAGCGCTGTTAGGGCAGATAATGCAGGATTACTGTAAAGAAGTTTACGTGGTTGGAAATATAGGGACTCCATATACTTCAATTGCGATGGATACAACCGGTGAAGCAGTGACTGTGGCAGAAATCAGTAGCTTTCAGTTGGAAACTATAGAAGAATTTCATCCGAAAGTATCTGCTATCTTAAATATCACACCAGATCATCTTAACCGTCATCATACCATGGAGGAATACATAAGAGTCAAAGAACTGATTACAAAGAACCAGACTTCAGAAGACTTGTGCGTTCTGAATTATGAAGATGAAGTATTACGGGAATTTGCCAGTACACTTAAGACAAAGGTTCTGTTTTTCTCCAGTGTGCATATCTTAGAGAGAGGCATCTATTATCAGGATGGCACAATCTGGCTTCAGACACCGCAAGAGAAGATCATGGTAGTGAATGTGGATGATTTGAAACTGCTGGGAATGCATAATTACGAAAATGTTATGGCTGCTGTGGCAATGGCTTATGGTGCCGGAGTACCTATGGATTCCATACGTAAAACCGTCTGTGCATTTACTTCTGTAGAACATCGTATCGAGTATGTCACAGAAAAAAATGGAGTCACTTACTACAACGACTCAAAAGGAACGAATCCAGATGCGGCTATTAAAGGTATTCAGGCTATGAATCGCCCTACTTATCTGATCGGCGGAGGCTATGATAAGGATTCAGATTACACAGAGTGGATTCAGGCATTTGATGGTAAAGTAAAGTGCCTTGTCTTAATTGGGCAGACTAGAGAAAAAATAGAAAAGACAGCACATGACTGCGGATTTATGGATACTCTTTTAGCTGATAATCTGGAAGAAGCAGTAAAAATATGTGCAGATAAAGCAAAAGCCGGCGAGGCAGTATTATTATCACCGGCCTGTGCAAGCTGGGGACAGTTTGAAAATTATGAAATAAGAGGTAAGATGTTTAAGGAGTATGTTCAAAATCTTTAAAAAGCAGGATTACCTGTTGTTGATTATTGTGAGTTTATTGCTTACCTTAGGATTAGTGATATTATATAGTACCAGTATTTATAATGGTCGGGTTCGTTTTGGGGACCCGGCCTATTATTTTAAAAAACAATTATTTGCATCTATTCTTGGAATAGGATGTATGCTGATTGTATCACGTTTGGATTATCACAGAATATCGGACTTTGCCACATGGCTCTATCTGATATCACTGGGATTATCTTTGGCGGTCCTTTTTGTGGGAAAGGAATACAATGGATCAAAGAGATGGCTGGCATTAGGCCCCTTGTCATTTCAGCCGGCAGAGTTTGCGAAGATTGCGGTGATTTTATTACTGGCTTCACAAATTAGCCGAAGTAAGTCGAAAAAGAAGGGACTTCGTTTCATTTTGTGGGTCGTCCTTTTGGTACTTCCAATTGTTGGACTGGTGGGAACTAACAATTTAAGCACGGCGATTATCATACTGGGAATTGCTGTGATGCTGGTATTTATGGCCAATTCAAATTATCTGCAGTTTGTGGGAATCGGTGCATGCGGGATGGCTTTTATGGGTGTTTTTCTTGCTATGGAAAGTTATCGCCTGGAAAGATTAAAAATATGGCAGAACCCGGAACTTTACGAGAAAGGATTTCAGACGATTCAGGGACTCTATGCCATAGGAAGTGGAGGCCTGTTCGGGATTGGACTGGGAAAGAGTCTACAAAAGCTGGGATTTGTTCCAGAGGCACAAAATGATATGATCTTTTCTATAATTTGCGAAGAATTGGGATTTGTGGGTGCATCAGCTGTGATTCTTGTGTTCGGAATTCTACTATGGCGTATTCTAATTGTAGCGCTTCACGCACAAGATTTACTTGGCATGCTTATCTGTGCAGGTGTTTTTGGCCACTTGTCACTGCAGATTATACTGAATCTGGCAGTAGTTACCAACAGTATTCCAAACACTGGCATTACCCTGCCTTTTATCAGCTACGGAGGTACCTCCATTCTTTTCCTGATGATGGAGATTGGATTAGTACTTTCTGTAAGTGCCAAGGAAAAAAGATATCTCATGTGAAATATAAAATGGAGACAGACACCTTTTGTAAAACAGCGGCATATGATAGTACAGATTCACTGTTGAGGGAGACTGATTTGGCTATCATGGAAATCGTTGGTGGAAAACCGCTGGAGGGAACCATTACAATACAAGGGTCTAAGAATGCGGCACTGCCAATGATGGCAGCTGCACTCTTGAGTGAAGAAGCCAGTGAACTTATAGGTTGTCCTGATATTTTAGATGTGAGAAATACGCTGGCTCTATTGGAAGAACTGGGCGTAAAAACCACGCAGATAAAAGGAAGGGTACGTATAGATGCCGGAAAGATATGTACAACGGAAATCTCAGAAAAATATGCCAATAAAATGCGTTCCTCCATTATGCTGTTGGGAACTTTGCTGGGGCGATTTCAATCGGTGGAAATTACATATCCGGGAGGCTGTGTGATTGGAAAAAGACCCATTGATATGCATCTGGATATGCTGCATGCATTTGGAGTTGTAATTACTGAATGTGATGGTCGTCTAAGGGCAGAGCGGAAAAGCTTGAGGGGAACTATCTATCGTTTTCTAAAAAAAAGCGTGGGGGCTACAGAACATGGAATCCTAACAGCCGTATTGGCTGAGGGAGAAAGTATATTTTATAACTGTGCCCAAGAGCCGGAAATAATTAGTTTATGTACCATGCTTGTACAGATGGGCGCTCAAATAGAAGGAAGCGGAACATCCCGGATTCTGATAAGAGGTGTAAAAAAATTGCACGGAATACAGAAAGAAGTACCTAAAGATCGAATTGCAGCGGGTACATATCTGCTGGCAGGTGCTGCCACGCGTGGAAAAGTCACATTAGATCAAGCTCCGGTTCAGGAGATGGAAGCAATTTTGTATGTTTACGGGAAAATGGGTGGACAATACAAAGTAATAGGTGGTAAACTGTTAACAGACAGTCGAAAGGTTCGTTACCCTGTTCGAAATCTTCAGACCAGAGAATATCCTGGATTTCCCACAGATTTGCAGTCTCCGTTTCTGGCAGCGTGTTTAACAATACCGGGAGTCAGCCAGGTGGAGGAAACTATCTTTGAAAATCGATTTAAAGTGGTGTGCCAATTGCAGAAAATGGGTGGAAAAATATGGTGTGATAATCGAAGGGCGGTTGTCTGGGGAGGTGTACCGCTTAAAGGAACACATGTAATAGCAGAGGAACTAAGAGGAGGCGCAGCACTTGTGATTGCTTCTTTATATGCTTCAGGAAAGACTGTTATTGAGAATTGCCAATTAATACAAAGGGGTTATGAGAATATCTGTCAGGACTTATACTGCCTTGGAGCAGATATCTCAATTTAAACAGGTAAATATATGAAAAATGAAGAGAGAACGCAAGAATATGAACGAGATCCCGGACGCTGGCTGCGAATAGGAATTCTTGTTGTATTAGCCATAGTAATTGTTTGTTTTGGCTGGTATGCATATAAAAACTATCTGGCTCCTTCTTCAGGAAGTGCTGCAGAGAAAGTCGTGGATGATACCAGCGTTGGATGTATAAAATATCTGGATTGTCTTGTATATTTTGACAAATCTGGAATCGTAACAAAAACAGAAGTTTACCAGAAAGTATTAGAGAACCAGGAATCAGAAAGCACAGAAGATAAAACAGCTGAAAAGACTCAGGAAAGTGCAGATACAGAAACCGGAGAAGATGCTGCATCGGTGGATAGTCTTCCCTATGTGGAAGGGCTTACGGTACAGTCTGTGTGTATCGGGCAAAAATTAAAGATTGAAAATGCGGATATGTTTGACACGGTTGCTGTGTTAGACCGTATCCTGATGAAACTTGGAGATATTCCAGACCGCATTGTGTTTGATGCCAAGAATAATATTTCATTATATTATGGACAGGTTGAAGTTATGCTGGGTGAAGATTATCTTTTAGAAGAAAAGATGAATCGTGCATCTGCCATATTGCCGCAGTTAGATGGCATGGAGGGTATTTTACATTTAGAAGACTATGAAAAAGGTACTGAAAATATTATCTTCGAAAAGAGTGTGGCAGAAGAAATTACCCAGGATGACACTCAGGCAGCTAACCCGGAGGCTACACAGGAAAATGGGACAAACGCCGCAGAAGAGGACAGCCAGGGAAACATGACAGATAGCGAAGAGGAAAATGGAGCAGACAATGCCGAAGAAACTGCAGAAACTGACACAGAAGAAAGTGTTGCAACACAATAAACAGATATTAAAAAACTGTGAATTTTGAAAAAATGTGTTGATTAATTCATGAAAAGACCTTATTATATATCTATATGCAAGAAAAATCTTAATTATTGGATTTTTATAAATAGATTTTATTATGAAGCAGAGAGTAGAAGGAGGAAGTACCCTTGTTAGAGATTATGACAAATGAGGCAGAGTCATCTGCAAAAATTATAGTGATTGGTGTAGGTGGAGCTGGCAATAATGCAGTAAACCGAATGGTAGAAGAGACAATAGGAGGAGTAGAGTTTGTTGGTGTAAATACTGATAAACAGGCTCTTACTTTATGTAAAGCACCAACTGTTCTTCAGATTGGTGAGAAAATTACTAAAGGATTAGGTGCTGGCGCACAGCCGGAAATCGGTGAAAAGGCAGCAGAAGAAAGTGCAGAAGAGATTAAAGCTTTAGTTGATGGCGCTGATATGGTATTCGTTACCTGCGGTATGGGTGGTGGAACCGGTACTGGTGCAGCTCCGGTAGTTGCTGGAATCGCTAAAGAGATGGGAATTTTAACGGTTGGTGTAGTTACCAAACCTTTCCGTTTTGAAGCAAAAACCCGTATGAATAATGCATTAGCAGGTATTGAACGTTTAAAAGAGAATGTTGATACTTTAATTGTAATTCCTAATGATAAATTATTGGAAATCGTAGATCGTCGTACAACTATGCCGGAAGCTTTGAAGAAAGCTGATGAAGTATTACAGCAGGCTGTTCAGGGTATCACAGATTTGATTAATTTACCTGCATTGATTAACCTGGACTTCGCAGATGTTCAGACTGTTATGATTGATAAAGGTATTGCACATATTGGTATTGGAGAAGCTAAGGGTGATGACAAAGCGTTAGAAGCTGTTCAGCAGGCTGTATCCAGTCCATTATTAGAGACCACTATTGCTGGTGCATCTCATGTTATTATTAATATTTCCGGAGATATTTCTCTGATGGATGCAAATGATGCAGCAAGTTATGTACAGGAATTAGCAGGAGATGATGCTAATATTATCTTTGGTGCTATGTATGATGACCGTGATGTAGATGCAGCTAAAATCACTGTTATTGCAACTGGATTAGAGGATGTGAATGCAAGAAGTAATACAAGCGGAATTATGGGCCTGAATAAGGCTTCTAATGTTGTTCCTAACCGCAGTGTGAATACAGCATCTGCTCCACAGCAGACCTACGCACAGTCAACTTATTCACAGCCACAGCAGCAGGCAGCTTCAACACCAAGCTTTACGATGCCTACACTGCAGATGCCGAACCTGACACCAGCTCCAGCTCCAACTTCAAGCAATGTGCCAAAGAAGGATATTCAGATTCCTGATTTTTTGAGAAATCGTAAATAATTTTTTGGAATTCTACAACTTTAAATAATATGAATGCAAAAAAACTGACTGAGGATGCTTAGTCAGTTTTTTTGCTTTTATAAATAGAAGAATAGTTTGGAAAATATAATTTGCGTTATGTTTCAATATTATATGGCTCCTTTTGGGGGCTTTTTTTATGCCGAAAAATAATATTTTTAGTCACAGCATGTCGAGCATTTCACCAAAATGACCTTCTCATTTTGACAAATTTTGCATATGGATTGATATAAGATAATACTTGCTTAAGCTAAAAGCAGATAAAAATATAAAGGAGTTGCCAGTGCATAAAGTAATTTACCTGGATATATTTTTCCTTTGGAATATGTATATGGATTTTATATTGCTTAGAATTGTAAACCGGCTGATGCACGGGTCTGCCGGTTTTATTCGCAGTCTGGTTGGAAGTTTGACAGGTGCAGCATCTATTAGTGTATGTGTGCTATTGCCTGTTCCCTATCCTTTTATTAGATTTCTGTTAGCTTACGCAGTAATTAATACATTAATGATAAGATTTGGATGCAGAATCAGAGGGAAACGTGCTTTATGCAAAGCTGTGGGGTGCTTATATATATCCACATTCCTGCTTGGTGGTATCATGCGTCTTCTGTATCGGTATACACAGTATACGTTTATGATTGTGAGCAGCTGCAGTTATATTTTACTCACCGTGGGAATAAAAATATATGAATGCATGCTCTGTAAGAAAACGTATATCTATCCGGTGTGTCTCTGTGTAAAAGACAGAAAAGTACAGATGAATGCTTTGTATGATACAGGGAACAGGTTACAGGATCCGTTTACCGGAAAAGGAGTTTCGCTTATAGAGGAGCAAGTCTTTTTACAGCTTTTTAAAGAATCCTATAATACGATAATAGAGCAGGCCTGCCCAAGGTACATAACATATCGCTCAATTGGGCAGGAACAGGGAATGCTGCTGATGATTCGGGGAGATTATATGGAAATCGAGCGGGAATCATATAACAGGAAAGTTCTTAATCCATTAATAGGAATTGTAAAGCAGCCTCTTTCCAGAAATGGAAGCTACCGGATGATTTTAACACCAGGTCTGATAGACGAATAGGAGGAGTTGCAGATGAGTGTAAGAGGGGTAATGACCAGTCCGATTTATTTCAGGATGATATCGCGTATATCACACATGGCGCTGACAAAAGGTCAGACAGAGATTCATTATATAGGAGGCAGTGATATACTTCCGGCACCGCTTGACAGTGTGCGGGAAGAAGAGACAATTCAACAGTTGATATGTGACAAAAATCAGGAGGCAAGAGCCACCCTGATTGAACACAATCTGCGTTTGGTGGTATATATAGCCAAGAAGTTTGATAATACAGGTGTGGGTGTGGAGGATTTAATATCTATAGGAACAATAGGACTGATTAAAGCAATTAACACATTTAATCCGGTCAAGAAGATAAAGCTTGCAACCTATGCATCCCGATGCATCGAAAATGAGATATTAATGTATCTGCGAAGAAATAGTAAGACCCGCATGGAAGTATCCATAGATGAGCCTTTAAACGTGGACTGGGACGGTAATGAACTTTTATTATCCGATATTCTGGGAACGGAGGAAGATGTCATATACAGGGATTTAGAACATGAAGTAGAGCGCAGTCTATTGGGAAAAGCCATTCAGAAGCTTACTCCCAGAGAAAGAACTATTATATGCATGCGATTCGGACTAAACGCAAGAGATGGGAAAGAAAAGACACAGAAAGAAGTTGCAGATATACTGGGTATCTCTCAGTCCTATATATCCAGATTAGAGAAAAAAATCATGGGAAGATTGAAAAAAGAAATTGTTCGATATGAATAAAAGCCTTGAAAGAGCCTGTTTAGCTTGCTATACTAAAGAATAGAACAGACAGCGATACCAGAAATGGATGTTGTCTTCCAGAAATAAACAGGAAAGAGGCAAAAGAATGAGTAAGATTGATGAAGTAAGAAGTGCTATGGTTGCTGCCATGAAAGCAGGAGAGAAGGAAAGAAAAGATTCTCTTTCTATGCTGTTATCCGCACTGAAGAATAAGGCAATTGATAAGCGGGAAGACTTGACAGAAACAGAAGAAAATGAAGTAATATTAAAAGAAATCAAACAGACAAAAGAAACACTGGAACTGACACCACAAGATCGCACAGACATCCAGGAAGAATGTAAAAACAGAATTACCGTGTATGAAGAATTCGCTCCTAAGATGATGGATGAAGAAGCCATTGGCGCAGAGATTAAAGCTGTGCTGGCTGCGCTTGGCATTGAAAACCCGACGGGTAAAGATAAAGGAAAAATCATGAAAGAACTTATGCCAAGAGTCAAAGGAAAGGCAGATGGTAAGCTTGTAAATCAGATTCTTGGAAGTTTGATGAAGTAAAATGTGTGGAAACAGCAAAAGAAAAGCGGTTTAAGGTAATCGATACCTTGAATCGCTTTTCTTATATGGCAAAGGGTAAGAATATGAAAAAAAATTCTATATTATTCCTAACAGGGTATCTGGCAGGAAGTTACTTTGTTCTAAGCAGAATGCAAACACAGTTGCGAGAAAAGAACAATGATACCAAAGATATAGTAACAGGAATTGCAAATCGAAACTGCTATGAAAAAAACAAATATATATGGAACCGCAGGCATTATATTTCGCTGGTATGCATCTTTGTGGATGTGGATGGACTTCATGAATACAATAATCAGAATGGACATGCAGCAGGTGATAAGATGCTTAGGTACATAGCACAGATGCTGAAAAAGTATTTATCCAATACAAACACTTTTCGTATGGGTGGAGATGAATTCCTGATAATCATTCCGGACTGTACTTATGAGGAAGCGCATAAAAGATGTGAATTTGTGCAGAAATGCATACAGACAAGAGGGTATCATATTTCTTACGGCATATCATATAGAAAAGGGAATTACGCCATAGATGAGATGATGGCAGAAAGTGACCGGAAGATGTACCAGGCAAAAAACAACTATTATAAAACTATTGGCAATCGCCGCATGCAGAGAAACTGAAGAAAAAGTCAAGGGGTAAAACTTTATTAAATATTCTAAATAATGGAATAACAAAAGGGTATATGGAGAACTCTTAAACTAGAAAGAAAAATCTATTCTAGTCCAGGAGGATATTCATATGGCTTTTCATAAAGTAGAAATCTGTGGGGTAAATACATCCAATTTGCCTGTGCTAACCAGACAGGAGAGGGAAGAATTAATGAAGCAGTTAAAATCAGGGGATTCGGAGGCAAGAGATCGATTCATCCAGGGGAATCTAAGACTGGTACTTAGCATTATAAAAAGATTTTCCAATGCAGATGAAAACCCCGATGACCTGTTTCAGATAGGCTGCATAGGACTTATTAAGGCAATTGATAATTTCGATCAGAATCTGGGTGTTCAGCTAAGTACTTATTGTGTGCCGATGATTATCGGTGAGATACGAAGATATTTAAGAGATTCCAACTCAATCAGAGTAAGCCGTTCAATAAGAGATATGGCTTATAAGGCAATTTATACGAAAGAAACATATATGAAAGAATTTCAAAGAGAACCAACTGTGGAGGAAATAGCTGAAAAAGTCGGGGTTGGAAAAGAAGAGATTGTATATGCAATGGATGCTATACAAAGCCCTATGAGCCTGTATGAACCTGTCTATACAGAAGGGGGAGATACCCTGTATGTTATGGATCAGATTAGTGATAAAAAGAATAAAGAAGAAAACTGGGTGGAAAGCATCGCGCTAAGTGAAGC
This sequence comes from Lachnospiraceae bacterium, assembly GCA_028696165.1. GTDB lineage: Bacteria > Bacillota > Clostridia > Lachnospirales > Lachnospiraceae > JAQVHQ01. Next base: position 11,093 of record JAQVHQ010000019.1, on the reverse strand, counting down.
TGTCAATAAATTAAATGACCGTGAAAAAAATATTATAGATTTGCGTTTTTTTCAAGGCAAAACACAGATGGAAGTTGCAGAAGAAATCGGAATATCTCAGGCACAGGTCAGCAGGTTGGAAAAAAATGCCCTGAAGTGTCTGAAAAATCAGTTTGAATGCAGATAATCGACGAAGCCGGGGGAGATATATGATTTTGCGCAGGCATAGCAACTAAAAGCGAGACATATAGAAAATAGACTATATGTCCCGCAATAAGTTTAAAAATGGTTTGTTTTTATTTTTGCAAATCACGAAAGGTTTTGAATATCCGGAACGGAATCATAACGCCCCTCCAGATATTGTTTATAATACACTTCATCTTTGCGGACCTTTTCTCCATTTTCTTTAATATATTCGGCCAGAGTGTAGAGAGAAGAACCTTCATCTAAAGACTTGGAGCAGAGCCAGATTTCATCACGCCTCAAAAATGAATTATGCATAGTCGGCATATCATTTGACGTGGCTATAAGCTGTGCTGTGCCGGTGGCTTTCTGGGTAGTGAATAATCGGATAAACTGTGCTAAAAGCGCAGGGTGAAGCGAACCTGAGATATCGTCGGCTATAAAAATCCCACCATCATCTGCTTTGGATAGATACCAGGAAAGCATCATCAGAATCATCGATACGCCGGAAGCTTCCTGGGAAAATGACAGTTTCATACCATTTGCATAGATCAGATAAGGAATTCCTTTGACAACCGTAATATCTTTTAAAGAATAGCCGAGCTGGTTCATGTAAGTCAGCAATTGCTCCTTTTTTTCAGATACCTTTAGTACATCCAAAAGCTGCTCATCAGTTACCTGCTGACAGGATTTCATATGCAGGTTCTGCAGCCATCCGATTGCAGAATCCAGTTCGGTGGAAATATGCTGTGTATGTAAGAAACCAAGCATTGTCATATTATCTTCAAGAGCCGCCACATCAACTTGTTTTACAGGACCATCCAGATAAATTCCTTCAGAATCTCTGTCAAATACCACATCATAAGCAGATTGTGATAAATTTCTGTAAAATAGAGTTTCTTCTAAAACTTTTTTATGAGATACTTTCAACTGATAATTATATTCCATATCCTTGATGCGGAATATAATCTCAAATGCAGAGGGCTTTTTTTTACTTTCTTTATCACCTGAAAAATGAGGGTTTTCTTCAAGCGAAGAGACAGCACTTAAACCCAGAAACGTAAGAGCCCGTAAAATAGTAGATTTTCCGCCGCCGTTAGGCCCATAGAGCATCATAACAGGCAGAATACCGGTGGCATCTGAAGGACTGTGAAGCAGACTCTCTTTAAATTCGGAAATTCGGGATTCTACGAAAGATAAGCTTCCAGGGTTCTTGAAAGAACCAAAATTTTCTACTGTGAATTGAATTAACATATCAGTAAAACCTCCCGTTCATTTTTCTTACAGTATATCATTGAAAACACATAATATCAATTAATCTGAGAAAAAATCTCGAAAAATGTCATATCAAGTCATATTTTGTGGAAAAATTTTTCTTCCATAATTTCTACAAGTACAATATCCTCACCTATTTGTTTTACACAAGACCAGGGAATTACATAATCTCCATCTCTTCCTAATAGATTGCAGATTCTGGAAGGACCTGGCACAATAAGAGATAATACACATCCAGTACAGCAGTCAAATTCCAAATCAGCTACCACGCCCAGAGTTCGGCAGGAACATATATTAATTACATCTTTTTGTTTCAATTCGGAACATTTCATCAAAATCCTCCTATCAGTATTGAGTGAAAATATATTTTATGAGACGGCAGGCGGTACCTTAATATAAATTATATGAAAATCCTCTGAATTTCATACGTTGACGTATCTGTCGAAAAGTATTATAATTTCCATAATTATTCAAAGATAAGAACAGGGGGATAAAACGGATGAAATGCCCATTTTGCAATCATGATAATACAAGAGTGGTAGATTCCAGACCAGTAGATGACAACACAGCTATTCGCCGCCGCCGTCTCTGTGATGAGTGCGGCAAACGTTTTACATCGTATGAGAAAGTGGAAACTATCCCATTGATTGTAATCAAGAAGGATTTAAACCGCGAACAGTATGATCGCTCAAAAATCGAGGCCGGAGTACTTCGAGCCTGCCACAAAAGACCCATATCTGTGGAACAGATTGAAAAGCTTATCGATGAAGTAGAAGTAGAAATCTATAATCGCGGAGAACGTGAGATACCCAGTGCAGAGATAGGTTCGCTTGTTATGGATAAACTCAAAGATTTAGAGGCTGTTGCATATGTGCGATTTGCATCTGTTTACCGGGAATTTAAAGATGTAAATACTTTTATGGATGAATTAAAGAAAATGCTGAAATAACAGTATAGAGGAAGAGAAAGGGGAGTACCATGCGTACCTTTGAAAAATCATCAAAATTAGATAATGTTTGTTATGACATTCGAGGTCCGGTTATCGATGAAGCAAATCGAATGATTGAGAATGGAAAGAAAATATTAAAATTAAATATTGGCAATCCGGCGCCGTTTCAGTTGAGCGCACCAGATGAAGTAATAGATGATATGATTGCTATGGTAAGAGACTGTGAAGGATATTCTGATTCGAAAGGTATCTTTGCTGCAAGAAAGGCAATTATGCAGTATGCTCAAATTAAGGGGCTGCCAAACGTGGGGATGAATGATATCTTTACCGGTAATGGTGTCAGTGAATTGATTAATCTGTGTATGCAGGGGCTTCTTAATGATGGAGATGAGATATTGATTCCTTCTCCGGATTATCCGCTGTGGACTGCCTGTGCGAATCTGTCAGGGGGAAAACCTGTTCATTATATATGTGATGAACAGTCAGAGTGGTATCCTGATATGGAGGATATTCGTAAAAAAATAACTGACAGGACGAAGGCAATTGTAATTATTAATCCTAATAATCCTACCGGAGCACTTTATCCGAAGGAAGTGTTAGAACAGATTGTTCAGATTGCCAGAGAACATGAATTGATTATCTTTGCAGATGAGATATATGACCGCCTTGTCATGGATGGAGAAAAGCATGTATCGATTGCGTCACTTGCACCGGATTTGTTCTGCATTACCTTAAATGGATTATCTAAATCACACATGGTAGCTGGTTTTCGAATTGGATGGATGTGCTTAAGCGGAGATAAATCTAAGGCAGCAGGATATATAGAAGGTCTTAATATGCTCTCTTCTATGAGATTATGTTCCAACGTTCCGGCTCAGGCGATTGTTCAGACAGCCCTTGGCGGGTATCAGAGTGTAAATGAGTATGTTGCTCCAGGTGGACGTATTACAAGACAGAGAGATTATATTTACGAAGCATTAAATGATATTCCGGGATTATCTGCAGTAAAACCTAAGGCTGCATTTTACATATTCCCTAAAATTGATGCAAAGCGTTTTGACATCATAGATGATGAACAGTTTGTATTGGATTTCTTAAGAGAGAAGAAAGTTCTGCTGGTACATGGCGGCGGATTTAACTGGAAGGATCCGGATCATTTTAGAATTGTATATCTGCCATTATTGGAAGATCTGGAAGATGCTATGGGTAAAATGAGAGACTTCTTAAGTCATTACAGACAAAAAAGATAATAAAATGGTGAATACATAAACGGAGGTAAGCGTACTGCGCATACCTCCGTTTATGAATATTTAAGAAAACATAACGAATATTTAAGATTTGCTTTGTTGTAATGCATAGTACCTTTCTGTTATAATAAAAGGGCTATCTAGAAAACGCAGCAAGAAAGAGGTGTTGATATGGCTTTTAAGATGAAAGTTACCCCAGAGATGGAAGCGTTGACCAATATATGTGTAGATAACAGTGTGATGGATGTATCACTCTATGGAAAATACGATGTAAAAAGAGGACTTCGTGATTTAAATGGTAAAGGTGTATTGGCGGGACTTACCCAGATTTCCAATATTCAGGCATATAAAGATATTGATGGAAAGAGTGTACCATGTGAAGGAAAGTTATATTATCGTGGTATAGATGTGGAAGACCTGACCAGAGGCTTTTTACAGGAGAGAAGATTTGGATTTGAAGAAGTTGCTTATCTGCTGCTCTTTGGCATTCTGCCAAATGAAAGTGAGCTGGCTGATTTTAATAGAATGTTAGCTGCTCAGCGTTCCCTGCCTACGAATTTTGTGCGTGACGTTATTATGAAGGCACCTAGTAAAGATATGATGAATACCTTGTCGAGAAGCGTTTTGACGCTGTATTCTTATGATGATAATGCAGACGATATTACTTTATCCAATGTCTTACGGCAGTGTCTAAATCTCATCGCAGTTTTCCCAATGTTGTCCGTATACGGCTATCAGGCACATAATCATTATAATTGCGGAAACAGCCTATATATTCATCATCCCAAGAAAGAACTGTCTACGGCAGAAAATATTCTTAGAATGCTCCGCCCGGATATGAAATATACCCCCCTGGAAGCTGAAATTCTGGATTTGGCATTGGTACTTCATATGGAGCATGGCGGTGGTAATAACTCTACCTTTACGACACATGTGGTATCTTCCTCAGGCACAGATACATACTCCGCTATTGCAGCTGCGTTAGGCTCTTTAAAAGGGCCAAAACATGGCGGCGCTAATATTAAAGTTGTGAATATGTTTGCAGACTTGAAGAAACATGTGAAAGATCCAAAGGATGAAGATGCTATTTCAGATTACCTGGTTAAGCTTTTACACAAGGAAGCTTTTGATAAAAGGGGCTTGATTTATGGTATGGGTCATGCTGTTTATTCAATCTCTGATCCAAGAGCAAATATCTTCAAAGGATTTGTAGAAAAACTGGCACATGAGAAGGGCAGAGACAAAGACTTTGCATTATATGCCAAAGTTGAAGAGCTGGCACCGAAAATTATTGCCAGAGAGCGTAAGATATACAAGGGCGTAAGCGCTAATGTGGATTTTTACAGTGGATTCGTGTACAGCATGTTGAACCTTCCGATAGAATTATATACTCCGATGTTTGCTATTGCCAGAATCGTGGGATGGAGTGCGCATCGAATGGAGGAATTGATTAATACAGATAAGATAATCCGTCCGGCATACAAGAATGTGAAGGATGTAGAAAACTATACACCATTGAATCAAAGATAGAAGAAATGGTGAAATAAAATCGTTAAAATAATGCGATACTGTATATGAAGAAAATACATTAGAAGAATAAGTAAAAAGAATAAGTAAAAAGACAGGTGACAAACATGATGAACATGAAAGAAGCAGGAATGGTATTAGAAGGAGGCGGAACAAGAGGGGTATTTACCTCTGGTGTTCTGGATTATCTCATGGAACAAGAGGTATATTTTCCTTATGTAATAGGTGTTTCGGCAGGTTCCTGTAATGCGGTGGATTATGTATCCAGACAGCCATACCGAACAAAAGACTGTATGATTCCGGAAGGAAAGGAGAACAGTTATTTTAATCTGCGCAATGCAGTGAAAACCCATAGTTTATTTGATATGGAAATGGTTTTTGACCGTTATCCTAACGAGATATATCCCTTCGATTATGACACCTATTTTCAGAGTGACATGCAGTGTGAACTGGTAGTGACAAACTGCAGTACAGGAAAGGCAGAATATCTTAAGGAAACAGCAGACAGACAGCGTCTGATGGATATATGCAGAGCTTCAAGCAGTATTCCATTGGCAAGTCCCATGGTGAAACTGGGCAGCCATTATTATCTGGATGGCGGAATAGCAGATTCCATTCCGATTATTCGTTCTTTAAAGACAGGCCATAAAAAGAATGTGATTGTACTTACCAGAAATAAAGGTTATAGAAAGAAACCAATTCAGAAAAGTAAAAAGTTTTATGTGGCAGCGTACTCTAAATACCCGAATTTAATACGTAGTATCTGTAATCGGGCAATTATTTATAATAAAACATTAACTTATATTGAAAAATGGGAGAGGGAAGGAAAGGTGTTTGTGATTCGCCCACAGGTGCCAGTAGTTTCCCGAACAGAGACTAATCAGGAGAATCTGACCGCATTCTATCAGCATGGATATGATGAGATGAAAGCGCAGTTTGAAAAAATGATGGAATTTATGCATAAGTAGGAGTATGATTAAAAGTGCTTTTTGAAGTTAAGAAAATTCTTATAAAAAGCGCTGATTTATATATGAAAAATAGAAATATGAGGACTGGGAAAGTGAGCACACAAAAGAAAAGTATTCGAATTTTAGCAAGCCTGGGGCTGCTGCTGGCAGCGATTATCTGGGGGTTTGCTTTTGTTGTTGTAAAGAATTCATTGGATTATATTCCGCCAACTTACATGCTGGCATTTCGATTTACCATAGCATCTGTTGTTTTGGGATTGATTTTTCTTAAGAAACTGATGTATCTGTCTAAAAAAATTGTAAGAGAAGGTGCGATTGTAGGATTTTTTCTGTTTATCAGCTATTTCTTTCAGACAGTCGGGATTCAGTACACTACTGCAGGAAAGAATGCATTCCTGACTACGATATATGTAATTATTGTACCATTTCTCTACTGGATATTTAAAAAGAAGAGGCCAGATATGTATTGTATGGGAGCGGCTGTTCTTGCCATAGCAGGTATCGGTCTTCTCTCGCTTCAGAGCGATTTATCTATTAATATTGGAGATGTTTTAACTTTGATTTGCGGAGTTGGTTATTCTTTTCATATTATCTGCATTGACTGGTATACAGACGATTGTGATCCGGTGGTACTTACCATTCTTCAACTGGGGTTTGCCGCATTATTCTCATGGATTCTAGCACCCTTTATGGACGGTGGATTTCCGGCACAAGCATTTGAACCAAGTGCGGTAATGGGTATGCTCTATCTGGGACTTTTAAGTACGATGCTTGCATTCCTGCTGCAGAATCTTTGTCAGAAATATACATCTCCGGATACTGCTTCGGTATTATTGTCTTTTGAGTCTGTCTTTGGAGCGTTGTTCTCTGTGATATTTTTACATGAGATATTATCACCAAAGATGTTGGTGGGATGTGTATTACTGTTTATCGCTGTAATTATGTCAGAAACTAAATTTGCTTTTTTACCATGGAAGAAGAAAAGGAATTAAAGATATGTTTTTGGAAAAATTTTATCCGGATTGCTGGATGGATTCAACTTACGATATTGATTTTGAAAAATTATACGAACAGGGTTACCGGGGCTTGATTTTTGATATCGACAATACATTGGTACCTCATGGGTTCCCTGCTGATGAGCGGGCAATCAGATTGTTTAAAAGATTAAAAAAACTGGGATTTGACTGTTGTCTGTTATCCAATAATCAGCTTCCCAGAGTCACTATGTTTAATAGTGCAGTTCATGTTCGCTACATAGAGAATGCTCATAAGCCTTCCCGCAAAAATTATGAGAAAGCTATGGAGATGATGGGAACGGATAAAAAGAGTACGATGTTTATCGGAGATCAGCTCTTTACAGATGTATATGGCGCAAAACGTACAGGTATACCCAATATTTTAGTAAAGCCAATCGACCCACATGAAGAGATTCAGATCGTTTTAAAACGGTATTTGGAGAAAATAGTCCTGTTTTTCTATTCAAGGAAGCAATCTTTTTCCAGTAAATAGGAGAAATAGGAAAAAAATAGTTGAAATAGTGAGCATTTTATTATAGAATATTAAAGTGAATGTAAAAAACATACGTGATAACGTATTTAAGGAGGAATATTTCATGATATCAGCAGGAGATTTTAAGAACGGGGTTACATTAGAAATTGATGGTAATGTAGTTCAGATTCTGGAGTTCCAGCATGTTAAACCTGGTAAGGGAGCAGCATTCGTTCGAACAAAATTGAAAAACATTATTAATGGTGGTGTAATTGAGAAGACTTTCCGTCCAACGGAAAAATTCCCGGCAGCTCGTATCGACCGTATCGAGATGCAGTATTTATATTCAGATGGAGACTTATTCCATTTTATGAATACTGAAAATTATGAGCAGATCGCTTTATCAGAAGAGTCTGTAGGAGATTCTTTGAAGTTCGTTCAGGAGAATGAGATGGTTAAAGTATGTTCATACAATGGTGAAGTATTTGCTATTGAACCACCTTTATTCGTAGAATTAGAGATTACAGATACAGAGCCTGGATTTAAAGGGGATACAGCACAGGGAGCTACAAAACCTGCAGTTGTTCTTACCGGAGCTACCGTATATGTTCCATTGTTCGTTGAACAGGGAGATGTAATTAAGATTGATACAAGAACAGGTGAATACTTAAGCCGTGTTTAATCTTAACTACAGTTTGAGATAAAGTGTTTAATGACTTCCTCTTTTGGGAGGGAGTCATTACTTATATTAGTGCCTGTAAGGCATCTTTCATTTATTGCACGTTCGTGCATAATTTCCCATTATTATTTTTGGTAGATTTTTTCATGATTTATATATAATAAAATTAAATGGCAGAACAATTAAGCTGCAATGGGTGTTTTCGCAATTTTCTGATATTTGTGAGGTTATCAAAAACTTTTGGCTTGTAGATATAATTAAAAGAGCGATGTGTAAAAAGTTGATAACCTGGTATTACTATACATGTATCTGCATTTTTTGAGTGTTCCTACATGTGTCGCATGATTTTTACATGGGAAACCATGTAAAAAAATAAATAGTAGAGAGGATGATAGCATGAAGTACGAAGAATTTACCCGCTATCTGCTGGAAAGCATCAAAGAAAGAATGGGAGAGGAGGTGAAAATCGAAAGGCATAAAATAACAAAGAATAATGGAATTATATTGGATGCATTTACAATCAGAGGAGTAGAAGATAATTTATCTCCTACTTTTTATCTGGAACAATTCTATCAGGAATATGAGGAAGGGTACAGCATCGCATGGATGGAAGAGAGAGTCCTGAGTGTATGGAAAGAAGGAAAAGCTACAAGGAAAGTCTCTGTAGAATATTTTAAGGATTTTAATCAGATTCGTAACCGGGTAGTATACCGTTTGGTTAATTGTAGAAAGAATGAAGCACTTCTTAAAGAAATTCCCTATATACCGGTACTGGATCTGGCGATGGTATTTTATTATCAGCTTCCGGAACATATATTAGAACATGCGACTGTACTGATTCGGAAGCAGGATTTGAAACGGTGGAATGTGGATTTTGATGCAGTAAAAGCTGCAGCTATGGAAAACACACCGAAACTTTTACCGAGCCAGTTTCTGTCTATTGGAGATATGATGGAGTCCATATTTTGCGAGACTACGGATGAAGATCCTTTAGAAAAAAATATTCGGGAGATTATAGAAGAAGAAAGGCAGGAACAGACCCGTGTTCCTATGTATGTCTTAACAAATACCAATAAATATTATGGTGCAGCCTGTGCATTGTATCCTGGTGTATTAGAGAAGATCAGCCAGCGCCTGCACGCTAATCTATTTGTACTGCCGAGCAGTATTCATGAAGTGATTCTCATTCCCAATTCTGGGGACTATTCCAAAGAAGAATTAGAAGAAATGGTTACAGATATTAATGAAACACAGTTAGAGCCTGAAGAATTTTTAAGTAATCAGGTATACCGCTATGAGATGGGATCTAATCAGATTAAATTTTGATATAGTTTGAAATAGTTTATACCATAGCTGATTTTCTTCTTGCGGATTATTGGATTGTATAAAACTTGCGAAAAAAGTGGAATTAATCATTAAGGAAGAGTAAAATATAGAATGTAGAGCATAATATTCTTAATATATATTTGTTTTTCTTATATTTAGATAAAACTTCGCTTTGTAATAAAAATAGACAGGCGATAATCCGCAGGAGGAAAAAAATGGAAGCAAAAATGGTAAATGACAGGAAAGTAGCTGTGATAGGATGTGGATTTGTAGGAGCAGCATCAGCATTTAGTTTGATGCAGAGTGGACTTTTTTCAGAAATGGTACTGATTGATGCTGATAAAGACAAGGCAGAAGGAGAGGCCTTAGATATTGCTCATGGAATCCCTTTTGCGAGACAGATGAAAATATATGCAGGGGATTATGATGACATTATGGATTCTGCTATTATTATCATTACAGCAGGTGCAAATCAGAAACCTGGAGAAACAAGACTGGATCTTGTGAATAAAAATGTAGGGATTTTTAAGAGTATTATTCCGGAAATTAAAAAAAGAAATTATCAGGGCATACTTCTGATTGTAGCCAATCCAGTGGATATTCTTACGTATACTGCCATTAAATTAAGTGGTATGCCACAGAATCGTGTCATTGGTTCCGGCACAGTATTAGATACTGCCAGGTTAAAATATATATTAGGGGAAGAACTGACTGTGGACAGCAGAAGTGTACATGCATTTATCATTGGTGAACATGGAGATAGTGAGATCGCGGCTTGGAGCAGTGCTAATATCTCCGGGGTTCCACTTGGAACTTTTTGTAAGATGCGAGGTTTGGATGACTATGAAGATAAATTAGTGGAAATCGCTGAAGATGTTAAGAATAGTGCTTACGAGATTATTAAGAGAAAGAAAGCAACTTATTATGGTATTGCTTTGTCAGTCAAGAGAATTTGTGAGGCGATTATTCGGGATGAGGATTCGGTTCTGCCGATTTCCAGTATGATGCATGGGGAGTATGGAATTGAGGATATTTCTTTGAGTATGCCGGCCATTGTCGGGAGAAATGGAATTGAGACACGAGTGCCGATTGCTTTGAGTGATTTGGAAGTGGAGAAACTGCAGGAGTCGGCGGGGAGGTTGAAGGAGGTTGTTAAAGGATTGGAGATTTAATTGTGGGGGCGCTTTTGAGGCTTGTTTATAGCAGGTCAGGATGGCGTTGAACTTATTCGCAGCGTACGAAGCGATGTGAAACACAGACATATTGCAATTATTACAAACACGCAGTTTGGTGAACCTATGCAGGAGGAATGTACTACGCAGAATGTACTACGCAGAATATAAAGTCCTTGAGTTTCCGCAAAATGTAATTAAAAAATGAATATATCCTTCCAAAGTACCAATCTATCGAATTTTTGAGTTATTCAGAGTGACAGTGACTGGAGTAGTGGCACTTTAATAAGCCCCGTCGGA
>JAQVHQ010000070.1 GCA_028696165.1 Lachnospiraceae bacterium | reverse complement strand
GCAAAAAATGTCACCAAATGAATACTATAACTATTTAACAACAGGAATAAATCCTTTATTGGCAAAACGCAAAATTGGGTAATCAAATTTTACGCAAAATGTCCTTGACAGGGGGTACACTTTATATTTGTTCAAGTAAATATACAATAACGGGGCAATAATTGAGAAGCGAGTTCTATATGCCCTCAAGCAATAAAGTTTTAATTTTTATAAATTGATTCAGTTTCAATAACAAAACCCACATCATTCCCTACAACTGTTTTGTACCCCCTCTCAGCCTCTCTCGCAGCTTTCAACCTCTTGATAAAAGTTGTTAAATCCTCGCCAGACAAATCTCTTAATTCCTGAATTCCCTCCTTATCAAAAGTATTCATTCCCGCTTCAAGATCTTTTGTTCCATCCACCAGCGCATCGATTCCGGCAATCACCTCATCATTATTATCCGCCAGCTGCGCAGCTCCGGATTCTAATTGCTGCAAAGCCAAAGTCAGTGAACTAATCCCTTCTGATATTCCAGACATGCCAGTAGAAAATCCTCCAAGTACCTGAAGCTGTTTTTGCATATCTGTTAAAATAGTGGTAATCCCTGCCATATCCATTGGCAGTTCAGGCATTGTTAATGCTGGAATTGCAGCCATCTGATTTCGTGTGTTTTCTATATCTGCAGCTGCACCTGATGTGGTTCCTGTAACTGTAATAGTATCATAATTTATACTATTTAACAGTTCCTGTTTTTGTTCATCTGTAAGTGACGTACTACTGTTCACCACGGATTCCACCATGTCTCTTGCCTGGTTTCTGGCCTGTGTGGTAGCTTCACTGTCTGCACCTGCTATAGCCCCAGATGCATCATCCATATTAGCAATTATTGTGCTTTTAGCAGTTTCCACAGCCATTACATAAGAACCTAATGTCTTAGTAAACTCCTGTAGTCCAGTTAATGAACTTTGAAGTTTCGTCATGCTGGCACTTAAATCTGCCGCATCTTTTGCCAGGGACGTGGCTGCACCCGATACTGCTGTCATACTTTCATCATCTGGCAAAGATACCTTAGCTACCGCTGCATTAATAGCCTTGATTGAGCTCTCTAGCTGACCGACTCCATCTGTATACGCTTTTAACGCAGTTTGATATTTCTCCATACCACTAAAAAGTTCTCCCGCTCCATCCGCAAGGCTTTCCGATGCATCACCTAACTCATCCATTCCATCCATAAGTTCATCTACATCATCAAATGCCTCATCATCCAGCTCGTCTAACCCAATAGGGACTATAATATTCGCCGTAAATTCCAGTTCAAAATCAACTGCATCCGCAGTAATTTCCACATAGTCCGGCAATGATACATCTTTAGCTTCTTCTATTTTCTCTAATTTCAAGCTTTCCCTCAGTGATGGAAATGCCGTCCCCAGGACGATACTCTGGTCATCATCCTCCATGATTTCCCCATTGGTAATCTCTACATTGGTAAATGTATCCTCCGGCATCATCACCGCAGTCATCATCATAAACGGTACGTGCGTCTGAATTCGTTCTCCATCTACTGTCACTGTTTTAGGAACTAAATTTTCATAATCAAATCTTATCTTCACTTTCCCGGTTTTTCCTGCAAGTTCTTCCGGGCTTATTTTCTTATTATTCAGATAATAGGTCACCTGTATAGATACCGGAGGCTTCTTACCTATCTCATTATTTACATTACTCTCTGCATTAATATCCGTATTACCATCTGTATTTTCATCTGCCTTCACATCTGCATTCATATCTGCATTCGTACCTGCATCCTCTTCTGCATTCGTATCTGCATCCTCTTCTATAAGATTTCCTCTGGCATCTGCCTGAAAAAACATCATTCCAGATTCATCTTCGTCAGAATTTGCCTTTTCTTCTGAATCTTTCTTTTTACTATTTTCTGCAGACACACTTGTCTCCTGTGCCAAAGTTTTGGATGAAGCGGTTGCCTTATTGACGTGTATACATGTAATTCCCAACGTTCCAGCTGCCAGTACCAACACTCCACTTAAGACTGCAATTGCAATTTTCTTGTTTTTCATCTTGCACTCCCTGTTTTTCTATATTTTGTTTTTTTGTACTTTGATTTTTCTATATTTTTCTCCTCCACATTTTTCTCCCCCATATTTTTCTACCACACATTTTCCCTACTCCACATTCTTTAATGCCTCATCCATCGGTACACGTTTTATCTTCCTAAATTCCAAAGCTGCCACTGCCCCATAGGTAATCCCACCTAACAGAAACATTTTGATGAATACACTTTTATTGGTATAAAACTGAATCCACCCGCTCATACTGTTAAGCATAATCTGACGGAAGATAAATCCCATAAGATAGCGGTCAAGCGCCATACTGGCCAGAAGAAATATAACCACGACTACAGAAGTAGACAGGATATACAGCCGGCTAATCTCACTGTTTTTATATCCAAGTATCTTCGTCATAGAGATAGCTTGTGCATTTTTCTCGATAACGATTTTAGACAACAGATAAATCAGAACCACGAAAATTAAAATCGCAAAAACGTCCACCAGATACATCATACTTCCCATAGACACATCTAACTGACGGGATACCTTGGTAAGTGCCTCTAAGTCGATTACAGAACCGACATATTTCTTATTAATATCCGTAATCCGGGTGTCAGAAAAATATCCGCTAAAATATTCATCATCCAAATCAAAAGTTGTATTCAGCTTCTCCTGACTCATAAACAGCGACAATGCCCCCATATAATCATATATTCCAGTAATCTGGAAGCTATATTCTTCATCTTCATACTTTTCCTTTAAAGTAACCGTATCCCCCGGCTTTAGATTGTGTTTATCCGCATACCCTTCTGAGATGTAGACCTCATCACCGCTCACGTCCAGTGAAATATAACTGCTGTCATCAGAAATACCATAAAGCAGCACTTCTTCACTATCACAGATATCGTCCATGGTATTCAGCGAATATGCTGAAAACTTTTCCGCAGTCTCATTGTCCGTCTCCACAGCCCTGGAAAATTCCAGCATGGAAATCATACTGCGGATCTTACTTTCATCACTTAAGATACTCACTGGTACACTCAATATATACTGATAAGAACTAAGCATATTTCCTTCAATCTCCTCCTGATAATGATCAAGCACTACCGGAAGAGCCAGCCCAAACAAGAGCAAAAGATTTGCAAATATAATCCCCACCAGTAAGATAGCGTAATTACTCATATTCTGAAAAATAATTCTCAATCGAAAACGCGAAAAGAAAGGAATTCTTTTTCCCAGATAAACAGCTCGCTTCTGTCTTCTTCTGCTCAAATCCCTGCGAAAAAACTTCAATGGAGATAAAGTCATCTTATAGCTTAAAATAACAAAATTAATAATCAGCATCATAAAAAATGGAACAACCGTAGTTAAAATAAAAGCTTCTGCATTCCATCTGGTTTCATACTTTGTCAGACTGTAACTCCCGTAATACATCTGAGAAGCCACCTTCTCAAACAGAGTATAGCCCAAAACATTTCCAATCACAGCACCCATCACCGTAACCGTCATAGGCATTGTCATATAATGCCGGACCAACTCACCTCTGGTATAGCCGGAAGCCCTCAGCGTCCCAATGGTATTCGCCTCCCTACTGATAGTATTCGAAATGGTAATACTAAAGACAAAAGCAAGAATTCCAATTACCATATAAAGTAGTGCAATCATCATAGAACGGTCACTGCCCATATCATTCCCGGTAAATACAATCGCCTGATTCTGATATGCCGGCACAAAAGTCTCCAGATTAACTACCTTACCCACATCTTTCATAAACTCCTCAGCCCGGTCATTCTCCGCACGCTCAGCCTTTGCACTACCTGCCTCAACACGCTCACCCTCTGCATTCTCAGACCCCGCACCTTTCTCTGCAGGTTGTACATCATAAACCCAGGAATAACGATATTTTAAAATCTTCTTACTAAAACCGGCAAACTCCTCCTGCGTCACAATTCCCACACCAAACTTCACTGCATCAAACATCGTATCATTATTATTTGAAAACAAACTGCTGTAATCAGAAAGCGCCACGTATCCAGTCACCTTCCACTGCCTGTCCGCACTCTCAATCATATCTCCTACTGCAATGCCATTATTAACGGCATACATCCTGTCAATAGCAATCTCCCCGGTATTCACCGGCAAACTCCCCTGCATAAGACAAACCCGATCCACTTCTTCCCGATTCTGAAAAATGCGCAAAGTACTCTCATTGGTCAGTGCTTCTTCCACAAAATAATTCTCATACAAAGACACACCCAGATTTTCAATATCAGCCATCTCCTCCGGAGTAATCTCCTTCGCCACATCCAGATATCCATCCTCTATATCATAAGTATCAAAACTCTCATCATAGGTAATACGCATACTCCCATCAGCCACCAAAAAACCAGACACAAATCCAATAGTAGCCAAAAGCAAAAAGAAAATCACCCCATACTTACCAGCTTCACTCCGAAGCTCCCTAAGCAGACGCTTTCTCAAAGGATTACTCATCATCCGCCCCCTACCAATCCAACTCTTCAGCCGGAATCTTATTCTCATTCACATAATTCTTCCGAATCATCCCATCTCTAAGATGCACCACCCGGTCAGCCATAAACTTAATCGCATCATTATGAGTAACCATCACAATGGTATTTCCATACTTCTGATTCACAGTCTCAATCAACTTCAAAATCTCCTTGGAAGTCTTATAATCCAAGGCCCCCGTAGGCTCATCACACAAAAGAATATCCGGATTCTTAATCAAAGCCCGCCCAATAGCCGTCCTCTGCTGCTGCCCCCCGGACAACTGATTCGGTAACTTATTGCGATGCTCATAAATCCCCAAAGTCTGCATCATCTCATCAATATCCAGCGGCCGACTACTAAGAAAAGCCCCCACCTCAATATTCTCCCGAATCGTCAAATTCGGAATCAAATTATACATCTGAAAAACAAACCCCAAATGTTTCCTCCGATACAAAGTCAACTTCTTCTCCTTCATCTCCCCAGTCTTCTCCCCATCAATAGCAATAAATCCCGCATCCGAAGAATCAATTCCCCCAATAATATTCAACAAAGTAGACTTCCCCGACCCCGAAGGCCCCAAAAGTACACAAAACTCCCCCTTCTCAATATCCAGATCAATCCCCTTAAGCACCTCAACCCGATTATCTCCCTCACCAAAAGACTTCATCAAATCCCGAATTTTCAAAAACATAAAAACCTCCTCATCACAATCACCTCACCAAAAGCACAATACACTGCACCAAAAACATAATTCTCAACCCACACTGCATAATACGCACCGCAAAGCATGCAAATCGTCTGTGCTAACCAAATGCAGTTTTAATTAACGGACGTTAGTATATGCTAACCATTATCCATTTTAGCACAATCTCAAAACTTTTCAATACCCCCAACAAAAATTCTCCTCCTCTCCTCCCCAGCTTCCCCCCTAATCTATCTCGTCCAACTTATCCTCTCAAACTCATCCTCCCAGACTTATCCCCCAAAACTTACCCTTTCAAACTTATCATCCCTAACTTACTCTCCTAACTTATCCTCCCTAACTTATCCTCCCTAACTTATTCCTCCCCTCATTTCCAACTTAACATAACCCCAAACATCCCATCCCACTCTCGCAAATCATAACATAACCCCAAACAAACTCAGCCCCTACCCTCCATACTCTCTCAAGCCCCGTGCCATCCCATGGCACGCGCCCTCACTGCCCCCCACAAACCCAGCCTTTTATTTTTTATTTTTTGTTTTTTGTTTTTATCTTTTATCTTTTATCTTTTACCACTCCCCTCCTCCACTCCCAGCCTCACCACTTAAGACCGCCCCTTGGCGGCAGAGGTTGTTGATTTTTTATTGGCATATCATAAGCTGATAAGTATCTTGGCGCGCAAAAGGCTGCTATTGTGGGGCTGATAGTGTTTCACAAAAACACTATCAGAAGGCACCTGAAGCGTATTTGCATCAGCAAATACACTGAATGTGCCTGGTCCCCGCAAAAGCAGCCTTTTGCACGCCTAGATACTTACAGCGAAATGATTTTGACAATAAAAAACAACAACCTCTGCCGCCAAGGGGCGGTCTTAAGTGGTGAGGCGTCCTCTCCCCCTAACTATTATACCCATCCGGATTCATACTCTGCCATCTCCAGGAATCCTCACACATCTCCTCAATCCCTCTCTCAGCAACCCATCCAAGCTCCTCCCGAGCCTTAGCCGGATCCGCATAACAAGTAGGAATATCACCAGCTCTGCGAGGTTTCACCTCATAAGGAATCGTCTTCCCACAAGCCTTCTCAAAAGCATGCAAAACATCCAGCACACTATAACCCTTACCAGTCCCCAGATTATAAATATTCACCCCATGAGCAGTCTCAAGCTTCTCAATAGCCTTAACATGACCCAATGCCAAATCCACAACATGAATATAATCCCTGACTCCAGTACCATCCGGTGTAGGATAATCATCCCCAAATACACCCAGGCATTTCAATTTTCCAACAGCAACCTGTGCAATATAAGGCACCAGATTATTCGGAATACCCTTAGGATCTTCCCCCATCAATCCACTCTTATGTGCACCAATCGGATTAAAATAACGAAGCAGTATAACATCCCACTCCGGATCACTCACATTCAAATCAGTCAAGATCTGCTCCAACATCCCCTTAGTCTGACCATAAGGATTGGTAATCTGTCCCTTAGGACACTCTTCCGTAATCGGAATCTGAGCTGGATCACCGTAAACAGTAGCAGAAGAACTAAACACA
Source organism: Lachnospiraceae bacterium (assembly GCA_028696165.1). Lineage (GTDB taxonomy): Bacteria > Bacillota > Clostridia > Lachnospirales > Lachnospiraceae > JAQVHQ01. The sequence continues at coordinate 8,557 of JAQVHQ010000070.1, read as the reverse complement.
ATCTTCTTAACGCCATGATTTCTCATAACATCACACAAGATTAAAGTTCCAGTTATATTATTATGGTAGTATTCCAATGGCTTCTGTACAGATTCACCTACAGCTTTTAACCCTGCAAAATGAATGACAGAATCAATATCTTCTTTATCAAATACTTCATTTAAACCTTCACGGTCCAAGATATCTACTTTATAGAACTTCGGTCTGGTTCCTGTGATTTTCTCTACACGATCCAGTGCAACTTCACTGGAATTGTATAAGTTATCAAGAACAATTACTTCATATCCCTTGTTGATTAATTCTACGCACGTATGACTTCCGATGAAGCCAGCACCGCCTGTAACTAAAATTGCCATCTTATTTCCTCCTTATATTGACGCTTCAGTTAACTCTTTAGTTCTAGTACATTCTACCACGAACCGATTTTGTTTACAATTCCCCAAACTGATTCTGCATCAATTCATTAAGAAGTTGCAACATTTTTACATATTATTCAGGAAACATTCAATCTGCCTCAACCGGAACGAATTCAAACCTGGTCACGTCAAATAATCCCATATCCGTAATCTTTAATTCCGGAATTACCGGCAGCGCCATAAAGCAAAGAGTCATAACCGGCTCTACATCCCCCTTAATACCGAGACTTTCATAAGCCACATGATGAATCTTATCCAACTGCTCACTAACCCATTCCCCACTCTTATCACTCATAAGACCAGCAATTGGAAGAGGCATATTTTCCAGAACTTCGCCGTCCTTTACCAGGATAACACCGCCCCCGCACTTGATTAATTCCTGTACCGCCGTTGCCATATCTTCATCATTTACGCCAACTACGATAATATTATGAGAATCATGAGCTACAGACACAGCAACTGCTCCAGCCTTGATTCCATATCCTCTTATCAGACCTACTGCCATATTGCCGGTTCCATTATGTCGTTCTACAACTGCCACTTTTACAATATCCTGATTAGCAGTATATTGGAAACATCCTTTATCATCCAGATTTACAACAGCTGTTCCACATCCTGTCACTACGCCTCCCGGAAGGATATCAATCACTTTTACCTTATCTGATTTTAAAGGAAGTCGCAGTTTGTCTATGGAAAAGTCCTTTACATTCATTCTTCCCTTTACTTTCTCTCCTTTAGTGTGATAGATTTCAGGAAGGTATCTGCCCTGTTCGGCTGTCTTTTCTCCATCAATATAGACAGCATCCACATGGAAACTTTCCAAATCGTCCAGTACTACGATATCTGCTTTATATCCCGGCGCAATAGCTCCTCTATTATCCAGTCCATAACATCTGGCTGCATTAATTGTCGCCATGGAAACAGCTGTCACAGCATCGATCCCATGTTTGACCAGCATACGAAGATGACTTTCCAGATGACCTTCACTAAAAATGGTCTTTGGCTGACGATCATCAGAACATAAGAGGCACATCCTGCTGTTATACGGTGTAATACCCGGTATCAATCTTTCCAGATCATGACATGCAGAACCCTGCCGCAGCAATACATACATACCTTTTGAAATTCTTTCTTTCATCTCTTCCACAGTCGTACACTCATGATCCGTGCGAACACCAGCTGCAATATAAGCATTTAGCGTCTCACCGGTAAGACCAGGGCTGTGACCATCAATCACTTTGCCCATACTATGAGCCAACAGTAATTTGTCCAGCACGCCGTCATCTGTATTGACCACACCGACTGCATTCATAAATTCTCCCAAGCCAAGAACCTGTTCCTCTTTCATCGGCACTTCCATATCTGCTGCCTCTAACACTGCCCCGGCATGTTCGAATGGGGTGGAGGGGACACAGGACGGCACCATATAACGAATATCTAATTTTGTTCCCTTCGCGGCCTCCAGCATATAGTTCATACCGTCAACTCCACAGACATTAACAATCTCATGAGGATCCGCTACAATAGTTGTTGTTCCGTGAGGAACCGCAAGACGTCCAAATTCTTCCGGTGTCACATAGGCAGATTCAATATGAATATGGCTGTCAATAAATCCCGGAGCCACGTACTTTCCCTTAAGATTCACTTCCTGTTCACCAGAATAATGTCCCACTCCAACAATTGACCCATTATATATCGCTACGTCTCCATCGATAATTTCTCCATTAAAGACATCCACGACTTTAGCGTTTTTTAATACCAGCTGTGCCGGAGCATCTCCCTTTGCTGTCTGAATCATTTTTTTCAATACATCTTTTTTCATGGCTCATTCCTCCATATATTCGAACTGCATCAACAAGTCCTGCAAATCATTATTTATTATCTTCATTTTTCCCAAGACGAATCTCTTCCATCTGCTGTAAAAGGCTCTCATCCATATGTTCAAACAAATAGTTCTTCGTTCCATGCGTCTTATCCAGATGCTGCTCCCGAAGTTCCTGCTGCATATGATCCAGTTCTTCTTCCAAGTCTCTGGCTGATAAAAGTCTGCAGCCAGCCCCCCGGATAATCATCTGTTCCAGACCATCTGAAGTAGCAACTGTTACATCATAATCGCGCCCCATCTCATGTGCCACCTTCTCGATGTACGCATCTGCGGTTTCTGCTTCCTTGGTAAACACCACGTCCAGATTATGATAATGAATCACCTCGCCGGTAAATCCCTTTACTTTGTAAGCGTCAAACACAAGAATCAGGCGGCATTTCTTATATCCCTGATAGTTAGAAAGCAAGTCCATCAGTTTGTCTCTTGCCCCATCCATATTGACCCTGGCCAATTCTTTTAAGGAATCCCATGCAAAGATAATATTGTATCCATCCACCAGCAGATAGGATTCCCCCTTCTTTTTCTTTCGTGGAATACTATTTATTGCACCAGAGTCATAATGAGTAACTTTTTTATATCCCGGTCTTGTCCGATCCTGATTCGTCCCGTAAGTTCTGGCAAATATTTCTTTTAATTCCTGCTCGCCCGCCATTGCCCGCTGCTGCTGTTCTTTGTAATCTCCAAGCAATTCCCCTGTACCCTGATTCTGCGTCACACTACGGGGAATGTCTGTCTTTCTTGCTGTCCTGCCAGTTAAATCACCTGAAAATAAGTTTTCATCTTCTTTACCTTCCATAATAGACGGCTCAAAGCAGTAATCCACATGCATATATTCTTCTACCAGATTCCATGGTACGATAAACCCTGCCCCATGGGCACAGAATACAGAACCCGTAGGATTTTCCAAATCCCGTTCCGAATCATACCCGTTTTCCTGCAATATCTCTTCCGCATTGTGGCAGGGTTCATAGCCTGACAACCTACAGTTTAACCTTCCCTGTCCACCACTGTATGCTGTCACTTCTTTCTGATAATCTCTCATAGCAACAACAGGAGCCTTCCCTTTTAGCACCGAAAGGTCTTCGTGTATCTCAGGTGATGAAAATGTTCCCTGCATCTTCTGTATGTCCGCCATGGCCCGTCCCACTTGATTTCCCGGAATTTCCAGAGTATATTCATAATAAGGCTCCAGCAATATAGATTCGGCTTTTTTAAGCCCCTGGCGTATGGCTCTGTATACTGCCTGACGGAAATCACCGCCTTCTGTATGCTTCTGATGTGCTCTGCCGCCGATTAAGGTAATCTTTAAGTCTGTAATATCTGAACCTGTAAGAACCCCTTTATGTGTTTTTTCTTCTATATGTGTTAAGATCAGCCGCTGCCAGTTTCTATCCAGCACATCCTCACTGCAGTTTGCCGCTGCACTGATGCCGCTTCCCGGGTCTCCCGGTTCCAACAGCAGATGTACTTCCGCATAATGACGAAGCGGTTCAAAATGTCCAACACCTTCCACTGGTTTTGCAATCGTTTCTTTATAGACGATGTTACCGGGACCAAATTCTACATTCACATGAAAGCGATCCCAGATAAGGCGTTTTAAAATTTCAATCTGAACCTCCCCCATAAGCTGAGCATGGATTTCCTTTAATGCTTCGTTCCATACTATATGCAGTTCCGGCTCTTCTTCCTCCAGCTGTTTTAAATTACGAAGCATAGGCTGCACCTGACAATCTGAAGGGAGCTGAATCTCATAGGATAGAACAGGTTCCAGAATCGGCATATCCGAAGAGTGTTCTATTCCAAGCCCCTGTCCCGGGTAAGTCTGTGTAAGTCCTGTCACCGCACAGACAGTTCCAGCAGAAACCTCTGATATAGTCTCGTATTTTGCCCCTGAATATATACGGATTTGATTTATCTTTTCTTCTCCCGCGATATCCTTAACCTTCAATTCTCCTCCAGTTATCTTCATATGCGTGAGACGGTTTCCCTGCTCATCTCTGGATATCTTATACACCTTTGCTCCAAATTCACAGGCATATTCCGGTATGCTGGTATAATCCCTAAGTCCATTTAGGAATTCTTCAATACCTTCCAGCTTTAGCGCGGAACCAAAGAAACATGGAAACACCTGCCTCTTAGAAATCAGTTCAGCAATTTTTCCTTTGGAAATACTTCCACGCTCCAGATACTGTTCCAACAGTGCTTCATCTGCCATGGCTATTTCCTCATAAAATTCTTCGGAATTCTGACTGTCAGAAAAGCAGATACAGCTATCAGAAAACTTTTCTTTTAACTCCTGCATGCGAAGTTTTTTATCCGTACCTGCCTGATCCATCTTATTAACGAAGATAAAAGCAGGAATATTATATCGCTTCAGCAGACGCCAAAGCGTCTGAGTATGCCCTTGTATTCCATCTGCTCCACTGATAAGAAGGACTGCATAATCTAAAACCTGCAGCGTTCTTTCCATCTCAGCGGAGAAATCCACATGTCCCGGCGTATCCAGCAAAGTTATCCCCAGATTATCCCAGTTCATCTGTGCCTGCTTGGAGAAAATAGTAATCCCACGTTCCCGCTCTAATTCAAAAGTATCTAAAAAAGCATCCCTGTTATCAACACGGCCAAGTTTTCGAATCTTGCCGCATTGATATAACATGCTCTCTGACAGGGTAGTTTTACCCGCGTCAACATGAGCAAGGATGCCAAACACTATTTGTTTCTGTTTCAAAATCTCAGTCATTGTTTAATAATCCACCTCAATTAAACACAGTCCTTCCGGAGGAGCCATAGGTCCCGCCTGACTGCGGTCTTTTGCATCTATTATCTCTTTTACCTGTTCCGGTTTCATATTACCATTTCCGACTTCCAATAAAGTTCCAACCATGATTCGAATCATGTTGCGAAGGAATCCTGTTCCGTGGAATGTAAAATGTATATATCCGCTCTTTGCACGAATCTCTATTTTATCCACCACGCGAATAGTAGACTTCTTCATCTGCGGGTTATTACAGAAGCTCTTATAGTCATGTTTCCCCATAAGATATTCTGCTGCCTGCTGCATCTTCTCCACATTTGGCATCTTATCCAATGTAGTGTGATACTTCCGGTCAAATACAGATTTAACCGGGCCGGCAAAACAGGTATAGCGATAAGTCTTACCCACTGCATTATAACGGGCATGGAAACGTTCCGAAGCCTCGCGAACTTCCTTCACTGCAATGTCTTCCGGCAGATAGCGATTCAGATAATTCCGAATCTCATCCGGTGTAAGCTCCGTCTCCATAACTGCATTTGCCACCATACCTCTGGCATGAACTCCTGCATCTGTTCTTCCTGCACCAATTACTTTAACCTCTTCGCCTTCTCCACACATGCGGAACAATACCTGCTCAATCTTGCCCTGGATGGTATCCTTCCCTGGCTGATGTTCCCATCCTAAGTAACGTGTGCCGTCATAACAGATAATCATTTTATAATTTTTCATTTTATCGTTTCCTTCTCTGCGTCAATTTCAAACATATCCATAAACGCCTGGTAAGGAATTGGTCTTGAATAATAATACCCCTGTGCATCATCACATTCCATAGCACGAAGCAAATCCACCTGGGATTTATTCTCCACACCTTCTGCGATGACTCTTAGATTCATCTTCTTTGCCAACTCCACAATAGTTTCCATAATATATGTCTTTTTCACATTATTATCTTTGTTCTGGATTAACTGCATATCCAGTTTTAGAATGTCAATCGGTAATTCTGCCAGAATATTCAAAGATGAATACCCGCTTCCGAAATCATCCATTTCTATAATAAATCCCTCTTCTTTCAGATGTTCTACCACATGAACCAACTGCTTAGAGTCTTCTGTATAAGCAGATTCTGTAATTTCCAGATGAAGATCCTTTGCTTCTAGTCCATACTTCTCAATTAGTTCTAAAAAGAGGTGAGGAAGATTCTCGTTATAAATATCTTTTCTGGAAACATTTACGGAAATCGGTACATTCTTCAATGGACTCTTTTTCCATTCCTGCAATATAGCGCAGGTTTTCTCCCACACATATAAATCCAGTTTCGTAATAAAACCATTTTTCTCAAAAACCGGTAAAAATTCTCCCGGTGTCATATATCCATACTGAGGATGCATCCACCGTACTAAAGCCTCTGCACCCACCAGTTTTTCTGTACTCAGCTGAATCTTTGGCTGCAGATATATCTGGAAGGTCTCATCCTTTAGTGCTTCTGCCATGCCATCTATAATACGCTGCTCCATAAGCAGATGCTGCCGGATAGATTCATCATAATATGCCACAAATTGATTAAAATTTCCTTTGATGCTGTCTGCTGCTAAAACTGCCCTGTCACACATATTCTGAACCGGTATATTCCTGTCAGATACATGATAAATGCCAAACTTCATAGAAATACGCATATCCAACGGATAATCCTGCAAACAGTTGTTAAGTTCCTGTTCGATAAGTTCTAAAGAATCGTCGCCTCTTTTGATTAACATAAAGAAATGATCTGCGTCTGCTCTGGCAACCAGCTTCTGAACAGCAGTTTTTGTTTCTTTAAGAGTCTTTGCAATAAAACACAGTAACCTGTCACCCGCTTCGATGCCATATACATCATTAATCAGCTTAAATCTTTCTACATCCACCACTGCGATATCAAATTTATTATCTATATCTTTTCGCAGAACAGCCTCGGTCATCCTGTAAAACGCTTCTTTATTAATCAGTCCGGTCAAACTGTCTTTTTGCAGTATGGCGATGGTATTCTGAGCTTTCCTGCTTTCTTCTAACATGTTGATTTCTGTACTGATATCCGTGAAGAGAAGATATACATCCATAATCTCTTCTGAAGACAACAGTGAACAACTCATGTGGGCCCATCCAATCGTTCCATCTTTCCTGACGAAACGCAGTTTATACCAGAATTCCGAGACATATTGCCTGCTTAAAGCCATCTGCAATTCTCTGTTAAGACCAGTTAAATCATCCGGATATATATATCCATAGGGATTTTCCTTAAGAAGATTTTCCAGCTCTTCTTTGGTGTATTCCAGCATCTCATGCATATGTTCATTGAAATCCTGAATCCAGATTTGATGTGTGTCATTTTCCGCTGAAAAGTGAGCATGGATAGCTCCCATGGGAAGATTCTGATAGAATAATTCCATGCTTTCCTTCACCTGGGCAGCTTCCTGAAGAATCTTCTGTAATTCAGCTTCATAATCCCATTTATCTAATGGACTGGCCTGTTTGATAAATTCAAACTTTTTAAGTTCATGAAGTTCTTCCTTATCGTTGGTCAGTTTCGCCATCTCTTTTTTACGGCTGATCCGGAACTTCCGCAGCTCATCATCTGCATCGTCTAATAGCTGCTGCAGTGGAACCTGCCGATTATAATTATCTGCAATTCCATAACTGAAACTTTCTGCCACTTCACCTGCATCACCAATGGTATTCTCCATTATCTTTTTTCTTGCTTCATTAAGATAAGCGCCTGCCTCTTCCTTATCCGTATTTAGAATGGCAAAGAACTCGTCTCCGCCCATACGGCAAATGGACTTTTTAACCGGAATCAGCTGCAGTGCTTCCGATACACGCACAATATAACTGTCACCTTCATCATGACCAAAGTGATCATTGCAATATCTCAGATGATCGATATCTACAAATGCAAGAGAAAACCTTTCCTCCTGTGTACAAAGTTTCTGTAGAAGTTCCATCCCAAAACGGCGGTTATGTGCATGTGTCTGTACATCCTGAAATGCCAATATCTGCGTGCGTTCCCTAAGCTGCTGGGTCATGCGATTAAAGGCATCAGAAAAGACACCCATAAAATTCACTTTCTGATTGTAATCTCCCTTGGCAATTTGTTCCACCTGCCAGGTAAGATGCCGCAAATTTCCCTGCATGTTTTTTAATTCGCTGGCAAGCTCATTTTCAGCTCCCGGCGGATTCACATCAATATTCCCCTTTGCCAGACTTCTGGAAAATGCTTTTGCTTCCCTTACCCACTGGCATAACTGTACAATTCCCTGGGCCAGTCTCTGTTCTTCCATGGGCAGAGATTTTACGTCCAATTTAGGATCTGGCTTTTCATAAATACAGTTTCTTATGTATTCAAACGTAACTGTTCAGAACTCCATTAGTTAAAGATGATATCGGAATTCCCTAAAAGGGCTTCTCTGATTGCTGTAAAAGCATTTATTCCATGCTTATGAGCAGTCCCAATATAGCTCATGATTGTAA
>JAQVHQ010000018.1 GCA_028696165.1 Lachnospiraceae bacterium | reverse complement strand
ATACTGTTATACATAGAGAACACCTTTCTTTGTCACCGTATTGGTTTAGTCGCTTAATACTTTATCACAAAGTTGGTGTTCTCTTTTTATTTATTTTCCATTATCCGAATAAAATTTTACGCTAGCGATAATTTCGCAGATACATTTTGCTATATATTTTCCGGATACCGCATTCTTATAGATGAACCATTCTTTCGACTTGTAATTTCCCTAAATTCTGTGCTGTTTTCTTCAATTCCTCCATTTTGCTGTTACATGTACCAATCATTACCCCTGCATCAATGACTTTTCCACATTTTTTTATGAGATGAAGAGCTCTTGCATAAGAGTATTCCCCTATTTCACAAAATGGTTTTTCTGTGACCACCTCTGCTGCTAACAACCGTGCCAATTGATAATCCATATCATTTTCATATATGATTCCTGCTGCAAACGGAATTCCACTTTTTTGCAGTTTACGATAAACAGGGATTCCTGACCCCGCCGCAGACATTACAAACACTTCCGGTTCCCCTTCTATTTTAGGCAGTTCAATACTGCCAAAGCATGGATCAAAGTAACCATTATCTATCTCATACAAATCCCTGATTGTCTCTTCCTTGAATACATCTTCTGGAAGCCCGTATTGAAAAATAGTATCTCCCTTCACACAGATAATCTTATCCGCAACCTTCTGTGCCAGGTCTATCTCATGCAGTGACATAATAACAGTAATCAGTTTACTCTTTGCCATCTCTCTTAAAATAGACAAAAGCTCCAGCTTATAACGTACATCCAGAAAAGAAGTCGGCTCATCCAGAACAATAATATCCGGTTCCTGACAGATTGCCCTTGCCAGAAGAACACGCTGCCTCTGCCCATCACTGATAGCATCAAATGGTCTGTTGCCCAATTGTCTGGCATGAACTGCATCCATTGCCGCTTCTACTTTTTCCTCATCCTCCTGTGTCAGTATCCCCAGACGTCCTGTATAGGGATATCTTCCGGTTGCCACGATATCATGACAGGTCATAAGTTCCGGTTTCATCCGGTCTGTAAGTACAACCGCCATCTGCGTAGACAGGTCTTTGTATGACAGCCCCATAAGATTCTCCTGATTAAATACAATTTGTCCGCCTAAAATTTTCAATTGCCGGGTGATACTTTTTAATATCGTAGATTTCCCCGAACCATTTGGTCCAATCAGTGTAACTATTTCGCCCTTTTTTATCCCGATACAGATATCATGAATTAAAGCATTTCCATTATATCCCACGGACAAATCTTTCATTTGAAGGTAGTAATTCTCCATCTATCTCACCCGCTTTCTTCTTAACATCATGAATATAACTACCGGTGCACCAAATATCGAGGTAACCGTACTGATATTCATCTCCAATGGTGCAAAAGCCATCCTCGCAATCAAGTCGCATATCATACAAAATACTGCACCTCCCAGGAAAGTTGCCGGAATCACCACCAGCGGTCTGGCAGTATTAAGTGCCTGCTTTATAAGAAATGGAACAGCAATTCCAACAAATGATATAGGCCCTGCAAACGCTGTTACCGTAGCTGACAGTACGCTGGACAATAAAATAAGGGCAACCCTAAAGACCTTAATGTTAATTCCCATACTCTGCGCATAAGCTTCTCCCAATTGATATGCCCCTATTGGTTTTGACAGAAAAAATACCAGAACCAGTGTAATACCAATAACAATTGCCGTAATCTGTACATTGCTCCAATTCATTCCTGAAAAACTTCCCTGCGACCAGCCATGCAGATTTACGATATCCGAATCTTCAGCGAAAGTAACTACAAAATCCGTAATTGCCGAACAGATATAACCAATCATAATTCCGCCAACCAGCAGCGTAGCCATGTGATTAATTCTTCTGGAAATAAGTAAAATAAATCCTATGGAAATTAACGATCCAAGAAAAGCTGCAAGAATCAATGTGTAAGAGGATACTGCATTAAAGTGGCCGATAAAATAAATCATAGTCAATGCGACTACCATCTTTGCTCCTGAAGAAATTCCCAGAACAAATGGGCCTGCAATGGGGTTCTCGAAGAAAGTCTGCAGTAAAAATCCAGCCAGAGAAAGCGCCCCTCCAAGAATTGCCGCCATAAGGATTCGTGGAAGTCTTATTTTCCATATGATATTGTATTCCATCTCCTCGCCCGCACGAAGAAAGATTATTTTTAAAATCTTTGGAATGGATATGTTCACATTCCCGGTATTAATATTTAAGATAATAACGATACAAAACACGATAACCAAAACGGAAAACACGACAAAATATCGTGTTCTCCGCTTGAAATTTTCGGTATGATAACTTGTAGTTCCCCCGGAACTATTCTGTACATTCTGCATTATTTTCCCTCTGCTTTATTATTAGTCTACTTTTGTCAGGAATGTCATTTCATCCGAATTTTCACCAGTCAGCATGTGATTTACATCCAGAATCATATTGCCGACAATGTCTGTTGCCTGATATAAATCTTTACCTATGGTCCAGACATTTCCTTCTTTCACTGCCTTAAAATCTGAAAACAGTTCGCTCTTTGCCAACAACTCATCTACACTGCTGATTGGATTGTCAATGGTTCCATTATAGATGATGTAGTCTGCATCAGCCGCTGTTGCATAGAATTCTTCCATGGTCAGTGATACGGATGCACTTGTACTCTCTTCATTCTGGAGATTGTCGAAGATATACCTTCCTCCGGCGATTTCAATCATCTTCGGAATATAGTCATCAGATTTACGAACCACCACGGAACCATCTGTACTTACGTAGAAGAAAACAACCGTTTTTTCTGTGTTGGTAAAATCTTTTAATTGCTCTATTACTTCTGCCTGCTTGTCAAAAAATGTCTGTGCCTCTTCTTCTTTATCCATCATCACACCGTAGGCTTTAATCCATTCGGTTCTGCCCAGAGGATGAGTTTCATAACTGGAATGGTCTATAAATACCGGGATATCCAGCATTTCTATCATTTCCTGCACCTTAGGGGAGTGAAGAATCATCGTCGACTCTATGGCTAAATTACAATTTTCATCTACCAGTAATTCATAATCCGGTTCACTGTACTTACCTGCAAAAAGCATGTCTCCATTATCCATAGCCTCTGCCGCTTCCTGTACGTACCATCCGGAACTTTCCGTTCCTGTAAGCCGGATATTGCCTAAAGAATCAAGACCTCTGAACAGTGCCATAGCTGAGGTTGCTGCCAGATATATCTTATCCAACGGCTGCAGCAAAACTATAGTGTCTTCGGATATATTCTCCGGTACTTCCATCCCATCCGGAACTATCATATATTGTGCACTGTCATAGACATCCATGAGTGCGTAGCCGCCTTCATAATAATAAACATCGAAGCCTTCTGCATAGTCTAACTTCAACTGTCCCTCAACACTCAGCCCCTCAATCTCTGGAGCATCTTCCGCTTCTACCATATAGGATGAGGAATCAGATTTTTCTGCTGTTTCCTGCGTCTCTTTTGATTCATCTGTTCTTTCTTCATCCGCTGTGGCTTTCTCTGCCTCTGAAGCATCCTTATTTTCATCCTCTGCCGACACTTCCGGAGTCTCTGTCTTATTACCAGATGCCGAACTTTCATTGGCAGCACCGCACCCCATTAATAAGAGTGAAAATGTCAGCAGCACCGCAAGTATTGAATTCATATGTTTTCTTCTACTGTTCATTATTATTTTCCGTTTCCTTTTCTTTTGCATCGAATAATTTGTCAGCTTCATCCTTACAGTCAAACAAAGCTCCATAAACCTTTATCCACTCATATTTGCCCAGTTCTGACTCTTCATCTGCAGAACGATCTACAATCATAGGCATCCACAAGGTAGCAAAATGTCCGGAAACATCCTCCAATCTCTCAGTCTGTTCTTTCACTGTAAGTGATTCTTCTGTCGTTTTTGTTACTGTGCCTTGACTTTCTGCACTACTATTTTTTGTGTTTTTGCTGTCTGTAGTTTTCTTATCAGATTCTGTATCCTCTGTATTTTCTTCATCAGGATCTTGAGGCAGTATATCAGATGGTACGATTGCGAAATCACATTTACTCTTTAGTAACTGTTTGAATTCCGGATCATCCCACTCTCCTGCATAGGCAATCTCTTTGCTTTTCATTGCCTTCTTAACAGTATCATTCTTACAATCCTTTTCTTTTACTCCAACTGCCGCTATGGCATCTAATACTTTCAGCGAATCCATGGTTTCTAATGCTTCGTCATCGCCGACATAAGCTCCGTCAACCGGGAGATTCACAACTATGGTTTCCTTATCAAGCCCTGCCGGTACTTCTTCATCTTCCGGGACGATGAGATATTTGACAACATTTCCTTTATACAATTCGGCTGTAATTTCCTCACCTGTCTGTACAATGGTTTCACCATCTTCTGCAATTCCTGTCTCTTCTGAATCTACTGTTGTTTTAGAAGTATTTCCTGTTTTATTGGTGGTTTTACTGGTTGTGTTACTGTCGGTTGTTTTACTGCTGGTTGTTTTACTACTGTTAGCTGTTTTACTGCTTGTCGTACTGTCTGCATCCTCTGTAGTATCTTCTGCTGTGTCAGCAGCATCTGTCTTCTCAGGGTCTCTTGCTGTGTCTTTCGTCATATCAATTTCCAACAGTGTGATTCCCTTATCATAATTATAAATTTTAAAATATTTTGCATGCTCTAATTTCGTCTCAGATTTATACTCTAAACCTATTATTTCCGGTGCAGAAGTATCTAATGTCTTCGTATCACTTAAAGACGCTGTCGCTCCATTTCCGGAAGTACCGCTTCCATTGGAACCTCCACTGGTATTAGCTGCAGCTAAATACACGTAGATGCTGTATTCAATCTCATGGGCAGCGGACATCTTCGTCGTCATACCCAGAACTTTGTTATTGGTATTTAATTGAACTGGAATGGTAAATGATGAAGTCTGGCTGGTATTTGTTCCATAATAAGTTTTTCCATTTGCTTTCACATAGGAATAAGCACCACTGCTAAATACAATTGTTGCATATGCCTGTCCATTTTTAATCGTTATTGTGTTACAGGAAATGCTGACACGGCCTGTTCCGCCTGACCATGAGAATTTGTCCGGTGTATATACACCATCCGCCAATGTTGTAGAACTGTTTACAGTACCTGTAGTTCCTCCTGTACTGCCTCCGGCATTTCCACCCGTATTTCCACCGGTGTTACCGCCCGTATTTCCGCCTGTATTTCCGCCGGTGTTACCGCCTGTATTTCCACCTGTATTGCCTCCGGTATTACCACCTGTATTTCCACCTGTGTTGCCTCCGGTATTACCACCTGTATTATCGCCTCCAGAAGGTAACTCTCCTGTTTTTACCATATCTGCGGAATTAATGGTAATGGTTCGGTCATACCATTTATCTTGTTTTTGTGAATGAGAAGCTACTGCCAGTGGTTTGTCCAATTCAGATACCGGTATACTATAAGTATATCCTGTCTTAGTCACTCCGCCATCTGTATAATCTGAGCTTCCTTTTACAGGAATCCAATTTACCGTTGATGCACCTGCTGCTTCCTGTGAAGTTCCCATATACAGGTAATCGTATCCAGTTCCACTCAAAGTAATAAGTGCATTCATCTCTCCACTCTTTACCGTCATGGAAACTCCAACCACCTTAAACATGGCCGCACCTGTTTCTGCAGTTGTACTGTATACTCCATCATCGAATTTCTTGACCTCTGGGTCAGGATCCGGTGTTGGATCTGGAGTCTCTACATCTGGTATTGTGATAACCAGATTTTTATTTGTATACCAATCTCCATTGGATACTTTTCGAAGTAAAATCGGTATATTGGTTCCTTTTTTCTCCACTGGCACTTCGAAATCAAAAGCCCATCCACCTTCGCTCAATTCCTGTCCCGTATATATTGGTGTTTTGTCAGTATCGTCCTTCGTTCCCAGATAGAAGGCATTATATCCTGTGTTCTTCGTCTCTATATGTATTGCAATTTTTTCGCCATTAACCGTGACAGAAGAAGCTGAAATCGTGAACATGGCAAATTCCCCATTACCTTCGTCAGGTTTTAGCACCCTGACTCCAGCATCATTGGTATTCGCTGATTCGTCACTTAACAGACTCAATCCATATGCTGCATCTCCTGTCGATGCAGGCATAATTTCAGAATTTATATTTTCTGATATATTACTCAAATCCTCTGCTGTTATTACCGTTCCCTCTTCCTTATTCTCAGAAGAATCCTCTGCTGAATTTTCTCCTGCCGCTACTGATGCATCCTCTGTTGAATTTTCTGTGGTTGTATCATCTGACGGAATATCTGCTGCCGGTGCTTCTGTTGACGGCACTTCTGTTACTGGTACTTCTGTTATAGGTGCATCTGTTACAGATGTGTCACCTGCCATTGCTGCTTCTGGTTCCACATTTTCTGTTTCAACCTCTGTATCCATCCCATCAGCGTAAATACTGGTAGCCGGTGATACAGACATTGCAACAGAAAGAAACAGCGCAAGATATTTTTTATAGTTCTTCATTTTTCTCCCTTCCATATTACGCTCAATACAAACTGTATTTTTCTAAAGATCTCTGCTAATAAAAGACCGCCTTCCTCAGGAAAACAGCCTTTTATTCTAATACAACAGTGTCAAATCAAATATATATTTTCATATATATTATCTGTCAGTCTTCTTTTTTCTTCGAATTACTACATCGGCAATTGAGATAAACCCTGCTGCCACCATCAACATCATCCAGCCTGACATATTGTTCTCATCCCCAGTTCTTGTGGATGCGCTGGAAGCCGTCTGAGATGTAGACCCAGCAGCAGTATTATTCGTATTTCCGGTAGTTCCTGTTTTATTGGTTGTACCAGGTGTAGGAGTTTGTGCTGCAGCGGTTACAGTAACTAAGCAGGATGCTGTCAGTGTGTCATTTCCATCTGCATATGTTGTTATTTTGCTTCCATCGGATGCAGTTGCCCATATCTTTGTCTGGCCTGCTTTTATTGCCTTTACATTACCTTCTGCATCTACAGTAGCAATCGTTGGATCATCTGAAGTCCAGGTTACAACTGGTTTCGTTGCATCTGTTGGTGCAGTTGTTGCTGTGAGTTTACCGCTCTTTCCAGCCACCAGGCTCATAGTTGATTTATCAAGCTTGAT
The DNA here is from genome assembly GCA_028696165.1 of Lachnospiraceae bacterium. Taxonomy (GTDB): domain Bacteria; phylum Bacillota; class Clostridia; order Lachnospirales; family Lachnospiraceae; genus JAQVHQ01. Next base: position 51,603 of record JAQVHQ010000018.1, on the reverse strand, counting down.
GCCTGTTACTGATACGAAATCGTTTATTGTTACTGTACAGGTTGCTGTCTGATTTCCTGCCTTTGCAGTGACTTTTGCTGTACCTGCTTTTACTGCTGTTACCACGCCATCCTTTACTGTGGCAATTGATGTATCATCACTTGTCCATATAACAGTTTTATCTGATGCATAGTCCGGTGTAACAGTTGCAGTCAAGGTCTCCTTATCTCCAACTATAAGTGAAAGCGTTGTCTTATCTAATGAAATACCTGACACTGCCACATTACCAAAATCAATTACAACGGATTTTGAATCTTTACTTACTGTCATCACGGTCTCTAACCATGTATCATCAGAAGCAGAGTGGAATGAAAACAGTGTCTTTTTATCCAGATAATCATAATCAACTGTACCGCCTGTATTATTGGCCTTTATTGGAATATTGAATGTCTGATCTTCAATTGCTGTAGTCTCCGTTGCTGTTTTGGCATCTGCAGCGGAACCTGCATAAACTTTATCAAATGTTTTCTCTGACATAGCAAGTTTTAAAATTTCTTTGTAATTATTAGACATTGGACCGCCTACTGTCTCCAATTCTGCTGATGCAGCCGGTAATACAGTATTATTCGTTATCGTTATTGCTTCTGCCTTATCATAATCGCCAGCAGTCAGTGCCTTGTTTTCTCTGTCTATAACCAACTGACGGGAATACCATCTGTATTCACCCTTGTCTACATAGTTTTTAGAGAGTGCCTGTATCGGGATAAAGTTTTCTCCCTCTGTCAGCGGAATTACAAATTCATATTTACCATCGCTATTTAAACTGTAATGTATCCAATTTGTTTCATCCGGTGTTCCATCGCTGGTAGTTGCATATGCTTCATCATAAGTGCCAATCAGGAGATTTTCATATCCTGTTGAATTTAGTGCAAATCGAAGTACTGATTTACCATCCTTTGTCTCTATTGCTGCAGATACTACTTTGAACATTCCTGTAGTATTCGTAACCTCTAATATTTCTTTTACAGCCTTTTCTTCAACTGTAACCGTACATGTTGCTGTCTTATTCTCTGCCTGTGCTGTAATAGTTGCACTACCAGCCTTTACTGCTGTTATCACACCATTTTCCACTGCAGCAACATCTGGTGCATCACTTGTCCAGGTGACTGTTTTGTCTGTTGCATCTTCTGGCGTAACTGTGGCTGTCAGCGTTTTTGTATCTCCCTCTTCCATAGTCACTGCTGTTTCATCTAAAGATACATTTGCAACATCTACAATACTATTGATTAATTGCAGATTTTTTAATTTAAATGTAGCTGTCTGGTCTGCCCATACTCTTCTCTTAGAACTTGAAGCCCCTCCTGCATATGAAGCAAAGCTTATGGTTTCTTCAAATCCGTTAAGTGGAAGTGTAAACTGATATGCCTGAGCACCATTACTGTTTGTAACCATATCTCCATCTGGAAGAATCATCTTAGGATCGTCATCTGCTGCAGTTTTTGCTTCCGCTGCCGTTCCCAGATACAGTTTTGTAAATGCAAAACCATTAGCGGTAATCTGTACACTCATTTCCCCATTTTTAGAGGTAACGACAAAATCAGGAATTGGGAATCCAGAAGTTGTCTCCACACTGGCATCATAGGTTCCGCTTTTTAATACCAGACCATTGATTGCATCTGTAATTGCCTTTGCCATCGCTTCACGTTTTGTCGCATCTGTTTCCGCAGCATCAGCTGCTGCAACTGCCTCTTTTAATTTCTGTGCAGTCTCCGTTGTAAACATATCATAATCTGCTTCATCTTCTGGTACTGCTCTTAATGCATCACGCAGCGGATCCTCTACTCTCTGGAAGATAATTGTGAAAGCAGAACCTGCATCTGCTTTTGTAATCGTCTTTGTGAAAATAGTTTCTCCTGTAGATGTATGTATATAATCTGTGGAATCTGGATTTTTCGTTTCTGTCACTACTTCATAATCTTCCCGGGATACCGTCAATGTGTATGTCTTGTCTGCATCCAGTTTTGTGAAAGAATATTTATTTGATGATATTTTAGGTATATCATAGGATTTTTCATCTTCATCTGTTAATGTCAGTACTACATTATCAGAATTTACGGTTGCCTTGGCAGTTCCCTTGGCAACAAGCGTCTGTACACTAAATTTAATTTCTGTTGTTTCAACTGTAACAACACACTCTGCAGAATAACTTCCTATGGCCGCCGTAATTGTAGTAGTTCCATCTGCCACTGCTGTCACAGTGCCCTTAGTATCAACTTTTGCTATGGCCTCATTATCGGAAGTCCATGTAACTGTCTTATCTGTGGCATCTTCTGGTGTGACTGTTGCTTTTAAAGTACCCTTTGCACCTTTTTCAAGAGTAAGCGTATTTTGATCAAGAGAGATTCCTGTGGCAGCAACTGGAACTGTATCCATTAAAACAGAGCTGCCTGTTTTACTGACCGTGATCTCCGCTTCAGTCCATGTATCTTCTGCAGCTGAGTGGAATGCAAATACAGTCTTTTTATCCAGATAATCGTATGCGATAGTTCCACCTGTATTGTTAGTTTTTACAGATACATTGAATAGCTGCCCATCGATTGCAACTGTATTTTCTGCAGTTTTTGCGTCTTCTGCAGAACCGATATATATTTTATCAAAAGTAGTATCTGACATGGCAAGTTTCAAGATTTCATTGTAATTATTAGACATTGGTCCGCCTACTGTTTCCAGCTCTGCGGATGCTGCAGGTAAAGTAGTATTATTCGTGAGAGCAATCGTCTCTGCCTTATCATAGTCTCCAGCTGTCAAAGTCTTGTTCGCTCTATCTACAACCATCTGGCGAGAGTACCATCTGTATTCCCCCTTATTTGCGTAGTTTTTAGAGAGTGCCTGTACCGGTATGAATGTCTGACCTTCTGCCAACGGAATTACAAATTCATACTTCCCGGCATCATTCAAAGCATAATGAACCCAATTTGTTTCATCCGGTGTTCCATCTGCTGTAGTTGCACATGCTTCATCATATGTTCCAATGAAAAGATTTTCGTATCCTGTAGAATTTAATGAAAATCGAAGTACTGACTGATTATCTTTTGTCTCAACAGCTGCAGAAACCACCTTAAACATTCCTGTTGTGTTCGTAACTCTTAATATTTCTTTTTTGGCTTCATCTGTGACTCCACTATTATCCGTGACTGTAACCGAACACGTTGCTGTCTTATCTCCGACCGTTGCTGTGATTATTGCCTCTCCTGCTTTCACTGCGGTTATCACACCATTCGCTACCGTTGCAACCGCTTCTTTGTCACTTGACCAGATAACTGTTTTGTCTGTGGCATCTTCTGGATTAACGATGGCTATAAGAGTTTTTGTATCTCCCTCCTTTAAGGAAACTGCAGTCTCATCTAAAGATACAGAAGATACTTTTACTGTTTTTGGAAGGATTTTAATATCTGATGCAACTGCCGGGCTTTCAGTAGTTGTTTCCTTCATGGAATCTTTATCAAAAGCGATATTCATTGCCCTGCTGAATTTTTTAATAGCAATTCTTTCATCAGAAGAAAAACATGCTATAATTGGTTCATCCAATGTATCTATAGGAACGGTAAAGTAGCATCCATCTGATCCACTTCCCTTATACCAATCTACCTCGTGTTCTGCAGCAATTTCCGATTCTGATGTGAATGCCATATAATTACGATTATGATCGGTTTGATGCATTCTTACAAGGTAAGATCCATCCTCTTGCATCGTAACAACCACACTATCCATGGAATACATAGCTGATACTTCCGTTGGTTTCTCTACAGGAGTTGTCTTAGTAACAATAGAATAAGTTTTCATTTCAGCCATAGGCACTAACTCATCTTGACTTAATCCCTGTACTGCTACAACTCCTGATGTCTCAGTATTATTAGATTGCTGCACGGCATCCTGATTCTTCTCACCATCAGCTATATCTGTCTTATTATTCTTATAAGTATCCTCTGTCTTTTCATCCTGTTTTTTATTTTCCTGAGAATTCTGGTTATCTGACACTTCTGTATTCGCATTTTCGTCTTTTATGTTTTCCGCCTTTGTGTCTTCTGTCTTTGCTGTTTCCGTCTTTGCTGTTTCCGTTTTCTTTGTTTCCGATTTCACAGTTCCTGCTGTCGGTTGGTTCACATTCCCAGCTTTCTGGCTTTCCTGGGCTACCTCCATTTGTGTCACGGCACCAGCATTCCCATCCTCGGCAAAAACCGGGACAGCAGTAACAGTTGATGATACTCCCAGCACAACTGAAAGTGTAAGTGCAAGTAATTGTTCTCTCCTTATTTTCATATGTGTTTCTCCTTCTCATATTTTGCCTTTATGGCTGCTGGCAATGAACCTTATGATCAATAAATGTCAGAATCATATATCCATATAATATTTTGGATATAATATTTTTACATTCACCCCATAACAAAAAACCTGTCCTTCCCAAAAGAAAGACAGGCAAACACATTTTATTTATAGATACAGAAGTCGAAACACAAAAAAAGGGACAACTATATAATAATGCTCTCATGTGTACAGCGTTACTTTCTTCGGAAGTGACTGTATCAATCTTAGCAGGTTTCCTGGCTTACAGAGATAACCGACCGTTTTCCTTCTCATATTCTATTACTTAGAATACAATGGATATAAAACGTTCGCCCTGCTTACAGTGACCGGATCGTTCAGGATTTACACCTGATTCCCTTTTATGTCATATTACATGAACACTAAAATCGTTATATTCAATTTGTTATATCGAGTTAATTATATTCTGATGTTAATGATTTGTCAATGGAGTGATCGATTTCATGATTGGAATTTAACGCCGCAGGTACACTAAGGCATACTAAATAAACAACGGGGCATATAAGCGCACAATATTCATGCCTTGCCCCGCAAATCACAATATAGCGGGGCAGGCATGAATGATGTGGGTTTATATACCCCGTTTCATAAAAAGCCATATCCTAAACAGTTGTAAATGGGGCAATAAATTGAAAAACATTTTTATATGCCCCGCGAAGAATTGTATAACAGCTCAGATGCATTAGTTCCTCATAGCTGGGGAACTTGAGCTGACTACATTTCACTTCGGTCGTTGCTTAACAAGTAACACAGGCGCTTAGCGACGTAGCAATTAAAATCACATTAATACATTAATATTTTTTAATAATCTCCATCATAGTATCCCACTTACGCTCCATATCTTTCACCAGCGTAAACTGTGTCCGACACCGATCCAGATTATGTTCCGGCCTGTGAATCTTAAAGTAATGGTCCCCATCCAGATAATCAGTTAAAAATCTCATTCCACATTCAAAAGTCATAACCTTCGCACCCATAGGCATCATCTCAAGTTCTTTTTCTGTGAGTGAGCCTCCGCAGCCCTGGATATATCCCTTTGCATATAGATCAAATAACTCCATATCACAGCTGACCTTAGACAAATCTGTCTCATCCTCTGTAGCAGTACTTGCCCCAAATCGAATGGAATCTCCAAAGTCATTAATTGCCAGACCCGGCATAACTGTATCCAGGTCAATGACACATAAGCCTTTTCCCGTATGATTATCAATCATAATATTGTTTAACTTAGTATCATTATGAGTAACCTTCAGTGGCAGTTCACCGGATGCAAGCATATCTCCCAGTACATGTGCCAGCTCTTCGTGATCTAACACAAACTGAATCTCTTCCTGTACACCTGAGGCCCTCTTACAGACATCTGCTTCCACCGTCTTTTTAAACACTTCAAATCTTGCCGCCGTATCATGAAATCCCTTAATAGTCTCATGCAGCGTAGCCGCCGGATATTTAGAAAGCAGCTTCTGGAAATTGCCAAAAGCAACTGCGCTCTCATAAAAATCTTCCGGTTTTTCTACCTTATCATAACTGGTAGAATCTTCAATAAAGAAGTATGCACGCCAGAAGGAACCGATAGAATCCTCATAATATGGCTTGCCATCCTTTGCAGGAATCAGATTCAGTGTCTCTCTGTCCGGATCTCCACCATTTTTAATAATTTCCTCCCTCAGATATGAAGTTACACCCATGATATTTTCCATAACCTCTACCGGTTTTGTGAAAATATCATGATTTAATCTCTGTAAAATCACCTTATGTTTCCCCATATCAGGCTGTGCAAATTCCAGCAGGAAGGTGTCATTAATATGACCGCTTCCATAAGGAATATCTTTCACTAACGTTCCAACGAACTGAAAATTATCAATTGCTTCTTCCTTTTTTGCACATGCAATTGCTCTATCCATCTTCGCTTATCCTCAATTCTCTCTAAAAATTCACAGGGTATAAACCGTTGTCTTTTAATTTCTGGATAGCGGCTACAACGACTGCTTTGTCTTCTTTGTAAGTTACACCATACCACTTATCGGCAGACTGCAGAACGGTTACTGTTGCACGGTCCTGCGCCAGCAGATTACCTACTACTGTCGGTAAGAAATACTCACATTTCATCGGATTAACCGGAAGATTCTCTTTCAAGAAATCTGGAAATTCCGCTTTTAATTCCTGCAGAATACTTGCGGAAAATCCCCACATATTCATAGATACCGTGCTGTGTTCCGGCAAAGTAACCCAGGTTTTTCCATCGTCTTCTGTATAGGCAGCGCCCCCGTCTCTTTTCTCAATATGAGTACGCTCATTAATTCCAACAAGATAATTATTCTCATCTGTCACACACACACCACGGGCAACATGTCCATGATCTGTCAGCGTGTTCTCCAGAATATATCCAACCATGGTATAACGATATTTATCATTATCCTCATGAGTGGTAAGATAATCATAGATTACTTTAAATGCATGGCTTCCATAATAGTCATCTGCATTAATTACAGCAAATGGTCCGTCAATCTCATCGATACAGCTCAGTATCGCATGACCGGTTCCCCATGGTTTTACACGTCCTTCCGGCACTTCAAACCCCTCTGGAATATTGTGTAAATCCTGATATACATAAGCAACCTCCATCTTCTCAGATACACGGTCTCCTACGCTGGCTTTAAAGTCTGCTTCATTTTCCTTCTTGATAATGAAGACAACCTTCTCAAATCCTGCTTTCTGTGCATCATAGATGGAAAAATCCATGATAATATGTCCCTGCTCATCTACTGGGTCAATCTGTTTTAATCCACCGTAACGGCTTCCCATACCTGCTGCCATAATTACCAAAACTGGTTTTTTCATTATAATCATTCCTCCTGTTTATTTAAAATACAGATAACGTTAACCCTTCAAACCACCAGTCACACCACCGATAATCTTCTCTGACAAGAATATGTACAGAACAAATGTCGGCAGGAATACGATAACAACTGCTGCAAACATACCAGCCCAGTCACCTGTATACTTCATAGAGTTAATCATACCGTACAAACCAACAGCTACTGGTTTTAACTTGTCTGAGTTGGCGAATATCAATGACAGGAAATATTCATTCCAGATATTGATAAAGTTAAAGATTGTAACGGTTGCTAATCCTGACTGAGCCATCGGAAGCATGATAATCCAGAATGTTTTCTTCGGTGGGCATCCATCAATCGCTGCTGCTTCTTCATATGTTTTTGAAATATTGCTGAAGAAGGTAAGCAGGAAAATGGTCGTGTAAGGGATATTAATACCTACATATAATACAATCAACAACAGCCGGTTGGCAATTACATTATTTAAGATTCCCATGCTTGAAATCAAAGAGAACAGAGGCAGTACAATCATGATAACCGGCACACCCATAGCCGATACAAAACTGGTCTGAATCACTTTATTGGCAATAAATCTAAATCTTGATAATACATATGCTGCCGGTGCACAGATTGCGATAAGCAGTACACAGGATACACTGGAATAGAGTAATGAATTTCCGAAGAATGTGGAAACATTACCACCCTTCCAGGCTTTTGCATAATTTTCAAAATGAAATCCGCTCTGGAACTGCAGTGCGGTTCCTTTATAGATTTCTCTTGTCGTTGAGAAACTGGCTCCAATAACCCAGCCTAACAGTACAACGGTAAATAACACCCATAAAATCAGGATGATATAACCAGGAGCAAGTTTGGCTTCTTTTTTCCAGTTGACTTTTGTACGAACTTTCTTTTCTTTTGCCATAGCTTTCTCCTCCCCTTAGAATTCTAAATCGTCATCTTTGATTACACGGTTACATATAGTAAATATAAGTACAACACATACACTCAAGATTACGCCAACCGTAGCACCGATACCTGCATCATGTTCTGTAACAGAGTTACCGGCACCGAACACTTTCGTGTACATGTACACCATAGGTGTAATAGTCTTGGTATCTGCAGTAACACTTGAGAACAACTGTGACCATAAGAAGAATGCAACCGAACTTACAGACCACATGGTAATGTTTGTCTTAAATACTCCCTTTAATAATGGAAGTGTCATATAGCGAAACTGTGCAGGTTTATTAGCTCCATCAATTGTTGCTGCCTCAAAAAGATCAGGGCTGATTCTCTCGATTCCACTAATCCAGATTAACATGTGATAACCGACCATACCGAAACAGTATGCAATTAACAGTGCTACAAATTTATGTTCATTGTCTAACCATTGAATCTTAGACAGGCTTTCCAATCCCAGCATATCAAAAAATGTTTTTAACAGACCGAATTTTGGGCTGTATACATACTGCAGCCACATAGTAGCCAGTGCTACAGCACTTACAATATTAGGAAGATAGATAATTGCTCTAAAGAACTTTTTAAAACGAATACCACTTGTTAAAACAACTGCAAGCAGTAAGGAAATACTCATAACAATCAGTCCACCAAAGAACCAGATTTTCGCCAGGTTTATCATAGATGTTCGAAACAGGCTGGTCTGAAATAATTTGACATAATTCCCAACTCCAATAAACTGCCATTTATCCATAGAATCGGTTACACCGGTAATATGGAAGAAACTCATCAGTAATGTACGTAAAATTGGATATAAGAAGATCAAACAAAACAGGATGACAGCCGGTGCCAGAAAAGTAATGATCATTGATTTATTCTTTTTCATAGCCTTTGCCTCCTTAATTAAATATTGGTTTCAATAATTTTAAATCTTGTTTTTAATAGTTTTTGTTGGTAGTTATTGCATTTTTAAGTTAAAATATGGCGGCAGCGTATACAACGATGCCACCATATCCGGTTTATCTTATTCTATTATTTGTTCACTGTAATTATTTGCTTGCTGCAGTCATTGCATCTACAAATCCCTGAGCATCTAATGTTCCAGCCATTAATTTGATGAAGTTCTCTTTGATTACTGGAGTCATATCATCATTGCTTTCGATACCAACTGCCCAAGAGTAACGTGTTGTACAAGCATCCATAACTGGTTTTGCACATTCTACTAATGCAGGCCATTCTGTGTTGGTTGTATCAGCCGGAATACCGTTAGATTCGTCAGCTAATTTCTGGTCATATTCGCCTTTTGTAATCTTGCAGATTAAATCAAAAGCTTCCTGTCCTAATGCAGAATCTTTGTTGATACCATATACCTGAGCACCATAGTTTGCTGCTTCTACGCCTGTTGCTGTATCTGTAGCGCCTTCTGTAACTGCCGGATAACTGAAGCATCCCCAGTTGAAGTCTTCGCCTGCCATATCAGCAACTTCGTTTGGTAACCATGAACCATTTAAGTACATAGCAACTTCGCCAAGAGCTAATTCTGAGTTCTGACCTGCTGGCCATACGTTAGAACCGATATTCTCTGAGAAATAACCTTTTTCAGCTAATTCCTGATAATCTTCTGCCATCTGCATAACAATCGGGTCATCCCATTTGCCATCTGCTACGATTTCTTTAACTTTAGCTTCTCCTGCAAGTCTTCCTAAGTGATAACCGATCATACAGTCTGCATATGCGTCATCACATGTAATAGGTGTAATACCTGCATCTTTTAATTTCTGGCAAACATCAAGGAATTCATCCCATGTTGTAGGAACTGCCTCGATACCAGCTTCTTCAAATAAATCTTTGTTATAGAAGAATGCAAATACATTTGGCTGATAAGGAATAGATTTTAAAGTTCCGCCGCCAACTTCTCTACAAGCCGAAATCAAACCTGCATTTGCTGTTGCTTCATAATCTGCTGCTTTTGCAAACTCTTCCAGATCCATCAGGTAATCGCCCCATGAACCATTTACACGGTCGATATCTTCATCAAACATATCAATACGTGTTCCAGCATCTAATGCTGCCTGTAAACCTTCACGCTGTCCGGTACGTCCTTTGAACTGTACGTCAACCTTAACACCGGTTTCTTCTGTGTAAGCGTCGATAGCTTCCTGAATTGCGATACCCTGTGGCTCTGTTGCTTCCCACATTGACCAGTAAACTAAAGTATCGGCAGAAGCAGTACTTTCTTCTGCTGCGTCAGCTGTTTCCTCTGTTGCTTCTTCTGCTGCAGCATCTGCATCGCTAGAAGAGCTGTCAGCGGAAGAGCTTCCACATCCTACCATTGTTGTCATAACCATTGTTGTTGCAAGTAAAATACTAATCGCTTTCTTCTTCATATTCTTCCTCCTTTAAAATATGATTCCGTTTCGTTGATATGTCTATTGTAACTCACTTATTTATAAAAATCTTTGTCTAATATTACAGATAATTTGCACAATCTGCTCTTTTTCTTTGCATTATTTTTACTTTTCCTTTATAATACAAATATAGTAGTAATCACAAAAATCTGACACATTTTTACCAGGGAGGTAATTACATATGGCCTTTAAGAGTACCCGACTAGAACAAGATATCATTATTAACCGTGTGGTAACCATTCACTATTTTGAGTATTTCAGTGATTTTTCATTTCCGGGAGAGTCTCATGACTTTTGGGAATTTCTCTGTGTGGACAAGGGGGAAGTTATCGTTAAAGCTGACGAGGAAACGCACATTTTAAAAAAGGGAGATGTCATCTTCCATAAGCCCAATGAATTCCATGATGTACTGGCTAACGGACTCATCGCCCCGAACCTGGTAGTTATTTCTTTTAAGTGTAATGCCCCCGTTATGAAATTCTTTGAAAAAAAAATTATGACTATTGGTGAAGAAGAACAGCTTCTTCTGGCTAATATCATCGCAGAGGCACGACAGACATTTTCTTCCCGTTTGGATGACCCTTATTCAGAGAAATTAGAAAAGAAGTCAAATCATCTCTTCGGTTCCGAGCAGATGATTAAGATATATCTGGAACATTTCCTGCTGAATATGATCCGCCGTTCCAATGACGATGCGAATTATACTGCAATCTCCTCCTCTGTAAAAAACACTGGAGACTCAGAAATATTTAATAAGATTGTACTCTATATGCAAAATCACCTGGATTCTCATGTTACCATTGAAAAAATCTGCAAAGATAACCTGATTGGACGGTCACACCTGCAGAAGATTTTCAGGAAACAATGCGATATGGGGATTATTGAATATTTTTCCAAGATGAAGATAGATAATGCCAAGCATCTGATTCGAAGCAACCGTATGAATTTTACGCAGATTGCGGAGGAATTGGGGTATACTTCCATACACTATTTTTCCAGACAGTTTAAACAGATTACGGGGATGACACCTTCGGAGTATGCTTCTTCTATTATGGCAATTAGTGAGAGGCGCGGGTAATTTAATCTTTTATCTTTTTTATCCAATTCATATTATAATTTTAACAATACTTGTCTTTCTGATACATTCTTTACTTTCATCAGCTACATTTGAGAAAAAGCAGTAAATAAAAAGAGGCGCAGACACTCTTCCAATATAGCGAAACCATAGGGGCCTTCCCGGAAGGAATTCCCCTATATGGTCAATCAACATTGTAATTAATGCAATTACTTTTATTTGGTATGTATTGAATTGTAGTTTCATTATTGTTCTATATTCCCATTAAGACCACTGGCTATACTTTAATTTATGTATTCATTTTTTATAAATGTCCTGACCGGATTAGTTTAAGCGCCTCTGCGTAATCTTTTTTATAAACATATATTTTATATAGGTTAAGATCTTGTTTAGTCTGTCCTAACAAACCAACACGGCTTCTCATTTCACCAATTGTACTGCCAGTTAATCTGTACTGAATGACTAATCTTGTTTTTATATCGTTAAATTCCAGTATCCTTAAAACAGCATCCTTTTTGGCGCTTGAATGTGTAATTAGTAATTCTTTTCTATTAAATATATTAATCATATTGTTTACCATGGAGACGCAACATTATTATAAACATAATTATCCACCTCCGATGTCCAAGCCCCAGCATTTCTTTTTAATGTAATTAAGTATCGAGCTCCCATTACAGCACCTGCCGATACATTAATATAAGGCCACGAAGAAGTTGAGTATGACCAAGAAGAACTTGTCGGATTCTTAGTAGTTGAATTACTTGTCCCCAAGTTTCCTTGTCCAATTATTACTTTTTGACTCACAACAGAGACAGTTTGATCTCTTCTAATGTATCCACCTTCAACCTTTGTGACTTTTGCACTTCCTCCACTTTCACTATAATATACACGAGTATAATGTTCATAGCTCATTGTAGAGTCCAGCTTCGACTTATAATTATAAGAAGTTCTTTGTTTTATGTAATTATTCATTTCATTTATTTTTTCAACGTCAACAAAATAATATGTAATATCTGTTTTTACAATATTGGTTCCATCCATTTCATCATATGAAAATTTATAAATACCATCCTGCAACTGCTGTTGTGTCGATATCAAATCTTCATTTGTCAATGTGTTTTTCAAAGGGGTGGATGCACGAACCAAAATATTTGTTGAAAATATCATAACTAGACTTAAACTTATAGCAATAATTTTTTTTGTTTTTTTCATATAATTTTCTCCCTTAAGAGACCAGGTATCTGTGGTTATTTTTCTTATATCTAACCATATTTTCATCTTCTTTGATACAAATTCTTCATCTATCTATGTTTTTTTGTGTCATTTACAACTTATTTCAAAGCAATAATCATTAATTTCAAACTTTTTGCCTTGTTTACGAAACATAGTATACCTTCTATTAACTCCATCCAATACTAACATTTGATAAAGTCACATTCCATGAGCCAGCATTTTTCACAAAGACGTAACAATTATTGCCAGATGTTATCGCTCTTTTTGTATATGAAACAGTTTTAGAATATGATGTATTACTCACAACAGTAGAACCACCAGATGTTCTTACCCCACTATATGTTGTGGCTGATTGATTTAGAAAATATACCACTGTTACTGATTGATTTGCTGAAATGCTCATTCCATTTGGATTCCTAAATTCTATAGATTGCCCTGATAAAAGATTCATCCCTGCTGGCCAATTAATTCTCGCTTTATCCTGGAAATAATCATTATGTATAATCCCAGTTTCAGCAACACTTCCATCCTCATTATAAATAACATATTCCAAGGTTTCAGGAATACCTGCTTCTTCACCCCTGGCAAATACACTCACACTACTCAATACTAGCATCGTAATTAACAACAATGTCACAAATATTTTTCTCCTATATCTTCCTTTCTGAGATATTTTCTACATCTCAACAATCAATTCCCCAACATACAAATCGGTAGAAGAATCATCCAACAAAACAAAATAGTATTCCCCTGTTTTGGGTATTTTCATTTCTATCTTCTGTTCCTTCTCATCACCAAATTCATACTTTTCCAGCAAACTATATTGATTATTATAAATATAGCCAATCTCATAACTCTGCTGCATTAATACTTCCAATTCAATTAAAACTGTTGTCCCCTTTTTATAATGATAATTGTCCTGCTTAATAATTCCTGCCTGATAAGGCTTAACTTTAATATCATCTTCCAAAGTATATGTTCCGGGAATCATTTCAATTTCTTCAAAGTGAAATGCATCTTCGGCATCATGCTGATCAAGATTAAAATCAACTTTTGCCACTTCAAGTTCCTGATTCTTGCTTCCCATGAGGTTATTCACTGTACATAAAAAACCGATTACAAATAGTATTATTACTACAGCACATAATCTTTTCTTATTATTTATCATTTTTTTCTTCCCCTGACAATTCAATAGACTGAACCATATAATCCATCCGATTCGCCAATCCCCGGTTTCGATTTTCATTCATAGAAACTTTGCAAATCCACAATCCATCAGATTCAACCAGGTACTCTGTTATCGTATTTCCATCCTGTATATACTCAACTCGTTTGCATTCCCTATCTCCGATGGAATCTCTCGTTTCCCATATACTAGTCTTATTTTTATCTGATAACAATTTATCCATATAGTCTGTCATTGACAATCCTTTTGTATAACAGATTTTTATGCCTGGAATAGTTTCTATCTTCGTAGTGTCTCTTGGCCTATCCGGCAGATACATCAGATAGTCTTCATAATAAGAATCATCAGCACTGCTTACACTCAATTGAAAAAGTGAGTAATCATACCATATGGTATACGGAAATGGCATTTCTAATCTATCATATCGCACGAAAGCAACATTCTCTTTGCTTTCATCTATATTTAAGATTTCTACATTCCTATATTCCGAATTTGTACTTTCCGCCACGCTCTCATCTATAACCGTATTATCATTGCCATTTTCTTTCTGAGGTTCAACTATTGTCACGGTGCTATTTTCTATATTCTTTCCGCAGCCAGCCAGTAATATAATGCTGACTATTACAATCAGTCTGCATACCTGCCTCATGGAAGTCCCTCCTTCCTTCTTTATTTGGTAGGTAAATATTATCAAATCCATATCACCTGCATATCACAGAGTTGTTGCCAAGTTGTAAAATATCAGCTTAACAGTTGTTCCTTTTTTTACTTCAGATTCTATAGAAATCTCACCACCTAATTTTTCCATAATCTGTGCAATAATTGTAAGCCCCAGGCCCATCCCGCCTGTCTTTCTGCTTCGGGATTTATCTACCCGGAAAAATGCCTCCATGATATTTTGAAGTTTTTCCTGCGGAATTCCATTTCCTTCATCCGATATCAACACAACAATTCCTGACTCTGCCCTTTGGCTTTCAATTACTATTTTTTTATCTAATTCTGAATAAATAATGCTGTTTCGAAGCACATTAGATAACACAATTCTCAAAAATTCCCGATCTGTCTGAATTTCTTTTGTTTCCATTTCTGTAATAATCGTAATCTGTTTTTCTTCCAGCTGACATTTTAATTCCTGTTTTATCTCCTCACAGAGTTCTGCAAGATTTACGTTCTCTATGAGAAGTTCTTCTTCAGGTATTAAACATAGTTGTTTCATCTTTTCATACAGAATTTGTAAACGTCTTGTTTCCGCAATGATGCAGTCCAGCGCATTCACTTCCTGTTCCTTTGTCAGCTTAGCACTTCTTAACATCTGCGAATAACCTTCCACGCTAGTTAGTGGAGTATTCATCTCATGGGTAAATCCATTAATAAACCTTTGTCTATTCCTTGCTTCCAGCTCTAAATCCTCTTCACGTTTTCGCAATTCCGACTGCATACGTGATAACGCAATCTCTACTTCCCCTATCTCATCCTCAGATTCTTTTACATTAAATTCTAAGTTAAAATCCCCCTTTGAAATGCCAGAAATATTATTAACTAATTTCTTTATTGGTTTGGTTATCCATCTTGAAAACACATATGCAATAATCATAAGAAATACCGCCATAATAACCAGCAGTATTACAGACTGTCCATAATGGTCTCTGCGATTCTCATAAATTTGACTGATATCGCGTGTATAAATCAATATCATATTACGCTCATCATTCAGCACCCCTGCCGCTGCCAGATAATATTTCCCTTCCTCATTGAAAATCTTTACCCTTCTTTCGTTCTTCTCAACTGACAATAAAGACTCATAATCTGCTGCAAAACGACTCTCAGAATTATATACATAATCATTTTCCTCATATAGAGCCGCCTCTACATCCGAATTACCATACACATATCTGTCAACAACCTTTTCCGGATATAAGAAAGCACCGGCAGAATCCTGATAATTTTCATAAAACAATTGAAATTCTGACAGAACGTGTTCCTGCATTTGTTCTACATTCTTCTTATGCTGCTGTTCCACCAGAATATAGTCATTGATACCAATGCAGAAAACTCCTATAAAAAATATAAGAAGAAATATTTTTTTCCATAATTTCATATATTAAATCTCCACCCTATATCCATATTTGTATACAGTTGATATTCTTTGCTCCCAGCCTAATTTTTTTCGAATCCTTTGAATATGCACGTCCACTGTTCTCGTATCTCCCACATAATCATATCCCCACACAATTTCAAGAAGTTTTTCACGGCTTAGTGCGATATTTTGATTTTGAACTAATGTTTCTAACAGTTGATATTCTTTTGACGTGAATTCAACCTCTGTCCCCTGTCGATAAACTTTCCTACAATCATAAGAAATTCGCACATCCTCTATCTCCACTTCTTTATTTAATTTTCCACAGCGCCTCAATACCGCATCTATTCGAGCAAGCAGTTCAATCTGGTCAAATGGTTTTGTAATATAATCATCCGCACCTGCTCTTAACCCCTTTACAATATCTGTTTTTTCATTTTTAGCGGTTAAAAATATAACTGGTATTTTTGCTTTGATAAAAGCTGGCAAGATATCATATCCACTTTTTTCCGGTATCATAATATCCAGTAATACTAAGTCAATGGTTCTTTTTCCTACCAATTCCTCTGCACTTTTTCCATCATAGACCTGTATATATTTGTATCCTATCATTTCCATGTTCATTGCAATGAGGTCACTAATGTATTTTTCATCTTCTACAATCAATATTTGATTCATCCTCAGTTTCCTCCTTAAACGTCCTTTTTTTAATACTAACACATAGATGTTTCAAAGTTGTAAACATATGCAGCTAAAAAAGCAATAAAAAAGATGTCAAAAACTTTAATTTAACTGTTTTGACATCTTTCATTTAAGTTATACTTTATATTTTTATAAGTTTCCATACTTCAAATGCAAACATTTCTTGCTCAATAGCACTAATGTTTAAATCTCCTGCCAAAGAATTGCAGATGGCGCCATTACAACCTCCTCGCAATTCCCCTCTCCATCAAACACCTTCGTAACCTGTTCCTTTGATGAGTTATTTACAATCGCATACTTCCCAGTCTCCGGATACGCATGTACCTCACAGAAGATATTATCCGCATACCATTTCTCCAGATTTTCTTCCTGCTTAGCAGCATAGAACATACTGCGCATAAGCAGTCTGGTATTCTCCTGGCTGTATGGAAGTCCTGCGATATAGACACCGCGGCCCTTGCCATATGCGTGTGCTGCCATATATACTTCATGGTTGGAGAATTCGATAATCTCAGTATCTGCATCCAGCGCATAGACATTCTTCATGCCTTCACCAAAATCATACGCTTCGTCTCTTCCTTCTGTGATAAAGTGCTTCTCGCAGGCTGTTGTATAATATTTATCTGTTGATAAGGTAAATCCAAGTTCCTTATCCACACCCAGCACATCATACAGCTGGAAGAAATGTCCGCCCTTGTGAACAGCACTTGGCTCTCCCACGCCTACAAATCCGCCGCCTTCATATACCCACTTGCGGATGGTAGTTACCAGCTTCGTATCTTCCCACTCACTTCCACCGGAGAATGCAGTCTCCGCATCGCCTGCATTAATGATGACATCGATATCTTCCGGAACTCCATGTTCACGAATATCATCGAAGCTTATGAAGCTTACATCCACACTGGCTCCGCTTAATGCTTCCAAGATACCAAAATAGGTGTATGTCTGCTTATACCACAGTGCATGTGCCACCATATAAGTCTGCCATGAGCGCAGCTTACCCCAGGAATTTAAGATGGCAACTTTTAATCCACAGTAAGGCTTACTGTTATTGATATTATCGTAAATAAGACGGAATTCATCTGCCAGTTCTTCCACATAGTCCACAAATTTCGGAAATTTGTAAGCCAGACTCAAGTAGCCGCCGTAGCCGATTCTGTCAACCGGTTTTCTCATGATTGCTCTTCTTGCACACAGCCAGTTTTCATTCGCCTCAATACAAGGATCATTTCCCTCATAGAAGGTATCCGGGAAGAAATATGGCAGGAATCTACCCTCGGTATATTTTACATGTGGTATATCGGAAATAAGTCGAAGAGTTGCTCCGCCGCCTACACTTCCGGCCACAGCATCCAGTCCTATGTCTTCAAAATAAGGGCCATATGGTTCTGTTCCTATCCAGTTATCACCTAAGAACATCACCGCTTCTCTTCCTGCTTCATGCGTAATCTCCACTAATTCCTTTGCTTTCTTCGCCACAAAGCGCTGGATAAAGTCCATATAATCGCGGTAGCGTCTGGTAGGCACTTTGAATGTGGAATTATAATATCCGTTATCTACGATATCCTCCGGACGAAGTGCATAGCCATACTCCTGCTCGAATTCTTCCAAAGCTTTTACCGATACGGTTGCACCATAGCCAAACCAGTCCACGAATTTTTCCTTGCGCTCCGAATTAAACACCAGGGTAAAATGATAGAAGAAAGTAGTAAATCGAACGACATCTGTAGAAGGATTCTTCACCAGCCAGTCTTTCAGATATTCTTTTGCAAATGTTCCGGAAGCTTCCTGTCTTACATCAAAAGGAATTTCGTGAGGCTTGTCACCCCAATCGTTGGTGATATGATTATACATCTGAGTTGGATCCCAGATAGCATATACCAGGAAGGACACGGTGTATTCATGGAATTCTTCTGCCTTTTTTAATACTACCTGATGCAGCTTAGAGTCAAGTTCCCACTCGTCTACCGGTACGACTTCACTGGTTGTACGGTCGATGACTTCCCACCATTTCTTCGGGTCATGAATATAATCCGGAATCACCTGTTCCTGGAAATAGCCATCCATAAAGGAGATGCTGGTTTCTTTCTCAAAAGCTGTGCAGTGCTTTGACATCAGATACAGCTGCTGACATTCTTCCATATGTTCTTTTGCGAATTCATTATGTCCTCTGGCTACGAAATACGTCGTATAAATCTTTGCATCCAGGTTTTTAATGTCGTCATCAAGCTTTGTTCCGTCGCTGTCACGAAGTGCATCTGCACCCCAGCGGTCGATGATTTCCTTAGTCTGTTCTAAAAAGTTTGATTCACTTGGCAGGGTCAGTCTTCCTTTTGTTTTTCCCATTTTTTACCTCCGTCTTTTCGCGCATTATTGCCATGTTTTATTTCTCATATATTACTGTTAGTATAATCAAGATATCACCTTTTCACAATAGCACTATCCACTCTTTTTTTTATCTTATCAGTTCTTTTCATTTGCACATATTGTATTTTAATTTTGTTTTTGTTACATTGACTATAACAATTACTTTATCGGCATATACTATCTAAGGAGGGTTTTAATTATGGTTATTTACAAAGCAACAGACTATAAAGATATGAGCAGGAAAGCGGCAAATATTATTTCCGCACAGGTGATCATGAAACCAAATTGCGTACTGGGGCTTGCGACTGGTTCCACACCAATTGGAACCTATGACCAGCTTGTGGAATGGTATCAGAAGGGGGACCTGGATTTCTCAGCTGTCACCTCTGTAAATCTTGATGAATACAAAGGCCTTTCCCATGACAGTGATCAGAGTTACTACTATTTCATGCACAAGCACCTGTTCGACAGGGTAAATATTAACCCTGACCAGACACATGTTCCTAACGGAATGGAACCTGACAGCGCAGTAGAGTGCCAACGTTATGAAGATCTCATTCACAGTCTGGGCGGTGTGGATTTACAGCTTTTAGGCCTGGGAAATAATGGACACATCGGATTTAATGAACCGGAAGAAGCTTTTGAGACAGTAACCCACTGTGTAAATCTGACCCAGAGCACCATCGATGCCAACGCAAGATTCTTCGCAACCAAAGAAGAAGTTCCTACACAGGCATATACCATGGGAATCAAAACGATTATGCAGGCGAAGAAGATTCTGGTTGTTGTAAATGGAGAAGGAAAAGCAGATATCGTAAAACGCGCATTTTTTGGGCCAGTTACCCCATCTGTACCGGCTTCTATTCTGCAGATGCATAATGATGTAACTTTAGTCGGCGACGCAGCTGCTTTGTCTAAAATTAATTTATAATTCCTGGAAAAAGGTCCTGCGGGACCTTTTCCTGGATATTGAGAAGTGAATTTATGGGGAGGTAATTCCATATGATAATTAAAAATGCAAATGTATTTACAGAGAATCAAACTTTTTCTAAAGAAAATATTCATATTCAAAATGGAGTCTTCTGTACACCATTTACATACTCTGGTTCTGATATAATAGATGCTTCCGGATTATATGCAATACCGGGACTGGTCGATATACATTTCCATGGATGCAACGGATATGATTTCTGTGACGGCACCCAGGAAGCTATACAGGCTATTGCAGATTATGAATCTGCCAATGGTACAACCACCATCGTTCCTGCCAGCATGACCTATGATAAGGAACGTCTTGAGACAATCTTTCAGGCTGCTGCTGACTTTCCAAACAAAAAAGGTTCCCGTCTTGCAGGTATCAATATGGAGGGACCATTTATTTCCCTTGAAAAGAAGGGTGCACAAAATCCAGCCTATATCCACAAACCAGATGTAGATTTTTTTCTGGATTTACAAAAGACTGCAAAAGGATTAATCAAGTTAGTAGATATAGCACCTGAAGAACCAGGCGCTATGGAATTTATAAAAGCATTAAAAGATCAGGTCACAATCTCGCTGGCTCACACCACTGCAGATTATGATACTGCCCATGAAGCTTTTGAATCCGGAGCCTGCCATGTCACCCACCTATATAATGCCATGCCGCCATTTTCCCACAGAGCACCCGGAGTTATTGGTGCTGCCGCAGAATCAGCGAAGCATGTGGAGTTAATCTGTGATGGGATTCATATCCATCCATCTGTTGTCCGTGCTACTTTTCAGCTGTTTGGACCAGAGCGGGTAGTCATGATCAGCGACAGTATGATGGCTACCGGACTTTCCAATGGTCTGTATGCCCTGGGCGGACAACCTGTTAAAGTAACCGGCAACCGCGCAACACTGGAAGATGGAACCATCGCAGGTTCCGCTACGAATCTACTGGGCTGTCTGAGGGTAGCTGTAAAAGAGATGGAAATCCCTCTGGAACAGGCCGTCACCGCAACCACTGTAAATCCAGCCAAAGCTGTCGGCTTATATGATACCTGCGGAAGTATAACACCCGGAAAATATGCCGATCTTCTTTTACTGGATGCTGATTTAAACCTGAAACACGTCATCTTACGGGGACAGCTGTTATCATAGAATCCTATAAAAAACTGCTTAATCCCTCGGACAGGCAGCTTAATTCCATGATGCTTCCATGAAAGCGAGGTTATTTATGAAACCGATTTTAAATTTTGAAAAGAAAAAGTTTTTAGCTAGCCAGCTGGGCGAGCCGTCCTGCATTCCTGACTTTATAGGTTCACACATGACTGACAATTCCATGCATTTCCATCTGGATGAGCGCGATGAAATATATGAAGGCTACGGAAAAATCAAGACCTCCTACCCTTACCGTCACTATACAACCTACAATCGCAGTCTGACACAGGTAGAGTACCGGGTTGCCTCTTTGGAAAATGATTATATCTATGCAGAATTTCTCCCTGAGCTGGGCGGACGTCTGTGGACTCTCATCGACAAGACCACCGGAGAAAATCTGCTTTATACCAATGATGTCATCCGTTTCAGTAACCTGGCTGTGCGTAATGCATGGTTCAGCGGAGGTGTGGAATGGAATATCGGCGTAATCGGACATTCTCCATTTACAACAGAACCTCTTTATACTGCCCAATTAAAAGACGAAGATGGCACACCGATTCTTCGCATGTACGAATATGAGCGTATTCGCAATGTGGAATATCAGATGGACTTCTGGCTAGGCGAAGAGGACCATTTTTTAAACTGCTGCATGCGTATCGTAAACAGCAGCAAAGAAGTGGTTCCTATGTACTGGTGGAGCAATATGGCCGTTCCGGAATATGACCATGGACGTATCATAGTTCCAGCCGGTGAAGCTTTCACCAGTCAGGGTAAAGAGGTTTATAAAACCGCCGTTCCTATGGTAAATGATGTAGACATTTCTTACTATCAGGATATACCAAAGCAGGTAGATTATTTCTTCCATATTCCTGAAAATGCACCTAAGTATATCATGAACATCAATGATTCCGGATACGGTTTACTCCACATCTCCACCGACCGTTTAAAAAGCCGTAAATTATTCTCCTGGGGCAATAACGATGGTTCAGACCGCTGGCAGGAATATCTGACGAAGGACGCCGGAAGATATGTAGAAATCCAGGCTGGTCTTGGCAAGACACAATATGGCTGTATTCCTATGGCTCCACATACTGCCTGGGAATGGATGGAACAGTATGGACCTGTTCAGTTTA
Organism: Lachnospiraceae bacterium; assembly: GCA_028696165.1. Classification (GTDB taxonomy): domain Bacteria; phylum Bacillota; class Clostridia; order Lachnospirales; family Lachnospiraceae; genus JAQVHQ01. The sequence continues at coordinate 29,145 of JAQVHQ010000018.1, read as the reverse complement.
AACCAGAAGATATAGCACAGGAATTTTCTTCTCTTCGTGTTCTTGCTGATGATTATGTCAACCAAGAGATGAAAAACAGAGATTTGTCTGGTACTTTTATGACTCACCAATCACTATTACAAAATTCTGCTTCTCTGATTCAGGAAGGCAGTCCCTATGGTGTCTTAGAAGCCTTAAACAGAAAAGCCGCCCACGCCCAACCTCTATCTTCTCATCTTACCTATCAGATGGAGCCAAAGCAGGAGCGTATGTGGACAACCTTTATAAAGACCGGGGAGCTGCCAATTCCCACGATTAATAAAGTACCTGTGGACTATATCGCTGACGAGAAATCATATCGCCTCTTGAGAGACAGTATAGACAAAGTCAATCAGGACAATTGGTACGCACATTATCTTCTGGGAGCTTATTATCTATGGAAAAGACGTGATCTCGCTGCAAAGAAAGAACTTCTGGCATCTATCCGTCTTCAGGACAACCCTTGGGCCTATGCAGCTTTAGCCGCTCTCAGCCTTCTGAACAACAAAAATAAGGATGCTGTAACCTATGTTGAAAAAGGTCTGACCTATCAGCGAGACAATTTATCATATCTAATTGAGTCCTTCCGTATTCTTCTGGCTTGTGAAGAATATGAATCTTTGGTTAAGATTTATGTAAACCTGAGCAGAGATTTAAAAGAAAATACCCGCCTTACTTTCGGTTATATTACATCACTTACGCGCACTGGTCATGAGAAACAGGCTTATAAATTACTTTCTGATGATTTTGTATTGGATGATTTGCGGGAATGTGATGATACTTTGGGGACTATCTGGAAAGAAGTTACAGAGAAGTTATTTGGCAAGGCACAAAGTGTTCCTCATGAATTGAATTTTGAATCACTATAGTTTTTATTGATTTAACTTTAATCGCTTTAGTTTTTTATTGTTTTAGTTTTTTATTGATTTAATTTTAATCGTTTTAGTATTTAATCGTTTCTAATATATCAAATATCTTCTTCTGGAAAGCGAATGAAATTTATTCAAGTACGCCTTGGCGTACTTGCTGTGTTACTTAGTGCCGGTGTCACTTGTTAATCAACGACCGAATTGAAACTTAGTCGGCTCGTCAGCTATGCTGACATAATACATCTGAGTCGCTCTGTAAGCTGCCGGAGGCTTATCTTCAAGATAAAATGTCTCCCTGATTTTGCATTTTCTGAGATTTTCTTACTTTTTTATTTGGTCGAGGTATATATATTTACATTTTTACTTTATGCCTCGTTTCACCACAATTCATACATTATAATTTACGAGGCGAGGCACATGTGAAAAAAATCATATGTCCTGCCTCGTTTATACTTGCACTGCGAGGCACATGTAAAAAAATCATTGATATATGCCTCACTTATATAAACGTATACGGTACTCATGGTTTACCGTATACCTTTTACGTATCAAATTCGCATTTCCAGCTTTTTGATACGTACTTTCTCTACTCTTTTACGTATCAAATTCGTATTTCTGGCTTTTTGATACGTACTTTTTCCACTCTTTTACGTATCAAATTCATATTTCTGGCTTTTTGATACGTACTTTTTCCACTCTTTTACGTATCAAATTCGTATTTCTGGCTTTTTGATACGTACTTCCTCTCCGTTTTTACGTATCAAATTCACATTTCCGGCTTTTTGATACGTACTCCCTCCACTCGTTTACGTATCAGATTCGCATTTCAGACTGTTTGATACGTACATCCCCATTACTTTCACAATACGACCTATTATTTCGCACTTAAATACGCAAAAAGATGCTCTGAATTATCCTGAAATATCTGAAATATCCCAAAACATCTTAAAACATCTCAAAATAGAATTCTTCCCCTCTATCACCGTTCAATCATATACAAGAGCGCATTACAAATACACGCAGCGATATTGCTTCCACCTTTGCGGCCTCTCGCGACGATATAAGGTGTGTCCGTCTCCATAATCAATTCTTTTGACTGAACCACATTGACAAATCCAACCGGAACCCCGATAATCAACTCCGGTTTTAATTTCCCTTCTTCAATCAATTCATAAAGTCGAACCAATGCGGTAGGTGCATTACCTATAGCGAATATCAATGGCTTGTCCAGCCCTGCCGCTTTATCCATACTGGCAGTAGCTCTGGTAGATCCCTGTTTTTTAGCAATCTCAGCTACATCTTCATCGGACATAAAGCAGTAAACTTCCCCACCATGTTTAGCCAGATTCTTCTTGTTGATACCGGCTTTTGCCATCTGGGTATCTGTCACGATGCAGGCACCATTTTTAATAGCTGCAATCGCCTTTTCCACAACGCCTTCAGAAAAGCAGAGATTTTTTGCATAATCAAAATCTGCACTGGTATGTATGCAACGTTTTACGATTAATTCTGTTCCGGGAATTAATGGGGTATCTCCCAGTTCTTCCGTGATAATCTCAAAGCTTCTCTTTTCTATTTCCATTGGTTTTACATTTTCCAATTCTACTTTCATTCGATACCTCCATCTAAAATCTCGTAAATTTTCTTCATATCCAGATGCTCTCTTAATCCTGCTGCAAGCAAATCATATTGGGTCTCCTTAAATGCCGCAAAGTCTATACTGCTCATCTGCGATACATCAATTCCCTTCAATCCACCGATTGCTTCCACGATTGCCTTGGCAACATCTTCTTTATCAAATACACCATGTACATAAGTTCCATAGATATTGTCATGGTTTGCACCGTCCATCTTCTCTGTTCCGGCAACTTCATCCTTAATATGAGTAATTGCGTGAGTCATCTCTTTTAGTGTACTTTCTCCCATATGAATCTCATATCCTTCCAGTTCCACGCCATTTAAAGTCTGAAGCACACCTTCCACATTCTGAAACGTTCCACTGACACGGGTTCTTGTCTTGCCTTCTTCAAACACGGTATCCATATGAAGAAGTCCCATTCCCTTAATGGTACCGCCGGCTTCCACATGATTTGGATCGGACAGTGTCTCACCCAGCATCTGATATCCACCGCATACGCCGAAGATAATCTTTCCATTGCCTGCCGCCTTTAAGATAGCAGCTTCCAATCCGTTCTGGCGCATCCAGAGCAGATCTTCCATGGTATTTTTAGTTCCAGGCAGAATAATCATATCTGGATTTTTCAGTTCATGAACATTTTTCACATAACGGACAGATACACCCTCGATACTTTCCAAAGGATTAAAATCCGTAAAATTAGAAATTCTAGGTGTACGAATTACAGCAATGTCAATCAAATCCACTTCCTGATTTCCATTGAATCTCTCTGTCAGACTATCCTCGTCTTCAACTTCCAACTGCATATATGGTGCCACTCCAACCACTGGAATTCCAGCCTTTTCCTCAAGCATGGCAACTCCCGGTTCCAGAATGCTTTTATCACCGCGGAATTTATTGATAATGAGTCCTTTTACATAAGACTTCTCTTCCTCTTCCAGCAGCATAACCGTTCCAATCAACTGAGCAAATACACCGCCGCGGTCAATATCTCCCACCAGCAATACCGGTGCTTTCGCCATCTTAGCCATGCCCATGTTGACGATATCTTCTTCCTTCAAGTTAATCTCCGCCGGACTTCCTGCCCCTTCAATTACCACGATATCATAATTATCATCCAGTTCTTTATACGCTTTCATAATGTCAGGAATCAATTGCTTCTTATAAGCGAAATAATCTCTGGCACTCATGGTTCCAAGAACTTCTCCATTTACAATTACCTGAGACCCCACATCGTTCGTCGGCTTCAGTAAGATAGGATTCATACAAACCAAAGGCTGAATTCCTGCCGCTTCTGCCTGCATTACCTGAGCGCGTCCCATCTCAAGGCCTTCCTTCGTGATAAATGAATTCAGTGCCATATTCTGGGATTTAAAAGGTGCCACTTTATAACCATCCTGCTTAAATATCCTGCAAAGTCCCGCAGCCAGCAGACTCTTTCCTGCATTTGACATCGTTCCACAGACCATAATTGCTTTTGCCATAATTTTTCTCCTCCACGTCTTATCTACCGACTATTTCCTGTATTGTCCTTAAAAATATATCATTTTCCTCCGGTTTACGAACTGCAATGCGATAATATCCCTTCTCAAGTCCGCGATAATTACTGCAATCCCGAATCAATATTCCCCGATTAAGGCAATTCTCATACAAATCTTTTGGACCTCGGAAAAATATGTAATTAGCCTTCGAATCAAACACCTGAAGTCCTGATAACCTCATCTTATCCTGCAGTCTGACTCTTTCCGGAATAATCTTTGCCATGGTACTCTTCACATATTCCTCTTCCTTCAATGCCGCAATGCCTGCTGCCTGCGCCGGTGTAGATACGCTCCATGGCTGTGCAATAGTTCTCATAGATTCCTGAAGTTCCTGATTAGAAGTCATACTATATCCAAGCCGAAGTCCAGCCATCGCATAGCGCTTTGTAAAAGCTCTCAAGATAAACAAATAAGGATTACTCTCCAACAATGGTTTCATGGACAGGCTCTCACCTTCTGCGACAAAATCCAGAAAGCACTCATCCAGGACAAACAGCACTTCTTGCTCTTTGCATCTTTCACAGATACGCTCCAACAGTGCTCCCTCTATCAGCATCCCTGTTGGATTATTGGGATTGCAAAGAAAAATAATATCTATGTCCTCAGTAATTCTCTCCAGTATTTCTTCTGTAACAGAAAACTTCTGCTCTATCGAAGTATCATAATACTGAATCTCACACTTTGCAGATTGAAGTGCCTGCTCATATTCCGCAAAAGCTGGCGCCTGAATCAAAGCTTTTTTAGGCTGCAGCGCCTGTACAACCCGAAAGATTAAATCTGCCGCACCATTTCCACATAAGAGCCACTCTTTTGGAATCATTTCATATTCTGACAATGCCTCAGTCAATTCACTACAGAACACGTCCGGATAATGCTCCATGCGCTCTATACTTTTCTGAGCTGCCTTAACAACACCTTCCGGTGGCCCGAAAGGATTGGTATTTGCAGAAAAATCAATTACGTTTTTGTGACGATACACATCGCCTCCATGAATCTGTTTCATCGCTGTCTCCATTGTTCTGTTTTATATTTATCTAAGCCTGCCGTTTTGTTATATCTAAGTACGAAGCTCATAACCTTTTAACCCTGATATCGTATTTTGCATTACAATAATCTCTACTATAAAGCTGCGAACCGGCTGAGATCCAATGCCAATTCCACCAGAAAACGTATCACACCCATTAGCCCAACTGCCAGATACGCAGAAGAATAAAGTAAATGATTTGCTTTCTCAATATCATCTATACGCATGGGACGAATCGCATCCCCGATAGTCTTCTTCTCATATAACTTTCCAAAATAATATGCATTTCCTGCCAGCTGCACCTGCAGTGCCCCCGCCATAACAGCCTCTGTCTGTGCAGAATTTGGACTGGCATGATTATATCTGTCTCTTTTAAATATCTTTATGGCATTCTTATAATCCATCTGACTAATCCGGGCACCTAATATCATAAACCATGCAGACAGACGCGCCGGTATATAATTGACCACATCATCTAATTTTGCTGCTGCAGTTCCAAAATAGAGATATTTATCATTTTTATAGCCCACCATGGAATCCATGGTATTAATACTTTTATATATAAATCCAAATAAAGCCCCGCCTATCATCATATAAAAGAGCGGTGCCAGCACTCCATCCGAAGCATTCTCAGCGATAGTTTCCACCGTCGCTTTTGTAACGCCTTCCTCTGACAGACTCTCTGTATCACGTCCTACGATCATGGAAACCGCATACCTTGCCTGTGGCAAATCCCCTTTTTCCAACTGCGTGTAGACACGTGTGCTCTCATCACGAAGAGAACGTGTAGCCAGCAACTGATAACACCAGAACGTCTGAAGCAGAAATCCCAGTCCAAACCAGATTCGGTAAGCGATATACAGCAAACCTCCAGGGATGATTGTCCAGGTCAGAACAATCAATACTACCAGAAGTACACCCCCTGCCCGCTCTCCCTTGGGCGTTTTAGGAAATATCTTTCTGATACATTTTTCCAATATACTGATTTCATTTCCGATAATTCGAACCGGATGATATAGCCATCGTGGATCCCCTAGCAATAGATCTAGCAGAAATCCAAGAATGACAGCTGATAATATATATCTCATGTTTCATTCCTTCCTTTGTCAGGTAAAGCAGACCTTCTAAATCCACTTCCCATTCTCTTATGTATGTCCTGGTGTACCGCTCATTTTAATATGCCTTGATAATGCGCTGGTACCTCCTATTTTCTATCAAGAGAAAACCTCAGCTACTCATAAATCAATGGATTTGCCGTAGAAAATATAATACCATCTTTAGTATTGTCTATGGTGACAACATATCCACATCCGTTCGCTGTAGAATATTCATAAAAATTCCGATGCGGCACAGCATATGCATCCATAATCGCCATAATGGTTCCACCATGAACCACGAAAGCCGCACTGCTGATTCCATCTTCCAGACATTTACCCACAACCTCTTCAAATCCCCTGACGCAGCGTTTTTGAAAATTCGCCAAACTCTCTCCACCAGGGATTTCCATGGTAGCATTGCTGTCTATCCATGCCTGATATTCCTTCGTCCCGGATAATTCATCTGCATTTTTGTTTTCAAATACACCAAAATTAGTTTCTGACAGAAGCGGAACTATCTCATACTCCTGTCCCGGATATACAATCTCTGCCGTCTGACGGCAGCGCAGCATCGGGCTCACATAAAGTTTCTCTGCCTTTGGATATTCCCGGTTTTGAAGCAGCGCAATTCCCTCTTCGCAGAGAGGTTCATCGGTAACTCCGATATATCGTTTTAAAGAATTTCCAAAAGTCCTCGAATGACGAATCAGGTATATTTTAAGCATCTTTAATCCATGCTCCTATTCCGCAGACAACCCTGCATACTTTATCGGAACCTGCTGCAAGTTTTGTACAAACACGCCCCACACACTCCCGGTATTTACGCTCGAAAGCATCCACCGGAACCACTCCATATCCCACTTCATTGGATACAATAATCAAACCAGAGTTTTTCTTAAGCATCTCCTCTGCTAAGCTGCTTAAGTCCTTCTCCTGCCGAAGCTGTTCCTTGATAAATTCATGAAAATTCAAAACGCCTTCTGCTTCCATCAATTCATCCCAACTGCAACACTCTCCATCCACCCAGTGAATATGTGGATATTCTTCTTTCGCCAGAGTATCCTGCCCCTGGAAGGCACCGCCAATGTACATTACCATAATTAACTTCCTTTTTTTGATATTTTCCAAACCAGAACCATTCTGTCCTGCAATCTGCCTGAATCAGAGTCTAATCTTCTTTCAATATAAAGTGCTTGTCACTTTCAAGATAAGATCATCCAAACTACAAGCAATACCCCTGCGATGCAACATTCACAGACCTGTACATACCATCCCGCCAAATCACCTGTGATTCCACCGAAATTTTTATAAGATAAATGTCGATAATACCAGAATACCGCCAAAGCAGTTATCACACAAGCCGCACCATACACAGGACTTATCCACAGACAGACCGCTGCAGCCAGGACGATATACACAATCATCCAGATTTTCACCACATTCTTCTGGGCACCATCTGAAAATGCCGCTGCAAGTCCTGTATTTTTAGCCAGTTTAAATGTCACTATCGCCAAACCGCTAAAAGCTCTTGTCATGATAAAGCTAATGGAAATAATCCACCAGATTTTGCTGCCTTCACTTCCATCTATCGCAATCAGTTCACTGTTAATCCCAAGATAAATGAGAAAATATACAATTCCTGAAATAATTGCAAATGCCCCCGCTCTCGGATCCTTTAAGATTTCCAGCCGCCTCTCCCGTTCCTGATAAGAACTCATAGCATCCTGGGTATCTAAAAATCCATCCAGATGTATCCCTCCTGTAACAAGCACTGGAATCAATAGGAGTACAATAGCAGACAGCAGACTCTGCGAACCATTAGCCAGCGGAAGTTTTTGTGCTGTCAGAAGCCAGAGTTGAATCAACGCTCCGATAACCACCCCTATACAGGGAAAGAAACACATGACATAACGCATATTTTCCTTCGTCCACTCACTTTGGGGCATGGGTATTTTAGAATACATAGAAAATGAAATTTTAAAACTGTTTATCCACTTCTTCATAACTTTAGAAGTCCTCTTTTCTGTCTTTCATTCTTAGTTGAGTCATAGAATATCATTCTCAGCCTTTCGCACATTTCGCAATATGATGATACATCTTAGCCTGACACTTGTGCTCAACCGGAATTCCGTAAACAACTTCTATAACATCCGAAGACATATCCGCCAGCATCTGATTAATCCTGCCCAGACACTCCTGATAGTCTTTCGTTTCCTTCTCGTAAAAACTTGTATGAGAAAATATCTCATTTGTTACAATTACAATTTCTGCTGCCTGCCTCTGCAAATTCTCAACACCTGATCGAACCGCCTCAATTGTCTCTTCTATACTTTTCTGCTGACCAAACATCTCATTGGCCACGAGATTGGACATACACTCTAAGAGCACGCTGGCTCCCTCTTCTATCTTGACAGTTTCCAAATCATGATAGCACTCAATAGTCTCAAATCCCTTATCCTTGCGCATAAGACGATGCCGGCGAATTCTTGCATGGCTCTCCTCATCAAAAGGCTGCATGGTAGCTATGTAATATCGTCTATCTATATCAAACTGCTGAATACGGCTTTCCGCATATGCAGATTTTCCGCTTCCGCTTCCTCCGGTAATCAGATGTATCATACCAATTCCTCATATTCCTCAATATTATTATCATCAAATGTACTCATCCCCTGATAAACTGCGCAGGCAAGATCAATCATAGGGAAAAGAGCAACCGCTCCGGTGCCCTCACCCAGACACATATCTGCATGAAGACAAGGATCTTTGCCCAGTGCATCCAACACCATATGTCCGGCAGGCTCCTTAGATACATGCGAAGAAATCATATAATCTTTCGCCTGCGGACAGATCGTTGCTGCCACCAGCGCTGCCACAGAAGAGATAATTCCATCCATAATAACCGGAATACCCAGTGCAGCCCCACCAAGGAATACACCTGCCATTCCTGCGATATCCAGACCGCCAACCTTCGCCAGCACATCCACACCATCATTCTTATCCGGTTTGTGTAAAGCGATTGCCTGTTTAATAACCTCTATCTTACGATTCAGACCGGCACTGCTTAACCCGGCACCTCGTCCGGTTACTTCTTCCACATCCTTGTCCAGGATTACAGCCGCTATGGCACTGCTGGTCGTTGTATTTCCAATGCCCATCTCTCCGGTGGCCAGGATTCCATATCCTTTTTCTTTCAATTCTTCCACCATATGAATACCTACTTCCAGTGCTTCCACAGCCTGTTCTCTGGTCATAGGCTGCTCTTTTGCCATATTCTTTGTACCATACATAATCTTATGATTGATGATACAGGTATCTCTCGCAATTCCTATATCTACAGGATAGATATCAGCCCCTGTCTGCTTACACATAATGCTTGCAGTTGCCCTGGTCTGAAGAAAATTCTCTGCCACGATAGCAGTCACTTCCTGTCCTGTCTGGGTTACCCCTTCTTCAACCACACCATTGTCTGCGCACATAACTACCAGTGCCTTCTTTCCCAGATGCATGGTTGCATCCTTCGTGACTCCGGCAATCTGAAGAAGTAAATCTTCTAATTTTCCTAAACTGTGCAGCGGATGTGCGATACTGTCCCAGCGACGCTGACATTCTGCTATCGCATCCGAATCTAAAGGTTTAATCTGTGCAATTGCCTCTTCAAGTTTCATCTTCTCTTTTCCTCCTGTATTCCACACATTTTTCATAAAATGCTTCTGCAAGTTTTATATTTCCGTAGAAATAATTATGAGGAAATCCTGCAAGTAAGGTATCACTGGTATGAATACAGCGCCAGCTGCGCTTGCTTAAGGGTTTCTCTGCCAAAAATGATTCTCCGCAGTTCGTAGAATCATAATAATGAAATTCATGTGCCGGCATAGGTCCCACATTCTGACCAAATGCTGTTCCTTCACTTAAGGTAATATAACCAAACCGGGATAATTTTCCTGTGTAATGTGCCTCTCCTGAAATCACACCAACCATGGGGTATGGCGTTCCTTCTTTATCTTCCATCTGATCATGAAGATAAAGGAACCCTCCACACTCCGCTATACATGGCAATCCCCCGGTTAGCATGTCTCTCACAGATTGACGCATCGACTTATTCTCGCCTAATTTTCTGGCATACAATTCCGGATAACCACCATTTAGCAATAGACCATCCAGTTTTTCCGGAATTTTTTCATCATGAATCGGTGAAAAATAAATAAGTTCTGCACCCATTTTTTTCAACAATTGAAGATTGTCTTCATAGAAGAAGCAAAATGCCTCATCTTTCGCAACTCCAATCCTGATGTTTGGATCACTAACCTGATTCATATCTAAACTAATGGTTGAACTAGTATTTGAACTAGTATTTGCGCTGACTTTTTGACTTACACTCCATTTTTTCATCTGGAATGTTGTCTCCATTTTTTCCAAATCCGGTGCCTGCCCGGCCAGCTGTTCTATCCCGTCCAAGTCCACCGTCTTTTCCAGAATTCCCGCCAGTTTTTTTAACTTTTCCTGTAAATCGTCAATTTCTTCCGGCATCACAAGTCCCAGATGACGGCTTTCCAATATACAATCCTCCACCTTTGGTATATATCCGAAGACCGGTATGGAAAGCTGCTCCTCTATCATGGTTTTCATTCTATCATACATCATAGGTGACAACTGATTAAGTAAAATACCCTTTATATGACTGTCCTCTTTATATCGCATAAATCCTTCGATATAAGCCGCCACCGATACACTCATGCCTTTACAGTTTACCAGCAAAAGTACTGGGGTATCTGTTATTCTTGCCACGTCATAAGCACTGGCCCGGGTGGATATTCCAGCCACACCGTCATAGAATCCCATAACACCTTCCATCACTGCCAGATCATACCCTTCGGCATTTTCTATCAGGCGCTGTCTGGTCTCTTCTTCACCTGTAAAAAATGAATCCAGATTCCTTGACTTTGTTCCTAATACCTGTGAGTGAAACATGGGATCAATATAATCCGGGCCACACTTAAAAGAAGCAATCCTGCGTCCCCTATTCAAATAAGCTTGCAACAGCCCACAGGTTACCAGTGTCTTTCCACTCCCACTCGCTCCTGCTGCTATTAAAAATCTAGGTATCTTCATCTGCTGTCCCTCAACTTCTGATTAACTATATCTTTTATCCAAAAAGCTTCAACTCTGTCTGGGGTTTTATCTTGAAAAAAGATAAAATCCCGAAAGATTTTTAATGAAGCAATTAAGTTCACATAGATTGTCCGGTAAAAGAGATAACATACACAGGATTTTGTCCCATCATCATATGATATCTTCCCAGAGTCTTGGACTTTGCCACTGACACAGCTGCGATATCCACATCCTCTACATCAAATATTTTCAGACATTCCATAGCTTCCTGAATCGTCTCCAGTGTAATGGCATTTAACACCACACGCACTTTCGGATTCTTTTCAAAAAGAACGCTTAATATTTCTTTTAAATTACCGGAAGATCCTCCGATAAATGCATGGGTAGGTGCCGGCAAATCAACCAGTCCTTCCGGCGCAAGTCCCTCAATCAATACCAGATTATCTGCCGCAAACTTTCGTTTATTCTGCTCTAGCAGCCCAACAGCTGTCGGATTTTTCTCTATGGCATATACCATTCCATTTTCCAGACAGGCTGCCATCTCAATGGACACAGAACCAGTACCAGCTCCCACATCATATACAACAGCATCTTTTGTCAAATGAAGCTTAGATAAGGAGATGCTTCTGATTTCCTCTTTTGTCATCGGCACTTTGTCCCTTAAGAAATCCTCGTCCGGTATACCATGTGTCACCACTGCATTCTTAGCCATCGGATTCTCAAATAGCAGGACACTCAAGGCATCTGTCTCTATCCCCTGAAACTCTTTCGCTGTGCCTTTTGAGATTTTTTCTCCCTTATAGGATAATTGTTCTCCTATGTCCACTTGAACATGACCCAGTCCATAAGAAACCAGTTTACTGCATATATTACCTGCTCCATCTTTTGTGCCAGCCAGCACGAAGACCTTCTCGTATTTCTGAATCATGCCAATGACCTGATCCTGTTTTCCATGAATGCTGGCCACTTTCACATCATCCCAGCTCGTCTTTAACTTTGCACAAAAGTATGGCAAAGAAGAAATACCAGGGATTACTGTAACCTCCCCGTCTAATTCCTTCAAAAGTTTCTTTGCTCCGCTGTAGAATCCCACATCTCCCGATAACGCGATTGCAATCCGGGTGTACTGTGGATGTTCCTTGATATAAGCTGCGATTTCCTTAGCATCATATGCATGATAGGCATCCTGTCCACTTTGAATAATACTGTCCACCATCCGGCGGGCACCGATAATCAGCTGCGCTTTCGCAAATGCCAGATTAGCTTCTCCGGTCCTCGACATACTGTTTCCCATGCCAATTCCCACCAGTGAAATCTCCGGTCTGACCTGAAGGGTGAACACTTCCTCAAGTTTATGCATACACTCTTCATAAGTCATACCCTCACATTGTGCCGGTCTGCCTATTATGATAAGTGTTTTATCAAGCGCCATTGCCGCCTCATATTTTTCTTCAAATCCGCCTGCATGGCCTGACTCTTTTGTCACCATATACTCTGCATGAATCTGCTGCATCATAGCCAGATTCATTTCCAGTGAAAATGGTCCCTGCATACAGATAAGATGTTTCCCTCGAAATCCCAAAGCATCACAATCTGCCACAACTTTCGGTAAAGACAATACTCTTGCATAAAGGCGTTCTTCATAGTCTGTCAACGCCGTAAATCCGGCCAATTCCTTGCTTCCAGTCGTAAGAAGTACATTCCCTCTGGTATTCTCCAGATACTCTACAGCTTCCTTTACTGACTGCACATAAATCACATTCCGTTCCTTTAAAGAAGCTCCTGCGTTTTGTGAACTGGCTCTCTGCATACGAAGATAAGGATACCCGCTTACATTGCAGGCCTCCTTAATATTCTCTGTGACAAGAGAAGCATATGGATGGGTTGCATCAATTACCAGTTCCGGTTTCTTCTCCCGGAAAAATTCAGCCATCTCTTCTGTCTTCATGCGTCTTGCCTGTACATGAAGGGTTGGCAAAGCTTCCAGCAAACCGGCACCATATTCCGTCGCCACACAGACTTCTGTCTGCACACCCGCCCGGGCCAGCTGCTCTGCGATCTGTCTTCCTTCTGTTGTTCCTGCGAATATGACTGCTGTTTTACTCATATTAGTCCACCTTGTATCCTCTTGGAGTTACCATTTTTCCATTTAAGTTCTTTGTCTGCGAATTTCCGATAAATACTGTGGTAAACATATCTACCTGTGTATCACGAAGTTCTTTTAATGTCATCAGACGTTCTGCTTCCCCATCACGACCAATGTTACCCACAATACCGCAGACCGTATCTTCCGACTTATAAGTCATCATCAAATCACATGCTTTCTGCAGATAATCATGACGCTTTTTGCTGGAAGGGTTATACAAACAGATAACGAAATCTGCTTTTGATGCTTCCAACAGACGAGTTTCGATTTTCTCCCATGGAGTCATCAGATCACTCAGACTAATCAGACAGAAATCATGAATCAAAGGCGCACCTAATACGGCTGCCCCGCCAGTTGCTGCTGTAACTCCTGGAATAATCTCCAGTTCCACGTCTTCAAATCTCTCACCCACTTCATACATAAGCCCCGCCATGCCATACACACCGGCATCGCCGCTGCAGATCATGGAAACCACTTTGCCCTTTTGAGCTTCCTCAAAGGCCATCACACAACGATCCACCTCTTTTTTCATAGGGGTTGTCATAAATTCCTTACCTGGGAAATGATTTTTCACCAAATCCACATACACCGTATATCCGATAATCACATCGCTGCTCTGTAATGCATTCGCAGCTTTAATTGTCATCTGCTCATATTCTCCCGGTCCAATTCCTATAACATATACTTTATTCATATCGTAAGCTCCATTCTTCTACAGCCAGCGCCACAGTCATTCCGTTTGCTGCTGTTTTCTTTAATATTAATGTCCCATTGTTACTTCCCAGTACCGCACTTCGTTCACACACATTGTCTACACCTGTAATCGAAGATACGAAATCCGAAGGGGTAAATTCACCCTTTACCTGCTTTAAACTCTCCGCATCATAAGTCTGCAATGGCAGCTTATAACGTTCACAATATTCTAACAAGCCTTTTTCATTCTTCTTCAAATCTATCGTAGCTACCTGTTTAATAGAATGAAAAGAAATTCCTTTGGCTAAAATCACCTGCTCCATAAACTCCTGAATAGCTTCCACCTTAGTTCCCCGACGACATCCTAAGCCCACGGTAACCACCTTAGGCGTCAGGTAAAGCGTATGGGTAAATGGTTTCTCTCTTCGCTTGATGCCCACATAGATACCCAGTCCCAAATCCGGCTGGTCATCGGTTATATTCTTTGGCATTTCCGCCGACTCCTGACGAAAATCAAGGAAACATACGCCTTCCTTTTCCAGCTTCTGCCTCTCGGCGACTGGCAAAGCTCCCGGTTTTTCTAGTTTACATAACACTTTCTTTCCCGCAACTAATCTGGCTGCAACTTCTTTTGCATAAGTCATATTAGAGATATACAAATCATTCTTAACTGCAAATACATCTACAGCAAATTTGTCATTAATATCCGTAGCCGTAGTAATTACCGGAACCGCATCCAGATAAATGCTGACCTCCCGGCATAGTTCATTTGCTCCGCCTATATGTCCGGAAAGCAGAGAAATACAAAATGTTCCCTTTTCGTCAATCACTAATACTGCCGGGTCGAGTTTCTTATCCTTTACAAAAGGAGCGATACTCCTTACTGCAATTCCACATGCGCCGATAAAGATAACGGCATCCGCATCTGCAAACATTCGTCGTGTCCAATCCTGCAGTGATTCTTCCAATACGATTGTATTTGGATTCTGCACAAATTTGCTCTTCGTGTAAGTCCACACCTGATGTTCACTTTTCAAGAGATTTTTTCTCAATTCATTTCCAATTGCACACCCTGAATTTGTAAAACTTATGATTCCAATTTTCATTCTTCCACCCCCAGATTTCATTTGTTAATGTCTGGTTCAACGCATATATGACTAATACCGCACCTGATTGTCAGCTGCCTGTGACACTTGTTAAGTACCTGGTCTGACTTAATGCAGCCATATCATGCTATCTTACACCAATTATAGTGAGGCCTCTCTAAATTCAGTGGTAAATGCCGGATTATACAATTCCGAACGATTATAATGACTGTGAGCCACCACATCACCAATTACCATCAATGCAGTCTTGGTAATCTGATTTTCCTTAGCAGTCTGTGCTAAAGTACCTACTGTACATACGAAAGTCTTCTCATCCTCCCAGGTTGCCTTGTAGACAATAGCTGCCGGCGTATCTGCAGTATAACCGCCTGCAATCAGTCTCTGGCTTAATTCTTCCAGCATTCCTGTACTTAAGAATACCACCATAGTAGCCTGATGACTGGCAAAGGATTCAATACTCTCCTTTGACGGAACCGGAGTTCTTCCTGCCATTCTTGTAATAATCACACTCTGGGATACATCCGGAAGCGTATATTCCACATTCAATGCAGAGGCCGCGCCACAGAAAGAACTAACTCCCGGGCAATAATCATATTCTATTTTCTTCTCATCCAACACATCCATCTGTTCACGAATAGCACCATAGAGACAAGGATCTCCGGTATGAAGACGGACAGTCATCTTTCCTTCATCCTCTGCTTTATACATCACATCCAGCACTTCCTCCAGTGTCATCTTCGCACTGTTATAGATTTCACAGCCTTCCTTTGCATAATCCAAAAGCTGAGGATTTACCAGCGAGCCCGCATAAATAATCACGTCTGCCTGCTGCAAGAATTTCTGACCTCGTATAGTAATTAAATCCGGTGCTCCGGAACCTGCTCCAACAAAATGTATCATATTAGTTTTTCTCCTTTATAATAATCAGTGAATAATAGCTGCTCTGTTCCGGAATTTCTTCCAGATTGTGATAGATTCTTTCATTTTCCATACCACAATTTTCAATCATCTCTACTTCCACGGATTTTCTTCTTAATACCTCTTTTACGTCTTTCATCTTCTTCCCGGCCTTCATAAGAACCTTCGTTCCAGGAAGTTCAAGGGCTTCTTCAATCTGATAAGAAGCCGGAATCACATGAAGTTCTTCTGCCTTTTCCACAAGTCCCATATTTAATCTGGCAGCTACTGCACAGAAAGAAGTGATTCCACTTAAGATTTCTGTATCATACCCATCTGCCTCTACACGTTTGTGTACATAAAGATAGGTAGAATAAACGGTCGGATCTCCCAGTGTCAGAAAAGCCACCTGTTTTCCCTGATCCAAACATTCTTCTACCATACGTGTTCCTTCATTGTGGCTCTTTTCCAATAATTCCTTATCCTTAGTCATAGGCATAGGAAGAGCCAGTAATTCCTTTTCTGCTATTTCCGGGCAAACAGGCAGCACAATCTGATATGCTACACTGGAAGTTCCACCCTCCTGAGGTACAGCAATCACATCACTTTCCTTAATCGTTCTTAATGCTTTTAATGTAAGCAATTCCGGGTCTCCCGGTCCAACACCGATTCCATATAACTTGCCAGCCATTTTCTAATCCTCCATTTTCTGATGTCTTTATTTATACCTGTTATCTTGTCTTTTTGTCGTTATTTCAATTCTTTGCGCTCTTTTTTCCATTTTTTCAATTAGTACACCTGCACCTTTTGTTTGACCTAGATACCCATGCGTATTAGAAAAAACTACAGCACCGATATTTATCTGCCCGCTACATCTATGATTTAAATAGAAATCTATTTTCTCCATAATCAATTTTAATGTTGCTTCATACAGACCCTCTTCCGGATATTTTTCTTCTGAATATTTTTCTCCTGAATACTTTTCCTCTGCATCTTTTAAAATCGACAATGCCTCATCCGTAGTAAAGGAATTCAATATCGCCTTCACAGTCTCCAAATTAGCACCGGCACGAATGGCACTTGCTGCAATTAATTCTGCCCTGCAGTCTGCACTTTTCGAATGAGTATCCATAATACCGCCGGCTACCTTGATAAACTTTCCAATATGAGAAACAAACAGGATTCCTTTTGCCTCCATATTTACTGCCATATCAATCGTCTTACCCACATAATTGCTGCATTTGATATTCTTAGAAAAGTCCAGATTCATATGTTCTTTCAGATAAGCCTCGCCATAATTACCAGGTGTTACCAGAAGATATTCTTCTCCCTGCTGCCGATGCATCCGCATCTCTATTTCGATACTTTTTATTAATGCCTCTTCACTCATGGGAACTACGATTCCACTGGTACCTAAGATAGAGATACCGCCCTTAATTCCCAATCTGGGGTTAAATGTCTTCTTCGCAATTTCTTCCCCTTGTGGAGCAGAAATCTCTACCCGTATCCCTTTTGTATACTGATATGTATCGCAGACTTCCTGTACTGCCTCCCGTATCATCTGCCTTGGAACACGGTTAATTGCCGGCTCACCAACCGCCTGCTCAAGGCCTTCCTGGGTTACCATGCCCACACCTTTTCCACCGAAGAGCTGTATGCCATCTCCATCTGCATAGGAAACCTTTCCATATATGAGGATTCCATCCGTAGCATCCGGATCATCCCCTGCGTATTTGCGAACAGCACAGCTTGCATAGGTATCCGTCACTTCCACCTCTTCCAGCTTAAGTTCCAGCAATATACCCTTGGGCGTCATCAAATTAATACCCGGCAGATCCCGCTGTCCAAATAGCATAAAGGCAGCGGCTTTTGACGCCGCTGCCGCACATGATCCAGTCGTATATCCATAATATAGTTTTTTACCATCTTTAACTATGTAGTAATCTTCCAGTCTCTTTTTATTGTCCATACTATTTCCTTAATGACCGGCGGCTACACAATTGTGGAGGTTGAACCGCCGGTCCCCGTTTAATCTAGCATAATTTCATACCGAAGGTTTCCATTAAAAAATGCCTACTTACAAGAAGTAGACATCTCTGACTTTATAAAAAAGTAGAATGCTGAACTTTTCCCGGAAGCTTCACCCTTAATTTTAAGCAGGTTTCCTGGCTTATAGTTCATCGCTTTGTACTCCTTCTCATATCTTTCGATACAATGGACTCCTGTACATCGCTCCCTATTTACAGTGACCGGATCGCTTGGGACTCTCACCCAATTCCCTCTTATATCACAGTTATACTTCATGTGCGTTTTCATGAAGTAGTTCCTGATCAATCACTTAAAATCACATATGGAATTATACATCAATTATAGTAGCATATATGAGGCGTATCGTCAAGAAATTAACAGTTAATTATCACAACAATTCTAACAATAAGCATCTATTTTTTAGCAATTATTCAGCTCATCCCTAAAATCCATTAACAATTCTGACATAACACATCTAAGCCTCTCTGTAATCCGTCGGAGAATCCATCTTCTTGCAGGATAAAAGACACAAGAAAGAATCCTGCCTGCACGATTCTCCGTCTTCGGCAGATCAATTTATCGACATATTTCACTTCCGCTGCAGTACAATCTTCGCGAAGCGTTTTTTGTATAGGAAGCAATTTACTATGCAAAAAAGGAACCATGACTAATTCTCATAGTTCCTAAAAAATTTGCTCAAATTCTGCAGCGAATGCACTAAGATTTCCTTCTCATCCTCTTTTAACCCAGCCACCGTAGCCTGGACCATCTTCTCATGAAACTTCTTATGATGCTGATAAGCCTTACGCCCCTTCGCCGTCAATGAAATCAGCACAACTCTGCGGTCGTCCTCACTCCTGACTCTGGTAGCATACTGCTTCTTCACCAAACTGTTAATGGCAATCGTCAGCGTTCCCACCGTAACGCCCACAATCTTAGCAATAGAAGACATATTCTTAGCATCCTCCACCCCTATAGCATCAATAATATGCATATCATTATTCGTAATATCCTTAAACTCTGGTGTAATGATTGCCTTCTCCTCAATATTCATAATCTCATTAAAAAGATTAACCAATATATCCTGAATCGCATCATATCCTTTATCCATAAACCCCTCCGCCATCCAACGAACATCGTCTATTTAAATATCCATATACCTAGTATCTCACAAATTAGTTTGATTGTCAAAGTATATTATTTAAACATTACCTGGTTTATTCAAAAATGTTCCTCAACTTTTGTGAGGCATATAAGAAACTTTTTTCATTCTATGCCTCATTTTCAAGCCTTACAGTAAGTGTAATCAGATACCCGGGGCATATATAGCTCACATATTCCTTAGCGCCTCGTCTACAACCATTATGCGGGGCAAGTACCTAGAAAATGGCCTCTCTTTGCCCCACTGCCAACAAAAAATCGTGTATATGCACGATAAATGAGGCAATACCTAATTTTTCCTTTATATATGCCCCAGGCGCTGCCACAACCAGTTCAGCCTCACAGGATAAGGTGCAGTGAACATCAGATTGTGATTATGAGAAAGACTTAAGAAAACAAGCAGCAAAACACCTGATGAAATCGGTTTACCAAACCGGTTTCAAAACCACCTGAACAGCGTTTGCATCAGCAAACAGTGCGAATGTGGTTGATTCAGGTATTTCGCTGCCTGTTTTTCTTATAGTCTTTCCATAATCAAAATCGTTCGCTGCACCTTATCCTGTGAGACTGAACGTCCGGGAAACCAATAAATAATTAAGGCAAGATATAATTCTCCTTACACTCCTCATAAGCTGCCTCAAAAGCACCTTGATGCTCATGTTTTACTGAATCCAGATAACTATGAGTCTCATACTCATCCGCCACAATCTGAATCAGATCTACCGCAATATTAGAACAATGATCCGCAACTCTCTCATAACTGGTCAGCAAATCAGAAAGTACAAATCCTAATTCTATCGTACATTTACCCTTGCGCAGTCTCTTAACATGACGTTTACGAATCTCCACCTGAAGATTATCAATAACCTCTTCTAACGGTTCTACCGTCCCTGCCAACTGTACATCCTGAGTTGCGAACACCTGATACGTCGTATCTACGATATCATGAATCGCTCTGGAGAACACTGCCAGTTCGTCCTCAGCTTTTTTAGAAAACTGAAGATTCTTCTCAAACATCTCTTGTGCAGACTCTTTAATATTCAAAGCATGGTCCGAGATTCTCTCAAAATCACCAATAGAATGAAGCAGTATAGATAATGTATGACTGTCCTCTTCCGTCAGATTCTTACTGCTGATTTTCAACAGATAACTTCCCAACTCATCCTCATACCGGTCAACCTTATCTTCCATATCCACGATTCTCTGTGCTTTCTTCTCATCATAATTTCCTATTAATTTAATAGAAGCAAAGAGCGCTTTCTTGGAAATCTCAGCCATCTTAATACTCACATTACGGCACTGCTCAATAGCGAACGCCGGAGTATCCAGAAATCGACTATCCAAAGTCTGGAAATCGTCGTCCACAACTTCCATATCCGCTTCCTTGTCTCGTATGGTAAGCATAGCCAGTTTCTCCAAACCTTTTGAAAATGGCAGCAACAGCAACGTAGCGAATACGTTGAATACACTATGCACAATAGCGATACCCGCTGCATTTGCAGAAGAACCCATAAAGGAAAAATGTACAAACAAGTTAATTCCATAGAACAAAATCATAAATGTTATAGTACCAATAATATTAAAATATAGATGCACAATAGCAGCTCTCTTTGCATTCTTGCTTGCTCCAATGGAAGAAAGCATGGCCGTTACACAAGTACCTATATTCTGTCCCATGATAATAGGAATGGCCGTACCAAAGGTAACCGAACCGGTTGCACACAATGCCTGTAAAATACCAACAGATGCAGAAGAACTCTGGATAATAGCAGTTAAGACCGCACCTACAATCATACCAAGAACGGGATTTGAGAATGTGGTCATAATATTGGCAAACTCAGGAACATCTGCCAGCGGTTTAACCGCATCACTCATCATCTCCATACCAAACATCAGCACCGCAAAACCAACCAGAATTGGGCCAATGTCCTTTTTCTTCTGGCTTTTTGAAAACATAATACAACAGACACCAATAAGTGCCAGTATCGGTGAAAATGAAGTCGGCTTTAACAACTGAATAAAGAAATTACCGCTCTCAATTCCTGTCAAACTAAGCAACCATGAGGTAATTGTAGTACCAATGTTAGCACCCATGATAACGCCAATTGCCTGACCAAGTTTCATAATACCCGAATTTACAAAACCAACTACCATAACTGTAGTTGCAGAGGAAGACTGAATTACCGCAGTTACTGCAGCACCCAGTGCAACCGCACGGATTGGACTTGCCGTCAGACTTTCCAGTATCTTCTCAAGCTTACCGCCGGATACCTTAGCCAGGCCGCCACCCATAACATCCATTCCATACAGGAACAATGCCAAGCCACCAATCATTGATAACAAACTAAAAAAATCCATCATTTCTCCTTCGCTTATAGCATTTGTATTTTTACTTATTTTTAACCCAGATTTAATATACATTTTATATTATTTCAGCAAGAATGTTAAGTACTTTCTATGTAAAATGTTTGTAAAATCCATTTCAAAATCTTGTAAGAAGATTTATACTCGAAGTATAACGTACTTTCAGATGAATTACTATGTAGTTTTCTACAATATTAAGGGGGAAATATATGGAAAATTATCTATTTTTAGGGGACAGTATTACTGACTGTGGACATTTATTCCAGGAAGATAACCTGGGAAATGGATATGTTCAGATGATTCATTCAGAATTATGTAGACAAAGCAGCATTACACCTATTGTCAGCAACTATGGATACGATGGTTTTACTGTCAATCGAATGGTTCGCATGTGGAAAGACAAAAGACTTCAGTTTTCCAGTGATAATTCTCCAGACATGATTACCATCTTGATTGGAGTCAATGATATATCCGTAATTGAAACTGCTTCAGAGGACAAAGAACTGGCATTTTCCATGGTCGTTTCACAACTAAAACAGTTCCTCGATAGTCTTCATTCCGAATATACATGTCCTATTTTGCTTATGGAACCATTTTTATTCTCCTGGCCTGCATACCTTATATCCTGGATGGCTACCCGCGACAGGTTATCTGATGCTTTTGCCAAAATCGCAAAGAGTCATAACATTCCATATCTTACACTGCACCGGGAACTTAACCAGCTTGCATTGAAAGAAGGCATAAATAATATAACTATCGATGGAATTCACTTAACCCAAACCGGCCATCGCTTCCTCGCGCAAAAGTGGCTTGCCTTCAAAACATCCGGCAAGTTATAGCCTAAACTTCTGCACCAAAATATACTTATATTATCAAAAGGATTATTAAAAGAGAGTATAAAATTTTTGTGAACACATCAATTTTATACTCTCTTTTAATTTAATTTATATCCGGGCAAGGCTTTTCAAAAAGACGCTGTCCCTTTAAGAATAATATACTTCAATCTCATCTCCTGCAACACTTTCGAACGGACCTGCCATAGGATTCACTCCACAGTGCTTTCCAAAATAATCCTCATTGAAAATAATTGGAGTACCATCCGGATTTTCAAAAAGCTGCTCTGGTTCAAATGCCATGCCCAGCGTCTCTGTGCTGATAGTTCCGGCAATGTATGGCGGAAGATATTCGTACAGATTCGTCTTCAATATCCATTTTCCGTCTTTTTCCCGAAGAGAAAGTTCAATCTTATGCTCTGTATCCTCT
Organism: Lachnospiraceae bacterium; assembly: GCA_028696165.1. GTDB lineage: Bacteria > Bacillota > Clostridia > Lachnospirales > Lachnospiraceae > JAQVHQ01. The sequence goes on along the minus strand of JAQVHQ010000018.1, from coordinate 6,193 downwards.
ACACTGTTTTCTTTTTCCCAGGATTTCGCACCATTATAGTACACGTTTCCCTCAGCCCATACAGGAAGATGCATATAATAGCGATCACTTGGTTCAGAACCCATACCGCAATAGCCTTCAAACTCTTTCTTCCATTCTTCTTCTGTCTGGTATCCGTTGTAGCACATAAGTCCTACAGATACACAGCAATCATCCCATCCATTTCCATCAGAGCCCATAATTTCTTCCATTTTTCTCAAAACAGGATGAACTTCCTGCTGCACAAATATATTGTTATAGAACCTTGAATCTCCATGAAGGATAGACATAAATCCGGCAACTTCTGTTCTATGCTGTACATGATATGGTGTATATCTGACAGAAGCCATTGTCTTTGCACCATTATCCGTGCCTATTCCTACAGATACCAGTGAGCCGCCAATCAGGTTATGTACAAGCGCAATTCCCTGTGCTGCCATCTTAATTGCTCTTGATGATAAGAATACATTATAATCCACAAGCGTCGGTCCATGGGACACTTCGATAAAAAGATCTTCTCCCAACCCTTTAGAATACTCCGGCAGGATTTCTGTATCTCCATCTTTCAATCCTGCCAATACATTATCGTGAAACAAATTCTGGGTGACACGTGTTCCCTGCGCCTGCCAGTCCAGCCAGATTCCTCTTGTGCAATTGTGGATATGATTTCTGCGGAAGATTGTATCAATTGCTGCATGCATCTTAATTCCACCGATTTCTGCACCTGCAAGATTCTGTTTATTATTAATATGATGGATATGATTATCCTCTATCAGAGAAAACACTCCTCCCAAATGTCCTACAATTCCTGTCTGTCCACAGTCATGTATATTACATCTACGGACAATGTGATGTCCTATATTCTCTTTTGTCCAGCCTTCCCTTTGTGCCTGACAGATACAGTCACGCTCCGTCTGGGTTCCATCTTTGTATTTCCAGTGAAGCCATTTATTGTCATTTCCTTCCTGTTTATATTTGCCAAGAGAAATTCCGCTGCACTTTGATTCCGAGATATCACAGTCTTCTATAATCCAGCCTTTCGACCAGTGTGGTCCAATCATACCTTCCTGATAAGCCGTCGGCGGAGCCCACTGTGTCGCCGCTTTATTCACTGTAAATCCTGAAAATGTAATAAATCCAACACCTTCTTCTACAGGATAGAAGCAATTTTCTCTTACCGATATCTCCACATCTTCCTCATTTGGATTTTTACCCTGGAAGTTAGCATAGAGTATTGTCTCATTCTTTTCTTCATCCTGTGTGGTGTACCATGTATAAATGGTAAATTCCGAATCCCAGGAACCTTTATTGATCTCTGGATTATATACTTTATCTAATTCTGTCACTTCATACATGGATTTTCCATTTAAGAATACATCACCTGTATGTGCCACGATTGTTGCGATATACCAGTCTCCGCTGACCAATACTTTAAATGGGTTATAATCTCCAAAAATACCGTTAGCGATTTTCGCCATCCAGACATTTCCCTGAACATTTTCCCATGTTTTTACAGATTCTGCTCCAGTAATAACTGCACCCAATGGTTCTACTGAACGATAAGTGATTCTGGCGTCTTCCTCTCCGGCATTTACCGGATTTACATTCTCCCGATAGACCCCTGGATATACCAGCACTTCATCTCCGGGCTTTGCAAGATTTGCAGCTTCCTGAATTCTCTGAAATGGATACTCTTCTGATCCATTTCCACTTCTAATCGCATTTTTATTTACATAATATTTCATCCATTTCCTCCTCAAATTATTATGGTTCACTTTACTATTATTAATTAGCTTCGTGACCTACTCCCACCACTTAACTTCTAAAAGTTTGAAGTGGGGGCTTCCTGTTCAATAGCACCAACGTGCCAAGTTTATGCAGGCTATCCCCGTGGGTCCCACGGTTTATCTTTTTCGCCGGATACGGCTGTATTATCCCAACGCAGCTATGCGCATTCTTTTGATTCTGACAAAATACGTATTCCTTCTTCCCTGATGTTTATCGCTGCATTGACATCCCTGTCCATATGATTTCCACATACACACCGGTATGTCCGTTCTGAGAGCAGAAGTTCCTTTTTAACTCTGCCACAGACACTGCAGGTTTTGCTGGAAGGAAAGAATCTGTCCACGTAAATGAGCTTTTTCCCTTTTTCTGTCAGTTTGTATTCCAGCATCTGCTGGAACATCCCATACCCGTTATCCATGACCCCTTTTCCAAAATGATGTGCTCTGCTCATCTCTTTCATATCCAGTGTTTCCACACTGACGGCATCATAGGTATCTGCAATTCCACAGCTCAGTTTATGCTGAAAATCTTTCCTCTGGTTTCGTATCTTTTCATGACATTTGGCTACTTTTAGTTTCTGCTTCCGGTAGTTGCTGCTTCCCCTTACACAGCGGGACAATGCCCGCTGTTCCCTGGCCAGTTTTTTCTGTGCAGTTTTGTAGAACATAGGATATTCTGCCTTTGAACCGTCCGAAAACACAGCCATTCCATACAGGGCAAAATCTATTCCCAGCACCTTGTCTGTTCCCACATGTTTCTCTGCTTGGTTCTCGCAGAGAAACAGAATACTGGCATAATATTTTCCGGATGGCTCCTGGCTGACAGTCACTGATTTAAGTCTGTAATCTGCCGGAATCTTCCTGTGCTGTTTCATCCGGATACTTCCCAGTTTGGGCAGTTTTATTTTTCCTTTATTTATAACGATATTTCCATTGACCAGATTTGTGGTGTAACTTTTTCTGCTGGTATGCTTTGATTTATACTTTGGATACCCGGACTTTGGGTTTTTGAAAAAGTTCTTATATGCTTTTTCAAGATGCAGCTGTACATTTGCAAGAGCAAGAGAATCCACTTCTTTCAGCCATGGAAATCTGCCTTTGTACATGGCCGGAGTTGTCAGAAGCATCTTTTTATCTTTCTCATATGCAGCAATCTTGTCACTCAGCATCTGATTGTAGATAAAACGGCAGCTTCCGAATGTCCGGGCCAATAATCCCTGCTGTTCTTTATCCGGATATATCCGAAACCGATAGGCTCTGTTCACGTTTTTTCTCACCCTGACTTTCAATATAAGAACGAATCACTTCAACCGGGGCTCCTCCGGTACTCAGCAGGCAGAAACTCTGGCTCCAGAAAGCATCTTTCCAGAGTTTTTCCTTAATCTGAGGATATTCTTTCTTTAGGAGACGGCTGCTGGCACTTTTATATGCATTAATAAACTTGCTGATTTCACTTTTGGGTTCTGCACGAAACATCACATGGACATGATCCCTGTCATGGTTCCACTCTTCCAGCGTTATCCCATACTTTGGTGCAATATACGTAAAGATATTCTCTGCACGGTCTGAAATAACATCATCAATCACTTTTCTCCGGTACTTTACGACCATAATCAGATGATAATAAAGCAGATATACTGAATGCGCATTATGATCCAGATCATTCATTTTCATCACTCTTTTCTTTTATCGACTGATTATATTATAGCATATTTCCCTATTCAGAACAAATGTTTGTTTTGCTATTTTTCGAAAAGCAACAGAAACAACCTGACAGGAGATTTTTATATTATGTTCTAACCGATGTCGCCGATAGGCTTATTACAATTCATCCCCCACCTAAGAGGAAGGGGAATTCTTGCTTGTAACATGTTAAATTCAATTATGCCGAGGCATAATTGCTGCGTTGCTAAGTACCGGAGGCTATATCGTTGTTCACCATACAGGTTTTCCTTTTATTTTTGTCTTTTATCATGATTTTACTGTATCTGTTGTCTGCGTGCTAAAACATTTTTCAATCGCACAGAAAGCAGCGTTGGTGTAATCGGTTTATATACAAAATCATCAGCTCCGAGTTTTACCAGCAGATGTTCCTGCTTCTCGTCACCAAACTGGGTATTTGCAAGAATTGCAACATTATCATATTCAATCTTCTTTCGAATCTCTCTGACAAGTTCGATTCCATCCATCACCGGCATCTGAATATCTGTGATAACTGCAATAATATCACTGTTTGCCTCAAGTACCTCCAATGCCTGAACACCATTTTCAGCAAACAATACATCGTAGTCTATTCTAAGAGCTTTCGCCACCATAGCCCTGTTCATCTCTATATCATCTACCAGCAATACCGTATCCTTCTGCTCTGGAGTTTCCGGAGTTCCTATATGTGTATATACAGCAATTGTCTGATAAAGTTTTCCTGCTTCCACTGGTTTTGCCAGATGTTCATTCATACCTGCATCTAAAGATTTCTGTACATCCTCTGCATAAGTATTTGCACTCATTGCAATAATCGGAACCGTAGAAGCATCCGCTCTTTTAAGTGCTCTGATGGTCCGTGTCGCATCAAGACCATCCATATTAGGCATTCTGATATCCATTAAGACAAGTGCATAATATCCCACCTGGCTCTTCTCAAACATATCTACGCCTATTACTCCGTCCTCAGCGATTTCAACAGTACAATTCTTTCTCTCCAACATCGCCTTAGTAATTCTCTGATTCAGTGGATGATCTTCACAAAGCAGAATATGTATTCCTCCAAAATCTGACATTTCCACATTTTCCGGCTTCTCTTTTGACTCTATATCTGCTTCCTCAGAATCAGCAATATTCCCAATTACCAGCGTTGCCACAAAAGTTGTCCCTGCACCCTTTTTACTGTGGCATACAATATCTCCGCCCATAAGATTGGCAAGTTCCTTAGATATATACAACCCCAGTCCACTTCCCGTAAATTCAGAAGTATTAGAATCCTGTTCCTGGGCAAATTGTCGAAAAAGATTTTTCTGAAATTCTTCACTCATGCCTATTCCATCATCCGTAACAACAAACTGCAGTGTTGTCGTCTCCGGAGATTCCTCTATCATCTCCACCGTCAACCTGACATTCCCTCCGGGCGGTGTAAACTTAAAAGCATTACTAAGGAGATTCATCACAATCTGCTGTATCCGCACACCGTCTGCGATATAATTCCTGTTGAATTTCGAAAGCTGTTCCATAGAAAAATGTATATTTCTGGTTTCCGCAAGAGGCTTCGCAAGAGTTCCTATTGTAATCCAATGAGTTTCCACGTTGATAGGATACTGCTGAATCTCAATCTTATCGCTGTCTATTTTAGAAGAATCCAGAATATCATTCACCAGAGAAAGCAGATAATTAGCCGCACTGGTCGTTTCATTTATATATTCCATAAAACGCTCTTTATTCATATCATCCGCTCTAACATCCTGCCGCTCCAACTCAGCAATTCCGATAATCCCATTAATAGGCGTCCTTATCTCATGACTCACACGCGACAAAAACTTCGTCTTCGCCTGACTCGCCTGCTCCGAAATACGCAGCTTTCTCTCCAATTTAACATTCTCTTCTGCAATCAACTTCTGCTCCACAGCCTCGTCAACAGACTCCAGATAAGCAAGCCGAATCTTATATACAATAGAAGTAAGAACAAAACTCATCACCAGAAAAAAGACATAATTCACCGTATCACCCATACCATGTTCCGGTTTCATAGCAATCGCCAATCCACAATAGATGACCGCTGCAATGGAATGAAATATCACTGTAAAAGAGAAAGAAACCATAAAAGCCGAACAAGCAGCCACCATAAGCGCATATACAGTAACCGATGGCGAATCAACATTATAAATAATTCCAGAAAATATACAATAACTATAAGATTCCAAAAGCACAAGAATCAACATCACAGGCACATACTGAAGATGACGGCTCACATAATATCTTGTAAATACAAAAAATGCCAGAGAAACAATCACATAGAGCAAATACGCATTCCGCATACTACCATATTCATTCATAAAAAAGCTCACCATCAGCAAAGCCAACGAGCAAAACAACAACATCAATTCAAACACCTGCTCAATAACGCAGTTATCCTGATTAACCAAATCCTTATGATCCTTCAATAGTGGGTTTCGATATATAATCTTCATCCATTTTCCACCTTCCTCACATATTCCGAGAGATATTTCCTTAATTATACCGCCATTATTCAAAATATTCCACAAAAACCCAAAAAGAAGATTGCGTAAATTTACCTTCGGAAATAATAGTGTAGAGTTCACCCACGATGCACTGATAAAATATCAGGCAATGACTTGTGGAATTAATATACATCTTTTGTGTACTCATATCAAGCCCAT
>JAQVHQ010000069.1 GCA_028696165.1 Lachnospiraceae bacterium | reverse complement strand
TCCGACGGGGCTTATTAAAGTGCCACTACTCCAGTCACTGTCACTCTGAATAACTCAAAAATTCGATAGATTGGTACTTTGGAAGGATATATTCATTTTTTAATTACATTTTGCGGAAACTCAAGGTCTATTTGACATACGCCAATATATTTTTGAAACCGTCAGATTTGTTTTCCTGATTCAAATCTCAACCGTTTTCACATGCCTTTTCTTAACTAAACAGATTTTTCAGAGGCTTGTAACCTGTGAGATACCTTTCCTAACAGACGAAATGCTTATCTAAATGACATTGAATCTTTTTCATTGCCAAGAACTTCTCTTCTGCTTTTTCCATCTTCTCTTTGTAAAATGGAATCAGTCCACGAAGAACTGGATGGAAACGTTCATTTTCATCATCCCAGGCACAGGTTTTCATCATACAGCGTGGCTGTTTCTCATAATTGCCCAGATAATACGGGCAGAACGTACAGCCTCTTTCTTTAACAATTTCCACCGGAATCACTGGCATCCGACTTTTGATTTCTTTTGTTACATGCTTACTTTCAATTCGCTCTCTCATCTTAAAAATCCTCCAAGTATATATATTTGCAAAAGGGATTTCTCCTGAATTGCCTGATTTTGGGTACAAAAAAAGAGGCAAGCTTACGATTTTATTTTCGCAAGCCTGCCTCTTATCAAATATTCAATTATTTTCCGATGATATATCGTAAAATAACGTATACCGCACGGATTACATACACTGGAATCATGATACATCCAATCAAAGCTCCAATGATGACACTTAATGCAGCCATTCCAAGTGTTGCTGTGGTATCCATTCCTCTAGGGATTAGAATCAGCCGCATTTTATGTATTCCAAATGGTAATCCGGCAATAAATATCCACCAGAACCAATCCGTCTGCCCGCTGACTTTCATAATTGTTTTTGTCATCCAAAACCAGAATACCATAAATGCCAGTGGCAGAATTGATTTTTTAATTACATCTCCAATCGTCATTTCTTTTGTCCTCTTATCCAACCTGTTTATCTTCTGTACTTTAGAAATATATGCCTGATATCTTTCCATCTGGCTATCATTATATCTTATTTGCTTATCATATTCCATTCTATCATCCCCTTTGTTCTGTTTGTGCCTTCCACGAATCTAATAACTGAAATATAATTTTTTCAATTTGTTCTTTCTTATAATCTGGTGGAAAATATTTTTGCAGTTGCTTTTCTGAAAAGCTGATTTTCTGGTAATTCACTTTTACTTCTCCTCTAAGAATTTTCTCAATATCTTCTCCAGTCAATTCTTTTTGCTGGCTAAGTTCTTTCAATTTTTTTGCCTGAGATCCATTAGGCATTTTCTTTGTTGTTCCTATGAACGCCAACAGTAACGACTGCTCATTGCTTTTTAAATACGATAGATCTACTGCAACGGTGAATGGCAATTCATTTTTGTCTACAAACTCCAGCAAATAATTCGACAAATAGGTCAATCGTATATATCGTTTGATTGTACTCATTGTTTCCCCGACTTCTGTACCTACCATCTCAGCTGCCCATCTTTTTTTTAACTTTGGTTCAACTTGGACCAAAGTTAGATCTGTTCTTCTGCCTTGACGTTTCAGTGCTTCATACTTCATGCGGTATGCAAATGCTTTCTCACTATACAGCAAGTTTTCTCTTTGAATATTGGAATCGACCATAACTACAGTTGCTTCATCATCAGACATATCTCTGATAATAACCGGCATTGTTTTCAATCCCAATTCTTTGCAAGCATATTTTCTTCTGTGCCCCACTACTAATTCATAATCCTTTTCCCCAGAATTTGAAGGTCTTGCAATTCCTGGCACAAGAACTCCATATTCTGAAATACTTTCAATCATTTCCTCCATTTTGTCATCCCTGAATACTTTAAACGGATGGTTCTTGAATGTATCCAGCTCGTCCAGTGGAATTTCTCGCACACACTCCTGCTCCTCTGACAATCCAAACAGTGCATCTACACCTTTAAATTTTATCTTTGAAGCACTACTCTCTTTCACTGCCATCATCAATCACCTCCTCTACCAGTTTCTTATATGCTTCGGCAACACGTCCTTTGGGATCATGTTTATAAATACTTACTCCCTCAGCACTCGTCTCTGCAGCTCTTATAGAAAACGGAATTGCAGTCTCAAAAATATGGATATATTCACCATAATTATCATGAAGTAATTCTATAATCTCTTTTGAAAAATTTGTTCTGCGATCCACCATGGTAAGTAAGATTCCGTCAATTTGAAGTTTTCGATTTATCTGCTTCCTGACTTTATATATTGTCTGCATCAACTGTTCGAGACCTTTAACCGGAAGATAATGTGCCATAACCGGGATGATAACCGAATCAGCTGCTGCAAGTGCATTTACAGTGAGCATTCCTAACGATGGCATATTATCAATCAGGATGTAATCATATTCCGGCGAAATTAACTTGATAAACTGTTTTAACACATATTCTCTGCTCATAACATTTACCAGGCTGACTTCTACCCCAGAAAGTTCAATATTTGCCGGAAGAATGTCCAATCCCTCTTCGTGGTGAAGAATTCCATAACTTTCTGGTAATTCAAGACCGTTCATCTCACAATGAAGAATTGTTGCTACAGTTATCTCCAATTCATCTGGATTCTGATAACCAAGACTCTCTGTTAAGCTTCCTTGTGGATCGAAATCTATTGCCAGAACTTTATATCCTTTTTTAACGAGTCCAATTCCTAAATTCACACACGAAGTTGACTTTGCGACACCGCCTTTTTGATTGACTATTGCTATAACTTTTGCCATCTCTATTTCCTCCCAATTCGTAATGTATGTTTTGAAACTGCTTTTTCTGCCTTTTCCTGCTTCTCAGCCTGCAATGTTAAATCATGTGTCTTTATCAACAATGCCTCAAATCGTTCTTTTTCTTCTTTCTGTTCGTGTACTGTCAGATTTGTTTCCACATTTGATTTTTGTGAAACACTCAACTTATTTCTAATATTATATGTGTCATATCTTCTTCTGATGCAATTCGCCTCTACACCAGACAGCGTAACCAGCTCTGACCAGGAAGATACTTTACACCTTCTTGCGATTGTTCCCCATGATGGCGTTTCTGGATTTCTACAAGCATCATATATTTTTGATGTTGCCGGTTGTATTCGTTCAAATTCATTTCTGAATAATTCCAGAAAATCATATTGATCATCAACACATTTTGTTCCATGACGTCCAATCCTTACATATTCGATTTCTCCATAATAATCGTTCAGAAACTCTTTTGCTGTTTTTCCAAAAAGCTTTTCAAAGACCATATGACTTGGCAATTCCTTATGACTGTCACACTCTTTTATTTTCGGCGGGACTCCACCATGCGATTCTGTCCATTCATCCAGTGCTTCATATACACTGGCTACATCCCATCTATCCAATGGGGTGGAGGCATATTTTTTTAATGCCTGTATCACTTCCACAACTTCCTCCGTCTGTGGCAGACATTGTAGTAATTCAATTGCTTTGGGTATGGCTTTTCTTCTTGTCATAATTCTTGCCATAAAAAAACCTCCTTTGAATGCTCATCATCTCATTCAAGAAGGTTTCTATCAGAAACAATTCCGAATTGTTTTCAATATCTTATCTACACTGCTATTTCAACATAAGATATCGAAATGTTTATCTGACAGCACTGATTTTTAATCTAATGCCTTTATCAGAAATCCCTTATTTTAAGGCTATTCCGGTCGTTTCCTTTATCTTACTCTATTGGGACTGCATAAGTAGACAGCTTCACCTGGAATTCAGGTCTGAATTTATCAATAGATTTAATCAGTCCTATACTGCCAATCTGAATTAAGTCTTCCATCTCTACTCCGCGATTTTTAAACCTCTGCACGATATGGTAGACCAGCCCCATATTTTCTTCTACCAAAGTATTTCTTGCCATTTTATCTCCCTGGTGTGCCAGCTGAATCAGAGAAAGAGTACGTTCCATGTTCCCCTCCCCATCATGCATAGGGATGAGTAAAACATCCCAGTTTTTTCCGCATACATACGCAGGTGCCCTCTCCAGGTGTTGATTCCACCTGTACCTCATCCATAAAGGCCTCCATAAAGGCAAACCCCATTCCGGACCGGTCTAAATCAGGGCGGGTGGTATACAGCGGTTCCATGGCTTTTGCCACATCTTCCATCCCTTTCCCATGATCTATTATATTGACCTCTACTTCCTGTCCTTTGATTCTGCAGATAATCTGGATTTTTCGAATCTGGTTATCATAGGCATGTATAATGCAATTGGTTATCGCTTCTGAGATTGCTGTTTTTAAATCTGACAGTTCCTCCAACGTAGGATTTAGTCTTGTACAAAAAGCCGCCACTGCCACCCTTGCAAAACTTTCATTACTGGAATAGCTGTCAAATTCCATCTTCATTTCATTCGTATCTTCCATCACCATACTCCCCCTTCTTTTCATCTCTATTACTCCATTCTCTTTTCTTTGTAATATCAATCACTTTATATACTCCTGACAAATATAATATTTTGTATATCCGTTCATTTACATGTATAGCAGATACTCTTCCTCCTATCATTCCCAGATTCCGGTAACGCCCCATAATCATTCCAATTCCCGAACTGTCCATAAAACCTGTGTCCATAAAGTCAAAGACAATCTCTCTTATGTGCTCTTGTTCAATATACCGGTCGGCCTCACAGCGTATAGCTTCTGTGTGATGATGATCCACCTCTTTTGGCAGACGTATAGTCAGTACCGTTCCCCTTTTTTGAAATAGCTCCCCCATAGATACCTCTCCATATTTTCTTATTTATTTGCCTTTCCAGTTGCTTTTTTGAAAATAAAAAAAGACACAAAAAGCCATATAATATGCTTTTTTGTGTCTTTTGTATTTATCTCTCGTAATTAATATTCTTCCTCTTCATCAGAGGTATTATCCTGCGATTCATCCTGCGCGCTGCCATCATCCTGGGAGCCATCCTCTGCGGATGTATCTTCTTCGCCACCAGTTTCACCGCCTGTTTCTGCTGTCACTGCTGCTTCGCTGGACTGAGTGGAAGTCCCATCTATGTAAGCCTGCGCATCTGTTGCCCTTTTTGTACCCGGGAACTTATCTACAATCTCCTGGAAGGTTGCATTGGCATTGGCAGTATCTCCGCTCAGACGATAAGCATGGGCCAGATAATTTAATGTACTGTAATCCTCGCCATTTATGGTCTTTGCCTGTGACAGACTGGTAATCGCCTCCGCATAGTTCGCATAATCAAATGCATTTACTCCCGCCTCATACAATTTGGTAAATAAGATATTGCTGACATTAGATAAAATGCTGTCATATATCGTCTGCATATCCGTATCAAGGACATCACGGTTTACCGCTGTCATAGCGTTCGCTGCAGTTGTGTATTCTTCATTCTGGATAGCATTAAAAGCAGTAATAAGATTCTGATAGCTTTCCGCCTGTACTTTGGCCTGCTCAATCTGATCATTAGCTGTCTGAACCGTCTCTTCCGATTCCTTAATCTGTTCCTGAGCCTGATTTAACTCAGCTGACTGTGTTGCCATCTGCTGGCTGTATTCTGTCACCCGTTCATTGGCTGTACGATTCACGCTCTGCACTCTCGCAGGCATAGCCAGAAACCATACAATTGCAATTCCCACTGCCAGACCAATTCCAATATTTAACAGCGTTGCTACCACAGAAGTCTCTCTAAAAGTAGCCGGTTGGATAACACCGGTTCCATCATAAGAAGAAAGATTTTCCTCTTTTTCCGACTGACTGCGTCCCCATCCACCCCAGCGGGGTTCTAAACTGGTTACGGTTCCTGTCACTTCATCAATTTCTTTTAAAAAGCGTAAAGTAGTTGTATTCGTCTTGTCTATCTTAGCCGCTTTTTTCAAAACTCTTCTTGCTTTTTCGTACTGCTCATAATGAATATGAAGCAACGCAAGCAGATGATATCCTTTTATTAATTTCGGATTCTGCGCAAGGACTTTTTTCAGCTGAATCATAGCTACATCTTCATTGCCTTCTCGGCATGACTGAAGTGCCTGGTTATATTTTTTAATAGTATGGTTTATGATATCAAGCTTATTAGGATCGGACTGCAGCTGCTCGATATACTCCACCGCCCTGTTATTCTCAGGCATGATATTCTTGCTGATAACCCATTCACTAAGTGCCGCCACAACTTCACCAGTCTCAAAATACACAAGTCCCAGCAGATTACGGGCGGATATATTCAATTTATTGAATTTTAAACTTCTTTTCAACTGATCTATGGCACCAGACAGATCACGTACACAGGCTTTTTCCAAGCCCTGGTTATAATACAGACCTGACAGAACAATTGCCTGCTTCTGCACTACCACATCACAGCCACATTTCGGACAATATGCTGATTCTGTCAGCTCTGCCCCACAATTCATACAATTCATTCGTATTCCATCCTATTCTTTCTGGCTCTCGCTTGTTTCTTTCAGCATCTCTTTTAGTATATCTATTACATCAGTCAAATCACGGCTGTAGATTGCGCCTTCCGCTTCATCTACATCCAGACTCGGCTGAAACTTCTTCAGTTCTTCTTCAAAATTAATCATGGTCTGCCTCCTTAGACTCCAAATACTCCTTGATTTCTCCCACCAGATATAAGGAACCTGCGCAAAACAGTAAGCCATCCTTCTTTTCTTTTCTGGCGAGTTCAAATGCCTGCTCCACGTTCGGTTCTGTCAGAACACGGCTGCATCCAAACTCTGTAAAAATCTCTCCCAGTTCTTTAGCCGGAACTACTCTGCTTCCATTAATCTGCGTAACTACCACACTGTTCCACTGAATTCTATCCACAATACGGTGGATCATTTCCTTGTAATTTTTCTCAATTACCGCTGAGAACAGCAATGTCAATGGGTATTTTTTTGAAAAATGTTCTGCAGTTTCCAGAAAACGGGTGATGCCGTCTTCGTTATGTGCACCATCTACAATAATCTGTGGAAGGATAGTCTCCATGCGTCCCTGCCAGCGAACTTTTTCAAATCCATTTTTTATAGTCTCTACTGTCAACCGTTCCTTCAAAGTGCCTGCCTCCGGTATATCACGAAGCGTCAGCAGGGTAAGAAATGCTAATGCAGCATTCTCCACCTGATAGGCAGCTATGTAAGGTATATGAACAGTAATATTACCATAATAACCAGTATTAAAAGAAAAATCAATGCCTTTCGCTGTGTTTTCCAGGATTTGATAGTCCGGTTGACGCAGTGGCCAGGTCTTACTGCCCACTGAGGAAGCCTTTTGTTCTATAACCTGTTCTACCTTTTTTTGATTGCAGTTATAGACAACCGGAATCTGATTTTTGATAATTCCTGCTTTTTCACCTGCAATTTCCTCTATGGTATCTCCAAGAATTTCTGTATGATCCAGACTGATAGAGGCAATCACGCTGATAAGCGGATGTTCTATGGTATTCGTAGCATCCAGTCGACCACCCAGCCCTGTTTCCAGCACTGCATACTCTACACCTTTTGATCGAAAGATTTCCATGCCCATCAAAAACAGGAATTCAAAATACGTCGGATGCGGTTCACCTTCTGCCACCATCTCATCCGCGATTTCTTTGACCCGGTTAAATCCGGATAGAAATTCTTCATCCGTAATCATCTCATTATTAATCTGGAACCGTTCATTTACCTTTACCAGATGCGGAGATATAAAAAGGCCTGTTCTGCATCCCGCCTCCACTAATGCAGAAGATAAGAATGCACACACACTCCCCTTTCCATTAGTACCGGCTACATGAAGAACCTTAAAATTATTTTCCGGATTCCCAAGCCGTCTTAATGCATCCTTTGTATGTTCTGGTTTGTTCTTTGTTGTAAATTTAGGAATATCTGCAATATATTGTTCTGCTTCTCTATAATTCAAAACTACCACCACTTATCTATATGTATTATCCTGAACCAAAAGTTTTTCAGGACTCTTATACATTATAATATAGTGGTGGTAGTTGTCCAGTACTAATCGTAATATTTTATTTGACAAATTACGACTTTACTGATTCTGTGCCGCTTGTGCTTCCGCTGCTGCCTGTGCTTCATCTGCCGCCTGTTTTGCTGCCTCCGCCGCCATTCCGGATATTGGATTTACAGAATTCGTTCCATCCGGATATGTGGTAATGGTAGTTGGTGCAGTCACACTTGGAAGTGCATCCTTCACATGCCTGTATACAATGATGTTTTCCTGCTGCAGGATACGTGCACTGGAACTGTTGCTCTTGATAGCAACGCTTATCCAGTCGCCTTCCTGGAAATCCTGTTCCTGTACCAGCAAAGTGGATGAATTAATATAGGCAGAAGTGATTTCTTCGCCATTTAACTGTACAACAGTTGATGGTGTGAAATTCTCACCCTTGATATAGTAAACACCTTCTGTTATATCCTGAACACTGTCTATCTTAGTCTTACGTATACCAAGCTGAATTTTCTTCTTGCTGTATGGATTCTCACCATCATACGCATAGGACTCTCCATAAAGCAAATCATACTGCAAAGTTTCCAGGTCAATCTGATAATATTCACTGGTCTCCTGAGTCTGATGGAAAGAGAAGATAGTTCCTTCATGAATACCAATCTGATTCATAACTTCAGACATAATCTGATAAGCATTGGTATCTTTATCTTTTTTCTCTAATCCAAAGTTATTCCACATGACATATTCTGTCTGGAACAGATTTCCATTGGTCAAATCAGAATCATCCAGTCCCATAGTTGGCAGATGATCTCCGTATAATACAAGCACATACTTCTCGTCTTTCTCTGAAAGAGCATTAACCAGCTGTTCTATGAATTTGTCCATCTCATGAATCTCATTGGTATAATACTCCCACTCGCAGTTCTGTTCATCAGTCTCTGCTCCCGTTACCAAAATCTCCGGATTCGGATAAGTTGGTTCCGTAGGATAAGAACCATGGCCCTGCACCGATACTGTAAACACGAAATCCGATCCTGCGGTAGAATCCAGGCAGTCCGTGATTTTGCTGGTCAGGACTTCATCTTTCATCCAGCCCAGCGGTGTAGTATTGGCCTGCTCAGGCATAAATTCTTCTGAAGTAAATGTATCAAATCCCAGATTGGCATAGACAGTACGACGGCTATAAAAGTTCGCTTCATTATTATGAACTGCATGGGAAGTATATCCCAAAGAATCAAATACTGTAGCCGCACTCTCACTGGCTTCTTCTTTCAGTACACTCTTATATGGATATTCGCCTGGTCCGAAGAAACGCATGCTCATACCCGTAAGCGTCTCAAACTCTGTATTAGCTGTACCAGCACCTACAGATGGTACTGTATAAAATCCAGATGTGTAATCCTTAGAAAGCTGCCGGAAGAATGGAATCGGATCTTCTGAAAAGTTCAGATACCGCACATTCGTCGGATCAAAAAATGATTCCAACTGTACAAAAATTACATTCGGCAAATCTTCTGAATCTGTATTCTCATCCTGTGTAGAATCCTTTACAATATGCTTCACAAGGGATTCTGAATATCCTGAGGGTGAACTGATACCTGTATCAAACAAAGTAACAGACAGACAGTATGGATATCCGTAATCCTCATAAGCGAATGCAATATTACCAAAATAATTAGATAACAAACGCTTATCCAAAGCAATCTTTGTAGCGCCGCTAAACAGTGCCACACATACCAGCATCATCACCAGAGAAATAATACGATGTGTAGCGCCGCGGTATCTGGGTGCTTTAAAGAACACAATGACAATGACAACAGCCAGAAGTACCAGTCCTGCAACCAACATAGCGGTTTCAAAACCATTCATATATTTACTAAATACACCCAGGCCTTCACTTAAGTTCTTAACATCCGGTCCCGTAAATGGTGTTACGCGTTTTGCAAGGATGATACAGTTTACCACTCCCAGCAGAATCCAGAACGCACCGATAAAGATGCGGTAAAATGCTCTGCGTCTTAAGAGGTATACCGGCAAAGTAGTCAAAAAGATCAAAAAGGCATTGTACAAAAACACCCATGACCTGTCAATCAGAAAACTCCAGGCTTCTCCCAAAGAATGGCGGGATAATGCCTCTATCACAAAATATCCCACCAGGCAAGCGATAATATGCAGCAGCAAGGAAAACTGATTGCACAATTCGCAGGCCTTTTGTTTATTCATATGGCGATAATAAGACGGAGGATTCCATTCCAGCTTGGCAATATTGTCTTTCAATGACTGTCCGATTTTCTTGAAATCCGGCATAGTAATTTGAATCTTTTTACTGCTGTCTTTCTTGTCTGTATTCTCAGCCTCTTCAGTCTTAGTATTCTCGGATTTCTCAGGATTTTGTTCATTTATATTTCCAGTTTCAGGTTCTTCAGCTTTAGTATTGCTATCTTTAGATTTCTTCCATTCAAATTTTTTCATTTTTTCTCTCTATCTTGATCTCAGCTGTTCCAGACGCCCCTCAACCTGTTCCTTCATCTGGGTATATTTTTCCAGTTTCTCTTTTTCTTCCTGAATCTTAGCTTCCGGTGCTTTGCTTACAAATTTCTCATTCTTGAGCATACCAGATGCACGGGCGATTTCCTTTGTAAGACGAGCAGCTTCTTTCTCCAGACGTTCGATTTCTTTTTCAAAATCGATCAAATCTTCCAGCGGAAGATATACTGTTGCGCCTGCAGTAACCACAGAAACTGCATCCTCTGAAATTCCTTTTTTAGAAGACTGAACACGTACCTGACTTGCATAAAGCAGACGTTCCAATGCTCCGAAGGAATTTTTAATCAACTCAAAATACTCACAGTTTTCCATGCTCTCTGATACAATATATACCTTAGCTTTTCTGCCGTTTGGCACATTCATCTCAGCACGGATGTTACGTACACCACGGATGACATCTTTGATCATCTCGATCATCTTCTCATATACCGGGAACTCCCATTCTTCACGATATACAGGCCAGTCAGCTATCATAATAGACTCTTCATCCGGACAAAGTGTACAGTAAATTTCTTCTGTGATAAATGGCATAAATGGATGCAGTAATTTCAATGCCTGTGATAATACAGTCTTTAAAGTCCAGATTGCGCAGTCTGCTGAATCTGCTGCATTGGCATTGTCCTCTCTTGCTCCCATGCGGAGTTTCGCAATTTCAATATACCAGTCACAGAATTCATCCCAGATAAAGTCGTATACTTTCTGTACTGCAATTCCCAGTTCATACTTATCCATGTTTTCTGTCACTTCTTTAGTCAGACGGTTAACCTTTGCTAAAATCCAACGGTCTGCTGGTTTTAAGTGGAAGCTTTCCGGCTCCTCAACTTCTGACTCCGGCTGATTCATCATGATGAAACGTGAAGCATTCCATACTTTATTAGCAAAATTACGGCTTGCCTCTACTTTTTCCCAATAGAAACGCATATCATTACCTGGTGCATTTCCAGTCATAAGTGCCAGACGAAGAGCATCTGCACCATACTTATCAATAACTTCCAGTGGATCGATACCATTTCCAAGGGATTTACTCATCTTACGTCCCTGAGAATCACGAACCAGTCCATGAATCAATACATGATGGAATGGCGACTCACCAGTCTGCTCTAATGCAGAGAATACCATACGGATAACCCAGAAGAAAATAATATCATATCCTGTCACTAAGACATCTGTAGGATAGAAATACTCTAATTCCGGTGTCTTATCCGGCCATCCCAGTGTTGAAAACGGCCACAATGCAGAACTAAACCAGGTATCCAGTGTATCTTCATCCTGAGTCAGGTGAACACATCCACATTTTGGACAAACTTCCGGTTTCTCTCTTGCAACAACGATTTCTCCACACTCATCACAATAATAAGCCGGAATGCGGTGTCCCCACCATAACTGTCTTGAGATACACCAGTCATGAATATTCTCTAACCAGTGAAGATATGTTTTGTCAAAGCTTTCCGGAACGAATTCCAAATCTCCTTTATCTAAAACTTCGATAGCTGCTTTTGCCATCTCATCCATCTTTACAAACCACTGTTGTTTAATCATAGGCTCTACAGTAGTCTTGCAGCGGTCATGAGTTCCTACATTATGTGTATGGTCAACTACTTTTACTAAAAGTCCCTGTTCTTCTAAATCAGCAACCATGGCTTTTCTTGCTTCATAGCGATCCATGCCTGCGTATTTTCCACCTCTTGCATTGATGGTTGCATCATCGTTCAAGATACAGATTTCTTCCAGATTGTGACGTTTTCCAACTTCAAAGTCATTCGGGTCATGTGCCGGTGTGATTTTAACGCAGCCAGTTCCAAACTCTTTGTCAACATACTCATCTGCAATTACCGGAATCTCACGATCGGTAAGCGGCAGTTTTAACATCTTTCCGATGAGATGTTTATAGCGCTCATCCTCTGGATTTACTGCGACTGCAGTATCGCCTAAGAGAGTTTCCGGTCTGGTGGTCGCAATCTCTACAAATTCATCACTGCCTACGATAGGGTAGTTGATGTGCCAGAAATGTCCAGCCTGTTCCTGATGCTCTACTTCTGCTTCAGAGATAGAAGTCTGACATACCGGACACCAGTTTACGATACGGGAACCTTTGTAAATATAGCCTTTTTCATATAATTTAAGGAACACTTCTTCTACTGCTTTTGAGCAGCCTTCATCCATAGTAAAGCGTTCTCTCTCCCAGTCTGCAGAAGAACCCAGCTTTTTCAACTGATTGATAATACGTCCGCCGTATTCTTCTTTCCACTTCCAGGCATGTTTTAAAAACTCTTCTCTTCCGATTTCTTCTTTATCAATACCTTCGCTTCTTAACTTTTCTGTAACTTTAACTTCTGTAGCAATAGCTGCATGGTCGGTTCCTGGCTGCCATAATGCTTCGTATCCCTGCATTCTCTTGAAACGAATAAGGATATCCTGCATAGTATTGTCCAGCGCATGTCCCATATGAAGCTGCCCGGTAACATTCGGCGGCGGCATAACTATGGTAAATGGTTTCTTGTCTGGATTTACTTTTGCGTGAAAATAACCGTTGTCCATCCATTTCTGGTACAGACGATCCTCAATGTCCTTGGGATCATAAGTCTTCTCTAATTCTTTTCTCATGATTGTCTCTCCTATTATAATATCTTATTTATAGAACTTCTGGTTTCCATTAATGTAAGAAAATCGCTAAAAAAAGTCGCCCTCTTACAATTCTCCTGTAAAGGGCGACATATTATCCGCGGTACCACCTTATTTTATGCATCCATGTGCATGTCTCCTGATTCAATAACGAGAATCACCCGGGAAGGCTTACGCACCCTGGGGGCTTCTGCCTACCGGCTCAAAAGCTACCTTCTGCAATCTCCTGCTCAAATCTCCTTCCAGCTAATGGGGATTCTCTCTGTCAGCGTCAATCTGCATACTCCTCTTTCTCAATGCCTTTTTCATTCCCATATCATAGTAGGGATTTTGTTATTTGTCAAGATTTTTATTTGCTTTACTTTGCTTTTCACTGTAT
The DNA here is from genome assembly GCA_028696165.1 of Lachnospiraceae bacterium. Classification (GTDB taxonomy): domain Bacteria; phylum Bacillota; class Clostridia; order Lachnospirales; family Lachnospiraceae; genus JAQVHQ01. The sequence goes on along the minus strand of JAQVHQ010000069.1, from coordinate 2,371 downwards.
TTTCACAGAATTTATACAAATTCAGCTAAGTGGTGTAGTTTCATTCAAACCATTATACTTTTCAAAAATCCAGAAGGCTTCCTTCTTGCCATCGCTATAATCTGCTGACTGGCAGATTCTAAGAAATAACTGACTGCCATCCATTCTGGAATAATGGTATTCCAGGGTTTTCCCTTTGTTTAAATCTTCTTTAATTCTGTCATAATTAAGAAATTCCAAAAACGCCTTCCGTTCTTTTTCATTTACGAAAATATTTACATATTTTTTTAACGCTTTCATAAATTTATATTCCGTCTGCTGAAGCATAACGGTAAAATAAGAAGGCTGATATATGATTCTGGTATCATCTGTATCAAGGTCCACTACATACACACCCATAAAATACGGAGATATAATAGATAGAAAAGTGTCCGCATCCTGCTTTTCCTGAAGAATCTGTTCTAATTTATGATTCAATTCCCTGGATTTCTTCACATCACCCTTCTGCGTATAATACTGATGTTTCTCCTGATACATCTCTGCTTCCGCTTCTGCAATCATTTTCTCCAGATTCCATGAGTCCTCTTTCCATGAATAGCCAACGGATATCTGATATCCCTGTACCTCCATGTTCTTTTTCAAAGTATTTACGCAGTCACTGACTTCCTTTAGCAGGCAGTCTATGGCTATCACGACAAATTCATCTCCACCAATGCGATAAACATGATCTGGTCCGAATATTGTTCTTAAGGTATTTCCAATGGATATAAGCATCTTATCTCCTGCAGCATGCCCCAGATGATTATTCAACTCATGAAGCCCATTGGCATCTATATAGATACATCCCAGAGATTTTATGGCCATGGAGGAACATTGAGATAAAAACTGCTGGTAACAGTTTCTATTTTTCAAGCCAGTGAGTGCATCTTCTGTTCCCATTTTTCGAATCATTCGGAAAGATTCCACATTATTTAGTGCCATCATAAAGTCTCTGGCAACGCTCTCTAAAAATCTGGTATCTGCCCACTCACCCCCTGTATTAAAAGTTCCTAAAACAGCCTTTACCTGTTTCATAGGATTCAGTACAGGTGCCGCCATGAGATTCTGAATGTCAAGCTGTTCAAGCAACTCCTGCTCCTCCATGGAAAAAACAGTCTTATTCTTTTCTTTATAATAAGTCATACTTTCTTTTTGCAGAATAGACTCGCTGGTCTTCGGAAAAGCAATGCGGATATCTCTGTCCATCAAGATATCTATTCTGCGGTTATTACGAATTGGCCATGCATATATCTCCTGGATTTTCCAGTCATCCAGCACCAGTAAAAATGCAGATTCTGCCTGAAATGTCTGCGCAGTACTTCGAAGTGCACTCTCTATACATTCTGGATTCTTATGAGCATCAAAAAGTATCTGCTGAACTTCCAGCTTACTATTGGCTATATTCAATTCATTCTCGCCTATCGCCTTTTCCTTATCCACTTTTCGCAGCATGTACAAAAGGTAGCACAGGAAAATCACAACCTCTGCCGCAAACAGCACTTCCATAACATACTGAACCTGCTGTTTCAGCGATTCCAGACCCACATTTGTAACCAGACCCTGAATCACATAGGATGCTGCTGCAATACTGATTCCAATAACACAAAATAGTATCAGTAAGCCCAGACCATTTTTGCCTAACGTACTTTTTTTCTTCATATTAGCATCTCCCGGTTAAAACACCTGTTTTATGCTATCATAGTGTAAGAATATTCCCTGTTGAGCAAGCTCCTGTATTTCTTCCAAATCTGCGATTTTATATCCAGCAGTTTCTTCCTGCTGTAAATCCAACTCTGATTCATCAAAATCCTTTACAAAACGATATACATCTACAAAATAGTTGTCACCCTCTCCAGGATTTTCTCGATGATAGGTAAATGCATATCCGCCCTCACAGTCAGATACATCTAAACCGGTTTCTTCTTTAACTTCACGAATAACCGCATCTTTTGATTCTTCACCTGCCTGAACTGCGCCGCCGGATACTTCCCACCAACCAGGGGCCCAGGATTTTGTCATGACACGCTGGGTAATTAAGTACTTTCCATCCGGTCTTGCAATTACTCCCAGCACTGTCAGATGATACTCATCATCTTTTAAGCACCAGTCATTGCGTTTCATCGTTCTGCCAGTTCTTTGTTTGTTCTTATCATAGATATCCCAAAATTCCATTTTTCTATCCTTTTGCCTTTGTTTTATTCATATTTTAATACTATACTTATTTTCTCAATGTCATTTAGTTAACCAATTTCAAATTAAAATCCAGTGGTTTTCTTTCAGAGAGAGCCACTGTTTTTTTTCGTCAAAAACTTAAAAAATATTACGAAAATAGTTGACAAGATAGCCAAAATAT
>JAQVHQ010000017.1 GCA_028696165.1 Lachnospiraceae bacterium | reverse complement strand
AATCAGATGGAAGTGGTGGATAACCTTTCTAAAAACCTAAAACTGGTGCTAAAACAGAAAAATTATTTTCTCTGTTTTGCACAAATATAGTACTTGTTAGATATTAGGGTACTGAACAGTTACGTTTCTTTTTTAGAGTCCGCAGATGTACGGGTGCGTAAGGAAGCCTTCCAGGCCATGTATGCCCAGTATGAGAAGAATCGCAATACCCTGGCAGCTACCATGAATGCCCATGTGCAGCAGGATGTATTCTATGCTAATATGAGAAAATATCACACATCAATGGAATATGCGCTGGACAATTATCGTATTCCGGTGACGGTATATGAGAAGTTGATTGAGGCAGTGCATGAGCATATGGATACCATGCATCATTATGTGGGACTTCGCAAAAAATTATTAGATGCCAAAGAACTTCATATGTATGATATGTATGTACCTGTAGTAAAGAAAACGGAGAAAACTTATACCTTTGAAGAAGCTAAGGCCACAGTAAAAGAAGGTCTAGCAGTATTAGGCGAAGAATACACAGGGATTCTGGAAGAAGGATTTACCAATGGCTGGATTGATGTCTATGAAAGTAAAGGCAAGCGAAGCGGTGCTTATTCCTGGGGCGCTTATGGGACACACCCTTATGTGCTCTTAAATTATAACGGAACCCTTAATCATGTATTTACTCTTGCTCACGAGATGGGACATGCGATTCACAGTTATTATTCTGATAAGACGCAGGAATATCCTTATGCAGGATACGGAATCTTCGTAGCAGAGGTGGCGTCTACCTGTAACGAGGCTTTGCTGATTCATTATCTGATGGAACATGCACAGGATAAGCAGGAGAAGATGTACCTGGTGAATTATTTTCTGGATCAGTTTAAGAGTACCTTATATCGTCAGACTATGTTTGCAGAATTCGAGAAAAAAACTCATGAAATAATAGAGGCAGGAGAAACACTTACGGCAGATACCCTGTGTTCGGTTTATAAAGAATTGGTTGCGTTCTATCATGGAGATGAGATAGTAGTGGATGATGAGATTGCCATGGAGTGGGCGCGTATTCCACATTTTTATAATTCTTTCTATGTATATCAGTATGCAACCGGGTTCTCAGCAGCCATTGCAATCAGTCAGAAGATCTTAAATAAAGAGCCGGGCATATTAGATAAATATAAACAGTTCCTCTCAGGCGGCTCTTCGAAAGACTGCCTGGATTTGCTGCGTATCTGTGATGTAGATATGGAATCCCCGAAACCAGTGGAGGATGCACTGGAGGTATTTGCCAAGAGTGTTGCCCAATTAGAAGAAATGATATATAATTAGACAACATGGTAATTGTTGTAATACAACTCGAAGGCAATAGAAATGGGAGGATATATTATGGAACAGAAAAAAACAGAGCAGATACTACATCTGCTGGCCAAAGACAGCAGATTAACAAACCAGGAAATAGCAGTTATGCTAGACAGTACAGAAGACGAAGTAGCCGAGACTGTTCATCAATTGGAAAAAGATAAAATCATCTGTGGATATCACACACTGGTAGACTGGAATAAAGTAAATGACGAAGATGTGACAGCAGTTGTGGAACTTCGTGTGACCCCTCAGGGCGGCGATGGATATGAGAGAATCGCAGAGAAAATCAAGGATTTCCCACAGGTAGAGACACTGTACCTGATGTCAGGAACTTATGATTTCCTGGTTATGATAAAAGGTACAACCTTAAAAGAAATCTCTCTTTTTGTGTCCGGCAATCTGGCTTCCATGGAAGAAGTACAGAGTACCACCACACATTTTGCATTGACAAAATACAAGGAATTGGGAGTATCCTTCGCCACACCGAAGTCCGATAAGAGAATGGTAGTGACTCCATGAGTGATTCTATGCGAGAACTCTTATCTAAAACAGTCACAAATCTGAAACCATCAGGCATCCGGAAATTCTTTGATGTGGCAAAAGAAATACCGGACTGCGTGTCTCTTGGTGTAGGAGAACCGGATTTCGATACTCCGTGGCATATACGGGAAGCTGGAATTGAGGCTCTAAAGAGCGGTAAGACGTTCTATACTTCCAACGCAGGTATGCCGGAACTGAGAAAAGAAATCTGTGACTATAAAAAGAAAAAAATGGGACTGACCTATGATCCGATGAAAGAAGTATTTATATCCGTAGGAGGAAGCGAAGCTATTGATGTGGCATTGCGTGCTCTGCTAAATCCAGGGGATGAAGTGGTTTTTGTGGAACCATGTTTCGTGTCCTACCTGCCATGCATTGTGATGGCTGGGGGAATTCCGGTTTCTATACCATTAAAGGAAGAAAATGAATTTCGTCTGACACCGCAGGAATTGGAAGCAGCGCTGACACCTAAGACAAAGGTCTTGATGATATCATTTCCTAATAATCCCACAGGGGCTATTATGGAACGGGAAGATTTAGAGAAGATTGCAGAGATTGTGATTGCTCATAATCTAATCGTAATCTCAGATGAGATTTACAGTGAACTGACTTATAAATCAGAACATGTAAGTATTGCCAGTCTGCCGGGGATGCAGGAGAGAACCATCGTAATCGATGGATTTTCCAAAGCCTTTGCTATGACCGGGTGGCGTCTGGGATATGCACTGGGGAATGCAGAAATCATGGAACAGATGATTAAGATACATCAGTTCGCCATTATGTGTGCACCGACAGTCAGCCAGTATGCAGCAGTGAAGGCTATGAAAGACGGAGAAAAAGACGTAGTCATGATGCGGGAATCTTATAATCAGAGGAGAAAGTATCTCATGAATGAATTCCGCAAGTTAGACTTGCCATGCTTCGAACCTTATGGCGCATTTTATGCATTTCCAAATATCAGTGAATTTGGTATGACCTCAGAAGAATTTGCCACCAGACTGCTCCACGAAGAGAAACTTGCAGTGGTTCCCGGAAGTGCTTTTGGAGAGTGCGGAGAAGGGTTTATCCGTGTGTCCTATGCATATTCCATCGAAGAGCTGAAAGAGGCCATGAGGAGAATGGGAAAATTTATCAAGTCACTTCGCAGTAAATAACATTAGAATTAATTGCAAACTAATTGGAAAACTAATTACAAATAATTATTGACAAATATGCTTTAGCGAGTTAATATAGTAAACAGTTATAGAAAAACGAATATTGAAAAACCGTTGATACGGAGATAAAAATATTTGTGCACTCACAGAGAGCCGGGGATGCTGAGAACCTGACAGAACGCAGAATATTAAATGGACCGTTGAGGGCGTAGTCAAAGGCAGAGATGCTGAGTATTCTACGACGTGAGGCATACGTCAGTTGTCGGAAATATGATTGTATTTCGCAAAGAGTGTGAGAAATCACAAATCAAGGTGGCACCGCGGGGTGTTCTATTAGAAGAACCAACTCGTCCTTGACAAACGTATAGTTTGTCGAGGGCGTTTTTTATTGTCCAATACATAGTCCTTTCGACAAACAAAAATTTACCAAAAGTTGCAGGCGAAAACGGTTTCTAGCAGGCGAAAACCGAAACTAGCAGGCGAAAACGGTTTTCGCCTGCCTCAAAAGGAGAAAATTATGTATAGACCAACTTTAGAAGAAGCGAAGGAACTTATAAAAGAGGGCAGCTACAAGGTAGTACCCATTAGCTGTGAATTATATGAAGATGTAAGGACGCCTATTCAGGTGCTGAAGATTTTAAAAAGTGTGAGTAAGCACTGCTATATGTTAGAAAGTGTGGAGGATAATTCCAATCACGGAAGATATACTTTCCTGGGATTTGATCCGGTGTTGGGAATGGCGTGTACCAATGGGAAGATGGTAGTGGAATCCGGAACGAAGATGGAATTTGAGACGAAGCATCCGGGTGAATTTATCAAGAACCTGATCCGGGAGAATAAGAGCCCGAAGCTTCCTTTCCTTCCAACCTTTACCGGCGGATTGGTTGGATATTTCGCCTATGATTATATCAAGTACGCAGAACCAGTCTTAAAACTGGACGCAAAGGATGAGGAAGAGTTCAAAGATGTGGACCTGATGCTGTTTGACAAAGTAATTGCCTTTGATCATTTTCGTGGAAAAATCATCCTCATTGCCAATGCCAAAGTGGATAACTTAGAAACAGAGTACAACAAGGCAGTGATGGAATTAGAAAAAATCGCAAACCTCATTCGAAACGGTCTGCCTAAGAAGGAGGAAAAGCCGGAATTGTTATCAGAATTAACTCCCTTATTTAAGGAGAGTGAATACTGCGAGATGGTGGAGAAAGCTAAGAAGTATATCTACGATGGAGACATCTTCCAGGTAGTATTATCCAATCGTCTGGAAGCCAAATTCAAAGGCAGCCTCTTAGATGTCTATCGGGTACTTAGAACCACGAACCCTTCACCATATATGTTCTATTTCTCCAGTGATGATGTGGAAATCGCAGGAGCATCACCAGAGACACTGGTAAAAGTAATCGATGGAAATGTAAGAACTTATCCATTGGCCGGAACCAGACCAAGAGGAAAGAGTGAGCGGGAAGACAAAGAATTGGAAATGGAACTTCTGGCAGACGAAAAAGAGCTGGCTGAGCACAATATGCTGGTAGACCTGGGAAGAAATGATATCGGAAAAATCAGTAAATTCCGCTCTGTACATGTGGATAAATACATGCAGATTGAACGCTTCTCCCATGTCATGCACATAGGCTCAGAAGTAGAAGGAAACTTAAGAGAAGATAAAGATGCGGTGGATGCAGTGGATGCAGTACTTCCGGCAGGAACCCTGTCAGGGGCACCGAAGATTCGTGCCTGCCAGATTATCAATGAACTGGAAAATAATAAAAGAGGCATCTACGGAGGGGCTATTGGCTACATCGATTTTACCGGAAACATGGACACCTGTATCGGAATCCGGCTGGCATTTTCTAAAAATGGAAAAATATTTGTCCGCTCCGGTGCCGGAATCGTAGCAGACAGCGTACCAAAGAAAGAACATCAGGAATGCTTAAATAAAGCACGAGCAGTCATTGATGCCATAGAGATTGCAAGGGAGGGAATTGACCAATGATTTTACTTATAGATAATTACGACAGCTTTTCTTACAACTTATATCAGATGATTGGCAAATTCAATCCGGACATCAAGGTCATTCGGAATGACGAATATACAGTAGAAGAAATCGCAGCTATGAAGCCGGAGAAAATCATCCTCTCGCCGGGACCGGGAACACCGGATGATGCAGGCGTATGTATAGAGGTGATACAGAAACTGGGAAAAGATTTCCCAATCTTAGGTGTCTGTCTGGGACATCAATCCATCTATCAGGCATTCGGCGGCTGTGTCACCAACGCAAAGAGACTCATGCATGGCAAACAGTCCATGATGAAAATCACAGCAGATTCCGTTCTCTTTGAAAATCTGCCAAAAGAATTTAAAGTAGGCCGATATCATTCCCTGGCAGGAACGAAGGAATCCCTCCCGGAAGAACTTGAGATTATAGCCGTGAGTGAAGATGATGATGAGATTATGGCAGTGGGGCACAAGGAATATCGAATCTATGGATTACAGTTTCATCCGGAATCCATACTGACACCGGATGGAGAGAAGATACTGGAAAATTTTGTTAAGAGAGCATGACATTAATATAGAAGAAACGGCAAATAAGCCCGAGCAGCAGAAGAAGGAGGATAAGGCAATGATAAAAGAGGCAATTATAAAATTAGCAAATAAAGAAGATTTAACTTACGAAATGGCAGAGCAGGTTATGGATGAAATTATGGGTGGCGAGGCAAGTCAGGTTCAGATGAGTTCCTTTCTTACCGCATTAAGCCTAAAGGGTGAGACTATTGAAGAAATCACAGCATGTGCAGAGGGCATGAGAAAACATTGTGTAAAACTGCTTCACGATATGGATGTTCTGGAAATCGTAGGAACTGGCGGAGACAAGTCCAATTCCTTTAACATCTCCACCTTAGCGTCGCTGGTAGTATCAGCAGCCGGGGTTCCAGTGGCTAAACATGGCAACCGTGCAGCTTCCAGCAAATGTGGAACCGCAGACTGTCTCGAAGCTTTAGGCGTGAATATTACCGCGGCACCGGAAAAAAGTGCAGAGGTATTAAAGAAAATCAACATGTGTTTCTTATTTGCACAAAATTACCACATCGCCATGAAGTATGTGGCACCGGTCAGAAAAGAACTGGGAATCCGTACGGTATTTAACATCTTAGGACCTTTGGCCAACCCGGCAGGAGCGAATATGCAGCTTATGGGTGTCTATGATGAATCATTGGTGGAACCACTGGCAGAGGTTTTATCTAACCTGGGAGTTAAGAGTGCTATGGTAGTCTATGGACAGGATTGTCTGGATGAGATATCCCTAAGCGCACCGACTTCTGTATGCGAAGTAAGAGATGGAAAATACACCTGCTATGAAATCACACCAGAGCAGTTTGGCTTAAAAAGATGCGCGAAAGATGATCTGGCAGGCGGTACTCCAACAGAAAATGCAGCAATAGCAAGAGCTATATTAGAAGGTGAAATGGGACCAAGAAGAGACGCAGTAGTGTTAAATGCAGGAGCAGCCCTTCATATTGCAAAACCGGAAGTATCCATAGAAGAAGGAATCCGGATTGCCCAGGAGACCATAGACAGCGGTAAAGCTATGGCACAGTTAGAACAGTTCGTAGCATTGACCAACGAATAAGACAAATAAGGAAAAAATTATGATTTTAGATGAGATTGCAGCAGCAACCCGAATTCGGGTTGCAAAAGAAAAAGAAGAGGTTTCACTTGAAGAGGTAAAGGCAAAAGCACTTTCCATGGAAGCCGGCAGAGAATTTCCTTTCGAGAAAGCCCTGAAAAAAGATGGAATATCTTTCATCTGTGAAGTGAAGAAAGCTTCCCCCTCCAAAGGGCTGATAGCAAAAGATTTTCCTTATTTGCAGATAGCAAAGGAGTATGAAGCAGCGGGTGCATCTGCCATATCCGTGCTGACAGAGCCTCAGTACTTTCAGGGAAGCAAGGAATACTTAAGAGAAATCGCACAGGAAGTATCCATTCCGGTTTTAAGAAAAGACTTTACCGTGGATGCTTATCAGATATATGAAGCAAAAATCCTGGGTGCATCTGCGGTGCTTTTAATCTGTGCCATTCTGGATGAAGATACCTTAAAAGAGTATTTTCAGCTGGCAGACAGCTTAGGCTTATCCGCCATAGTGGAAGCCCATACCCGGGAAGAAGTGGAGATGGCGCTTCGGGCAGGTGTAAGGGTGATTGGAGTAAATAACCGGAATCTGAAGAATTTCGAGGTGGATATCACCACCAGTCAGAAATTAAGAAGTCTGGTCCCAGCAGAATATGTCTTCGTATCAGAAAGCGGAATCCGTACCCCACAGGATATACAGGCGCTTCGGGAACATCAGGTAGATGCGGTGCTTATCGGTGAGGCATTTATGCGAAGCCATCATAAAAAGGAAGAACTTGCCAGACTGCGGGGAGATGAGAAAGAAACCCGTGTGAAAATGTGTGGAATGTTCCGGGAAGAAGATATGAATTATGTCAACCAGGTAAAACCTGATTTTATGGGCTTTGTATTTGCGAAAAGCTCCAGACAGGTGACAAAGGAGCAGGCGCGCATCTGGCGGAAGAAGATAGATCCATCCGTCAGCGTAGTGGGAGTATTTGTAGATGAAACAGTTGAGAATGTAATCGAGACAGCAAAGGACGGCATCATCGATTATATCCAGCTTCATGGACAGGAAGACAATAAGATGATAGACTGGATACACCATGAAATCACAACACCGGTGATTCAGGCATTTAAGATTCGAAGTAAGGAAGATATCAGGCGTGTCCGTGACAGCCATGCAGATTATTATCTGTTAGACTATGGCAAAGGAGATGGCAGGACCTTTAACTGGTCCCTTCTTGAGGGAGAAGAGCCATTTGCAAAACCGGTGTTCTTAGCCGGAGGAATCGGACCGGAGAATATAGAAGAAGCAGTCAGCAGGTTTCATCCATATGCAGTGGACATGAGCAGCTCATTGGAGACAGATGGGGTCAAAGACCTGGAAAAAATGAAGGAAGTAATCAGGAGGATAAGAAATGTTTAATGGAAGATTTGGTAATTTTGGAGGACAGTACATTCCGGAAACATTGATGAATGAGATTCATCAGTTGGAAAAGTCTTATGAATTTTATAAAAATGATAAAGATTTTAATGAGGAGCTGGACAAACTGTTAAAAGAGTATGCAGGACGCCCATCGCTGTTATACTATGCAGAGAAGATGACAAAAGACCTGGGCGGACCAAAGATTTATCTGAAAAGAGAAGATTTAAATCATACCGGTTCCCACAAAATCAACAATGTCTTGGGTCAGGTACTTATGGCCAAGAAAATGGGCAAGACCAGAATCATCGCAGAGACCGGAGCAGGACAGCATGGAGTGGCAGCGGCAACGGCAGCAGCCCTTCTTGATATGGAATGTGAAGTGTTCATGGGAAAAGAAGATACAGAGAGACAGGCTTTGAATGTGTATCGTATGGAACTTTTAGGAGCGAAGGTTCATGCAGTGTCCAGCGGAACCGGAACCTTAAAAGATGCGGTAAATGAAGCCATGAGAGAATGGACCAACCGTGTTTCTGACACTCATTATGTGTTAGGCTCAGTTATGGGACCACATCCATTTCCAATGATAGTTCGTGATTTCCAGAGCGTCATCAGCAAGGAAGCCAGAGAACAGATATTAGAATATGAAGGAAAACTGCCTGCAGCAGTAGTTGCCTGCGTAGGCGGCGGAAGCAATGCCATGGGAATGTTCTATAACTTCATCGAGGATAAGGATGTGCGCTTAATCGGCTGCGAGGCAGCGGGTCTGGGAGTTGATACAGATAAACACGCAGCGACCATCGCCAAGGGAAGAGAGGGAATCTTCCACGGTATGAAATCATACTTCTGTCAGGATTCTGACGGACAGATTGACCAGGTCTATTCTATCTCAGCAGGCCTGGATTATCCGGGAATTGGACCGGAACATGCTTACCTTCACGATATAGGAAGAGCAGAATATGTACCGGTTACCGATGAAGAAGCGGTAGAAGCATTTGAATACCTGGCACGGATGGAGGGAATCATCTGCGCTATCGAGAGCGCCCATGCAGTGGCACATGTAAAGAAAATCGCCGGTTCCATGAGCAAGGATGACAGCATCATCATCTGCTTATCAGGACGTGGAGACAAAGACGTTGCAGCAATCGCAAGATACAGAGGAGTGAAAATCTATGAGTAGAATACATACAGCATTTGAAAAAGAAAAAGCATTTATCGCATTTATCACAGCAGGAGATCCAACTATGGACAAGACAGAGGAATTTGTCTATGAGATGGAAAGAGCAGGAGCTGATTTAATCGAATTGGGCATTCCATTCTCAGATCCCATTGCAGAGGGCGTAGTGATTCAGGATGCCAACATCCGTGCCCTTGAGGCAGGAGCTTCTTTGCAGAAAGTATTTGATCTGGTAGAGAGAATCCGGAAAAACACACAGGTTCCGTTGGTATTTTTGACCTATATGAATCCGGTTCACAATTATGGATATGAAGCATTTTTCGAAAAATGTAAGGCAGTGGGATTAGACGGAATCATTATTCCCGATCTGCCGTTTGAGGAAAAAGGAGAAATCCGTGACGTGGCCAAGGCAAATGGCATCGACATCATCTCATTAATTGCCCCTACTTCCGACGAGCGTGCCCGTACTATAGCAAGAGACGCTTCCGGATTCATTTATGTGGTATCATCTATGGGTGTAACCGGGGTGAGAAGTGAGATAAGAACAGATTTACCTTCTATTATAAAGACATTAAAAGAAGAGACCGATGTTCCATGTGCAGTAGGGTTCGGAATCAATACCACCACACAGGCACATGATATCGCACAGTACTCAGATGGGGTGATTGTGGGAAGTGCCATCGTAAAAATTGTGGCGAAATATGGTGCGGAGGCGGGTCCTCATATTTATGAATATGTGAAAGAGATGAAGGAAGCTACGGTCAGCTAGAAAAAAGGCTGAATTCGGTTTCGGAACATAATATAGAGATATAAAAAGTATAGAGTAATTGTATGTAAGGAGCAGATCGCTGTAAACGGTATCTGTTCCTTGTTTTGTTATATATCTAGTCATATTATTTGTAAAAGAAGTGTATTGCAAAAAATACATAAAAATGATACTAATTAGCTGTTGCATTTGCCAAAAAACATGTTACAATAATATTACAAATTAATTAAGGGTGAGTATAATGAATCTATATGAAGCGATTTTTGTGCGGCGTTCTGTCCGCAAATATAAAATGGAACCAATCAGTTCCAAAATAATGGAAGAAATCCAGGGCTATATGCAGGAAGTCACTGTACTTTTTGGCGGCATTAAGTCTGAGATGGCCATCATCGACAACACGAAGGGGCAAGAGCGTATGATGGGTATGTTCAGTGTGAAGGCACCATATTATCTGGCTATTTATTCAGAGGAGAAGGATAAATGCAAGATGAATGCAGGGTATATTATGCAGCAGATGGCCTTGTTTATGTGCTGCAAAGGACTTGGAACCTGCTTTTTGGGAAGCAATATGATTAAAGAAAAGACAAATCCGGCAGGAGACAAGAAGCTGATGGTGCTTATGGCATTTGGTAAAAGCAGGGGAAGCTGTATCAGAAAGCAGGCAGAGGCAGGCAGATTAAGTCTGCAGGAACTGTGTGTCTATAAGGAAGTGCCGAGGCAGTGGATGAAGCAGCTGTTAGATGCGGCGAGGCTGGCACCGTCCAGTATGAATTCCCAGCCATGGAGATTCGTGGTGTATGACAATCGATTTCATATATTTTCCAAGAAGCACAGCGTGGAGCGCCTTGGAAAGTTCGATGAGTTAAACTTTGGGATTATGTTTGCGAATATCATGCTGGTGGCAGAGGAATTGTGGCTGGATGTGGATTTGATTCGGTTGGAAGATATCAGCCAGAAGACGTTTTCGAATAATCAGTATGTGCTTAGTGCTATATTAAAATCATAGGAATAGAGGATAGATAAGAATACTAGACAGATGTGGTGATGAAGCTGCATCTGTTTTTTTGTCTTTACCAATTCATGATTTCCATGTCTTGTATTGACAACAGAATAGAATGATGTATGATAAAAAAGATAGTATCAATAAAATGACAGATGAAGAAAGTCAATTATTCAAGTACGCCTTGGCGTACTTGCTGTAACGAATGCTTCAAGAATTTATGCATTAATGAAAAGAAAAACTAGAAAATTGTATGATCAATACTTCAAATGCTCTAAAATTTGTTTTTGAAATCAGATTATTTAATTGACTGTTGTATTGAGTGGAGAAATGTTGATATGAAAAAGAAATATAAAAAAGTTCTTATAATGTCTTTGGATAATTTTATTACTATAATAATCTCAGTTGTGGGACTGATTATTAGTTTTGTTATTATAAGTGGTAATGATCCATATCATACCCCAGAGTCTGTATATGAAAATAAGATTCCGGTTGATGAAAAAATAGAGCGAGTTATAGAAGGTGAAGATTCATGTATACTGCTTATCGTGTCGGAAGGGGCGTACAGAAGCGAAATGGTTAAAAAAAAGGGCGACACATATAGAGAACCAATTTTAGAGCTTGAGTGTAGAAAAATCTGTAAGAATAAAAACGAAAATGTAGCACTTGAGATTGAGCATCTTACAGGTTCCTCAGACTACTATGTAAGCCTTTATGTATTTGGAACAAAGAAATCTGATACGGTGAGTGTCAAGACACCTTTTGGAAACACATGTGAAGTGTATAGAGATAGAGATAGAGATAGAGAATATGTTACAGAGGTTTATATGTACCATTTATCAGAAATGCCGCAAGATATTACTATGGAAGTGAATGATGAGGTCATAGAATGGACTAGTACGAAAAAACAATTTTTTTTGTGTTAAATTTTTCATTGGAAACATAGTAGAAATAAGTTGTTTTGAAAATCAAGCGGAGGGGTATAAATGATAGGGTTTCTTATAAGAATAATAGTTTTAATGTTTCTCCTTTTTGTTTTAATAAGATTTTTTCATGTTAACCTAAAAAAAAGAAGTGTAAAAATCAGTTTCGTTATTTTAGCAATAGTGATTTTGGAAATAATTCCATTGTTTGTGGATCCGGTTTTACTGAGCTTCAAATCCGCAGAGTCGGCATATCATTATGCCTGTATAGGTAACGTGAGCGGAGTGATAGAAGGGAAAAGGTCTGCTATGGTAATAAGTGCAGATAATAGTAATTTCAATCTTTTTTTCTGTGCTAAAAAAAATGGGAGATATAAATTACTGAAAGCTTTCTCTTCAATGGATGATTATGAACCGGATGATATAAATCTACCATATGAAGTAGCACATGTGGAGAATACATCGGATTATTATGTATACGATTATTGGTTTTCGGGAGAAGATGCGTTTACAGGAGTCAGTGATAGCCGTAATTCAAAGTTTATGATATTCGCTCCTAAGACAAGCGACGGAATCTACAGTTTTGCAACTTATGTACCAGATTATGCAAGCGATTATTATATTATATTGAACGGAGAAAAAATAGGATGATATCAATTGTTATTTTTATACTTACAATTTTGATATGGGGGGTAGTGGCAATTGCTTTATTTAAGGTGATGATAAAACATAAAAATGTTATTACAATAATTTTATATGTTTTATTTCTCATAATTTCCATATCAGTAATACTTTTTGTGATTTCTTGTATCTTTGATAATACACTTTATGATACTCCGGAAGCAGTGTATGAGGACGTGTATGAGGACGATAAAAGAATAGAACGTGTTGTTGAAGGTGATGATTCTTGTATGCTTTTTATCGTGTCTGAAGATGCATATGGTGTGCAAATGGTTGAAAAAAAGGATGGAAAATATGGTATGTTCGCTTCATGGCTACCTATGTATACAAGAGAATATAGAGACAGTGGGGATTCTGTCTACCTTGAAATTGATAACATGAAAGGTTCGTCTGATTACTATGCATGTCTTTATGTGTACGGAGTGAAGGCGTTGGATCTGGATGATGTTCAGTCTCAATTTGGAAACAGCCAGGAAATCTATCATGACAGTGAAAGTGATACGGATATTTATTTTTATCATTTGTCAGAATTTCCAAAGGAGGCTATTGTTGAGGTGAACGATCAGATCGTAGAGTGGACTAGCACGAAGTATTCAACTGCGTATTAATCTAGTGGAAGTAAAAATGGTGAATAGTGGGAATGTTTTTATGAAAATAATAGCAATAATTAATCGAGAATCATTAAATGAATGAAAACCTCATATGTTAAGGGAACCTCAATTAGCATTAAGAGGAATTACCATAGTAGCGATTTTATTATTGATGATTGCAAACATTATTATCAATCCAAATTATAAACGGGTTTCAATATTGTTATTCCTTTTGTAATGTACAAACATAATCCCAAATCAATACACACTGTATTCATAGATAATAGAAATTCTCAAATTCATTGGCAAAAGAGACTGATATGATGAAAAGGAGATTGCTTTGAAAAAAGAAAAAAAATATCCTATTAAATTTCGGATAGTTGAAATATTGGGTATGATTGTTCCGCTTTTTCCGGTGTTCATATGGGGTGGAGTCATTGTAGCACGTGATTGCAACAGCTATTGGATGTTTTTGGGTATGGTGGGAGCTTTTCTTATAGGAAATGGTTTGTTTAATATAATTGCTATTAGTGTGGAACAGTATTTAGGACACTTGGTAACGTTATTGACTTTAGTTATCGGAACATTAATGGTAATATGTTCTTTGATGCTTATATAAAGAGAACAGAAACACTTATTGTATTATCCTGAATTGAGGTGATAAAACCAGTGAAAAATCAAGACATTATTAACATGGTTCTTATATTTGTAGGGCTGTTGCTGATACTAGTGGGAATATGTTTCCATAATAGGATAAAGAATAAATTTATCAAGGCATTATTTTGGATTTGTATGTTGTGGTCTATAGTTACTTTTCTTGGAAATGTAACTGTAGATATAGATTCTGATACAGATCCTGTTTATAAAACCGTGGAAGAAATTTTTGAAGATACAATAGGAGATGAGCCCGCTATAATCGTGGATGGGCATAAAATCAACGTATCGACTAAAATGCCGAAGTAGTTACAATCCAGTGTTCACATCGCAGGTGGACGCTGGAACATATGTGCCAGGTTACATAGACAATATTATATTGAATGGAGAAAAATTAACATGATACCAATTATTATCCGGATACTTATGGTTTTGATATGGCTGATAGCAGCTATTGTTTTACTTATTGTGACAGCGAAACATAAAAATGTTGTTTCAATAATTTTGTATATTTTATTTCTTGTAATTTCAATTACAGGGGTTATTATTGTTTCCTTTAGTTTGAAAAATAACACTTTGTATGACACTCCGGAGGCTGCATATGAAAATATGCTGGAAGATGGCGAAAAAATAGGGGGTGTTGTAGAAGGCACTGATTCCTGCATGTTATTTTTAGTGTCAGAAGATACATATGGAACTGTGATAGTCAATAAGGAAGGTGATAAATATTGTAAAACACCTTTATTTACACCTATCAATACAAGAACATACATAGATAGGGGCGAATATATTGACCTTAGTATTGATAATATAAAAGGTTCAGCAGATTACTATGCATGTCTTGCGGTATACGGAGTGAAGGAAATTGGCCTTGAGAATATCAAGGCACATTTTGGGAGTGACTATGAAGTGTACAGAGACAGCGAAGACGATATGGATTTTTATTTGTATCATTTATCAGAATTCCCGGAGGAGGCAACTGTTGAGGTGAATGGTCAGATTGTAGAGTGGGCAAGTACGGAGTATTCAACTTCATATTAATCTAGCGGAAGTAAAAATGGGAAAAATCAAAAATGGTGAAGGATGGGAAGAATTTTATGAAAATGACAGCAATAATTAATCGAGAATCATTAGATGAATTAAAACATGATATGTTAATAGATCCTCAATTGGCATTAAGAGGAATTGCAGTAGTAGTGATTTCATTTTTGACGATTGCTGCCGTAACTATTAATATAAATTACAAACTGCTTATAATATTGCTCCTTCTTTTGGTTTGCAGCATGGTATCCTATTTGTTTTGGATGCTGCAATTTGTACGCCAATATAAGAAAGAAGAGTGCAGATATGAATTAACCGTAGAACCTGATGGAATCCAGATTAGGAATATGAAGACAAATCGTATTGAATATTTAAAACGCAGTTCGATTAACCGGATAATTAAGACAAAGTCCTACTATACAATTAGAACGAAAACGAATCGGATTTTCCCAATCAAACAGGAATATTTCCATAATTACAAAGATGAATACGGAAATGTTCAGGATTGGCTTTATGAGATGGTTATGTTACATTGAAGGGAGAAAGAAGAATATGACATCAACAGTAATGCTGATACTTATAGCCGGGGTATGGCTTGCCATTTCCATTGCTCTTCTTGTAATTGCGGTAAAACGCAGTCATGCTTTGAAAATAATTTTACACAAATTTTAAATTTACAATAAAACACTTGATTTTTCATTCAAAAGCTGTATAATGATTGAGGTTTGTAAGATAAGCAGTATATGTAGCTTGATTCGTGCTTTTTTAAGGCATGGGAGGAAGAATGAAGAAGATAAGATTAAGAAAACAGTTGCTTCGTCACATGATTGTTGGCGGAGTCGCTTTTTTGGTAGATTATGGAATAATGGTTTTATTAACAGAATTAATGGGTTGGAATTATCTTACCTCAAGCGGGTTCTCTTTTGCGGTATCAGTATTAGTGAATTATGCTTTAAGCACACAATTTGTGTTTGATATAAATGAGAACAACAGCCGCAGGAGAAACTTTACTGTGTTTGTGGGACTTAGCTGTGTAGGGCTGGGATTGAACCAGTTGCTGATGACTGTAATGGTGGAACATTGGCTGATGTTTTATATGGCGGCGAAGATTGTAGCTACTGGAATTGTCACCGTTTACAATTTTGTGTCCAGAAAGCTGTTTTTGGAACATGATGTGAGATTATGGATTGAAAATTGGAAAGTGAAGATAGATGAGAGGAAGAAGTCATGGGTTTAGTCCGTGGCTTCTTTTTTCACTTTTTTTATGATAATAAAAGGTTGACGAAAAATAGACATATACGGTAACATATTATATAGTATGAATATATTTTGCGCATTTATTCGTGAAACATGTATGAGTAAAAAATGCGGAGAAGGAAATGTGAGGGGCGTATGAAAAAGTACAGAAGTAAGTATTGGAAAGTGGGATTTATATTATTGTTTCTCTGCCTGGTGAGTATATCGGCAGAGAGGGTATCAGCGTGTGACAATCCGGACCATATTAATGAGCCGGAGATGAATATAGAGGCGTATAGCAGCAGCTTTTATGGACCGAATCTGGATGCGCCTGCAGCGGGTGAAGATGCGGTGCTTGTTCCTACACGAGATAATAAAAAGGGAATCCATGGAACTGAGTACAGGGATGATCCCAAGTTTGCGGATCCTGATTATATGGAATTGGGCATTAATCATGTTGTCATGAATCTGTATCTGGATGATTTTATGAATCCCAATACACCGCATACAGAGAATAACAGGTATATCTATAATGGAAAAGAGTTCTATTTCAATTTTGATACATATCTCCAGTATTATCAGCTGCGTATACGTGAACTGAGACAGGAGGGTGTTGCGGTTACATTGATTCTGCTTATGTCGAATAACTTTGATCCCGGAATCAGCAATTTGATATATCCGGGAGCGTTAGACGGGACAGGGGGACATTATTTCTATGCGCTGAATGTCTTTGACCCCACAGCTAATGAACAGCTCAATGCAGCCTTTGATTGTCTGACCAGAGTTCTGGGAAAAGAAGACACCTTTGTACAGAACTGGATTGTGGGCAATGAAGTAAATATGCCAAGAGAATACAATTATACAGGAACTACAGATATTAACGTAAATACAGACCTTGCCGCTACTTCATTTAACATGATCTATGATGCACTTCAAAGAAATAATCCATGTGCAAAAGCATATATCAGTTATACCTGCTATTGGAATCATACGGATGAGGGCCGGGGTATTTCCACCAGGGCATTTCTTGATAGGGTAGTCTGGAAATTAGGGGGGAGAGAGTGGAATGTAGCTTTTCATGCATATATGCCGCTGTTCAACTATAATATGTGGGATCCAATGGGAAGAGACTGGCTTAGCTTTGAGGATGATTCACAGTTTGTGTGTGCGGCTAATCTAAGTGTGCTGACAGACTATATTAAGAATAATTACGGCAGTGAGCACAGGGTGCTGCTATCGGAACAGGCTTTTGACGCAAATAATGGAAATGCACAGCAGGCTGCAGCTACTGCATATCTGTATTATGCAGCAGTAAGAGATGATATGGTAGACGGTGTCATGTATACCCGGTGGGATGATACTGAAAATGCAGTGTTTAACGGAAGCAGATTGGGATTTGTGGACAATGATAATAATAGAAGAGAATCCTACTATGTGTTCAAATATATGGATACAGATCAGGCATCACAATATGTAGATAAATATTTGGCAACTATAGGCATTTATCAGTGGGATGACATTATCATCTATGGACAGAACCGGCTAGAGCCATTTAAAGATGTATCGGATGCAGATTGGTTTTATCAGTCTGTAGTTGGTAACTATAAGATGAAAACCATGACGGGACTTACCCGAACCACTTTTGGACCGGCACAAAGTATTTCACGGGAACAGTTCGTTATAATTTTATATCGTCTGGAAAATTCTCCAGAAGTTGATTATACAGGGCGTTTTGCCGATGTCTCTTCAAGACAGTGGTATACAGACGCAGTATTGTGGGCAAGTGAACACAGCATTGTTAATGGATATCAGGACGGCTCCGGAAAATTCGGGGTTGGAGATGCGATTACCAGAGAGCAAATCGCAATCATGCTTAGGAATTATGAAAAATACAAGGAGCATGATGTAAGTGCATCTCAGGATATAAGTGAGTTCACTGATGCAGATAAGGTAAGTGATTATGCTCTGGATGCAGTACAATGGGCAGTGGCAACCGGTATGCTTCAGGGTAAGTCCAATAAAAGTCTGGATCCGAGAGGACCAGCTTCCAGAGCGGATACAGCAGCGATTATGAAACGGTATCTGGACATTAGAGATTACGTGTAATCAGAATCGAGGGGAACTAGATGAAGAAGTATCTTACAGTTTTAGCTGTTATATGTTTTTTATTGCTGCTGAAAACTCCGGTTTTGGCGGCAGAAGACTATCCGCACTTTGACGCCCGAACATCCTTCACGGTACAGGATGAAGATGGGAATGAAACCATCTTCATGGGCGATGAACAGAGCGTCGGTACTTATTCTGTGGATCACTGGAGCAATTCGAAAAAGGGTATCCAGGAAAATGAATACATGACAGATCCGGATTATCAATCGCTGGGAGTGAAGCATGTACTGTTGAATCTGGTATTGAATTTCTGTGTGAGCTATCAGAATGGCCAGTATATTCTTACGGAAGATGCACAGATATCCCAATATAGAACACTGGTCAGTCAACTAAATTCTCAGGGAATTACAGTTACCATGGTGCTGCTGCTTAGATGGGATGACAGAAGTTCGATGCAGCAGTTGATATATCCGGGAGCCAGACAGCCGGGACACAGCTATTATGCGCTGAATGCAGAGGATAATGTGGGAAGAAGTGCATGGCTTTCCATATTTAACAGATTGATGCAGATATTTGGACCAAGTGGCAGCTATGTAAAAAACTGGGTTTTAAGTAATGAAGTCAACCAATATGGTCCGACAGCATATAACTACACCGGATCCAGTGATTTGAATACCAATGCCAGTGCTTATGCCAATGCTTTTATCTTGCTTGATCAGGCAATCGCCCGCTATAATCCTTCCGCAGGTGCTTATATATCCATGGATCATAACTGGACAGCAACAGATACGGGACATGCAGGAAAAAGCTTTTTGGATGCATTTATAGGATTTATGAACAGCAGAAGTCCTGGTGCAGGATGGAATGTGGCCTGGCATCCATATGCACCGTCTCTTCGTTCTTCTTCAGAGATTGCATATCAGGACAAGGTTATATGGAATTCTCCGGGAATCACCCACAGTTTGAATACCAGATATGTGTGTGGGTCGAACATAGAAGTACTGACAAATTACATTAAGAACAACTGGGGCAGCAGTCATAGAGTGATTCTCTCAGAACAGGGGTATGATGCCACTGGCGGGGAGGATTTGCAGTCTGCATTTATCGCATATACTTACTATGCGGCGCAGTATAATGATATGATTGACGCGGTGATGTTCCGGGCGTATATTGATAATCCGGCAGAAGAAGGATTGAAACTTGGCTTATTATCCGGAAGTATTAATGAATTGTACGGCGCGGGCAACCGTTCAGGTTATATTCAGAGTCATAAACGTCAGGCTTATGATGTGTTCAAATATATGGATACAGATTATGCTTACAATTATACATCTTCATGTCTTAACACTATAGGAGCACCAAGCTGGAATTCGTTAATCTCCTCTTATACGGGGCCTTCCAGCAATGATGTAATCTTTGAAGATGTCAACACCAATGACTGGTATTGGGAAGATGTGAAATACAGTTATCAAAATGGATTAATGCTTGGAATGGATGCGGATACCTTCGGCGGTGGAGTTATGGTGTCCAGAGCGCAATTTGCCGTAATTATCTATCGAATGATGGGAAGCCCGTCGGTATCCTATAATTCCGCTTTTTCTGATATTGCATCAGGACAGTGGTATACAAATGCTGTTTTATGGTGTTATAATAATGGCATCGTAAAAGGGTATGGTGATTCGGGAATCTACGGACCGGCCAATCCAATTACCAGAGAAGATGTGGCGGTAATTCTCAGACGATATGCACAGTACCGTCAGGCGGATGTGAGCAAGAGTGCAAGTTTAGCATATTTTGCTGATGTGGAAGACGCACATGCATATGCGTCAGAGGCATTGTCCTGGGCTGTTGCAGAAGGGATTATCACAGGCAAAGAAAATGGCAGAATATTAGCACCGATTAGCTATACAACCAGAGCAGAGTGCGCCGCATTAATTACACGAGTTGACAAATTGTTAAATTAGAGGAGGTATCTATGCGAAAAAGCATCACAGGATTGTTACTGATCTTAGTTCTGATTTGTTCGGATACGGTTACAGCTTTTGCATTAAGTGATACTGATAAGACACAGCAGGTTGTACAGACTACAGAACAGACAGAATCTAGTGAAGACACAGCTAAGAAGCAGACAGAAGAAGAAAAAGAAACAGAGAGTGAAACAGGGCAGAATCAAAATGATGATGCAGCAGCTTCCACCGACGAGAATGTGGGAAATGACAAAACTCAGGAATCAGAAATTGTGACAGACGAACCCGCAGCGAAAGATTCTGCAATTGGTGCCGGAAACAGTGAAGACGAACAGGCGGCATCACAGAGTGAGGATATTCAGGCAGCATCACTGGAAAGTGAAACGCAGCTTAATATCAGTGGAATTTATGTGATGGATCAGAATTCATACATTGCAGCTGGGGCAGTATACAGCAGTAATGCAGAAAAAGTGGAATTTAAATGGCAGTATTATGACTTGACTACAAAGAGCTGGTATCTTCTGAAAGACTGGAATTCCAGCAACTGGTATTCATGGCGGCCTGCTCCCGGTGCATATTGGCTCTATGTGGAGGCTAGAACCGATGATGGAGCCATAGCTTCGAAATGCGAGGGAATGCAGATTGGGAAGGATTACAGACCATATCTGAATATAAGTGGAATCTATCAGCAGACGGGTACCGATAGAATCGCGGCCGGTGCTGTATATAAGAGCAGTGATGCTGCCCAGTTCAAATGGCAGTATTATGATTTGTCAAATTATACCTGGCATGCTGCCAGCGACTGGTCAGAAAGCAACTGGCTGGCATGGAAACCTAAGAAGGGCAGCTATTGGTTGTATGTAGAAGCAAAAAATGCTGGAGGCGCTACGGCGAATTACTGCGTGGGGGTTGTGGTTAGCCATAATTATGAAGTTGAATATGTGGATATCAGCGGTATCTATCTGAGAAATGATGGTTCTTATTTTTCCGCTGGAGCAGTATATGAGACAAATGCCAAGAAAGTAGAGTTTGAATGGAAAAGTTATGATTTGAGTACTTTAAAATGGAGTAATATCAATACATGGACTACAGGAAACTGTATAACCTGGAAACCAACCAGAGGAAATTACTGGCTCTATGTAGAAGCCAAGACAGATACCGGTGAGACGGCATCCAAAGCTATCGGTGTCACTGCTAACTTTGGACTTCAGATTAAGAATAATTTTACTCCGATTAGAGGCAGTGGAAACAGTGCAGTTTATCCGAATACGGCACAATGTCAGGCTGCGATTAATCAGGTGGGTCCGCTGTGCACTCAGGATCAGAAAAAATCAGGAGTGCTTGCCTGTGTTACACTTGCACAATTTATATTGGAATCCGGTTACGGTGGAACAGATCTTGCTCAGGAAGCCAATAACTGCTTTGGAATGAAAATTTCCCTTTCAGGTAACACCTGGGCAGGAAGCACATGGGATGGCGTGAGTACATACGGCAAATATTCACCGGAAGATGACGGACATGGCAACATAACTCAAGAGTATTCCGTATTTAGAAAATATGCCTGCGTGGAGGATAGTATCGCAGACCACTCTGCATATCTGACCGGGGCAAAGAATGGAAGCGGCTTAAGATATGCTGGATTAGTGGGAGAGAAAGACTATGTGAAAGCAATCACCATTATTAAAAATGGTGGATATGCTACGGACAGTACTTATATCGCACAAATCTGCAGAATCATCGAGCAGTGGAATCTTACAAAATATAATGCTTAATATGGATTTAACAAAGAATCTGGCATATGCCAGATTCTTTTACTTTGCTTTTTAAATAAAACGTGATATACTTCCAATGAATATGAACAAAGAAATGGAAAGGTTAAATGTTAGAAAAATTAGTAAAGTTTAAGAAAATAATTAAGATGTGCAAATACAAAATAGAAGGACTGCAAAAATCAGTATATTTAAGAGCTGCATGGAAATTAGTCGTTTTTTCTATAGCATTGATTTTTATTATAGGCAATTATAATTCCTTCAATAAGATTACTGCGCAGACTGCTGATTATAAGGAAACCTTCGTCAAGAATTCACAGAATAGTGTATATAGTTACGAGTATGATTTCACTGCAATTGATTCTAATTTTCAGAAGATGGAAATATCTGTCATGGGAGTGGTGGATACGAGTACACTGAAATTCGTGATGAAAAATGCAGATGGAGAGAATGTAATTGACAAGTACACCTATTCAAAAGAGGTAGAAGATCAGAGTACGCTGCTTACAATCTCAGCGGACGCACCGCTTCAGACGAATCAGGAGTATCAAATCTATGTACAGTCACCGGATCAGATGTCGGCAGAGGCCATGGAATGGACGGTATATACGTATTCTTTTGAAATTACCGTGTATTTATTCTGCGTACTGCTTCTGATGGTGCCGGTGACAATCTGGTGCCTAAGAGGTATGAAGAAGAAAGCTGCTGCGGACAGAAAAGCGGGTATATCTCTGGCTGTTTGTCTCATTGCAGCTATTACAGCGCATATTATGATGGAACTGGTTTATAATCCAGACGCACTGCAGATTTCCTTCTTTACCGCTATGGGGAATGTAATCTGCTATTTTGGAATTTATTGTCTGCTGCTGCTTTTGCTGAACTCACAGAGATGGGCTGTGATTGCAGGCAGCGTGGGGATTTACATATTTAGTCTGGCAAATGGCTTTGTGTATGCCTTCAGAGGGCAACCGGTACAACCGATTGATATTACCAGCGCATCTACAGCACTGGAAGTGGCGGGACGCTACAAGTACGTGATTACAGAGCAGATTGTAATTGCTTCTGTATTGCTCTTAAGTGTCTGCTTTATGATGCTTATCAGTGATGATCATAAGCTGGCGCTTAGCAAGAAGGCGAAAGCAGCAGTTCGTCTTTGCGGAATTGCATTTGGATGTGTGTTCTTTGGAACTGTTACTTCTGATACATATATGCAGGAGTTTAAAGTTGGAGTATGGCAGTCAAGCCCTATGGTTTCTTATAAGCAGAATGGATTTGCCATGAGCTTTATCGCTTTTGGAAAAGAGATGATTGTAGATAAGCCGGAAGGATACACGACAGCCACAGTTCGGGAGATGGAGAATACATATAGTAATTCAAACAGTGAAACTTCGGCTGATACAAAACAGAAACCAAATGTTATCGTGGTAATGAATGAGACTTTTACAGACTTGTCCTTTGTCAATGAGTTTGAGACTACACAGCCTTATATGCCGTTTTTTGATTCACTGACTGAGAACACCATAAAGGGAAGCATGCTGGTATCGGTACTGGGAGGAACTACCTGCAACTCAGAGTATGAGTTCCTGACCGGCAATTCCATTGAATTATTCAAAGTTATGTCTGTTCCTTATTCTACAAGTATAGATACAAAAAATTATTCACTGGCATGGACACTTAAAGAACAGGGGTATGATACAACAGCTTTTCATCCATACAGCTCTAAAAACTGGAGAAGGGAAAAAGTGTATCCGCTGCTGGGATTTGATGAGTTCCTGAGTGAAGATGATGTAGATGATCCGGAACTTGTGAGAGAGTTCATCAGCGATAAGAGCGACTATGATAAAATCATAGACCTTGTGCAGAATAAAGAGAGCGATAAACCATCCTTTATCTTCAATGTGACAATACAAAATCACGGCAGTTATCCGGCAGGAGGCGTGGAGGTAACCACAACTCCGACAGAAAAGACAGATTACAGTGATGTGAATCAGTATTTGTCCCTGATTAAAGAATCAGATTCTGCTTTGGAATATCTCATAGATTCATTCAAAGATTATGAAGAACCAACGATTATTGTGTTCTTTGGAGATCATTTTCCTACTTTGGATTCAGAATTTATGGATTGGCTGTACGGAAAATCTGAGGACGACCTGACACTGGAGGAGATTCAGCGTAAGTATACGGTGCCATTTATGATTTGGGCCAACTATGATATCGAGGAACAGGAAAATATATTTACCAGTGCCAATTATCTGTCATCTATGCTGTTGGAAACCGCAGGGCTTCAGATGACACCGTATAATCAATATCTGTTAAATCTTCAGCAGGAAATACCGGCTTTGAATGTAAATGGATACCTGGGTTCAGACGGTAATTATCATTTCTATTCAGAAGAGACGGCAGATACGGATTCTATCGTGACCTATGATGTACTGCAGTATAATGAACTGTTGGACAAACGGCACCGTGTAGATTCCTTCTTTGAAATCGCTGATGAATAAAATATCTGGAATAAAACATCTATAAACAAAAACTTGCTATATCATGTATAAAATGCTATAATGCTACAGAATAAAAGTTAAATGGAATCATAATGGAGGATTTTATGATGAGAACATATTTAGTAACTGGTGGAGCTGGATTTATTGGATCAAATTATATTCACTATATGTTTAAAAAGTATGACAATGAGATTCGTATTATCAATGTGGATAAATTGACGTATGCCGGAAATTTGGAAAATCTGAAAGATATTGAAGATAGAGACAATTATACATTTATCAGAGCAGATATCTGCGACAGCGAAGCAATCAACAAAATTTTTGAAGAAAATGATATTGACAGAGTAGTTCATTTTGCTGCGGAAAGTCATGTAGATAGAAGTATCCGTAACCCGGAAGTATTTGTTAAGACCAATGTATTAGGTACACTGGTAATGCTTAATGCAGCAAAGGCAGCATGGGAATTGGAAGATGGTACATTTAAGGAAAATAAAAAATTCCTGCATGTATCTACAGATGAAGTATACGGCTCTTTAGAGAACGAAGGAGAATATTTCTATGAGACAACTCCTTACGATCCTCACAGCCCATATTCAGCAAGTAAAGCATCCTCAGATTTTCTTGTAAAATCATATATGGATACTTATAAGTTCCCTGCCAATATAACGAACTGCAGCAACAATTACGGACCTTATCAGTTCCCGGAAAAACTGATTCCATTAATTATCAACAATGCACTGCAGGGCAAGAAATTACCGGTATATGGTGATGGCAAGAACGTTCGTGACTGGTTATATGTTGAAGACCATGCAAAAGGAATTGACATGGTACAGGAACAGGGAAGACTTTTCGAAACATACAATATCGGCGGACATAACGAAAAACAGAATATCGAAATCATTAATATTATCATAGAGACATTACAGGAGATGCTGCCGGAAGGTGATCCAAGAAAAGAAGTAGTAAGCACAGACTTAATTACTTACGTGGAAGACCGCAAAGGCCATGACAGAAGATATGCAATCGCTCCGGACAAGATTAAAGAAGAAATCGGATGGTATCCGGAAACAATGTTCAAAGAAGGCATTCGCTTAACCATAGAATGGTTCTTTAAAAATGAAGATTGGATGAAGAACGTTACCAGCGGTGATTATCAGAAGTATTATAATGAAATGTATAAATAATTGAGTGGGCGGGGATGTTTGAGAAGCGTAGAGACATGTACCGCCCCTCGCTTGCGTTAAATAAACACGTAGATAAAAGGAGAATTAGGAATGAAAGGTATTATTTTAGCAGGTGGTTCAGGAACCAGATTGTATCCGTTAACAAAGGCTATATCCAAACAGATTATGCCGGTTTATGATAAGCCAATGATTTATTATCCATTGTCTACTCTGATGCTGGCAGGAATCCGCGAAATTTTAATTATCTCTACACCTAGAGATTTGCCGGTATTTAAAGAGTTATTTGGAACAGGAGAACAGCTGGGACTTAAGATGAGTTATGCTGTACAGGAGAGCCCAAGAGGACTTGCTGATGCTTTTATCATCGGCGAAGAATTTATCGGTGATGATAATGTGGCACTTGTTTTGGGCGACAATATTTTCTATGGACAGAGTTTCTCACGAGTATTAAAGAGTGCTGCAGAAAGACAGAGCGGAGCAACTATCTTCGGTTACTACGTACGTGACCCGAGAGAGTATGGTGTTGTAGAATTTGATGAAAACGGAAAGGCACTTTCCATTGAAGAAAAACCAGAGAAACCAAAATCAAATTATGCAGTTCCTGGTTTGTATTTCTATGACAATGATGTAGTAGAGATTGCGAAAAATGTGAAGCCATCCGCACGTGGGGAAATCGAAATCACCAGTGTAAACAATGAATATTTAAGAAGAGGAACTCTCCAGGTAGAAACCTTAGGAAGAGGATTTGCATGGCTCGATACAGGAAATCATGATATGCTTCTTGATGCCGCTGACTTTGTATCTGCATTCCAGAAACGTCAGGGTATGTATATCTCATGTATTGAAGAGATTGCATACAAAAGAGGATTTATTACAAAAGAGCAGTTAGTAGAACTGGCACAGCCGCTGCTTAAGACTGCCTATGGACAGTATCTGATTGATGTTGCCAATGGTTTATAAGAGCAAACTTGAAAATGGATGATTCCGGTAAAACTAAGAACAGCTGCCGGAATTATATGAATTATTAAATGACAGAGGAAAATAAAATGGGAAAAATTACAGTAGAAACATGTGAAATCGAAGGATTAAAAGTAATCACTCCAGCAGTATTTGGAGATGAGCGTGGTTATTTTATGGAAACTTATAATAAAAACGACTATGTGGCAGCAGGTATAGATATGGAATTCGTACAGGACAATCAGTCAAGCTCTAAAAAAGGAGTTTTGAGAGGTCTGCATTTCCAGATTAATTATCCTCAGGATAAATTAGTACGTGTAGTCAGCGGTGAAGTGTTCGATGTGGCTGTAGACTTAAGACCAGGTTCTGAGACTTATGGAAAATGGTATGGCGTGTTACTGTCAGCAGAGAATAAGAAACAGTTCTTTATTCCTAAGAACTTCGCACATGGTTTTGTAGTATTATCAGATTCAGCTGAATTTGCATATAAGTGTACAGACTTTTATCATCCAAATGATGAAGGCGGTTTGAAATGGGATGACCCTGAAATTGGAGTAGAATGGCCAATTCCGGAAGGTATGGAACTGACGATTTCTGAGAAAGATCAGAAGTGGGATGGAATCAGCAGCTTAAAGAAATAATCGGAGGTAACAGGTTGTCAACATATATAAATAATTTTTTGAAATACAGACCTTTACTGAACGAGTTAACAGTCAGAGATATTAAGACGCGGTATAGACGTTCTGTTATGGGTGTGCTGTGGTCTTTGCTGAATCCACTGTGTACTATGATTGTTTTGAGTATTGTCTTTTCTAACTTATTTAAATCAGATATTGAGAATTTCCCGCTTTACATCATGGCTGGTCAGGTAGTGTTCAATTTCTATTCGGAAGCTACTTCGAATTCCATGAATGCTATTATAGGAAATTCATCACTGATTAAGAAAGCATATATTCCTAAATATTTGTTTGTCTTATCAAGAATTATGTCCAGTTTAGTGAACTTGATGGCATCTTTTGCAGCTTTTATAGGCATTATGCTTGTATTAAGAGCAGAGATGCATTATACGATTGTACTTGCTTTCATACCGATTGCATTTACGACTGTTTTTTCAGCTGGCGTTGGTCTTATATTGGCTGCGTATGCTGTAAAGTTCAGAGATTTGATTCATATTTACGGTGTATTTATCACCGCGTTGCTATATTTAACTCCAATTATCTATCCTATGAGTATGCTTCCGGATACAATCAGAAAGGTTGTATTACTGAATCCATTAACAAATATGGTAAATATGTTCCGTGATGTTGCTATTAATGGATTGTTACCAGGATGGCAGTCAATTTTAATTGCCACAGCTGAATGTGCTGTTGTTATGATAATTGGCTTATATGCATTTTACAAAAAGCAGGATTCTTTTATCCTGAATATATAGAGGTAAATGATGGAGAATACAATAATAGAAGTGAATGATGTCTCGATTCGTTTCAATCTGGAGCGGGAGCGGGTAAATAGTCTGAAGGAATATCTGATAAGAAGTATAAAGGGAACCATCGAATACGATGAATTCTGGGCGTTGAGAAATGTCAGTTTTCGTTTAAACAGAGGAGATTCTCTTGGCTTAATAGGATTAAATGGCTGTGGTAAGAGTACCATGCTGAAAGTTATAGCCGGAGTTTTAAAACCTACCGGCGGTGAAGTGAAGGTTAATGGAAGTATAGCACCTTTGATTGAATTGGGAGCAGGATTTGACTTTGATTTGACGGCCAAAGAAAATGTCTTTCTAAATGGTGCAATTTTAGGATACTCCAAAAAGCAGATGCTGGAACATTATGATGGAATCGTAGAGTTTTCCGAACTGGAAGAGTTTATGGATGTACCGGTAAAGAATTTTTCATCCGGTATGCTCTCCAGACTGGCATTCGCAATTGCTACTATTGGAAAACCGGATATTCTGATTGTTGATGAAGTACTGTCTGTCGGAGATTTTCGTTTTCAGCAGAAATGTGAATCCAGAATTCAGAGCATGATGAAAGAAGATACGACGATTCTGTTTGTTTCACACAGCATTGAGCAGGTTAAGATGTTGTGTAACAAAGCAGTATGGTTAGAAAAAGGGCATGTAAAGATGTTAGGCGATGTAGAAGATGTGTGCAGCGCTTATGAATGTTCATAGCATAGGGGTAAAACATGAAAAAAGTATTAAGGTATGCAGTTATTGTAATAATCGTAGTGGGATTCGCATTTTTATATGCACATATAAACAAGAGAATAGCTATTTATGATACCAGTGTTGAGAATTCTCGATATGGAAACATGGGAGAGATTACAACGGATTTGGTTGTGGAACAGAATTTTATCTGTGAAAGAAATGTGTTAGACGGCGTGTATGTGAAAATAGCCACATTTGGTAACGTGCTGACTTCACAATACGATTTTCAGATACTTGACGGGGAAACACAGGATGTGATTCGGGAAGGTGTATTAGACGCATCTCAGGTACAGAATGGAAAATTTCATACCATTTCTTTTGAAAAGATAGAACAGACAAAAGATAAAGAATTCATCTTTCGTATAAGTTCAAAAGATGCAAATAATGGTAATGCGATTACAATCTATAATGTTCCTAAGGGCGAGGAAGATTTGACTCTGACATTAAATGGAGAAGAATTTCCTACCAATACTTTAGCACTTAAGACCGTTAGTCATATGTTTGACTTGGAGACATTCTTCGTAGTGATTTTTTGTGCGGCTTATCTGATTATCTTTGTAAAAGTGTTATATAAATTCTTTAGTTAATAAAAGCCCACCTTTTGAGTTGTTTTCAGAAGGTGGGTAGTTTCGTAGAAGAGGAAAGGTAGAACTCATGCAGAAAGATTTCTTTGAGGTGAAAAGGGAACGGTTTCATCTGGTAGATAAAAATCTATATATTTTACAGGGATGCTGTCCAAAAGGGTATAAAGTAGAGGCAAAACTGGATCAGACATCCATCCCCTGTCATATTGAAGAGTGGGAAAACAACAGTGCTCTTGAGAGATTTGCTGATTTGGACAGTGTTCAGGGAGAGAAAGTCACTGTGCAGGTTGAATTGCCGGAAAATCTAAAAGAGTATCAGAAATTGCAGCTGGAGTATGTCTTAGACAGCCAGCGGGATAACTGGTTTTCATGCAGTGTGAAAAGTTTATTGGAAAAACAGGATCAGATTCAGTACTTTATCGAAGAAGAAAATGTAGATATGAAGGCGGGAACCTGCAAAATCCGGGGCTGGGCTGTAGACACTACACCGGTTATTATCAGTATCTGCGATGAAAATGGCAAAACGATTCCCTGTGATGTGCAGATGTCCAATCGAGTTGATGTGGTCCAGATGTATAAAGAACATAAAATTGATTATAAATGTGGATTCTTTGTGGAACTCAACGGACTTCAGGGGAAAAAGCTTTTAGTTGACATGCATTCGGACAGCCACCATTTTGTATATGAAGTGGCGCTGGGAACGGTAACTATATTAGCGAACAAAGTAGGACGTTACTATAATAAAGGTGTACGCTATATCAAAACCCATGGAATCTCTGCTTTTTCAGGCAAAGTTCTTCAGAAAGTGAAGTCAAAGAAGAATCCGCCGGTGAGTTATACGAAATGGCTGCCTAAACATATGCCTACGAAGCAGGAACTTGAGAGACAGAAGAATGAAACATTTGCAAATCAGCCTAAAATCAGTGTGGTTGTACCTCTTTATAAGACACCTGAGAAATATCTTGTAAAGTTAATTGAATCTTTTCAAAATCAGACTTACAGTAATTGGGAATTGTGCTTTTCTGACGGAAGCGGACCGGATTCACCGCTCACAGATATTTTGAGACAGTATACGGAAGCAGAACCAAGAATCAAAGTTATATACGAGAAGAAGAAACTGCAGATATCTGAAAATACCAATGCGGCACTTGGCATTGCCACTGGCGATTATATAGGATTTGCAGATCACGATGACGAATTGACTGCCAATGCATTATATGAATGTGTGCGCGCAGTTAATGCTAATTCGGAGATTGATGTAATATATACAGATGAAGACAAGATGTCTATGGATGGAAATAAGTTCTTCCAGCCGCATTTCAAACCGGATTTTAACATTGATTTATTGACGACAGTAAATTATATATGCCACTTTTTCGTGGTGAAGAAATCCGTTTATGAAACAGTCGGAATGCTGGATAGTGCTTTTGATGGCGCACAGGATTATGATTTTGTACTGCGCTGCATAGAGCAGGCGAAATGTATTCATCATATTCCAAAGATTCTTTATCACTGGAGAAGCCACGAGAATTCTACTTCGGAGAACCCGGAAAGCAAGCTGTATGCATTTGATGCGGGACAGCGTGCAATTGAAGCGCATTATAAGAGATGTAAAATCGATGCGTCGGTGGGAAAAGGGGAGTATCTGGGATTATATAAGACCCATTACAATCTAAAAGTACAGCCGAAGGTGTCTATTATGATCCCGAACAAGGATCATATTGCAGATCTTGACAGATGTATTCAGTCCATTGAGAAGAAAGCAACATACAGCAATTACGAATACATTATCATCGAAAATAACAGTACGGAAGAGGAAACCTTTGCGTATTATAAAAAACTGGAAGCGGAAAATCCAAAAGTAAAAGTTGTCTATTATAAGGGACATTTCAACTATTCTTCCATCAACAATTTTGGCGCACAGCACGCCGATGGTGAATATTTATGGCTTTTGAATAATGATACGGAGATTATTAATCCAGATTGTATCGAAGAACTGGTGGGATATTGCACCAGAGAAGATGTGGGGATTGTGGGATCTCGCCTGTACTTTGAAGATGATACCATACAGCATGCAGGAGTGGTAATCGGATTCGGTGGAATTGCAGGGCACTGTTTTGTACAGCAGAAGAGAGGAACTACCGGATATTGTCATAGAATTATCTGTGCCCAGGACTATTCGGCAGTTACGGCTGCCAGTATGCTGGTAAAGAAGTCTGTCTTTGACCAGGTAGGCGGATTTGATGAGGAGCTGCAGGTGGCATTTAATGACATTGACTTCTGCATGAAGGTTAGAAACATTGGGAAATTAGTTGTATATAATCCGTATTCTGAATTATATCATTATGAATCTAAATCAAGAGGGCAGGAAGATACACCGGAAAAAGTAAGACGTTTCCAGAGAGAAATCGCTATTTTTGAAAAACACTGGCCTGACATATTGAGAGACGGAGACCCATATTATAATCCAAACCTGACCTTGGAAAGTCAGGATTTCTCATTGAGAAGATTGTAAGGAGACAAATATGAGTGAGTTATTGTGGAGTGTTGATTTTGACCGCGTAGAGAATAAGGACAGAGGTATCCTGTATATAGAAGGATGGCTGTTTGCCAGAGAAAAATTTGAATTTCAGCTGCAAGATGACTGTGGAAAAAAAGTAGATTTTCAAGTGGAATGGAAAAAAAGAGAAGATGTCCGGAAAAGTGTGCCGCTGATTCCGGAAGATGCGAAGATAGGATTCACGATTCAGGTTGTTGATATACTATCAGTCTTTGAGAAAGCTTCCAAAGTGAGTCTTGCCTATGTGTCTTCGCAGGAGACAAAACCACTGTGGGACAGTACCAAAGAAGATGTACTGCAAAAGTATGGAGAAAATACGATTCAGTATCAATTTGACCGCACTGATTGTCTGGGCGGAAAAATATATGTATTTGGCTGGGCAGTCAGTCAGCAGGGAGAAGAATCTTTCGATGTGGAAAATGAAAATGGAGAAAAGATTCCATTTCGTGTGGAACGGTTTATCAGAAGAGATGTAAATGAAGCACTTGAGTTGAAAAATCAGAACTATCCATCTGCTTTTAATATCTCCATACCGAGAGACAAGTTTTCCGGCAAGACATTATATGTATATATTAAGAATGAATATACGAAGAAAACATATTCTTTAGATATGAAGACATTCAATTATGAACATTCAAAAAAAGGAAGATTCTTAAAGACAGTTGGCTGGAAACAAAGAGCCTTCAACAAGCAGTATATTCAGGAACATGGCTGGAATCAATTTGTGAATTACGTAAAGCTTCAGACGGACCCGGAGTATGCGGGATATAATATCTGGATGAAAAGCCACATAGTAAGTAAACAGGAACTAAGCAGACAGAGTGAAGAACATTTTGCCTATGAACCATTAATCAGTGTGATTATTCCGCTGTATAATACACCCATAAAATATCTTCGCGAGATTATAGATTCCCTGTTGACCCAAAGCTATAAGAATATCGAGATATGTCTCGCAGATGGAAGTACAGATGCATCTGTAGGTGCTTTTATTAATAAAAACTATAAAAAAGACAGCCGCGTACGTTATAAGAAGCTTACTGAGAATAAAGGAATATCTGAGAATACCAATGCTGCACTTGATATGGCATCAGGTGAGTATATTATGTTGTCTGACCATGATGATGTGGTCGCACAGAACGCAGTGTATGAAATCGTCAAAGCCATTAACCAACAGGATGATGTGGATGTGGTTTACACAGATGAAGACAAAGTCACGATGGATGGGAAGAAATATTTTGAGCCTAATTTCAAACCGGATTATAATCTGGACTTTCTGAGAAGCAACAATTATATATGTCATATATTTGTGGTGAGAACACCGATTATTAAAGAAATTGGAGGATTCAGGAAAGAATTTGACGGTGCCCAGGATTTTGACCTGATTTTAAGATGCTGTGAGCAGGCAAGAAGAATAGTTCATGTTCCCAAAGTGCTGTACCATTGGCGCTCTCATGAGAATTCAACAGCAACCAATCCCGAAAGCAAAATGTATGCCTTTGAGGCCGGGAGAAAAGCACTGGAGGAACATTATAAGAGAACCCATGTGGACGCACAGGCAAAACTTACAAAAGTATTTGGCAGGTACCGCTCGGTGTTTAGTGTGCAGGGGAATCCGTTGATTTCTATTATTATACCGAATAAGGATCACATAGAAGATCTGGAAAAATGCCTGAATTCCATAGCAGAGAAGACGACGTACAGGAACTATGAAATACTAATTGTAGAAAATAACAGTACCGAGAAGGAAACCTTTGCATATTACGAAAATCTGGAACAGCGATTTCCTAAACTGCGAATGCTGTACTGGGACAGAGAATTTAATTATGCTGCCATTAACAATTATGCAGTAAAGCAGTCAAAGGGAGAGTATATTCTGTTCTTGAATAACGACGTTGAACTTATCACAGAGAACTGGCTGGAAGAGATGGTTTCTTACTGTCAGCGGGAAGATGTGGGAATTGTAGGAGCGAAGCTCTATTATCCGGATGAGACTGTTCAGCATGCAGGCGTAATTATCGGATTGGGCGGCGTAGCAGGACATATATTCAGTTGTACAGACAGAGAAGAATATGGGTATATGGCCCGGTTAATCAGCACCCAGGATTTAAGTGCCGTAACAGCTGCATGTATGATGACACCGAGGAAGTTATTTGACCAGGTAGGCGGATTTGATGAAAAATATCAGGTGGCATTTAATGATGTGGACTATTGCATGAAAATCAGAGAAAGCGGACACCTTGTGGTATATCATGCATATGTGGAATTATATCATTATGAATCAAAGTCACGGGGGAAAGAAGAAACCGAGCAGCAGAGAAAGCGCTTCCAGTCAGAGATGCATCTTTTTCAGTCCAAGTGGCCGGATATATTAAAGAATGGCGACCCTTATTACAATCCTAATCTTACCGTGAGTAAGGGAGACTGCTCTTTAAAAATGGATTAATTATTAAGAAAACTTAAAGAAAACTTAAAATAATTATGCCTGAAATGTATTGAGAAAGCATGTGGGAAGTGTTAGAATGAATTAAGAGTATAAGTTTAATTGTATTAGAAGACGAGGAGGTTATATGAAAAAGAGAGCAAACAAATTGTTAGCTTTAGTACTGGCTGCAGCCATGATGATTCCATCGAATGTCTTTGCAGCAGCAGAAGCACCCGCCGTTGGGGGAGAGCTTCCGGCGTCTGTGGAGAGTACTGCAGGCGAAAGTACGAATGCTGATAACACAGAGATTAAGATTCCGGAAGTTGAAAACACACTTGATTCCAGTGTAACAACTTCAAATGAGACAGCACCGGTCAGCATAGATGACCAGGTTGTAGAGACTCAGGATGAGCAGATGCCGGAAGCGCTGGCACTCAATGTTTCACCAAAGAACAGCAGTGCAGTAAATGATGCTGTTGAACTTCGCGGTGTGGCAGATCATGTGAGTGATAAAGAAGGCGTAGTTTACCGTTACATATATTTTGACGGAATTACATGGCGTGATATTAAGACTTCAGATGTATTGGAAACTGTAAATTGGACCCCTGCTCAGGCAGGAAGCTATATATTATGTTTCCAGATTGTGTATGAAGGCAAAAATTATAATTCAATGACTGCATACACAGTGCAGAATCGTTCATTGAAGATTACAGGATTAGACAATAAGCTCAGTACAGATGGTAAGAATGTTACGATTACACCAAAGCTTGAGACAAATGTCAATGCAAGCGGCTTAAAGTATTCCTATCAGATATATGATTTGGAATCATTAGTATGGACTAATCTTGAGATGGATACTACCGCATCCAGCTGCGTCTGGACACCAAAAAAGAGCGGCGGATATTGGATTCATGTTACAGTTAAAGATGATTTTGGATTAAATCAGACTTATACTATGTGCTATGGTGTCAGCGAACCATCTATAAGTGGTTTTGACACGGATGTAAAGAGTCCTCATGTGGTAGACCAGCCGATTGTTTTAACGGGCAGCGTGAAAAATCCTTCAGAGCAGGAATTAACTTATGAATACCTTGTTTATTACAATGGATACTGGAAGAGTCTTTCCAAGAAAACCACTTTAGATTCCTATTCATGGAAACCAGATAAAAAAGGATCCTATTTACTCTGCTTCCAGATTTATCGCGGAGATAAGGTTGTAGAGCAGAAATTCATCTATTATACAATCGCAGCACCGGTTATAACCGGAGACAAAGTTATCTATGATGATTCAGAAGAATCATCCATCAAATTAGATACAGATATTACATCAAATGATGTAAACGGCGAATACCGCTGGTTAGTTTATCATCTCGATAACAAGGTGTGGGAATTAGTGCAGGATTGGTCTAAGACCAAAACCGCATCATGGGATCCGCCGAAAGCAGGAGGCTATTGGCTTCATGTAGAATACAGAACGAAAGACGGACAGACAAAGCAGGCTACAGTAGGATATTCAGTAAAAGATATTGAAGTTACTTCCTTTACTGTTGACAAGCCATCTCCGGTTGGCGTGACAACTACCATTACTTTATCTGGTAAAGTACGTAACCCGCTGAAAGAAAAACTGACATACCGTTATATCTATTATGATGGCATAACCTGGCATGAGATAAGCTCATCTGACAAATTAGAACCATGTGAGTGGACACCGGAAATCGGTAATTATTTATTGTGTCTGCAGGTTATCGACAGCAATAAGAAAGCATATAACAGTTTTCTGTCATATGTGGTGGAACCTTTAAGAACAGAAATTACAGGAATGACCTTATATACTCCTGATGACAAGACCTACTTTGCAAGAGTAGACACTGACAGTAATGATCCAAAATTGACTTATGAATATCAGCGTTATGATGTGGAAAAAGGAATCTGGTACTCATTGCCAATGGGAGACAATCACACCACATACTGGATTGCTAACAAATCCGGTGGCCAGTGGTTCCATGCAATTGTAACAGACAGTGAAGGCAAGACTTATACGAAGACTTTGGGTGTCAATGTTCAGAGTTATAAGATTAAGGATTTCACAACGGAAGACAGAATCTTAAAACCAGGTGTACAGACCACATTGAAGATGGAAGGTACAAAGAACTTTGATGAAAAGGTTACCTATTGTCTGTCTCAGTGGCAGAATGATGGTTCCTGGAAACGTCTGATGACCAGTGATACGAAAAAATCATATTCATGGACACCTACAATTAAGGGCTATTATGCATTTGTATATCAGGTATATAATGAAGATGGATATCTGGTTGACCAGAAAGTATTGAATATTTCTCCGAATAATTTCGAAAAGAATGGTTGGTACTATGAAGATGGTTATAAATTCTATTATATAAATGGAGTTAAGCAGACAAATCTTGACGGAATATTGCCAAAGCAGTCTGATTATATTGCTAAAGTAAATAGAATAACCTGTACAGTAACAGTTTACGCTTCTGATGGAGCGAATGGATTTATCATTCCGGTTAAAGTATTCGCATGCTCCGTTGGTTTAAGAGCTACACCGACACCAACAGGTACATTCCATACTATTGAAAAATATAGATGGGCATATCTGATGGGTCCTTCCTGGGGACAATATGGAACAAGAATCGTAGGAGGAATTTATTTCCATTCTGTTGCAGGTTCTGCTCCAAACAGTTATGCAATATCAGCTGGTAACTACAATATGTTAGGACAGCCGGCATCTCACGGATGTATCAGATTGTGCGTACGTGATGCAAAATGGTTGTATGATAACTGCAAGAAGGGAATGGAAGTAACAATTTACGACAGTTCTTATCCAGGACCTTTAGGCAAGGGAAGTCACATCCTTATTCCTGCAGGACAGAATTGGGATCCTACAGACCCGGCAATTGCAAGATAATTTTAGTTAATAAAAAGAGATGGAACAAAGCTTCCATCTCTTTTTTTATAGGGAAAATAGATGAACATATTGGCAAAGTATTAAAAATGTGTTACAATCGCATTAATTGATTAATAAATTTTATGAATATGAAGGAGTATAGTATGAAAAAAAGTAAAAGAATACTAGCATATTTTTTGTCAATATGTATGATTCTTACCTGTTTTTCAACTAATATTTATGCTGCCAGTAATGTAACCGGGGTGGGGGAAAGCCTGGAAACTATGACTATGGATAGCCAGTCAGCAAAAACAGTGGTTGAAGATACACAGGCGGGGGATACACAGACAAAAGATACACAGACAGAAGAAACGCCAACAGAAGGAACTTCAACAGAAGAAACATTGACAGAAGGAACACCAACAGAAGGAACGCCAGCAGAAGATAAGCAATCACAGGATACACAATCAGAAGACGCTCAGTCAGCTGATGCAGAAGAAGAGAATGTCCTGCAGAATGAAGCTGAGAACATGGAGCAAAAAGCGGCAGGGGAAGACCTCGCCGCAGCTTTTAATCCGGAACTGGAATATGCGCTGGTGGAACACGCTCAGATTACTTCACCAGATACACAGTCTTTCGGAATACTTCTTTCACAGGTAACAGGTAAGATTGAAAAGGCTGTTTTATATATCACAGATTCCTCAGGTGCGCAGGAAGCATTAGAGGCATCTAAGATTAATGAAAATGGTTTATTGTTTGAAAAAACATATGATGATGAAAAGAAGTCAGGAATATATACTGCTACAGCACTGCATCTGGAAAGTGATGCCGGTTCAAAGGATATTGCATTTTCTGAACTGAATATGAACATGCAGTATGCAGTTAATCAGGAATATACTCTGAATGGAGAGAAAGTTGTTGATTATTCCGAAGTGTCAGCGCTTTCCGAAGATGTCTCAGTGGATGCTGACATCGTGACATTTGATGCAGAGGGCAATACGATTTCCCAGGAATCCATTGGCGATGCGCTGGCAGCAGCAGGTGCTGAGAAAACCGGAGAAGGAAGTATATCAGCGAAAGCAGATATGGTGATATATCTGGACCCGGGACATGACAGTACTCATGCCGGTGCTCAGGGAAACGGCCTGTCAGAAGAAACTTTGAATTTTAAAATTGCTCAGTATTGTAAAGCAGAATTAGAGACCTATGCAGGTGTCAAAGTTTATATGTGCCGCAGTTCCTATGCGTGCCCATATCCAGGAACTACTTCAGCAGTATGTAACAGTCATCGTGTAGATGATGCGAAAAGCAAAGGCGCTGATGTATATGTGGCTTTGCACTGCAATGCCAGCGATAGCAGTACGGTAAACGGAGCACTGGTATTTTGTCAGAATAATAATTATCAGCCGACAATCGGAGCCGCAGGACAGGCACTTGGACAGAAGATTCTGGACCAGCTTGTAGCACTTGGTTTACAGATATCCTGGAGTGGAGTAGTAACACAGGAATCTCAGAATAATACGAAATATCCGGATGGAAGTCTTGCAGATTATTACCAGATCAATCGTCTGTGTAAGCTGGCCGGTATGCCGGGAATAATCGTAGAGCATGCATTTATTACAGGAACATCAGATGCACAGAAGTATCTTAGCAGTGAAGAATCACTTCAGAAGCTGGGTATCGCTGATGCAACAGGAATTGCTAATTACTATGGATTAAGTAAGACGGGTGCAGTTACTCTTCGCCTGAGTGCAGCATCACCACAGGTAGCCGGAAAGACGATACAATTATCGGCAGGCGGCAATACAACCGGCAAGACATTCCGCTTCTTAGAGTATTATGATGGATATTGGAAAGAACTTCAGGGATTTTCAAGTGATTCTACTTACGATTGGACGCCGGCAAAGAGCGGCGGATACTTATTGTGCATGGAACATAAAGATATGTCCGGCACAGTAACACAGTTATTTGAGGCATATTCCATTAAAGAGCCAACAGTCAGTATCACAAGTTTAGCTGCAGCCCCTGTTGTGAATGATATCTCATATGCGCTGGAAGCCAAGGTTAATACGGACGCACCTGCTCTAAAGTATGAATTTTGGGCCATTAATACATCTATAAGCGACGGAAAATGGGAAAAAGTAAATACTACGGATTCAAGCAATACTGTAATATGGACACCTAAACGCAGCGGCAGCTATGTTATTCAGGTCAATGTTATCACATATACAGGTAAAACAACCTCGGCTGCGATTGGTACATCTGTGGAAAATCGGGCATATGTTACGGATATGACTTTCAGCCATAAATCACCACAGGTATTCGGGCAGTCCATAACCATGAGCGGACAGATTAAAAAGCTGGCAGAAGAGCCGCTTACCTATCGCTTCTTAGCATACAACGGAGCATATTGGGAAGAGTTAAGCAAATCGGCAACGAATTCCTGCACATGGAAACCAAAGGAAGTTAAATCCTATTTATTATGTATCGAGCTATATGATTCCGCTAATAAATTGATGCTTCAGCATTTCCAGAGTTATGAGATTCAGGAACCGAAGGTAGAATTAAAAGGTGTCAAGATTAATGAAGGCGAAAATGGCAAGATAAACTTAAGTGCCAATATTACCACCAATGATACCAATGCCACATATCACTATCAGGTATACGAGGATGCCACTAAGAAATGGTCAGAAGCAGGTACCTCAACCAATAATCAGACAGTAGTATGGACACCAAAAAACAGTGGATTGTATCTGGTAGATCTTCATGTCACAACAGCATCGAATAAAACCTATGAAAGCTACACTCTATATAATGTGGCCAGTGGCGTAAATATCAACAGTTTCAAAACCAGTGCATTATCTCCTCAGCAGGCAGGAAGTTCTATAAC
This sequence comes from Lachnospiraceae bacterium, assembly GCA_028696165.1. Lineage (GTDB taxonomy): Bacteria > Bacillota > Clostridia > Lachnospirales > Lachnospiraceae > JAQVHQ01. Next base: position 19,674 of record JAQVHQ010000017.1, on the reverse strand, counting down.
ACTCACCGGGGATATAAGTAAATATTATGAATCGGAAGCAGTTACGTATGAATTTCTTGCATACTATCAGGGATATTGGAAAAAGATTTCTTCTTCAACTACTTCCATGCAGACCGTATGGCATCCACAGGATGCAGGAAATTATCTGCTGTGCTTCCAGGTTATAGATAAGGCCGGACATGTAGAACAGAAGTTTATGGCATACGGCATAACTGCCAGTTTATTTAAGATTAATGGTATACAGGTTACCCCGGGAAGCAATCATCAATATCGATTAGCAGCCAATACGACAGGATCTGCTAATGGGGCATCTTACTATTATCAGTACTACAATGTAGGGACCGGCAAGTGGTATAAGGTTGCAGAGAAGAGCGGCAGTTCTTCAGCTGTGTGGACACCAGGCTGTGGAGGAACTTATCTGCTGTATCTGGAAGTTACACTGCCTAATGGTGCATTCTATACATACGATATGGCTTATTATGTAGAAGGTGCTAAAATCACAGGATTTACCACATCTCAGGCATCACCGCAGGTGGTAAATACAGAGATTACCCTTAAGGGAACAGCATCTAATGCATTTGGTGAAAAATTGACATATGAATATCTGGTATATAACGGAGCTTATTGGGAACGTATTGATAGTTCTGACACTCAGAAAACAGCAGTTTGGAAGCCTAAAGTAAAGGGTGATTATCTGTTGTGCTATCAGGTGATTGACAGTTCCGGCAATGTATTACAGAAATTCGCGGGATATGCAATCAAATCATCAAGTATTACTATCAATGAAATTCATGTGGATAAGCTGTCAGAAGCAAGTATGAAACTAACTGCAAAAGTAACTGGTGCAAATGCATTGACGCAGTATCGTTTTCAGTATTATAATATCAGTAAAGGCACTTGGAGTTTGTTACAAAATTGGTCAACAGCTTCCTCTGCTACATGGTATCCGGCAGCCAGTGGATCTTACTTGATTAATCTTGAGACAAAAGATGGAAGCGGCAATATCTCCTCTTTTGCAGCAGGATATGTGGTAAAACCATCCGCATCTATAACTGGATTTACAGTTACGGATGATTCAAAAGAGGGTGTTGGTATGTCCGTCGTTCTTGATGGAAAAGCAGCTACCTCTCTGAAAGAGAATCTGACATATGAATATTTGGTATACAATGGATATTACTGGGAGAGCTTAAGTAAATCCAATGTGTCACAGAAGTTTGTATGGAGTCCTTCCAGTGTGGGAAATTATCTGTTATGCTATCAGGTAACCGATGGTGCGGGGAATGTTGTTCAATCCTTTAAAGGGATTGGAATTAAATGGATATATAGTGCAACCCTGGGAAAGAAACTTGCTGATTATGCGTGTACATTCGTTGGGAAACTTCCATATGTATATGGAACCAATGACTTATCTGTAAGTGTAGATTGTTCTGGTTTTGTGCAGGCGATTTATGCAAAATACGGATATTCAGTTCCAAGAACATCTTCGGAACAGAGAACAGCAGGAATTGGTGTTTCCTATGCGGAAGCAGCACCGGGGGATATCGTGTGCTATGATGGACATGTGGGCATATATATCGGAAGCGGACAGATTGTCCATGCTTCTAATGAGACTGATGGAGTGAAGATTTCTAATGCTGCATATACTCAGATATTAGCAGTGCGCAGAATAATATATTAAAGAAAAGGCATTGCCTAAGGGTAATGCCTTTTTTATGGAAAAGGGGATCTTATGAATAAAAGGATATGGTTGAGCAGAGTAATTGCATTGGTTTTAATCTGTCAGAGTATTTTTGGCAGTGCATTATCTGTATCAGCAGCAAGTGGATCACAGACGCAGGCAGAAGTGCAGGCAGAAGCACAAGCCGGATCTCAGAATCAGATTGCAGACGATACAGATGGCACATCTGATACCGATGATACATCAGCTGCCGAAGATACATCAGCTGCCGAAGATACAGGAAATACCCAGGACAGACAGGACATTACCACAAATGCTGACAATGAGGCAGCCGTGACAGATGAGCAGCCTGTACAGGAGCAGTCTGTGCAGGAACAGTCTGTGCAGGAACAGCCTGCAGAGGTACAGGAGGGTGAATATAGTTACGAACAGGATATAAAGTATACTATAGATCCGGACAAGGCCGGTGATCAAATCATAGGAAGCTATGGCCAGGGTGATGGTAAGATCGTCTCTATTCTGGGCGATAGTATATCTACCTATACAGGTTACAACCCACCGGAATATGGCAATGGATACTACAGCAGTTCAATTATGGGTGTGGAATCCACCTATTGGATGCGCTTTATTCAGAATAATGGTTTTCAGTTGGGATTCAATGAATCTCTGGGAGGTTCCCGCGTAGGATGGATAGGCAATACTCCGCAGTTTACATATGGCAGGGACCGCTGCATGAGTGCCATGGAGAGAATTAATCGTCTGGATGATAATGGAACACCGGATGTTATTCTTTTCTTTGGTGGAATCAATGACTGCATATCAGGTGTGCCGGCTGGTACATTTACCGGCAATAATATCGTTGGCGCAGACGGAACTTTTGCGGATGCATATAACACTACTATCTATCGCTTGAAGACTACTTATCCAAATGCAGAGATTATATCCATTATACCGTACCATTCCTGGTGCAATACTCAGGCAGAAACAAATACCTATGCGTCAATTATCAAATCCATATGCGGACACTACAATGTTAATTATGTGGATCTGACAAACTGCGGATTGATTGATGGACGAGGAGCAGATACACAGCAGCCGGATTATATCCATCCAAGTATTTCAGGAATGGACAAGATATATCAGGCTTTGCAGCGCAACTATAACACAATTCACAGTTTTGATTTGCGCGCTCCGGAATTATCATTTTCACCTTATAGATTAAACTGGACTGAGGTGGAAGGTGCTTCCGGTTATGATATCTATGCTTCTTCCAAAGAAGACAGAGATTATGAGTATCTGACCAGTACAGAAGACAATACCATCAAACTGGCTGATATTGCTTCGGGAGATATGTATTACAAAGTGCGTGCTGTGGGTGAGAGCGATGCCCAGGTTACCAGACTCAGCAACAGCTGCTTTGGAATACTTCAGCCGGATACAACATCCGCTGTCCATACTGCATATACTTCCAGCGGCGTCAAAGTCACATGGGAGAAAGCAGACAAAGCACAAGGTTACTTTGTGAAAAGGTCAGCAGAAGAGAATGGAACATATGAAATCGTGGGATTGACAGAGGCGGCTGCTTTTAATGATACAGAGGCTTCATCCCTTGAGAAATGCTATTATAAGATTGTGGCATTTCGTATATGCGCAGGCAGCACTTGCTACAGCAGAGAGTCAGATGCCGGCATAGCAGAGCGAAAGTTAGAGGTACCGGTCATTAAGGAAACCAGTATCAATGGAAATGGACTTAGGATAGACTGGGGAAAAGTAGATAATGCACAGGGATATGTGGTAAAACGTGCATCTTATAAAGACAGCAGAAATTATGAAATTATCGGATTTACCGAGAGCACTTCCTTTATTGATGGTGCGCCTTTGAGTGATAATTATTATAAAGTTGTTGCATTTCTTACTTATGGACAGTCAACATTATACAGCGGGGAGAGCGAAGCGTATCATGGAGAACGCAGTCTCCAGACTCCGACTATCGTATATGGCTGCTTTAATAAGACTGCGCTGGCTTTCAACTGGAGCAGTGTTTCAGGAGCAGAGGGCTATGTGGTAAAAAGAGCAGACGAAGAAGATGGTGAATATAAGATTATTGCATTTACCCAGAATAATTTCTGGATTGACCATACGGCAAATGTGTCCCTGGGAGCTTATTATAAAGTAGTTGCTTTTAAAGTAAATGGGAATCAGACTTTGTACAGTAAAGAAAGTAATATAGAGCATCAGAAATTCACACTGGCAACACCGGTGATTCATAATACCGGAATTATCGGGAAAAATCCTGTATTATATTGGGATAAAGGTGAACATGTGGATGGATATATGATTTGGAGACGAAATGAAAACAGCGGCAGTTATGATGTGGCAGGGTTCACAGATAAAGATGTCTGGGTGGACAGTAATCACCCTGCAGGCACTGCTTTTTATTATCGTGTAATAGCTTTCTCCAATACAAATGGAAATAATACAGTGTTTAGTATTGCAAGTGATGAATGCGGTATTCTCCTTAGTAATTAGTAAGGGTAATTCTTAAGAGAAAAGTAGGTTGTGATTTTGCGATAATAAGGGTATAATAGATTATTATGAGATAAAAGGAGTTACGTATATGAAAAAAGTTCTGGTTACCGGATCGGGTGGCTATATAGGGAAACATGTAGTAAAAGCATTATTAGATATGGGATGTTCTGTAATTGCTTTAGATATAAATAATGACGGAGTGGATGAGAGAGCAGAGAGAATAAATCTGTCTATCTTTGATAATGATCCGGATATTTTCAATAAGGTTGGACAACCGGATTTATGTGTTCACCTGGCATGGAGAAATGGATTTGTACATAATGCACCTACACATATGGGTGACTTATCAGGACATTTTCATTTTATCCATAATATGATTGAAGGTGGATTAAAGAATATTGCAGTTATGGGAAGTATGCATGAGATAGGATACTGGGAAGGTGCAGTGGATGAGAATACACCGTGCAATCCTTTATCTCAGTATGGAGTAGCGAAGAATGCACTCCGCCAGTCTCTGCTGGAATTAACCGGTGAGAAGAATGTCAATCTGTATTGGCTGAGAGCCTACTATATACTGGGTGATGATATCAAGAATCATTCTATATTCACTAAGATTCTCCAGTCAGCGCAGGAAGGCAAAAAGACATTCCCGTTTACAACAGGAAAGAGTCTGTATGACTTCATCCTTGTGGATGAACTTGCAAAGCAGATTGCGCTTGCTTCTACCCAGGAAGAGATAACCGGCGTCATTAATGTATGTACCGGTAAGCCGATGTCACTAGCTGACAGAGTTGAGCAGTTTATCAAAGAGAAAAATCTGGATATTAAGCTGGAGTACGGTGCTTTCCCAGACAGACCTTATGATTCACCTGGAATCTGGGGTGACGCAGACAAAATTAACCGGATTATCGCTAAATGGGAGGAATAACAGTTGCAGATTCACAGAGACAGTAAAAACAGACTGGTAATTTTCTTCTTCTATGATGGAATGGGAAAAGTAGATAGTTATATCCCTTATATGCTCAATGACATTATGAAAAGCTCAAAAGACCTTTTTGTAGTCAGTAACGGCAAGATAAATGACGAGGGAAAAGAAATATTCGGAAAGATGACGGACCAGATTCTGGAACGTGAGAATTCCGGTTTTGATGTGGGTGCATATCAGGATGCCCTGTTGGAAATCGGCTGGGAAAAGTTAGAGAGTTATGATGAAGTTATTCTGATGAATTATACAATCATGGGACCAATCTATCCATTTGAAGAGATGTTCCATGTGATGGATGAAAAGGACCTGGATTTCTGGGGAATTTCCAAGTTCCATAAGGTGGATGGGGATCCATTTGGAATTATTAAATGCGGTTATTTGAGAGAACATATACAGTCACATTTTATTGTGGCAAGACAGGATATGGTGAAGAGCCAGGCATTCCATGATTATTGGGAGAAGATGCCGGTTATTAAAAGCTATGCAGAATCCGTTGCATATCATGAATCATATTTTACACACCATTTTGAAAAACGCGGTTTTACATGGGAAGTGTATGCAAATTCAGATGATCTAAAAGAACTGACTGATTTTCCGCTGCTTAAAGTCCCTACTACTATGGTAAGAGATAAGCGATGTCCGATTATTAAGCGCAGAAGCTTTATGCATGATTATGATGATTTCATCAATACTACAGTAGGTGAACCTTCCTATGAATTGATGGAGTATTTGAAAAACCATACGGATTATGATGTGGACATGATCTGGGAGAATATCTTAAGATGTACGAATCAGACATTGATTAAACAGTGTCTTCAGCTTAACTATATCCTTCCATCGAATACATCTAAGGATATGAGCGAAGTATTAAAGCAGAAAAAAGTTGCCTTGATCATGCATTTGTATTTTGAAGATCTTTTGGAAGAATCCTATCATTATGCAAGTTCCATGCCAAAGGAAGCCGATTTATATATCACTACAGGCAGTGAGCGGATGAAAGAACTTATTGAGAAGAAATTTGCAGATATTCCTTGCCATGCGCTCCATGTAATTCTCATTGAGAACAGAGGCCGTGATGTAAGTGCATTGCTGGTTGCAAGCAAGGATTTCATCATGGATTATGACTATGTCTGCTTCGCTCATGACAAGAAGGTTGCACAGTTAAAACCTATGACGAAGGGTGCAGGCTGGTCTTATAAATGCTATGAGAATATATTGAAATCACAGGATTTTGTCAATAATGTCATCGATTTGTTTGAAGAAAATCCAAGACTTGGTATGCTGACAACCTCACCGCCTAATCACGGGGATTATTTCCCGACGCTGGGAATGGAGTGGGCAGGTAATTACAAAGGTGTGAAGAAACTGGCAGAAAAGCTGGGGCTTGAGGTTCCAATCAATAAGAACTTGCCGCCTATCGCACCTCTTGGAAGTATTTTCTGGTTCCGTCCTAAGGCTATGAAGAAGATGTATGCTCAGGATTGGCAGTATACAGATTTTCCGGAAGAGCCTTTAAAAAATGACGGAAGTATCTCCCATTCCATTGAAAGAATTCATTCTTTTGTGGTTCAGGATGCGGGATACTATCCAGCATGGGTATTTTCAGACACAGGCGCCAAGATAGAGATGACCAGCATATCTTATATGCTTAGGGAACTGAACCTTGGATGTATCGGTGCCGGCATCGGCGGACCATTTATCGACGTGCGTAATCAGCTGGTTCACAGAGGACCTGTGATTAAATCATTTGGAAAATTAGGAGAGGCACTGGAGGAATTCTATCCGGAATCTCAGAAAAAAGATAAGATTGATCGTCAGATGCATCTGTATTATGATGACGGCCATGGAATTACAGAGAAATCATCCGTAGTATGCAAAGCTATGATTCAAAAAGAGCGTTTCGATGTGGAATTTGAGATTCCCCAGAAGACAGGTGCGATACAGATGTTCCGTTATGATCCGGGCGAAAAGGGCATGATTGTCATTCGAGACGTCCTTATGACACTGCAGTATGAGGATGGCACTTATGAAGTGATAGAATTGGATCAGTGCAGTTCCAATGGCTATATGTTTGAGAAGAAGATTTTATTCATGAATGAAGATCCACAGATATATTATCATTTCCAGAAACCGGTGAACTTAAGCAGTATGCGTGTCAGCGGAAAAATCGATACGAAGATTAAACCGGGGATGATGAAGAAAGCACTTCATCAGAGACTTCCGCAGATAGCTCCTGTACTTTATTATGATCTGGGTACGGGATTTGCAGAAGCACAGACTATGACAACTACAAATCTGGGCAACAGTGAACTGCTGCAGGCAGAGTTTGATGTGTCTTCTGTTATGGAGCCGATTACTGCCTTTCGTTTTGACCCTTCAGAACGAGGTATGTTTGTATTTAGTAACTATGCAATCACCATGATCTATGAAGACGGGAAGGAAGATTCCGTATCACTGGATCAGTGCGAGGGCAACGGATATAAGCTGGGAGACGGGCTGTTCTTCTTAAGTGAGGATCCACAGATTATCTGGAGAACCAGAGAGGGTAATAAGATTGCCAGAGTTCAGATTAAGGCTGACATAAGGGAAGATATTACCAGTGAGATGATGATGCAGGTAACTGCAAAACCGGAACCAGTTGTGGAGCAGAATGGTTTCTTCTCACGAAAACTGAAAAAATTATAGAAAGTTGAGAATAATATGGAGGCTCCGGTAAAGAAAGAACGACTGTTTTATCTGGATTTTGTGCGTGCGATTGCAACGATTGTGATTATTATCACGCACTACAATGCCTTGTTTCTTTATACGAATCCACAGATGCCCCATAAGGCAGTTATATCGCCTTATGTAGCGAATATCTATATTGGAGATTTCGGCGTATCTTTGTTTTTGATTATCTCCGGTGCGGCCTTGATGTATGTTTACGAAGAGAAGCTGAATCTGCTGGTTTTCTATAAGAAGAGATTTTTGAATATATATCCAATGTTCTGGATTGCATATTCAGCTGTATTTCTTATCCGCTTTTTTGAGCATCAGGGATTTTGGATGAAGGCTCCGTTGGGGAACTTTGTTTATACGGTGCTTGGAATGGATGCATATGTCGGCAATTTTGGCATAGACACATTTTTTATCGTAGGAGAGTGGTTTTTGGGATTTATCATTATTTACTATTTGATTTTCCCGTTGCTCCGATTTGGAGTAAATAAGGTGCCTGTAGTTATGATATTGCTGTCATTGTGTTCTTTCGTGGCTATGATGTATCTATGGAAATATCCGGTACAGCCGTCAATCATTATATTTACCCGGTTACCGGAATTGGTTTTTGGTATGGTATTTGTAAAGTTCAGGAAGAAAGTAACGTGGTATGTGGCTCTGCCGTCTGCGGCGGTGCTGGTTGTCAATACTATACTAATGCCTCAAATCAATAATAATATTCAGACTATGTATGTAGGGATTGCAGCGTTTTTAATGTTAGTTTTTATAGCAGAACAGCTAAAGAACTGTAAGCCGCTGTGCAAGTTATCCAGCGCAGTATGCAAGTATTCGTATGCGATTTTTATCGTCCATCACGTAATCATTCTGAGAGTGGCAGACTACTTTGATTTGTATAAGCTGACTGTGCAGGAGAGTTATGTGGTATTTGCGGGATGCTGCTTTATCATCATTCCGGCGGCGATACTCTTATATGAAGCACATAAGAAAGTAATGAGCATATTTAAATAACAAAACAGCAGCAGTTAAAGTCATTTGCTTTAACTGCTGCTGTTTTTATAGCTGTAAAGGTCGAGCCTGCAGGCTGCCTCCTATTTTTTCAGAGAACGAAGTGGTTTAGTCAGCTTCCAGCTGGAAGAATTCTCCATGGAGTTAATGCGCTCCTGCAGAACTGCCAGCTGTTCATTGGCATCTATCAGTTGTTGATTAAGCTGTACATTGAGAGCTTCCTTCTGCTGCATGGCCTCTTCCAGGTCTTTTTCGTGCTGTGTCTTATGCACCATTTCCTGTTCCAGTTTCTGTATGTGTACTTGCTGAAAATCCAAATATTCCTTTTGTGACTTAGACAGTGATTGCAATCGTTCAATCTCTTTGGCTCCGGACTGCAGCGTCGGGTCATTGTACAGGTGCATACCAGTTACTTTATAGAAATCTTTTGGCAGCAGATCATAGGTGTTTTCCAGTACTGTACGCGTGTCTGGATTATTCACTAGTTCTTCAATCTTCAAAAGACCAAGTGCAGAATGGTATGAAGAAGAAGAGAAGGTACTGCAGATTAAAAAGGCTTTTTCACATAGCAGTTCTTCCTTAGAAGAAGCTTCATGGAAACGAAAATGATCCTTGAAAGTACGTATAAATGTCTCGTCAGTCATACCCTCGAAGAAGTGATAACGCATCTGCATATATTCGTTGTAAAAGCGGGTATCGGTCTCATCAGATACGGTACTGGTATTCTTCGTATTACTGTGGAGAAATCTTCGGTAATTGATAAGACGTTCTTCCAGAATACCGAAGGAATACTTTTTGGTAAGTCGAATCCACCAGTCGAAGTCCTGTCCCTGCACATAGAAGGGATTCTGAGGACCGATTTCGTTGGCTATATCAGTATAGACTATAGAGGAAGGATTGTTCAGACGATTTCCGATATAGAAGAAAAACCGCAGCCATTCTTCCCGGGTATCTGTGTGAGCATCATATAGTTTAACCAGCTCCTGTTGAGAATCATTGGCAGAATCTCCATTTTCATCAATGATATTGACCCAGGTAAAGCAGGCTTTATGTTCCGGATGTTCCTGCAGATACATAAGCTGTCTTTTCAGTTTGTTCAGTTCCCAGATGTCATCACTGTCCATGATGGCAAGCAGTTCACCGCGTACATACTGTCTGCCATAATTGGTAGCCATGACAATATGCTGATTTTTATCCAAATGATAGAATTCAATTCTGGGATCCTCATAAGATTCGATGACTGAGCGGCTCTGATCAGTAGAACCATCATCGACTATAATAAACTGGATATTTTCATAAGTCTGATTCAATACACTTTCTATACTGAAAGGCAGATATTTATCTGCATTGTAGGTAGTCATAAGTACACTGATTAATGGATTTTCCATTGTAAAATTCCCCCGAAATAAAATTAATGAAATAAATACAGTTTTTAAGATTATGAATGAATAAATGTTTCTTCAAAAAAGGAAAACTGTTTATCTGCATGTTCCAGCTCATAAGAGATGTCCACAGGTACAGAAGATTCCAGTTCCTTCAGTATATTTTCATAAGAAATAGAATCTAGATCCTGAATTTGTACAGATAATGGAATATTCTGGTCTGCCAGAATATGGGTTGTCTTCGTATCATAGCTGATTGGAAGGACTTTCTTGCCATATAGCCATCCCAGGATGATACTGTGAAATCTGGTGCCGATTACGTATTCCGATTCTGCTATTGCCTGTACACAGCTATCCGTGTCGCGGTCGTAAGTTATCATATCTACAGAGTCTCGATATTCTTCTGCCATGCGGCCCCGGATTTCTTCATATGCTCCGGTATCATTTTGAAAAGCACAGAAGGACAAAAAGTGAATCTGATAATTCTTTTTGAGAAAATATTCAGCACAATTCTTTATGAAAGTATAGTAAGATTCGCAATAGCTGCTTAATCCCTGGTCTCCCGTGCGGTCATTTAGATAGATGACGGAGATGACCACTGATTTGTTAGCAGCAGGAAGAATTGCAGGATTCTTATAATTGTAAATTACATCTGGGGCATATGCGGTATTGGGCAAATCGGAGAAGAGCCTGTAAGAATAAGCATCACGAAAACAAATACCGGCATAGTTTTTAAACAAGTCATGATAGTGATCGTAGTAAGCTTCGTCTGAATAAGGTCCGAAGTTTGCACCTATGAGGAAGAGCTTTTTGCTCATATGGAGTAAAAGTGCATCCATTTTATAAAAATCAATCCATTGGTCAGAGTGCTGGGTGAAAATCGAACCGCCAATATGGACAACCGCATCGGAAGTCTTAATTAACAATTTCCAAAATCCATTTTCTTTATGAAAAACCTTCTGCAGGAAAGTATCCCAACGGTGGGTTCGTTCATCTGTAGGGCAATAAATCTTCAGATTCTTCAGCTCAGACAGCCTTTCACGGTAATCTTCCCCGGCATAAAGGCGAAACTGAATTCGGGGGAAACGCTGGCAGAGTACCTTCAGGAATAAATCATCACCGAGGTTGCCAGCAACGTAGGCATGAATAAAAACTTTTTTCACGATAAATCTCCAATCTGCATTTGTTTATGAATATAAATATACCATATTTCAGGATAAGTGTATATTCATTTTCATTTTCTGTGAATTGTTTAAAACGATTATATACAATCGTAGATAATTAAGCAAGGTATTATGAAAAAGTAAAATAAGTACATCATTAATGCAGAGAATCTGCCGGGTTACAATTGAAAACAATAAAAAACATGTTATTATAGATATTATACGGAGGAGGGACATAAGATGGAAATTCAATTAAGTATTATAACCCCATGTTATAATGGAGAGGAGTTCATAGGAACAGCTATAGAATCTTTTATCAGACAGAAAAATCCTGCGGTGGAGCTAATCGTGGTAGATGATGGTTCCACAGACGCTACTGGCAGTATATGCCAAAAATATGCAGATGCTAATATTCACTATATACGAACAGAGAATAAGGGCGCAGGACATGCCAGAAATGTAGGAATGAAAGAGGCGAAGGGCAGATGGATAGCTTATCTTGATGCAGATGACCTGCTGCTTTCAGGCAGCATGGACGAAGACTTTATGGAAAAAATGTCTACCTATGGAAGTAAAGATGTCGATATTCTATGTACACCGAAACTGCGGACAGATATGGAATTAAAAACACCGGTTGAGATTACCAGACCGGATGATGTGCAGCCAATCAAGAATCATATCCCGGCTATGGAATTCTGGGCATGTATCTATGATAAGGATTTTCTGCTGGATAATCAAATATTCTTTTATGAATATAAACAGCAGGATATTGAGACTGCATTTCGTTATCTTACATTTTCCATGGCGAAGAAAATCGAGATAAATGATGACATGAAGTTCTATCTGCAGAGAAATAATCTGAGCAGTAATACACATACATGGAATCACTACAATCTGTATCGCATCAAAGCACTTGTATATTTTGATCTCTATATGAGAACTGTGTGCGAAGAAGATAAACATTTCCTGTGGAGTACCGCACTAGAGTATGTATTTGAGTACTACAAGCTGAGCTTTGAACATGGAATCTATTCAGAAGACGGATTAAAGGAGATGCATCAGCTGTGGAAAAAGGTGAAGAAAGAGTCTTCGAATGTGAAGTGCAGTCTGGAGGATGAGGAAAGCATGAAGCGTATCGGTCAATTGGACATCAGGAGAATCTTTTGGAAAGGCAAGAAGGCAAAATCACCCGAGGTGACGTCGGAGAAGAACCCGGAAGTGGTACAGTCGGAAATCCTGGAACGATTGGAGAAGGTCAGCAAAGAATTGTTAGGAAAATAGCGGGAGGGCTAAGAAAATGAAGAAGAGAATTATTGCACTATGTATGACAGCAGTTCTTTGTCTGGGACAGCTTACTGTGACGCAGGCTGCAGAGACGAATTATAAAGATGCAGAAACGACGGAATTAGGAGAATCCGGTGACATATCAACAGCTTCAGTAATCAGTGGACAGTTTAGTTATGAAATATATGATGAAGAAGAAAAAACAGTGTTTATAGATGGATATCTGGGTGGTGGAACATCCATTACTGTACCTTCTTCCATTGATGGATATACTGTTATTGGTTATTCTACAGGTATAGAGGATATGGATGATATGCAGCGTTTATCTTCAGTTACATCTGTTTCACTGCCAGATACCTTAGAGTTTATACAGTCGTGGGGGTTTGCTTATCTGCAGTCTTTACAGGAAGTCACTATTCCGGAAGGGGTAAAGTGGATAGGGGGAGCCTGTTTCTTTGATTGCCCATCCTTGAAAAAGGTAGTTGTTCCTGCAAGTGTTACAGTTATATATGAAGATATGTTTACCGGCAATGAATGCTATTATGTACAGAAAGGATCTTATGCAGAGGAATTTTATACTTCCAATGGTATGCAGGTATCATCCTCAGGAACAAAAGTATCAGTAAATGGATGCTCTGTTGACCAGTCAAATGTATATATGGATTTCGAAGATGATATAGATGTCTTACAGGCATCCATATCGCCGCAAAATGCCAGCAATAAGCATATAAACTGGACTTCCAGTAATGAAAATGTGGTGGCAGTAGACGAAGATTCGGCTGAGTATGCAGAGGGCGAATGCTGCCCTATACTGGCTAAGGGCGCAGGAACTGCCACTGTTACCGGACAGACTGCCGATGGCGGTTTTACAGTATCCTGCCAGGTGACAGTAAGGAATGATTGGCCTTTTGAAGATGTGAGTGCATATGATTGGTTCAGAGATGATGTGGCTGATATGTATCTGTATGGAGTTATGACAGGAAAGAGTGCCACAGTATTCGCTCCATATGATAACCTGACCAGAGAAGAATTTGCAATTATGCTGTATCGCCTCAATGGGGAAACTGATATGCCATATGCAAATACTTTCTCGGATGTATCTGATGGAGTGTACTATACAGATGCCATATTATGGGCAAATGCCAATGATGTGGTACATGGATATTCAGACGGCAGCAGAAAATTTGGTGTAGGTGATCCGATAACCAGAGAACAGATGGCTATCATGCTTCACAATTACGCAGAACATTCCGGCTATGATGTGAGTCAAAGTGCAGAGGTAAGTGGTTTTACGGATGCCTATCTGATACAGGATTACGCAATGGAATCCATGCAGTGGGCTGTTGGAAGCGGACTTATAAAAGGGAAGAATGCAGGTACAAGTTTGGACCCAAGAGGTAATGCGGCGAGATGTGAATGTGCAATTGTGATGTCGCGGTTTTTGGATATGTATGAAAATTGATTAGTCCCCTTTCATACATATATATTTTAGCTTTATTGAATTCCTTGCATAATTTTATGCAACCATATATACTTGTAGTAGGACTATATTATAAAAAATGGAGGAATCACATGAAAAAGAAAAGACTACTTACTCTATGCTGTGCTGCAATGTTGACAGTTGCCAGCACAATTACCCCTATCTGGGCCAGTGCCGAAATAGGTGACGCATTAGCTATCACAGAAGGACAGGAAGAATTCACTCCTGAATCAGACGGCAGCACTTACAATATGGAAATTAGAAAAATGCCAGAATTGTATCAGCAGCCGGAAACTACACAAACTATACAGCCTTTTTCCGAAACCTATCAAAATTATTGCTCTGATAAAGAGTGGGCAATTCTCTATTACACAAATCAGGTTCGAATGTATGAGGGTCTGCAGCCGTTGTCTATGATGCCCCGGTTGGAGGAAGCTGCTAAAATCCGTTCAAATGAACTGCTAACTCTTTTTGATCATACCCGTCCGAATGGAACTGAATGCTTTACCATCCTTGAGGATTTAGGGATTGACTACGATGTTGCCGCAGAAAACATATTATATGGTGTCACAGATCCATATGATGCAGTAGTCGGCTGGGTGAATAGCCAGGGTCATTATGCCAATATAGTAAATCCACTTAATACACATATAGGTATGGGAAACTCCGGCAACACCTACTGGACACAGTTATTTACCGGAAGCTGTACTCCAACCAGCATCTCACTTGATGGTGTAGACAGTGATATTACATATGTTCTGCCAACCGGCTATACTATTGATGCACTTGGTATGACTGTCGTAGTTCAGTGTGAACATGGCACTTCCTATCTTCCGCTTATCCAGGAGATGTGCAGCGGATATGATGATTCCAAGATTGGCGCTTCACAGACAGTAACTGTAAATTACAATAATCAAACAACTACTCTTAAGCTCTATACCAGCAAAGAGTGGAAGTTTGAAGATGTTAACAGTGGTGACTGGTTCTTCAGGGATGTATTTGATGCATATGAGAGTGATATCATGGTTGGGCTAAATGAGACTACATTTGGGCCGGCACAACCACTATCCCGTGCACAGTTTGCAACTATTTTATACCGTCTGGAAGGAGAACCGGCAGTTTCCTACTCACCGATTTTCCCTGATGTAAATAATGATGGCAGCTTTTTCGTATCGCCTGCTCTATGGGCTGCTGAAAATGGCGTTATCTCCGGATATGATAATGGTCACTTTGGACCGGCAGATAATATCACCCGTGAACAGCTGGCGACGATTCTTTATCGTTACTATGGCGAACCTTCCTACAGCGAACAGGAAATCGCTTCTATTCTTTCCGGCTTCCCGGATGGTAATCGTGTAAGCAGTTTTGCAAGACCTTCCATCGCCTGGGCTATTGATATCGGTCTGATTACCGGAGACAAAGGAAATATCTCACCTCAGGGCGAGGCAAGCCGTGCCCAGTGTGCTGCTATTATACTTCGATTTTTACGGTATGCAGCAGAATAATGCTCAAGTACAAGAAAATTTCAAAAGGAAACAAAAAATGTAAGCTTTCCGTCAATATTGGTATAGTAAAATATTGGGGGGGGTAGTATAATATATGCTGTACATTAGACGATACAGGTGATGGTATAAAGGTAATTAATCTGAATGTAGATGTCAAAGAAGGAGGTGTATGGTATATGAAGAAGATAATAAAGAATGCAATGGCAGGAGTGGCTATGGCGTTGGTTTTGGCAGGAACAGGGGTATCTGTACAGGCGGCACAGGAGGAGATACCATCTATACCAAATGAACCGATTAGTGAAGAGGAATGGGTAGTTGCACCTCAAGGAGACAACAGTACAACTTCCGATAGTTATTCTTTCGAAGATTATGGTACAATACTAACAGAAAACAATGATGGATTTACAGTAGAAGCAAATATTAAAAGTAAGTATCCAGAGCAGGAATATAAATATTGTATGTATGCCTATAATTATACAAAAGGATCACGGGAACTGGTTGCCGGATGGCAGGACAGCACAGTATTTGAATGGAAGCCGGATGCAAATGATGATTATGAAATTGTTATATATGCGGGGATATATGGGCCGCTGACTGGCATTCCAGAAGATCCGCAAGGCTGGGGATATGACATTTATGGTATTTTTGAGACAGAAGTAAAACGTCCGCAAATGGGTAAAAAAGTGTTAGAGGACTGTGTAGCAGAGACATCTGAAGGTCTGCTCTTTGGCTGCACATCGAATCTGACAAGTGAGGACAGCAATTATTACACTACCTGTTATATATACAGTGATGCCAAGAAAGCATGGATTGCAAAAGCGAGATACCAGGCATCATCCTGTGCATGGTTCAAGGTGTCTTCATTAGAAAAAGGAAACTATATGATGTATAACTGTACAGAAGAAAAGCAGGCGGATGGAACATTTAGAAAATTAAGTTCTAAGTATTTTCTGTTTTCAGTTTAAAATCAGCAGATAACAGCATCTGCGGCCAGTGTGCTTTAATTATGATGAGATTGAAGAGTGTTGTAAATAAGTTGAAATGAAGAGAAAAAGTAAATAAAGAGTTTCGAGAAAGAGGAATGGTCAATTGAAATCAAATTGATCATTCCTCTTTGCGTTATCCGATGATTGTTTGAGTGATGATTAATCCGATGAAGAAATATTGTCCGATGATTTTTAATCGATGATCAATTCAGTGAGGAAGTACCAGCACCTGGTTTTACAAGAATTTTTGAATATGATGAATAGATATCACCGCTTGGTTTGAATGAATTAATAAATCTGGTAAAGAAAATGGAACCAGATTTGACACTCAGAAAAATGTTGCAAGGTCAGAATGTGCTGTAATAAATGCGGTATATTCTTAAAAGGCTATATCATTAAAGTCAATCCCGATAAAGTCAATCTCAGAGAAAGCAGATTTCAATAGAATTAACATAAATAAAATGATTTCAATTTCAATAAGGATAATAATTACAATTATACCAGAATATGATAAAATAAATTAGACAATTTATATCACAGAAAGAGAACCAAGGGGGAAGACGCATATGAAAAGGACAATAATGATGCGTTTTGCTGTCATATGTGTGATGTTACTCTTATATGTAACTCCAATATATGCAGCAGAAAGCCAGGAGCAGCAGACACAGCCAGCAAATGTACAGGAGGAAATACTGCAGGAAGAACCTGTACAGAAAAAATCAACACAAAAAGAAACTCTTCAAAAAGAACAGGCACAGAAAGAACAGGCACAGGAAGACCTAATACAGGAAGAACCAGTACAGGAAGCAATCACACCACAGTCAGAACTTTTACAGGGGACCCTAAAAACCACTGACAAACCAAGTTACACAGAAAACGAATACATAGACAGCTATGAACGTTTCGAACAGAAGCAAGATTATGAAATAACCCCTTCGTCCATAGAAAACAGCAGCCAGTTAAGCGCACCGGCGAGACAGTTGTATGACACAATTATGTCCCATGGTGAGACTGTGACAATTACTGGACAGGGTGTAACATATGAAAACTATCAGGAAAAAACAGAAGAATTTTGGAACGAAGCCTGTATGTTTGATCCGATTGCAGATGCAGCGTTGGGAGGCTTAAGCTACAGGTGTAGGATAGATGAGAACAGCGTAACTTATGAGATAGACTATTGGGGCATGGATAAAGCAGAGTTTGATACACGTTATAGTCAGGTTGAAGCAGCAATCCTTAAATCCGACCAATATGTAGATGATACGATGACCGATAAGGAAAAGGTAAGAGCACTCCATGATTATCTGGTGTTTTACACTTCCTATGATTTGACTTATAGCAGATATACAGCATATGATGCACTGGTTAATGGAAGTGCAGTCTGCGATGGCTATGCAAAAGCATTTAATATACTGCTTGCCTATCAAAATATCAAGTCTATCCGTGTTACCTGCGATGATTTGAATCATGCATGGAATCAGGTATATGTGGACGGTGGCTGGTATTATGTGGATTGTACATGGGACGATTCGATAATGGATGACACAGACTGCAAGTCATTTATTGATTATGAGTATTTCTTGAAAAACGAACAGGAGTTTCAGGCCGAGGGTGTGTATGGTCATCACGGTACATATGCGGGAAATCAGCCATCTAATGGAACCGTATTTTTAAATATTCCGTCAGAGGGCAGTGATAACTTGACCTATGATGGTGATAATTGGTATCGGCTGACACCGGATCGAAGGATTGTAAAGACAGACTTTTATGGGAATAACGAGGTACAGGTATATGATACTCGTTATCAGGGTAGTTGTATCACAGTATATAACCATATGATATATTATGCAGATTATAATGAGGTTTACAAAATCGCTGCAGATTTTTCCGGTGCTGAAAAAGTTATCACGCTTGACGAGGGGATATACTGCGGTTATATTCATGCGGATATAGATGGAAACTTATATTATTCTTACCCGGATAACGGCGGTATGTGTGACGAGGTGATTCCGATACCGGGAGCTAATTTGAGTTTGCAGGGGGTTTCTCTGGATAAAACCAATGTAAATCTGGACTATCAGAAGAGTATTAAGCTAAGCGTAAGTTACAATCCGTCCAATACCACAGACGATAAGACCGTCACATGGACTAGCAGCAACCCGGAAGTGGCATCCGTAAAAGATGGAACTGTAACAGCTGGAAACAAGCGTGGAACAGCTGCAATTACAGCTGCTGTGGGCAATAAAAGTGCTATATGCAATGTGATAGTAGGACCAAATCCATTCTCTGATGTAACCAGTGCAGACTGGTTCTATGAGCCGGCTATGTACGTATATGATTACGGCTATATGACTGGTATGGGCGGTAGCAGCAGGTTTGCTCCGGCAGAGAATCTGAGTCGTGCCCAGTTTGCATGTATCCTGCACCGGATGGAAGGTTCTCCAAAGACAGAATATACAGACAAGTTCCCGGATGTAACGGAAGGTGAATTTTACACAGAAGCAGTCCTATGGGCAAATCAAAACGGTATATTAAATGGCTATTCCAATGGAAATTTCGGACCGGCAGACAATATCACCCGTGAACAGATTGCAATCATGCTGTCTAATTATGCAAAATACAAAGATTATGATACATCGGAAAATAATGACCTGAGCGGATTTCCGGATAGGAATTCGGTATCTTCTTTTGCACTGTCTTCTGTAAAATGGGCAGTAGGCGCAGGATTAATCTCAGGAGATAAGGGAAATATCAGCCCACAGGGCAATGCAAGCCGCGCCCAGTGTGCAGCCATTATTATGAGATTTGTAGAACATTACAAATAATTTATAGAATACCTGAATTATTCATGATGATTTTGTAATGATTATTTTTCATCATAAATATTGTATTTTGACGATTACAGCATTGACCATTCGAATTACCCCTAAAAATAGACGTACTTCACCTGTGAAATTCAAAT
>JAQVHQ010000016.1 GCA_028696165.1 Lachnospiraceae bacterium | reverse complement strand
AATCAGATGGAAGTGGTGGATAACCTTTCTAAAAACCTAAAACTGGTGCTAAAACAGAAAAATTATTTTCTCTGTTTTGCACAAATATAGTACTTGTTAGATATTAGGGTACTGAACAGTTACAAAAAAACAAAATTAATCATTGATGGTAATGCATTTTATGAAATAGATTTGGAATGTCAGAGAAAGAAGGAAATGGAGGATAAAGAAAAGTTAAAGAAAAAAGAAAAGCCTGTAAAGGTGAAGAAGGGAACGGCCTAAGCCGTTCCTTCCTTCGCTATGCATCTTTAATGTCAGGGACTTTGCAGATAGTAAGATTATAATCCACAAGAGCCGCCACAGCAGGCAAGCAGTAAGATAATCCAGATAAAATTATTATCACTGCCAGAATTACAGCCGCAAGAACTTCCGCAGGAATTTCCACCAAATAATCCGCCGCCATTGCCACACAGGCAGGACAGTAACAGAATCCAGACAATACAACTGCATCCGCTGTCTCCGCCGCCGAATAAACTGTTTCCGCCTGAACAGCGGTCATCACAATCACATCCACAATTTGTTGCTGCTAAGTCACTCATAAAAGCCTCCAGGTATTTATATTTACAATCACATCATATGCATTTTTTAGGGGTATGGTTACAAATCATCCGGAAAGAACATAAAAAATCTGTGCCAGATTCAAAGTGCCATATCCCCACATAGGATTTGGATATTCAATAGAATCCCTGCGGGAAGCTCCTCGAATCAAATAAGCAAGCAGTTCCTGGTTCTTTAAGTATACCGGTGGATTCCTTCCGATACTCCATTGAACTAGTTGTGCAACTGCTCCGGATAGAAAGGCGGAAGCAATAGAAGTACCTGAATTGGTAGTATATCCTCCGTTTATGCGGGGGACAGTAAGTGCTGCACCCGGGGAACATATATCTGGTTTCACTAAATTGTTAAATGTATAACCGCGGCTGCCTTCCAGATAAAAGGATTGATTATAAGCACTGTATGCTCCTGTAGTTAAGACATCCCGGGAGTCTGATGGAACACAGAGAGTAGTTCCGGGATTTGGTCTTAAAAATACGGGGTTGGAAGAGAGCAGTCCGGTTATGGGAAGCCAGGCATGAAAACTTCTGTCGCCACATTCTGTACAATGAACGGTAATCTGCCAGATGCCGTTGGATGGATTTTGAAAACGCAGTAATATAAGCTGGTTTTCTGAATTTATCTGGACTAATTCGTAATTTAGGTAGATGATTGTGTTGTCTAGCACAAAGGAAATGAGATCCTGTTTTCTTAATCTGAGCGGAATTCTAGGTATGTCTTCTCCTAAAGGGGAACGGATAGAAATCGAGTAAAGTGCCGGAGGATGTCCCCATATCTCCAGTTGGAATCCGACAGTGTTTTCGTCTACTTGTATTTCCATAGTGTGCATAGCCTCTTTAGCTGTAAGTTCGTGTTCAAAGTGATGAGCGCTTTGTCCTTCGTTACCAATAGCTGTTATTACATTGCATAAAGGATTAATGGCAGGAAGATTTGTGAGCATGTTGTTAATTGGTGAATTACCTCCATGGTCTCCCTGATTTGTGCCAAGACCGATACAGATGACCAGGGGAAGGTTTAGAGAGGCTGCTTTCTGAGCAAGATAGCGAAGTCCCATCATAAGATCTGCTTCAGAATATACAGGCGCATCTTCCTTAGCATAATAGTATTCCCGCAGATAGGGTTTGGCTTCTTTTAGTTTTACAACCAGAATGCCTGCATCTGGAGCCGGACTGGAGAAGGGGATAGAAAAATCGGCACTTCCACAGGCGCACCCGGCTAATGCTGTTCCATGACCATTGGTGTCACGTGTATCACATATTTCATAAGGGTTATCGGAATTGAGAGCCTGATTAATCGTTGTTTGGTCAAACTCTGTACCATAATAATAATCGGCAGGAGGAAGCCCCTGACTGGAACTTTGATCCCAGATGGCGGCGATACGAGTCTGATTGGCATTGTTTAAAAAAGCAGGATGCAGATAGTCGATGCCGGTATCTATAAATCCAAGCAGAATTCCCTTGCCTGTCAGATTAAGATAAGGCTGCCTTTGCAGAGTAAGAACGCCCGTCTCTTCTAAACTTGTTGTATCTAGAAGGGTAAAAAGTTTTGGAATCAGACTGTATCCGGTAGTGGCTAGATCAGGAAATGGAAGAATAGTTCTATTAACATGTAACAGCCCATAGTAACCGTTTAATATTTGTGCACCATAGGCTTCGTAATTTTCGAGAAAAGATTGTCTGGAACTGGCGTAGGGGACGATATAGTCCGCATATTGATTTGATATATTTAATATTTTAAAATCAGCCATAAAGTCCTTTTTTGATATCATATGACAGATGCTCTGAATATTTTAATAAAAAGGAATGGTTTGAAAATGAAAGAAAAAATTGGAATTGCCTATTTAGATACCGGTATTTTTGGGCATCCTGCCTTTGGACAACGCATTTTAGAATTTCAGGATATGGTTCAGGGTAAAATAGGATTATATGATCCGAATGGTCATGGGACACATGTGACAGGAATAGCAGCAGGTGATGGAACATTTTCAAAGGGACGGTGTATGGGAGTTGCGCCCGAGAGTGGTATTATAGCAATACGGATTTTAGATCATAAGGGCAATGGGCAGATTCCACATGTGTTACGGGCTTTCCAGTGGATTTTAAAAAACCGGAAGCAGTATCATATCCGGATAATTAATATATCATTTGGCACCATGAACTATAATTCAAAACGCTATAAAGATTTGATGGATGGAGTAGAGGAGATGTGGAATCAGGGTTTTGTAGTTGTGACGGCAGCTGGAAATCAAGGACCTGATATGCAGACTATCACAGCACCTGGAAACAGTCCCAAAGTAATAACTGTAGGCTGTGTAGATAACAATGGCAAGGCTCTGGAAGTTTCATCCACAGGTCCCACCAGGGATTGTATCTGTAAACCGGATTTGGTGGAACATGGATATCGAGTTCTTTCCTGTACGAACTATCTAAGTGATTTCCCATATGTGGAAAAAACCGGAACTTCAATGGCTACGCCAAAAGTGTCTGGTGGAATTGCACGTTTGCTCGATAAGGATGGCTACCTTAGTAATGTGAAAATCAAGATGCTTTTAAAGAGCAGTACCATAGATTTAGGCCTGCCCAGAAACCAGCAGGGATGGGGGTTACTGTCTCTGGATAAGTTATTGAATGTTTCAAAGTAGATAAAAACCCTGGCTTATTCTGCCAGGGTCTCCCATAATTCATATAACGTTTCCAATTGGTTGGCAATGTCTAGTTTCTCTTTGTTTAAAGCCATACATTTTGCTACATCTGTGAAAACTTCTTCTTTTGTAAGTTCTTCATCGATTTCCTGATCTTTAGCTTCTAATTGTTCAATCTGGCTTTCGGTTTTCTTTAAGTCATTTTGTCTCTTTCGTATTCGGGCCTGTTCTTCTTTCTGGATCTTCCAGTCTAATTTTGTTTCGCTGATATTTTCCTCTTTGGCACCTTCTTCATTGGATGAAACTGTTGGATTCTGAAGATGCTTTTCCAGGTAGTAATCGTAATTTCCGATATAATTTACAAAATTGCCGCCTTCTAAATCCAGAATTCGCGTAGCAGTCTGGTTAATAAAGTAACGGTCATGGGATACATAGAGCAGTGTGCCGGAATAATGATTCAGTGCATTTTCTAAAATCTCTTTAGAGTAAATATCCAGGTGGTTCGTTGGTTCATCAAGAATTAAGAAATTTGCTTCCGAAAGCATAAGTTTCGCCAGAGAGACACGTCCACGTTCGCCACCACTTAATGCCTGAATGGGTTTGAAAACATCTTCTCCTGTAAATAAAAATGCTGCCAGTACATTACGTATCTCTGTATTAGTCAAAGTAGGATAATCGTCAGAAATTTCCTGAAATATAGTCTTTTCTTTATGCAGAACATGGTGTTCCTGATCGTAATATCCGATTTGTACTTTGCTTCCAAGACGTACGGTACCGGTATCAGCGGGAACGAGTTCGTTAATGATTTTAAGCAGTGTAGTTTTTCCGCTCCCATTATTTCCGATGACAGCAACATGTTCACCACGCTTGATTTCGATATTTACATTTTGAAACAACTGCTCTTTATCAAAACTTTTGCTTAAATCTTCAATTGTAAGTACATCATTGCCGCTTAATATACGGGGGGTCAGATGAAGACGCATCTGTACATCTAATTCCTGTGGCTTTTCTAGTACCTCAACTTTTTCAAGAGCTTTCTCACGGCTTTCTGCACGTTTGATGGATTTTTCTCTATTAAAAGACTTAAGACGGGCAATAACTTCTTCCTGGTGTTGAATTTCCTTCTGTTGATTGACGTAAGCTTTGTATTGCGCTTCTCGTATCATAGAAAGCTTTTCGTGAAATGCAGTATAGTTTCCCGAAAAAGAGATACAAGTACCATTTTCTATGCCGATGACTTTTGTAACAATGCGGTCAAGAAAGTAACGGTCATGAGATACAATTAATACAGCGCCAGAATAATTGAGCAGATAAGTTTCCAGCCAATTGATGGAATTTAAATCTAAGTGGTTTGTGGGCTCATCAAGCAGCAAAATATCGGGATTCTGTAAAAGCAGTTTACCTAAAGTAACACGGGTTTTTTGCCCTCCGGATAAAGTGGCAACTTCTTTTGCATATTCAGATTCGTCAAATCCCAGTCCCTTTAAGACTCCATTGATTTCACTTTTAAAGGCGTATCCGTTTTCCAGTTCAAATCGATGGCTGAGACGAGTGTATTGTTCCATGAGTTCCTCAAGCTTTTCGCCGGTATTATGCTTCATATCTAATTCCAGTTGTCTTAGATTTTGTTCCATGGTAATGATATCTTGTTTTACTTCCAAAAGAGTATCATAAATCGTCTGTGAGCCATTTAGTTCCTGATGCTGTGCCAGATAGCCTATGGTTTTACCCTTTGAAAGAATGATTTCTCCGGAATCACAGGTTTGTTCTCCCATAATGATTTTTAAAAGAGTAGATTTTCCTGTACCATTAGCCCCTACCAGGGCAGCTTTTTCGCGTTCTTCTATATGAAAAGACACCTCCGAAAAAAGTGTCTGATCTGAAAATGTCTTCTTGATATGCTGACAAGATAATATCATTGGTAACCTCCATTTTTTGCAGTCTACCCACTATTATATAGAAAAATAAAGAATTTACAATAAAAAAATGATTCTTTGACAAAAAAAGAGTAAGATAATTTAGAAGAGTTGCATAACTTCAATTGACAAAGTTTTAACATTTTTATATAATAGTACATAAGAACAGGGAGGTAACATAGTGGAAGGGAAAGAAATTTCAAGAGCAGTCATAAAGCGCCTGCCACGATATTATCGTTATCTTGGAGAATTGTTAGAAGATGGTGTGGAGCGGATATCTTCCAATGAATTAAGTGAAAAGATGCAGGTAACTGCGTCGCAGATTCGCCAGGATTTGAATAATTTCGGTGGTTTTGGCCAGCAGGGGTACGGTTATAATGTCCAGTTCTTATATACGGAAATAGCAACTATTCTGGGATTGGATCGCGTTCATAATATGATTATCATAGGTGCTGGCAATTTAGGACAGGCCTTGGCTAATTATGTTCAGTTTGAAAAACGGGGATTTAAGGTGATTGGATTGTTCGACGTTAATCCTGTTCTCCAGGGAGTATCAGTCAGAGGCATATCAATTAAGATGGTGGACGAATTACCAACATTTTTAAAGGACAATGAAGTTCATATTGCAACCTTGACTTTACCAAAGAATAAAGCACCAGAAATGGCAGAAAAACTAGTACAGTGTGGAGTGAAAGCAATATGGAATTTTGCACATACGGATTTAAATCTGTCACTTCCGGAAGATGTGATTGTAGAAAATGTTCATTTATCAGAAAGTCTTATGAGACTGTCCTATAATTTGAGCAACTATGAGAAAGAGCATAAATAAGCGAAAAGAGTAAAGCTGTTACAATAAAAGAACGATAACGTTCTTATTTGTAACAGCTTTATTGATATCTGATGCAGACAGGAGGCAGGTATGAAGCGTATTGTAGATAGCGAAGCTATGAAGATAATGGATACGTATACGATAGATAAAATTGGAATTCCGGCAATGGTATTGATGGAGCGGGCTGCATTAGCCGTATGCCGGGAATTGGAAAATCCAGTGTATGATTTAAGCCGGGTGTTGGTATTATGTGGAAGCGGCAATAATGGAGGGGATGGACTGGCCATTGCCAGATTATTAACTCTAAAAGGTGTTGCAGTGGATGTGTTTTTATGCGGAAATCAGGAACATGAGACAAAATCCAGAAAAAAGCAGAGAAAAATTGCTAGAAAATGTGGCGTACAATTTGTACAAGAAATCAGTTGGACCGAATATACTACTATAGTAGATGCCATCTTTGGCGTTGGATTAAATAGAAAAATACAGGGAAACTATGCTTCTTTGATAAAACAGGTAAATCAATCCAGGGCAAGGGTTGTAGCCGTAGATATCCCATCGGGTGTCAGCGCAGATAATGGTGCTATCCTGGGATGCGCAATCCATGCGGATACTACAGTTACATTTGCATTTCAAAAGTCAGGATTGTTATTATACCCGGGAACAAAATATGCAGGGAGAGTACTGGTGGAAGATATCGGTATTCTGGAAGTGCCATCCACGGATTTAAAACATCTCTATAGCCTAGAGAACAGTGACCTTACCATGATACCAGCCCGGATGGAACACAGCAATAAAGGTACTTACGGAAAAGTTCTTGTGATTGCCGGAAGTGATAAAATAAGTGGTGCAGCTTATCTGTCTGCGCTTGCAGCATTTCGAGTGGGTGCTGGTATGGTAAAGATTTATACATCTGATGAGAACAGGGAAGTGCTGCAGCAACTTTTGCCGGAAGCAATGGTTACCACTTATCACAGCACGGGAAAATGGAATGAAGAGGAACTTAAGGCGGATATGGAGTGGGCAGATGTGATTGGAGCCGGTCCCGGGATAGGAACGGAAGAAATAGCAGAGACAATTGTAAAATACGTACTGACTCACAATCAAAAACCATTGGTTTTGGATGCAGATGCCTTGAATATAATAAGTGTTCATCCAGACTGGCTGGAAGATTATCACGGTCTATGTATTCTAACTCCACACCTGGGAGAGATGGCCCGGCTGCTGCATAAGCCAATCAAAGAATTTGCAGATGATTTAGTTTCATGTGCAGACGAATTTGCTGATAACTATAAGGTTACGGTTGTACTTAAGGATGCCAGAACGGTTACTGCAGTGGAGGGCAGACATATTTATATGAATACCAGTGGAAACAATGGGATGTCTACCGCTGGTTCAGGCGATGTACTTACTGGAATGATTCTTGGATTGTTAGGAAGAAAAACACCTTTTGATATAGCTGCAGCTTTGGGTGTGTTTCTCCATGGGAAAGCAGGAGATGCAGCCTGTGAAAAGAAGGGCGCTTCTTACATGATGGCGAGTGATATGATTGAAGCTCTGAAAGAATTAAATTTTGACTGAATAAGGAAAAGAGGATAAGAGAACATGAAAAAGCACAGCAGAGTTTATGCAAAGATTGATCTGGATGCTGTAGCATACAATTTTGAACAAATGAAAAAAAATCTGGCAGAAAATACCAGCCTGATTGCAGTCGTAAAAGCAGATGGGTATGGACATGGTGCAGTACCTATAGCAAAAGTGGTAGAACCCTATGATTATATATGGGGATTTGCAACTGCAACGGTTGAAGAAGCCGTGGAATTAAGAGAACAAAAGATTAAAAAACCTATATTGATTTTGGGGTATACTTTCGAGGAGGATTATGAGACTATTGTAAGAAATCATATCCGGCCGGCTGTATTTAAAATGGATATGGCTGAAGCACTTTCAAAAGTTGCCCAGACAGTCAATGAGACAGTATATATACATATAGCACTGGATACTGGTATGTCCCGCATTGGGTTTGCAGATGTGGATTCCAGTATAGAAACCATCAAAGAAATTGCCAAGCTGCCTAATATTGTGATTGAAGGAATGTTCACTCATTTTTCAAAGGCAGATGAGACAGATACAGCCCATGCCGTGAATCAGTTTACCCGGTATATGTCTTTTGCAGAAAAGCTGGAACAGGCAGGCATTCATCTGCCCATTCGCCATTGTTCAAATAGTGCCGGTATCATACGGCTTCCTCAGGCTCACTTAGATATAGCCAGAGCAGGAATCACTATTTATGGATTATATCCTTCGCAGGAAGTGGAAAAAGATATTGTTTTGCTAAAACCGGTAATGAGCATTCACAGTCATATCTCTTATGTTAAAGAACTGGACAAGGGTGCTATGATTAGCTATGGCGGTACGTATATAACTACGCAAAAGACGCGTGTGGCAACTATTCCGGTGGGTTATGCAGACGGGTATCCCAGACAGCTTTCCAATAAGGGGTATGTTCTTATTCATGATAAAAAAGCTCCGATTCTTGGAAGGGTTTGCATGGATCAGTTTATGGTAGATGTAACAGATATCCCTAACGCGCAGGATTTGGATCCGGTGATTTTGGTTGGACAGGGAGAAAAAGAAAATATCTCTGTAGAAGAATTAGGAGATTTAAGCGGTAGATTCAATTATGAATTCGTGTGTGATATCAATAAAAGGGTACCTCGAATCTATCAATACCAGGGGAAAATTTGGGAATAAATTAAAATTATTTTCATTCCGAATACAAAAGAATGATTTGGGAATACTTGATATAAGAAAACAGTATTCTAGAAATTATTTGAAATCGGAGTGTGATTTAAGTGGTTATTAAAAGAGGGGATATATTTTATGCAGATTTAAGACCCGTCATAGGAAGTGAGCAGGGAGGAATTCGGCCGGTGCTCATTATTCAGAATGATGTGGGAAACAAACACAGTCCTACTGTGATTTGTGCGGCAATTACTTCACGGATGAATAAAGCAAAACTGCCAACGCATATTGAGATAGATGCAGCAAATTATGCCATCGTAAAAGATTCTGTTATTTTGTTGGAACAACTGCGTACCATCGATAAACGTAGACTGAAGGAAAAAGTTTGCCATTTGGATACGGATATTCTGGAAAAAGTAAACCATGGTTTGAGGATAAGTTTGGAATTATATACATAGGATAGGATGAATTCTTGACGAAAATCCCATAAGATGATATATTTTAGGTTGACTAATGAATCGAAGGAGTAGTTTTTATATGGATGATGGGAGTAGCCCTTTATGGGGCTGTATCATATTTCTGATTTTTATTGTTTTTAATGGCATTCTGTACGGCTTTGGCGCAGCGATACAAAATGTTAGAGAAAACGAGATTGAAAGACTTGCGGAAGAAGGCGATAAAAAGTCCATCCTGCTGCAAAAAATGCTGGAGAAGCCGGCAAGACTGGTACAGACGATACAGATTGTAGCCACATTGCTGAGTATATTAACCGGTTATGTAGGTATACGTTATTTTGTACATATCGTACAGGCATGGCTTGCCAATTTTTCTGTGTTTTCACAGACGCTTAAATCATGGACTTTATTAGTATCAGTAATAGCAGTACTCTTGGTGACATTGATTTTACTTCTGGGCATTGGCATTTTTGCACCGAAAAAAATATGCAGACATCATGCACAGAGCAGTGTCTACCTTCTGTTGAAGCCAGTCTATATGATGACTATTATCTTTCTGCCACTGACTGTTTTGATTGGTAAGTTCTCAAATCTTATTGTCCGGATCTGCGGCATAGATCCTTATGCTAAGTCAGATGTGACAGAAGAAGAAATTATCAATATGGTGGATGAAGCACATGAACAGGGTGTTATCATGGAGAGTGAAGCTGCGATGATTCAGAATATCATTCAGTTTAGTGACAAAGATGCGAAGGATATTATGACCCATCGTATGAATATCATCGGGCTGGATGCCAATATGAGTCTGAACGAAGCAATTAAAATCATGGTGGATGAAAGTAATTCCCGTTATCCGGTCTATGTGGATGACATTGATAACATTATCGGTATCGTTCATTTAAAAGATGCTATGAAGCAGGTTACATATTACCATAATGGTAAAACTGCTTTAAAAGATATACCAACCCTTATTCGTACCGTAGGATTTATTCCTGAGACTCGAAGTATTGATGCTATTTTCAAAGCAATGCAGGTGAAGAAAGTACATATGGCTATTGTAGTCGATGAGTATGGACAGACTAGCGGGTTGGTTGCCATGGAAGATATTCTGGAAGAGATTGTCGGAAATATACTTGATGAATATGATGAAGATGATAATTTTATCCAGCATCAGTATGATAACAGTATCATTATGGAGGGGCTGACGCCGCTGGAACAGGTCGCACTGGTTCTTCATGTGGAGTTTGATGATGAATTCGAAACACTAAATGGTTATCTGACTGCTTTGTTAGATCATATCCCCACATCCCGGGATCATTATGTGGATGGAAAAGGATTTCGCTTTGAGATTTTAAAAGTGGAGAACAACATTATACAAAAAGTAAAAGTAAAGAAATTAATCGAAGGAGAAGAAAAATGTCAGGACATTCAAAATTTGCGAATATAAAGCACAAAAAGGAAAAAAATGATGCAAAGAAAGGTAAAGTATTTACCATCATTGGTCGTGAAATCGTAGTAGCTGTAAAAGAAGGCGGAGCTGATCCGGACAACAATAGTAAACTTCGTGATGTGATTGCAAAAGCAAAAGCAAACAATATGCCAAATGATACTATTGAACGTGGAATCAAGAAAGCTGCTGGAGATGCAAATGCAGATAATTATGAATATGTTACCTATGAAGGATACGGACCAAATGGAATTGCAATTATTGTAGATGCGTTAACAGACAATAAAAACCGTACTGCAGCAAATGTAAGAAGTGCATTTACAAAGGGCAGCGGAAGTATTGGAACTCAGGGCTGTGTATCCTTTATGTTTGATAAAAAAGGACAAATCATCATTGATAAAGAAGAGTGCGAGATGGATGCGGATGATTTGATGATGTTGGCACTGGATGCCGGAGCAGAGGATTTTGCAGAGGAAGAAGACAGTTTTGAAGTAATTACGGATCCGGATTCGTTTAGTGCTGTTCGTGAAGAACTTGAAAAACAGAAAATTCCTATGATAGAGGCAGAAGTTACTATGATACCTCAGAATTATGTGGAATTAACGGATGAGACAGCAGTCAAGAATCTTCAGAGAACTCTTGATTTACTGGACGAAGATGATGATGTGCAGTATGTATATCATAACTGGGATGAATAAGAATATACAATCCTCTTACCAGATATTATAGCTGGTAGGAGGATTAATTTTTCGGCTTTGGGGCATAATAATCTGGATGATAAGGTAAAACAAACCGGAAAAGGAGATTATTATGGCAGCAGAAAGAATAGAACTTATAATTATAGTAGGTGAAGTGGAAGGACATGATGCGCTGGGTAATCAGACGAAAGCAACCAAATATGAGGATATCATTCCTAAATTGGCCAGGTTCGAAGCTGATAATGAAAAAGAAGGATTGTTAATACTTCTTCACACAGTAGGCGGAGATGTGGAAGCAGGACTTGCTATTGCAGAAATGATTGCTTCATTAAGCAAGCCTACGGTTTCTCTGGTTTTAGGCGGCGGTCATTCAATTGGTGTGCCGATGGCTGTTTCGGCAGACTATTCTTTTATTGTTCCAAGCGGAACTATGATGATCCATCCGGTTCGAACCAATGGAATGTTTATTGGTGTCATTCAATCCTATCGGAATATTGAGAAGATTCAGGAACGCATTATTCAGTTTATTGATGAACATTCTCATATGCCGAAAAATCGAATTGAAAAGCTGATGCTAGACTCATCGCAATTGGTAAAAGACGTTGGAACCATGCTTGAAGGAGAAGCGGCAGTTTCGGAAGGCCTTATTGATGAATTAGGCGGAATAGCCAGTGCTTATGCCAAATTGGAAGAACTGATAGCAATACACAACAAAGAAAAGACTGTGAAGGAAGTTTGTACCACCGATTAAATTGTGGTATAATGTGAACACTTAATGAATCCAGGAATCATATCCCCGGACACTCAGCGAGGTATTGAAGTAGTATATAATATCGAATAAAATAAAAATCAAGAGGTTATGCATGACATTCATAGAAGCAATTTTAATGGGAATCCTGCAGGGTATCACAGAGTTTCTGCCAGTCAGCAGCTCTGGGCACCTTGCACTTTTTAAGAATATAGTTCACATAGAGACCAACACAGGGATTTTAGTAGATGTGCTTCTCCATGTGGGATCACTGGCTGCAGTTATTGCAGTTTTTCGAAAAGATATAAAACAATTGCTTTTAGAGGTGATTTGTATAATAAGAGATATCTTTGCGAATATTAAAATATATTTTCAAAATATAAAAGAGCAGAATGCACTTTCGTATAGAAAAATCATACATAATAATTACCGGAAACTGGTAATCTTAGTAATCATTGCCTCCATACCCACAGCAATCGTAGGCCTGATTTTAAGGCGGGCAGTGGAGATGACGAATATGTCTTTATTAGGAGCAGGTACTGGATTTTTAGTTACTGCAGTTTTACTGCTTGTAGTGGGTTATGTGCCGTTGGGCAATAAGATTCCAAAGACGACACCATATGGAAATGCATTTATTGTAGGACTGGCACAGGGATTTTCTGTTCTTCCGGGTATTTCAAGATCTGGGACAACAATAGCTGCCTGTCTTTTGTGTGGGTTTAACCGGAAATATGCAGTGAAATACTCTTTTATTATGTCCATACCGGCAATAATAGGTGCCATGCTTGTGGAAGTGGGAGAGATTAATAAGGAGATGTTTACCTGGACACAGGGAGGTCCTTATCTGGTAGGCATGGTATTTGCTGCAATCACTGGATTCTTCGCTATTCGGCTGATGATTCGTATAGTTGAGCGTAATAAGTTAAATTTATTTGCATTTTACTGCTTTTTTATTGGAGTAGTTGCAATTGTATGTAATTATACATTATAGAGATTAGAGGGAGGTAAATGATGGCAGCCACAAAGAAGAGTAATGCCAGAAAAACAACAACAAAGAAAAAAGCGGCGGCTTCAGAAAGCGGGCTGAAAGATGATATTATTCTTTTGATTATGCTTGCGGTCTCTCTTTTACTGATGATAAGTAATTTTGGAGTTGGCGGAAAGGCAGGGGAGGCATTTAGCAGAGTCTTTTTTGGTTTGTTTGGATTTTTGGCCTATATCGTTCCCGTTATCCTGTTCTTCGGAACCGCTTTTTGTATGGCGAATAAGGGAAATGCGTTACTGCTTAGAAAAATCATCGGTGCTGTATGCTGCGTGATTTTTTTCTGCGCTTTTTTACACCTTTTGATGATAGGATATGTTCAGGGAGATAAGATATTGGATTGTTACGGCATATCTGCAGAACAAAAACTGGGAGGTGGAATCTTAGGCGGTGCGGTTGCAGTAGTGCTTGGTTCTGCATTTGGAATAATTGGAGCGTATGTGATCATTGTAATAGCATTAATTATAGCTGCGATTGTTATGACCCAAAAACCGTTAGTTCGTACTTTTGCACACAGTAGTTCAAAAGTTTATCGTTCGGCTAAGGATGAAAGTCAGAAAAGAAAGTCTGAGTTAAAACAAAAAAGACAAGAGCGAAGGGAAGAAAAACTGTTATTAGAAGAGACAGATAAAGATGCTTTCTTTACTGATACAGAATTACCAAAAGCTCCCGCACAAAAAAAAGCCAACAAGAAAAACACTATAAAAAAAGCAGCAAAAGAGAAAGTTCAGGATACTATTCCGGAACCGGAGATCTCTGTTTATCAATCTGCTCATGATTCTATGGAATTGATACAGCCGGAAGACAGTCCGGTTGATGTGGATTCTGATATAGAGGATACAAGTTCTGAAGAAACTGCAGATGTAAAGCGAGAAAAAAGAAAAAATCCTAAATCATCTCAAAAAGAGATGCAGGAGGGAATCTCACACATTCAAAAAGAAATTAGAAGTGCTGAAGATATGGCAAGAGCTTCGTATAAATTTCCACCATTATCTCTTCTTCGTCCTGGCAGCAAAGGTGGCGGAGATTCTAAAAAGCATCTCCAGGAAACAGCCAGAAAGCTTCAGGATACTTTACATAATTTTGGCGTGGATGTCACTGTATTAAATGCAAGCTGTGGACCAACGGTAACCCGTTATGAGCTGCAGCCGGAACAAGGTGTAAAAGTCAGCAGGATTACAAATCTGACAGATGATATCAAACTAAATCTTGCGGCATCCGATATTCGAATCGAAGCGCCTATTCCAGGCAAGGCTGCAGTTGGTATTGAAGTACCTAACGAACATAATACATCCGTTCACTTAAGAGATTTACTGCAGACAGAAGAATTTAAAAACAGTAAGTCAAATCTCTCCTTTGCAGCAGGAAAGGATATTGGAGGAAAGACTGTTATAGCAGATATTGCCAAGATGCCACATCTTTTAATAGCAGGGGCTACTGGATCAGGTAAGTCTGTCTGTATCAATACTTTGATTGTGAGTATTTTATACAAAGCAAATCCTGCAGATGTAAAACTTATCATGATTGATCCAAAAGTGGTGGAATTAAGTGTCTATAATGGTATTCCTCATCTGATGATTCCTGTAGTAACAGAACCAAAGAAGGCAGCGGGTGCACTAAACTGGGCAGTTGCTGAAATGAATGAACGTTATAACAAATTTGCTGAATATGGTGTGAGAGATCTGGTTTCCTATAATCAGAAAGTAGATGGAATCGCAGATATAGAGGAAGAAGGAAAACCAGAGAAGATGCCGCAGATTGTTATTATCGTAGATGAGTTAGCGGATCTTATGATGGTTGCCCCTGGTGAAGTAGAAGATGCTATCTGTCGTCTGGCACAGCTTGCCCGTGCAGCGGGTATTCATCTGATTATTGCAACCCAACGACCATCCGTAAATGTTATCACTGGTTTAATCAAAGCCAATATGCCATCCCGGGTAGCTTTCTCTGTTACTTCAGGAGTGGATTCCAGAACAATTCTTGATATGAATGGCGCAGAAAAACTGCTTGGAAAGGGCGACATGCTCTTTTATCCGCAGGGATATCCAAAGCCTGTTCGTGTGCAGGGTGCTTTTGTGTCGGATGATGAAGTGGCTGCAATTGTCGAGTTCCTTACAAAGAATACGGAGCCCCAGACTTACAGTCAGGAGATTCAGGATAAGATTAATGCATCTACCTCGGCAGGTGCAGCAGGAACACCGGATTCTGATATTGATGCATATTTTGTAGATGCAGGAAAGTTTATCATCGAAAAAGACAAAGCTTCCATAGGAATGCTTCAAAGAGTATTTAAAATTGGATTTAACCGTGCAGCAAGAATTATGGACCAGCTTAGTGAAGCTGGTGTAGTTGGCCCTGAAGAAGGCACTAAACCGAGAAAAGTCCTGATGAGTCCGGAAGAATTCGAAAATTATATTGAAGAATCTCTATAAAATACAAAAAAAATGCATAAAACCCTTGTATTTAGTGGGGGATTTGTATTATCATATCATTTGAGGTTTAAATGCTTGGGTAAAATAGGAATCTATTTTAATATTTATTACGTAAACGTAGGAGGTTATGTATGTACACTATCAAAAAAGCGGAGAAATTAAATGACATCATTTATTCAATGGTTGTCGAAGCTCCAAGAATTGCAAAACATTGTGAACCTGGCCAGTTTATTATTGCCAAAACAGACGAACAGGGCGAACGTATTCCACTGACTATCTGTGATTATGACAGAGAAGCAGGAACTGTTACTATTGTGTTCCAGCCTATCGGTGCGTCTACTGAACGTATGAAAGAATTACAGACTGGTGATGCGTTTGAAGATTTCGTAGGACCATTAGGATGTGCATCTGAATTGGTTACTGATGATTTTGAAACTGTTAAGAATAAAAAAATCCTGTTTGTTGCAGGTGGCGTGGGTACTGCACCTGTATATCCACAGGTTAAATGGCTTCACGAGCATGGTATTGATGCTGATGTTATCGTGGGTGCTAAGACAAAAGATCTTGTTATCTTAGAAGAAGAGATGAAAGCAGTTGCTGGCAATCTTTACATTACTACAGATGACGGTTCTTATGTACGCAAAGGTCTTGTTACGGATGTAATCAATGATTTAGTAAAAGAACAGGGAAAAGAATATGATCTGTGTGTTGCTATCGGACCAATGATCATGATGAAATTTGCTTGTCTGACTACCAAAGCTCTGAATATCCCTACTATCGTCAGCATGAATCCAATCATGGTTGATGGTACTGGTATGTGTGGTGCATGTCGTCTTACTATCGGAGATGAAGTTAAATTTGCATGTGTTGACGGACCAGAGTTCGACGGACACAAAGTAAACTTCGATGAAGCAATGAAGAGACAGCAGTTATACAAAACACAGGAAGGACGTGCATTACTTAAACTACGTGAGGGAGATACTCATCACGGCGGATGCGGTAATTGCGGAGGTGACAAATAATGGCAGATGTATTAAAGAAAGTTCCTGTAAGAGAGCAGGATCCAAAGGTTAGAGCTACTAATTTTGAAGAAGTATGTTTAGGATATAATAAAGAAGAAGCAATGGAAGAAGCTTCCCGCTGTATTAATTGCAAAAATGCAAAATGCATTTCAGGATGTCCTGTATCTATTAACATTCCTGGATTTATCTCACAGGTTAAAGAAGGAAACTTTGCAGAAGCTTTCAATGTAATTGGAGAATCAAGTGCCCTTCCTGCTATCTGCGGACGTGTATGTCCTCAGGAAAGTCAGTGTGAAGGAAAATGTATCCGCGGTGTCAAAGGTGAAGCTGTATCAATTGGTAAGTTAGAGCGTTTCGTAGCTGACTGGGCAAGAGAACAGGGTATCAAACCTGCTGCACCTGCAGAGAAAAACGGACACAAAGTTGCAGTTATTGGCTCAGGCCCTGCTGGATTGACTTGTGCAGGTGATCTTGCTAAATTAGGCTATGATGTAACTATTTTTGAAGCATTACATAAGACAGGCGGAGTATTAGTTTATGGTATTCCAGAGTTCCGTTTGCCAAAAGACAAAGTAGTAGCAGCTGAAGTTGAGAATGTAAAATCACTGGGTGTTAAAATTGAGACTAATGTAATCATCGGTAAATCAATTACCGTTGATGAATTGTTAAAAGAAGAAGGCTTTGAAGCTGTATTTATCGGCTCAGGAGCAGGTCTTCCAATGTTCATGGGTATTCCGGGAGAAAATGCAAAAGGCGTATTCTCAGCAAACGAGTATTTGACAAGAAACAATCTGATGAAAGCATTTATGGAAGATTACGATACACCAATCGTACAGGCTAAAAAAGTAGCTGTAGTTGGTGGTGGTAATGTGGCTATGGATGCAGCCAGAACAGCTCTTCGTCTTGGCGCTGAAGTTCATATTATCTATCGTCGTAGTGAAGCTGAGTTACCGGCAAGAGCAGAAGAAGTACATCATGCAAAAGAAGAAGGTGTTCAGTTTGATTTATTAACAAATCCTACAGCAATCCTTGTTGATGATGATGACAATGTTACTGGAATTCGTTGTATCCGCATGGAATTAGGTGAGCCGGATGCTTCTGGAAGAAGAAGACCTGTAGAAATTCCAGGTTCTGAATTTGAAATTGAAGTAGATGCAGTTATCATGTCTCTTGGAACTTCTCCAAATCCATTGATTTCTTCTACAACAATCGGATTAGATACAAACAAGAGAAAATGTATCATCGCGGATGAAGAGTTTGGTAAAACCACAAAAGAAGGCGTATATGCCGGTGGAGATGCTGTAACAGGTGCTGCAACTGTAATCCTTGCTATGGGTGCAGGTAAAGCAGGAGCAAAAGGAATCCACGAATACCTTTCAAACAAATAAGATTTATGAAACAGTAAGTATATAATAAAATCCCCGACAGATATATTCTATTTCTTGGAAATGTCTGTCAGGGATTTTTTACCATCAATAAGGAATTCTTATGAAAATTACAGTTTTGTGTGTAGGAAAAATAAAAGAAAAATATTATCGGGATGCCATAGCTGAATATGTGAAAAGACTTAGCCGTTACTGCAAACTTGATATTGTAGAAGTGGCAGATGAAAAAACGCCGGATAAGGCAGGGGAAAATCTCGAACTTAAGATAAAAGAGACAGAAGGTAACAGACTTCTTCGATACGTCCGGGAGGATGACTATTGCATCGCGCTTGCAATTGATGGGAAAACAAGTGATTCTGTGAAGTTTTCCAGAAAGATAGAACAACTTGGTATTACCGGTAAGAGCAGCCTTGTCTTTTTTATAGGTGGTTCGCTGGGTTTGCATGAAAAGGTTTTAAACAGGGCAGATGAAAAAATCAGCTTTTCAGAAATGACATTTCCGCATCAGCTGATGCGGGTTATTTTGTTAGAACAGATTTACAGAGGATATCGCATCATGAATAATGAACCATATCATAAATAGTAAGACATACCGCAAAAAAATCAGAAAGTGGAAAGGATGTGCACCATGAATAAACTGACAAGAGAAAAAATAGAAGAAGCAGTACGTCAGCTTCCAATTCTTGAATATTATTTTATCAAAGCCTCAGAAATACCTTTTACTAAAGAGGTTCAAAAAATCTGTGAGATGGAATGTCCAAGATATGGAAAATCATGGTCCTGTCCGCCGGCTGTGGGAAGTATGGAAAGCTGTCAGGCACATTGCAATGAGTTTGACCATGCATTTGTATTTTCAACTACTAGCTGGACGGATGATAGTCTGGATATGGATGCTTGCATGAAGGCAAGAGTTGAACACGATAAAGTAGTATCTGCGATCTGGAGATTGACAGATGTCAATCATGCATTTATGATTTCTTCGGAATCCTGCAGTATATGTGAAAAGTGTTCGTATCCGGATAAAACATGCCGCCATAAAGATTTGATGCACCCATGTATTGAAAGTCAGGGAATCATAGTGGCATCTTTAGCGGAGCAGCTGGGTATGACCTATTATATTGATGAGCATCAGATTGTCTGGTTTGGTATACTATTTTTCTAAAATTCATATACTAATTGCAGGATAGAAAAGTAAAATCATAAGGTAAGCAAAAGGACACTGCATGAATTATGAAAAAGTCTATTTATGTTATCAGATTCCAGAATGGGTATGTGTAGAAAATTATAAAAAACTTCTGATGTGCACGTCAGATCAGATCATATTATCATTAAAAGATTGCCGGGTTGAGATTGAAGGAAAACATCTGCAGATAAAGTACTACTCCAAAAATGAAATGAGAATTGAAGGCTGTATAGAAACAATCAGTTATCATAAGTAAAGGAGCAGATATGGCTGAAGACGCAGTAAAAGCTTTTTTTTATGGATCTTTGACGATAGAAATCGTGACAGAAGAGTTGGAACGGTTTTTAAATATCTGTTCCTATAATGATCTTATTCTATGGGACTTGCAGGCAGAAGATAAGAGTACTAAATTTTGTGTGTATAAAAAAGATTTTGAGAAATATGAAGAGATAGGTAAAAAAACAAGCTGTAGATTACATATAATCAAGGAAAATGGATGGCCATATCTTTTTAGAAAAATCAAAGCAAGAAAATCTTTTTTCTTTGGTATCTTTTTAGGCATCTTTCTCATAATAGCTGCGTCACAATGTATATGGAGAGTAGAAATCTACGGGAATTTCTATTATGGAGAAGATACCATTCGCCGTTTCCTTAGAACAGAAGGCATCAATTCACCTTGTATGAAAAATCAGATTAACTGTCTGAGTCTGGCTGCTGACATACGAAAAGAATTTCCAAGAGTAGTGTGGGTGTCTGTAAAGCGAAAAGGTGCATATCTTACGGTAGAGCTAAAGGAAAATGAATTAATAGAAGAAAAGTCAGAAGAAACGAATTTAGCTGCTGCAGATTTAGTGTCTGAATATAACGGTAAAGTAGTTTCTATTGTTACCAGAAATGGAACCGCGCAGGTAAAGACCGGAGATTTGTGCTCTAAAGGACAGATTATGATTTCGGGTATGATTCCTCTGGTAAATGAAGCATCCGAAGTTTATGACTATGAAAAAACGAAAGCAGATGGGGATGTTTTCCTTCAATATAAGATCTATTATTATAATGAAATACCACGAATACAGGAAATTAAAGTGATAAAAAAAGAGCAAAAAAGTGTAAGTGTTTTTCTGGGACATCATCTATGCGGCATGTTTCCACAAAAATGGTTTGATAGAAGTCAATTTATTCTGGTAAATGAAAATACGAAATGGGGAATGAAAATTCATTCATTCACGTATGAGAAGGAAAAAAACATCTGTTCAGAAAAAGAAATTAAGGCTATGGCTGTTGAGGGGATTAACAGGGAGCTTGCAAGAATCCGTAAAAAGGGGGTTCAAATTTTGAAGAATGATGTTACAATAGATATAAATGACGCCTCATGCATAAGCAAAGGGACATTTACCGTGATAGGAAAAGCCGGTGTTCCCAAAGCAATTACAGCAGAGCCGGTGTTAGACGGAAAGGACATAATGAATGAGCAATAACATAATGGAAGTGCTGGTAAATATACCAGCTGAGCATGAACGCAATATATATGGACAGTTTGATGAACATGTAAAGTTAATCGAAAGAGCTTATAATGTGACGATTATATCAAGAGATGGCTCCTTAAAAATACTGGGAACACCTAATGGAACCCGAAAAGCAAAAAGAACTTTTGAACAGCTTCTTGCTCTTTCAAAAAGAGGAAATATCATAACTACGCAGAATGTCACGTATACAATTTCTCTTTCAATGGAAGAGAATGAGGAAGCAGTAGTGGAAATTGATAAAGATTGTATCTGTCATACAATCAATGGAAAACCAATCAAACCAAAGACATTAGGTCAGAAGCAATACGTGGACCAGATTCGGGATAAGATGATTACTTTTGGAATAGGACCTGCCGGTACCGGTAAGACTTATCTTGCTATGGCTATGGCTATTACAGCGTTTCGTAACGATGAAGTAGGAAGAATCATCCTTACCAGACCTGCTATTGAAGCGGGGGAGAAACTTGGATTCCTTCCGGGAGATTTACAAAGTAAAGTAGATCCTTATTTAAGACCTCTCTATGATGCACTGTATCAGATTATGGGTTCAGACAGCTTTGTGAAAAACATGGAAAAAGGATTGATAGAGGTAGCTCCTCTGGCTTATATGAGAGGACGTACACTGGATAATGCATTTATTATTCTGGATGAAGCACAGAACACTACTCCAGCACAGATGAAGATGTTTTTAACACGTATAGGTTTTGGCTCAAAAGTTATCGTAACAGGAGATTCTACACAGAAGGACTTGCCAATTTCCACAAAATCCG
Source organism: Lachnospiraceae bacterium (assembly GCA_028696165.1). Lineage (GTDB taxonomy): Bacteria > Bacillota > Clostridia > Lachnospirales > Lachnospiraceae > JAQVHQ01. The sequence goes on along the minus strand of JAQVHQ010000016.1, from coordinate 38,906 downwards.
GTTTGGAAGTTGCCATGCAGGTACTTAGAAAAGTGGACGATATTGCTTTTTGTCAACTAACCAGTAAGGACGTTGTGCGTCATCCACTGGTGCAGCAGATTGTACAGGCTTATGAACAGTATGAAAAAAGAGTCACAAATAAAAATCTAAAACGAGAGAGAAGATAGGAGAATATTGATATGTCTCTGATTATGGAACAGGAATATGAATATGATTTCCCCTTTGATACTGAGGAAATAGCAAAAAAGGTAATTACCCAGTCTTTAGCAAACGAAGGATTTTCGCGTCCATGGGAAGTAAATCTGATATTAACAGATAATGAAGGTATACGTGAAGCTAATGAGGAGTTTCGACAGATTGACCGGGCTACCGATGTATTGTCATTTCCTATGATTGATTATGAAACTCCCGGTGATTTTTCTGCGATTGATGAGGACGAGCTTTCTTACCTGAATCCAGATACTCAGGAAATTATGCTTGGAGACATTATGATTTCTATCCCACGTATGGAAGAGCAGGCTAAGGAATATGGGCATGGGTTGTTGAGGGAATATGCATTCCTAATTACTCACAGTATGCTTCATCTGATGGGGTATGATCATATGGTGGAGGAAGAAGCAGCAGTAATGGAAGAACGTCAGAAGATGATACTGGATGAATTAGAGATATTTCGATAAATATCACCGTATAGTTTAGATGGAAAAACCAATACTATGGTAAAAGGAGGTTTCTTATGAGACATATTTACTATGGTATTGGGATTTTTTTGGTATGCACGTATTTGGCGGTATCCGTATATTGTTTAAAGTCCATTGAGGATTTGCGAACACAGATTTTTAATGAAGGCAGTATAAAAACCCGGGAGAGCAACAGTATGAATGTTGAAGACAGCCAGGAGATACAGGAGGGATATTATCTTTTGCTGGAAGAGAATATGCTGAATGTATATTATCCTAATCGGGAAACTTTATATGAACAAGTACTCATAAATCCTAATTTGCTGGATGAAGAAGCGAAGAATTTATTAAAAAATGGATATACTTTGTATTCGAAAGAAGACGTTTTTTATAATTTGGAAAATTATTCCAGTTAAATGATTAGACGTATGATAAAAAATAGTGTACAATATTGCCGTATGCTTACCATACAGCAATATTAGGAGGAAATAATGAATTACCGAGAAAGATTAAAAGATAAAAAAAGAATCGTTATAAAAATAGGAACTTCTTCACTGGTGCATCCGGAAACAGGAAAACTTGATTTGATTAAGTTAGAGATCCTTGTGAGAGAAATCAGTGATTTACGTAATCAGGGAAAAGAGGTAGTGTTAGTATCGTCTGGAGCTATCGGAGTGGGCAGCGCAAGTCTGGGGCTGCATACAAAACCTACAGAAATTTCTAAGAAGCAGGCTTGCGCAGCTATTGGACAGGCAAAACTTATGATGATTTATCAGAAGCTATTTGCAGAATACAATCAGACATCTGCTCAGATCCTTATGACTAAGAATACTATGGTAGATAATCTGAACCGGAAAAATGCGAAAAACACTTTTGAAGAGCTTCTAAAATTAGGCGCTATTCCTATTGTAAATGAGAATGATACAGTATCTACTTATGAGATCGAATTTGGAGATAATGATACGTTGTCAGCAGTTGTTGCTGCACTTATCGGTGCCGATCTGGTGATCCTTTTATCTGATATAGATGGGCTCTTTACTGATGATCCAAGACAGAATGAACAGGCACATTTTATAGATGTTGTTGAGCATTTAGATGAACAGCTGATGGATATGGGGAAGAACACTACAGGAAGCAAAGTGGGAACAGGCGGAATGGCGACAAAGCTTACTGCTGCCAATCTCGCAACCAGTGCAGGGGCAGATATGATTATTGCAAATGGCAAAGATTTCCATATACTTCATAAACTGCTGCAGGGAAGAAATCACGGGACGCTATTTTTAGCAGACCCCAAAGAAGAATTTTATCTGATTGATTATATTAACAAATTATTATAAAGAAAAGGAGAATATTATGTTGCAGGTAGATATTGACCGCATCAACGAACTGGCAAGAAAGTCAAAAACTACAGGGCTTTCTGAAGATGAAAAATTGGAGCAGGCAAAGCTTCGCAAAGAATATATGGAAGCTGTGAAAATGAACTTAAGATCCCAGTTAGATAATATCGATGTGAAAGAACCCGATGGAAGCATTGTGAATTTAGGTGAAAAATATGGAAGAAAAACAAGTCATTAGAAAACAGGTATTTAAATTCCGCAAGGATGCTACTGAAGAGCAAATCAGGATGAAGAGTTCTCAGATAGTTGAGAAACTTTTACATATGGAAGAATTTATAAGCACAGATAAGGTGCTGGCATATATGGATTTTAATCATGAGGTTATGACAAGAACTTTTATTGAAAAATGCTGGGAACTCGGGAAAAAAGTTGCTGTTCCCAAGGTTAATGGAAAAGAGATGACCTTCTATGACTTGACAAGTTTTGAACAGCTTGAAGACGGGTACTATCATATACCGGAACCGGCTTATGGAGAAGCAGTATACTGGGAAGATGGATTTATGCTGGTGCCGGGAGTTGCATTTGATGTGCATCGCCACCGTATTGGTTATGGTCAGGGCTTTTATGACAAATATCTCTCCAGATACCCACAGCTGTATAAGACGGCAGTTGCTTTTGAATTTCAGATTTTTAAAGAAGTTCCTTTTGAGAACACAGATATTCTTCCGGATGTTTTAATCACGGAGGAAAGAATTCTTATATAATTCTATAACTATTTGCATAAAACCCTTTCTTGAGACATATAGTAATCCAAAAGTATGTTTTAAGGAGGGGTTTTATGATTACTTTAAATCAAAATTACACATATGAAAAATTGTTGGAACTTATGGACGAACTTGTGGATACCTACCCGGAATGGATGCAGATGAGAGAATTGGGAATCAGTCATGATATGAGAAGCATTCGGCTTCTTATAGTGGGGAAAGGCAAACCGTCCATTATCTGCACAGCTGGAGTTCACGGAAGAGAGAGTATCAATCCTATTTTGCTTTTACATATGGCGCAATATTATGGGGAGTGTGCAAAGGAACGGAAAAGTATTAATCAAATGAATACCGCACAATTACTAGAACAATACAGGATATTAATGATTCCCATAGCAAATCCGGATGGATATGTAATTGCAACGGAAGGGTTTGGACAGATACGAAATCCTGTATATCGGCAAAACGCAAAAATAAGACAGATTAATCATACATATTGGAAAGCAAATGCAAGAGGAGTGGATATAAATCGTAATTTTCCATGTTCCTTTTATCACAGAAGCATGTCATCGGAATATCCAGGCAGTGAAAATGAAACTCAGGTGTTGATGCGGCTTTTTCAAGAATATGATTCGGAAATATACCTGGATTTTCATTCCAGAGGAAGAATTATATATTATTACAGAAATGCCATGTCAGAGGAATATAACGCACAGGCTTATAACTTTGCTGCGTATATGCAGCAGTTGTCAAAATATAAGCTGGGAGAACCTGAGGATGAATTGTCCTCTGTGTTCGGAGGCGGCAATACGGTCCAATATTATGCAGAGAGCATTGGAAAACCAGCAATCACCATAGAAACTTTAGATGACTTTGTGGATTTTCCTAATGACTGCAGATATCAAAGTGATACCTGGCAGGAACTTATGGAAATTCCATTGGGAGTCATCGCTATGTTGGAATAGGTTTGGAATAAGCATTTTTTATTGCATTTTAATATTCAGATTGTTATAATGAATCCGTATGCACATAGAAAGGAACTAATAATGAATAATTTAACAAAAGAACAGTTAGAAAGTATTTTAGAAAATATAGATTTAAGTAAAGCACCATCTGCAGAAGATGAGACCATGAGACAATACTGGTATATAAAAAAAGCAAGAGAATATGTCAGCAGTATAAGTGAAAAAATCGGAAGAAAACTTACTTGTAATACGGTGACTTTCGGTTGTCAGATGAACGCAAGAGACAGTGAAAAACTTGTGGGAATCTTAGAATTAATCGGTTATGAAGAACTCGATGATGAGCATGCTGATTTTGTCATCTATAATACCTGTACTGTCAGAGAGAATGCAAATCAGAGAGTATATGGACGTCTTGGCTTCCTTCACAGTTTAAAAAAGAAAAACCCACACATGATGATTGGTTTGTGCGGATGTATGATGCAGGAAACACATGTTGTAGAAAAATTGAAAAAGAGTTACCGTTTTGTGGACTTGATTTTTGGAACTCATAATATTTACAAATTCGCTGAACTTTTAGTTACCAGATTTGAATCAAACCGTATGGTCATTGATATCTGGAAAGATACGGATAAAATCGTTGAAAATCTTCCCAGCGAGCGCAAATTCTCCTTTAAATCAGGAGTCAACATTATGTTTGGATGCAACAATTTCTGTAGTTACTGTATCGTACCCTATGTGCGGGGCAGAGAACGCAGCCGTAATCCGATTGATATCATCCGGGAGATAGAACAGCTTGTCGCTGATGGCGTAGTAGAGATTATGCTGTTAGGACAGAATGTCAATTCCTATGGAAAAAACCTGGATAATCCCATAACCTTTGCACAACTGCTTCGGGAAATAGAAAAAATAGAGGGATTAAAGAGAATCCGTTTTATGACATCGCATCCAAAAGATTTGTCGGATGAGCTTATTGAAGTGATGGCAAAAAGTAAAAAGATCTGTTCACATCTGCATCTTCCGGTACAGTCTGGAAGTTCTGCAATTTTAGAGAAGATGAATCGCCATTATACCAAGGAACAGTATTTAAATCTGGTGGAAAAGATTCGAAAAGCGATTCCGGATATTTCACTTACTACAGACATTATCGTGGGATTCCCGGGAGAGACGGAAGAAGACTTCTTAGATACCATGGATTTGGTAGAGAAGGTACGTTATGACAGTGCATTTACCTTTATCTATTCCAGAAGAACCGGTACTCCGGCTGCTGCTATGGAAGAACAGATTCCAGAAGATGTGATAAAAGACCGTTTTGACAGACTCTTAGACCGTGTGCAAAAGATATCAAGAGAGATGTCTGCACGCTATACAGGTACCGTGCAGCAGGTTCTGGTTGAAGAGATGAATACGCAGGATGAGAGTATGGTGACGGGACGTATGAGCAACAATCTGCTGGTACATTTTCCGGGCGATGCTTCGATGATAGGAAATTTATATCAGGTAAGCTTAGAGGAATGCAAAGGATTTTATTATATAGGAAAAATCGCTTAAAGATAGATAAGGATGGTAAGAAAAGTGGCAATTTCACCAATGATGCAGCACTATTTAAAGACAAAAGAGGAATATAACGATTGTATCATCTTTTACCGTCTGGGTGATTTCTATGAGATGTTTTTTGAAGATGCTAAGACAGTTTCCAAAGAATTAGAATTAACCCTGACTGGAAAAGATTGCGGATTAGAGGCGAGGGCTCCTATGTGCGGAATCCCTTACCATGCGGCAGAGACATATATCAGCCGTTTGATTGAGAAGGGATATAAGGTCGCTATCTGCGAACAGGTTGAAGATCCTAAGACTGCCAAGGGAATGGTCAAACGAGAAGTGATCCGGGTAGTAACACCTGGAACGAACTTAAATACACAGACATTAGATGAAAAGAAGAATAATTATATCATGTGTATTGTATATACTGAGGATAATTACGGTATTGCCATAGCAGATGTGACTACAGGAGACTGTATGGTTACGGAAGTAGATTTGGAACGTAAACTTCTGGATGAAATCAATAAATTTACTCCGGTGGAGATTATCAGTAATGAAGCTCTTTTAATGAGCGGACTGGATGTAGATGAGCTTTACCACAGGACGAACGTGCGTATTCATACACTGGAAGCTTTTTATTTTGATGATACCATCTGTGAACGGACGATTAAAGATCATTTTAAAATAGCATCCTTAGAAGGATTGGGATTAAAAGATTATGATTGCGGTGTATTGGCCGCCGGAGCTCTTTTTCAGTATCTTCTAGAAACACAGAAAAATTCGCTCTCTCATATGACAACGATTCAGCCTTATTCGACGGATCGTTTTATGCTCATTGACAGTTCTTCAAGACGTAACCTGGAATTGGTTGAGACTTTGCGTGAGAAAAAGAAGAGAGGGTCGCTGCTTTGGGTGTTAGACAAGACAAAGACAGCCATGGGTGCAAGGACACTTCGAAATTATGTAGAGCAGCCACTTATTGAAACAGAAGAGATTAACCAGCGTCTGGATGCAATTGAAGAATTAAATAAAAATGCAATTACAAGAGAAGAAATAAGAGAATATCTAAATCCTATTTATGACCTGGAGCGATTAGTTACCAGGATTACTTATCAGTCCGCAACTCCAAGAGATTTAATTGCCTTTCGTTCTTCTCTGTACATGCTTCCTTTTATTAAACAGCAGTTAAAGAGTTTCCAATGTGAACTATTACAAAATATTGAAGAAGATTTGGATGATTTGGCAGATATTTATGAACTTATCGACCATGCTATATGTGAAGAACCGCCACTGGCGATGAAGGAAGGCGGAATTATCAAAGATGGTTATAATGAAGATGTGGATAATTACCGTCATGCCAAAACTGAGGGAAAAGGCTGGCTTGCACAGTTAGAATCCGAAGAGCGTGAAAAAACCCAGATAAAGAATCTGAAAATCAAATATAACAAAGTTTTTGGATATTATCTGGAGGTTACCAATTCTTTTAAAGATTTAGTGCCGGAATACTATACCAGAAAACAGACACTTACCAATGCAGAACGTTATATAACACCACGGCTGAAAGAATTAGAAGACTTAATCCTTGGAGCAGAAGATAAACTGTATGCCCTGGAATATGAGATATTTGTAGGTATACGAGACAAGATATCTTCTCAGGTGATACGTATACAGAAGACAGCAAAGGCGGTAGCACGGCTGGATGTCTTTACATCCCTGTCCGTAGTGGCAGAACGCAATCATTATTGTCGTCCGGTGATTAACAACAAGGGCGTATTAGACATAAAAGATGGACGCCATCCGGTAGTAGAACAGATGATAACGAATGATATGTTTATTGCGAATGATACTTATCTGGATAATAATAAATCCCGGGTTTCTATTATTACGGGACCTAATATGGCTGGTAAGTCTACGTATATGCGTCAGACTGCGCTGATTGTCCTTATGGCCCAACTGGGTTCCTTTGTGCCTGCAAAATCGGCTAAAATCGGAATTGTAGACCGCATTTTCACAAGGGTAGGAGCCTCAGATGATCTGGCCAGTGGACAGAGTACCTTCATGGTTGAGATGACGGAAGTGGCGAATATATTAAGAAATGCTACCAGTAACAGTCTCTTAATTCTGGATGAGATTGGACGAGGAACCAGTACCTTTGATGGGTTAAGTATCGCATGGGCGGTAGTGGAACATATCAGCAATACAAAAGTACTGGGTGCAAAAACATTGTTTGCAACCCATTATCATGAACTTACCGAGTTGGAAGGGAAAATCCCTGGTGTTAATAATTACTGTATCGCGGTAAAGGAAAAGGGCGACGATATTGTATTTTTACGAAAGATTGTGAAAGGCGGGGCTGACAAAAGTTACGGTATCCAGGTGGCAAAACTGGCTGGAGTTCCTGAGTCAGTTATTCAAAGAGCAAAAGAACTGGTCAATGAATTAAGTGATGCTGATATCACCAGCGCAGTCGCTGATTTAACTATGCCGAAACAGAAGAAAAAGTCAGTTGTGTATGACGAAGTGGATTTAGAGCAGATGTCTTTATTTGATACTGTTCAGGATACCGATATTCTGGAAGAATTAAAAACTATTGATGTGGGAAATCTGACACCAATGGAGGCCTTAAATACGATTTACCGTCTGCAGAACAAGCTGAAAAACCGTTGGTAGTATGAGGAGAATGCTTAATGAACGAAATACATGTGTTAGATAAAAATACCATAGATCAGATTGCAGCAGGAGAAGTCGTAGAACGGCCTTCTTCTGTTGTAAAGGAACTGGTGGAAAATGCTATCGATGCAGGAAGTAATGCAGTTACTGTTGAGATAAAAGATGGAGGAATTTCCTTTATTCGTATTACCGATAATGGAAGCGGAATTCCAAAAGAGCAGATTCAGACAGCTTTTATGCGCCATGCGACCAGTAAAATCACTTCTGCAAAAGACCTGCATCATATCTATTCTCTTGGATTTCGCGGTGAAGCATTGTCGAGTATTGCTGCTATTTCTCAGGTGGAGTTAATCACAAAAACTCCTGAGGCATTTATGGGCAGCCGTTATATCATCGAAGGTGGAGATGAAAAGGCCAGGGAAGATATTGGAGCTCCTGATGGAACTACATTTTTAGTGAGAAATCTTTTTTTCAACACCCCGGCCAGAGCAAAATTCTTAAAGACACCAACGACAGAAGCCGGATATATCAGCAGCTATATAGAACAGCTTGCCCTTTCTCATCCACAGGTTTCTTTTCATTATATTGTAAATGGTCAGAATAAACTTCATACATCCGGGAATGGACAGCTAAAAGATGTGATTTATCAGATATATGGCAGAGAGATTACAAGAGAACTCCAGGAAATCGATTACGAAAAATATGAGATGAAAATCACCGGTTTTATCGGAAAACCAATTATATCCAGAGGTAATCGTAATTTTGAAAACTATTACGTGAATGGCCGGTATATAAAAAGTCGTATTATTGCCAAGGCCATTGAGGATGCCTACCGCCCATTTATGATGCAGCATAAATATCCATTTACAGCTTTATTTATTCAGATGGAGCCGGAAGAGGTAGATATTAATGTACATCCAACTAAGATGGAACTTCGTTTTCAAAATCAGGAGCGTATGTACCACAGTATCTATCATTGCATCTCTCAGGGACTTGCACATAAAGATCTGATTCCTGAAATTGATTTTGGAAATAAGAAGAGAGAACAGCAAAAAGAACAGCAGAGAGAACCGGTAAAACAGACAGAACAAAGACAGCAGTTGGAAAATGAAAAAACTACGGATGTTACAGAGCAAGCTAATCGTAAGAAGATGGATAATCCAACTGCAGTAATACATTTGGATGTTACAAAGAGCAGTGAACTGGAAACAGCTTTCCCTAAAAAAACTGGAGAACAGATAATAAAACAGGAACCGGAGAAAGACACAAAACTGGAGCAATGTATAAAACCGGAGGAACCGGTAAAAAGCAGACTGCCAGAACCATTCGAGAAAATCGAACGCAGCCGGTTATTGGAGCAGGAAGAGGCCACTCGGGTAAAGGAAGAGATTGCTTACGGAAAACAGCAGGAACTCTTTTCACATCCATTATTATCGAAGGAAGCCGTCAAGTCCCATCGTATTATAGGTCAGCTCTTTAAAACCTATTGGTTAATTGAATATGAAGAAAAGCTTTTTATCATTGACCAGCATGCAGCTCATGAGAAAGTATTATATGAACGCATGAAGAAGGAGATTTTACAGGAAGAAGTACTTTCCCAGCAGATTAGCCCGCCTGTTATCGTGAGTCTGACCAGCGAACAGATTGTGGTACTGGAAGAAAATAAGAATATATTCAAACGTCTGGGATTTGAGATTACCTGTTTTGGAGGAAAAGAATATTCAATCAGTGGAGTTCCAAACCAGTTGTCAGACCTCACAAAAGGAGATTTATTTACGGAAATGCTGGATTATCTACAGGAGGAACTTTCCGGAAAACCAGAAGAAATTCTGACAGACAAGATAGCATCTATGGCATGTAAAGCAGCTGTAAAAGGAAATCAGAACTTATCACAGTTAGAAATGGAAAATCTGTTTACAGAACTTTTAACCTTAGAAAATCCTTACCATTGTCCCCATGGACGCCCAACTATAGTGTCTATGAGTAAATATGAATTAGAAAAGAAGTTTAAGAGAATCTTATGATGAATAAAAAAAGACCATTAATTATATTAACAGGACCAACAGCCGTTGGTAAAACCAGTCTTTCGATTGCTTTGGCCAAGCAGCTTAATGGAGAGATTATTTCTGCTGATTCCATGCAGGTTTATCGTCATATGGATATAGGCTCTGCCAAAATCAGAAAAGAAGAGATGCAGGGAATCAGACATTTTCTGGTGGATGTATTAGAACCAGAAGAAGAATTTCATGTGGCTCGTTTTCAGCAGATGGCAAAAGAGGCTATGAGAAAAATCTATGAACAGGGGAAAATCCCTATTTTAGTTGGCGGTACCGGGTTTTATATTCAGGCTATTGTTAAAGATATCAATTTTGAAGAAAATGATGGCGATACAGCTTATAGAATGGAAATGGAAGCTTTGGGAGCAGAAAAAGGGAATGAATATCTCCATGATTTATTAAGACAGATTGATGCTGTTTCAGCGGATGAGATACATGCAAATAATCGAAAGAGAGTGATTCGGGCGCTGGAATATTATCATCAAACGGGTGAGCCGATTTCACTTCACAATCAGAGAGAAAGGCAAAAAACTTCTCCTTATAATTTCGCCTATTTTGTATTAAATGACAAGAGAGAACTTTTGTATACAAGGATTAATCAGAGAATTGATGAGATGTTAGATGAAGGGCTTGTGGAGGAAGTGCGTAATTTGAAAAAACGTGGATGTCACAAGGGGATGGTGTCTATGCAGGGGCTGGGATACAAAGAAATCCTTTCTTATCTGGAAGGGGAATGTTCTTTAGACGAGGCAGTGGAAATATTAAAGAGAGATACCAGACACTTTGCCAAACGCCAGATTACCTGGTTTAAAAGAGAAAATGATGTTATCTGGGTGGAGAAAGATCAGTTTGCTTATGATAATCGGGAAATACTGAACTTTATGATGGAAAATTGCAGAAAACGAGGAATTATAGATTAATATGGAAAAATTTTTAGAAGAACAATATGAGAAATTAGGAATTTCCAAAGAGGTTGCTGCCTTTGGAGAGATATTTGATAAGGAGTTAAAGGAAAGGTTTGCAAAGATAGATGAAATAGCAGAATACAACCAGCTTAAAGTGATTCAGGCTATGCAGGAGAACCGGGTCAGTGAAGCCTGTTTAACAGGAACCACCGGTTATGGATATAATGATTTGGGCAGAGATACACTTGAGGCAGTCTATGCGAGCTTGTTCCATGGACAAGCAGCTCTTGTAAGATCACAGATTACCTGTGGGACCCATGCATTATCCATTGCGCTTGCAGCAAACTTACGTCCGGGTGATGAACTTTTAGCACCAGCCGGAAAACCATATGATACCTTAGAAAGTATCATTGGTATTCGTCCATCGAAGGGGTCTCTGGCAGAATACGGTATCTCTTATCGCCAGGTAGATTTGCTTGAAGGAGGTGCCTTTGATTACGAAGGCATCAAAGCTGCAATTCGCCCGAATACAAAGATGGCTACAATTCAGCGTTCCAAAGGTTATCAGACGAGACCTACTTTTTCTGTAGAGAGAATAGGAGAATTAATTCGTTTTATAAAAAATATCAATCCGGATATTATCTGTATGGTTGATAACTGTTATGGAGAATTTGTGGAAGTTACAGAACCTATGGATGTGGGTGCAGACTTAATGGTAGGCTCTCTGATTAAAAACCCGGGAGGCGGACTGGCTCCCATCGGTGGATATATTGTGGGGAAAGAAGAGTATATTGAAAATGCAGCTTATCGTCTCATAACCCCAGGACTTGGCAAAGAAGTAGGAGCATCTTTAGGCGTGAACCAGGCATTTTATCAGGGCTTATTCCTTGCCCCAACGGTAGTGGCAGGTGCTCTAAAGGGAGCTGTTTTTGCAGCTAGAATTTATGAGACACTGGGATTTCCTGTAGTGCCTAATGGTACAGAAAGCAGACATGATATCATTCAGGCAGTTACTTTTGGAAAACCGGAAGGGGTAATTTCATTTTGCAAGGGAATTCAAAGTGCAGCTCCGGTTGACAGTTTTGTCACACCGGAACCATGGGACATGCCTGGTTATGATCATGATGTCATTATGGCAGCAGGGGCTTTTGTACAGGGTTCGTCTATAGAATTAAGTGCAGACGGTCCAATCACACCGCCTTATGCAGTATACTTCCAGGGAGGATTAACCTGGTATCATGCAAAACTTGGAATCTTAAAATCAGTTCAACAGCTTCTTGATGACCATGTAATCACTTCCATTCCGGTATAAGGAGACTTTATGAGTAAAAAAGTTGTGATAGTAGGCGGAGGTGCCTCTGGACTTATAGCTGCAATATATGCAGCTGCAGGTGGTGCTTCTGTGACTGTATTAGAACAAAACAATCGATTTGGTAAGAAACTCTTATGCACAGGTAACGGCAAATGTAATCTTACAAACAGTGAAATCAGAAAAACTTCCTATAGAGGGACAACCCCTGGTTTTGCAAAAGATGCCTTGCATGATTTTACAATGGCTGATACCATGGCTTTCTTTTCCGCTATAGGAGTGTATACAAAGAATAAAAATGGCTACATTTATCCTCATAGTGAACAGGCTTCCACAGTTTTAGAACTGTTGGAAATGAAAGCACGCAGTTTAAAAGTAAAGTTAAAGTCTATGGAACAGGTGACTGCTGTTAAAAATCAGGGAGATGCATTTCTTGTATTCACAGATAACTGGCAGTATGAAGCGGATGCTGTTATCGTAGCTGCCGGAAGCAGTGCATCTTTGATAGAAGGTTCCGGAGACAGCGGGTATAGGCTTGCAGAGAATTTTGGACATCAGATTATAAAACCGCTTCCGGCACTGGTGCCTGTGAAAGGGCTGGATTCTTACTATGGAAAATGGGCCGGAGTTCGAGTGGAAGCAAAAGTCACATTGGAAATTAATGGTATGACATTAATCGGAGAGTCTGGAGAACTTCAGATGACCGATTATGGAATATCAGGAATTCCGGTTTTTCAGTTGAGCCGGTATATTGCCAGAGTTAAAGAAGAGGGGCTGCCTGTAAATTTGATTATTGATTTTATGCCTGATTTTTCTTTGGAGCAGTTGATCGTATTTTTAGAGACCCGTATGAAGGGTTGTCCTTATAAACGCTACGAAGATCTTTTGGTGGGGATATTCCCGAAGAAACTGATTCCGATTTTAAGACAGGATACCGGTAATTGTAAAGAACAGGCTGAGAAACTGAAATCTTTTGTATTTCATGTGGACAAAACATTGGGAGCAGACCATGCACAGGTAATGAGCGGCGGTGTACTTACTGATGAGATTGAAGTACATACTATGGAGTCTAAAAAGAGAAAGAATCTATATTTCACCGGTGAAGTCTTAGATATCGATGGAGCGTGCGGCGGTTATAATCTGCAGTGGGCCTGGACATCAGGGGCATTGGCCGGCAGGGCAGCTGCTAAGGAGGATAAGGATGATTAAAATCAGTCAGGTAAAACTGCCTGTATCACATAATACAAAAGATCTGGAAAATAAAATCAGAAAAGTTTTAAAATTAAAACCGTCAGAAGAGTTTACATACGAGATAGCGCGTCAATCGATAGATGCCCGTAAGAAAGATTCTCTAAAATATGTATATCAAATTCTGGTTAAGATAAAAGAAGAAAGTAAAATTGTTAAAAAGGTTAACAATAACGATGTTATGTTAACTGATGTAAAAACGTATACTTATATGAACTTACAAACTCCATATGATGGAATGCGTCCAATCATAGTGGGAAGCGGACCTGCCGGATTATTCTGTGCATATTATCTGGCTAAAGCAGGACTTTCTCCTATCATATTAGAACGAGGAGACGCCTGTGAAGAACGGTTGAAAAAGGTGGAACATTTCTGGGAAACAGGAGAATTGGATACAGAGTCTAATGTACAGTTTGGAGAAGGTGGAGCGGGCACTTTTTCAGATGGAAAGTTAAATACCTTAGTTAAGGATCATTACGGCAGAAATAAGGAAGTACTTAGAATCTTTGTTGAAGAAGGTGCTCCGCAGAGAATATTGTATGAGCAAAAACCACATCTGGGAACGGATGTTTTAATTCATATTCTAAAAAATATGCGAAAAACCATTGAAAAGATGGGCGGCACTTACAGATTTGGTGCAAAAGTCACGGATATCATAGTAAAGCAAAACCAGGTCACCGGAGTATGTATTAATGATTCGGAAATATTAGAATCCAATCAGGTAGTACTTGCACTTGGACACAGTGCACGGGATACGATGGTGCATCTGGCTAAGAAAGGGTTTGAGCTAGAACCAAAGTCTTTTGCTGTAGGTGTACGTATGGAACACCCGCAGGAAATGATGAATTTCATCCAATACGGTACGAAACAGCCAGACAAGCTTGGTGCGGCACCTTATAAAGTGACTTATAAGTTATCGGGACCATTAACTGCCGGGAGAGGATTATACAGCTTTTGCATGTGTCCTGGAGGTTATGTGGTGAATGCTTCTTCTGAACCTGGTCGTCTTGCTGTAAATGGTATGAGCTATTCAGGCCGGGATAGTCAAAATGCAAACAGTGCCATGATTGTTACCGTGCATCCTTCAGATTATGTTTCCTATGGAAAAGAAAAAAGTCATCCTGCTTTAGCTGGAATGGAATTTCAAAGAACGCTGGAAGAAAATGCTTATAATCTCGCTGGTGGGGCAATTCCTGTTCAGTTATGGGGGGATTTTAAGGCAAATGTCTGCTCTAAAGAATTTCAGAATGTGAAACCTTGTATGAAAGGCGGTTATGATTTTGGAAATTTAAGAAATATATTTCCGGAATTTATCAATGAAGCGCTGATAGAAGGAATCGAGGGTATTAACCGCAGAATGTCTGGATTTTCAAGACCGGACAGTCTCATAAGCGGAGTAGAATCAAGAACGTCATCACCAATTCGAATGCTTAGAGATGAACATATGCAGTCTAATTATGAAGGTGTATACCCTTGTGGAGAAGGTGCAGGATATGCTGGAGGAATTACTTCTGCTGCAATGGACGGGTTAAAAGTTGGAGAAGAAATTGTTAAAAGTATCTTGAACAATCGTTAAAAATTTCTAAATCCAGGAATTTGGTGTACAACACATTTTATTTGTGATAGAATAAACTTTGCATATTTATGAAAATTGCCATGCACAGAAGAGAGTGGTAGGAGGAATAATATGCAAAACAGTATAACTATGAAGGAAATGCCATCTTTAGACCGCCCTTATGAGAAATGTATGCATGAGGGCTGTCAGTGTTTGTCTGATGCTGAATTATTAGGTGTGATTCTTCGCACTGGTAAAGTAGGAGAGACAGCAGTATCTTTGGCACAGAAGGTACTAAACCAGTCAAAAGGTGAGAGCGGACTTGCAGGACTTTATCGCTTAACCATTCCTGAATTGATGAAAATTCCGGGAATTGGACAGGTAAAGGCCATACAGATTCTATGTATATTGGAATTGTCAAAAAGGATAGCAAAAGCAGGCGCCAGACAGCAGCTGCAGCTAAATAAACCTGAGACTATCGCCAGATATTATATGGAACAGCTGTGTCATGAACAAAATGAATATATCATAGCTATGATGCTGGATACAAAAAGTCATCTAATAAAGGATGTTGTGTTGTCAAAAGGAACTGTAAATACTTCTTTGCTTACACCGAGGGAACTATTTATAGAAGCATTGCGATATCAGGCAGTAGGAATTATCCTGGTTCACAATCATCCCAGTGGTGAGCCGCAGCCAAGTCAGGATGATTATACAATTACAAAACGCATTCAAAAATGTGGGATGTTATTACAGATTCCTCTGTTAGACCATATTATAATTGGCAATCAATGCTATTACAGTATGCGGGAAGACGGAATAATACAATAGTTGGAAGGAATGAGATATGTTAACGAAGAACATATTTGGAATAGATTTAGGTACAAGCACAGTTAAAGTATTCTCTTATCGCAAGAAAAGAATGATTACTGAGAAAAATATGGTTGCTGTACGCAACAAGCAGGACGTACTTGCAGTGGGGAATGAGGCCTATGAGATGTATGAGAAAACTCCGGATAATATAGATGTGCGTTCTACTATGTCCTATGGAATGATTGCAGATATAGACAGAACGGAATTTTTATTAAATGAGCTTTTATATCGTGCAGATAAACATATGGGAAGCCATTCGATATTGTATTTTGCAGTCCCGGTTGATATGACGGAAATTGAGCGAAGAGCTTATTATTACATAACGATGGCCGGCCAGTTGAAAAAAAGCCGGGTTTATCTGGTGGAAAGACCTATCGCTGATGCCATAGCTATGGGAATTGATATCGACAGTAAGGTTGGTTCACTGGTGGTTAATATTGGTGCTCAAAGTTCAGAAATTTCGATTATTACAGAGGGAAAAGTAATTGTCAGCAAGATTGTTCATGTCGGTGGTGATGATTTAAATCATTCGATTCGTGATATCATCAGACGTAAGAAAAATATTCTGATTGGTGAAAGAACAGCGCAGCGTTTAAAATATGCATTGGCATCTTTTGAGGATAATAAAAAAGACGCCCGTAAAATAGTAGGCCTTAACAGCCTGTCTGGTTTGCCCAGGGAGACTATCTGTTCTTCAGCTTTGGTGCGAGAAGCTATTACAGAATCTGTAAATCAAATTGGTGAGGAAATTAAATTCTTTATCGAGAGGACGCCTCCACAGATTGTAAAATCTGTCTTACAGGATGGTATTTATTTAGCTGGCGGAAGTACAAGGATTCCATATATAGGAGAATATCTTCAGGATTATCTTGGCTGTCCCGTCAAAATATCACAATATTATGATATGTGTACAATCAAGGGGCTTGAAACCATCATAAGCGATAAAAATCTTCGGGAAGAAGCGGTTTCATTAAAAGAGAAAACTCATTATTAATCCATAAGGAAGTAGAATAAATGAAGAGAAGAAAAAAATATGATTTAAAAAGTAAACATCTGGTTGCAGGAATGTCCATTTTTTGTCTTGGATTGATTGTGCTGTCTTTATCCTCAAGATTTTCTGTGGCACCAGTAAGAGAGGTTGTAAGCTATGTTGTTGTTCCATTTCAAAAGGGTATTAATCAAGTGGGAAACTGGATGACCTCTTTACAGAGTGGTTTTGCAGATGTACAGGAACTTTCCAAAGAAAATGAAACCCTTCAAAAGCAAGTCGATGAGCTGACAGAAGAAAACAGCATACTCGCACAGAATCAAGAAGAATTGGCGAGATTGCAGGCTCTGTATGACATGGATAAATCCTACGTACAGTATGATAAGGTTGGTGCAGAGATTATAAGTAAAGATCCAGGCAACTGGTATAACAGCTTTATCATCAATAAGGGAAGCGATGATGGAATTGCTGTTGATATGAATGTCATAGCCGATGGCGGTCTGGTGGGAATTGTAACAGAAGTTGGCAGAGAGTGGGCCAGCGTGCGTTCTATTATTGATGACAGCAGCAATGTCAGTGCCATGGTGGCAAGTACTTCTGATATCTGTACGGTAGTTGGAGATCTTACTATGATGGATGAGGGTAAAATCTCTTTTATACAGTTAAAGGATGATGATAACAAAGTTCAGGCAGGCGATAAGCTGGTAACCTCTAATGTCAGCAGTAAGTTCCTGGAAGGAATATTGATTGGCTATATTGATGAAGTAACACCGGATAGTAATAATTTAACACATACAGGTTACGTAGTACCATCTGTGGATTTTAAACATTTACATGAAGTTCTGGTTATTACAACTTTAAAACAACAAAAGGAGGCAGAATAATGAGGAGAAATCTAATATTAGCACTTCTCATATGGATTGCCTTTCTTCTGCAGACTACTGTTTTTCAGCTTCTTCCGTTTACAACAGTTGCTCCAAATCTTCTTTTGATTTTGACTGTAGCATTTGGTTTTATGAACGGAAAAAAGATGGGGCTGGTTATAGGCTTCTTTTGTGGATTGTTAATTGATTTATTCTATGGAGACCTTATTGGTTTTTATGCACTTATTTATATGCTGATAGGATATGTGAATGGATTTTCATGCAGTGTATTTTATGATGATGAGATTAAAGTTCCGATGGTATTTATCGGAATCAGTGATTTAGTATACAGTGTATTAATTTATATCCTTCAGTTTTTATTGAGAGGCAGACTTGATTTCTTTTATTATTTCTATCACATTATGCTGCCTGAGGTTGTGTATACTGTGTTTATCACCTTATTAGTATACCGCTTACTATACCGTTTAAATTACAGATTTATTGCGACTGATACGAGAGGAAGTAGTGCAAATTGGCTAAGAAGATAAGAAGAAAAAAAGGACGTAAAAAATTCAGAATCAGACGAAGCAGTATTCTTATTGCTTTTTTCCTTATTCTTTCTGGAATCTTGCTATATCGTCTTTTTAAATTACAGATTATTGATGGTGAAGATTATGCGAATAATTTCAGCCTCAGGACAACAAAAGAGCGTGCTATCAACAGTGTACGTGGAAATATTTTTGATCGTGATGGGAATGTATTGGCATCAAATCAATTATCCTATTCCCTTACATTGGAAGATAATGGCAGTTATGCCAGTACCCGCGAAAAAAATCTTTCTTTAAATTACGAAGCATTAAGGATAAATCAGATACTGGAAAGTAACGGGGATAAGATTGATTTCGATTTCCATATTGTAATTGATGCAAATGGAAATTATACGTTCGACATTCAGGAAGGTATTACACTTCAACGTTTCCGTGCGGATGTTTTTGGTCGTGCGTTAATAGATGATTTGGAAGAGGATGAAGTTGCAGCAACACCAGATGAAATTATGGAATATCTATCAGGCAATGAACGATTCTGCCTTGTCAATGCAGATAATCCATACAAGGCAGAGGAGTTAAGCAGTCACAATCTTCCTGAGACCTTTACAAAAGAAGAAACATTGAAGATAGTGATTGTTCGTTATGCACTTTCAACGAACAGTTTTCAGAAATACAAAGCAGTCACTATCGCAACGAATATCAGCGATAATGCAGTGGCAAGTTTGATGGAAGTACAGTCTCAGCTTCAGGGTATTGAGATTGCAGAAGATTCTATTCGTGTATATACCGATGCAGAGTATTTTGCTCCGATACTAGGATACACTGGAAAGGTATCTGCTGAAGAATTGGCAGAATTAAAAGATAATAATCCAACGATGGACTATGGTTCTACATCTATTGTTGGTAAGACTGGTATTGAACAGTATATGGAGACTACACTTCAGGGAACTAATGGCTCTGAAACCGTGTATGTTGACAATCTGGGAAAAGTATTGGAAATAGATGAAAATTCCCGTGTGGAGCCTACTGCCGGCAACGATGTCTATCTAACCATTGATAAGGATTTACAGGAAGCAACTTACAAGATTCTGGAACAGCGTATCGCAGGAGTTCTTATCACGAATATTATTAATGCAAAGGAGTTCGATAAAACAACGGTAACCAGTTCGGACCTTATCAGAATTCCAATTTATGATGTCTATTTTGCACTGATTAACAACAGTGTCTTAAACATTGATCACTTTTTCAGTACAGATGCCAGTGAGTTAGAAACAAGCATTGGACAAAGATTTACTGCGAAGCAGACACAGATATTTGAAGCGATTAAACAGGAACTTACAGGAACTAATCCGGCTGCGTATAACGAATTATCCAGGGAAATGCAGGAATATATGAGTTATATCGTTAATGACCTGCTGATGAGTACAACGGGAATCTTAGATGAGAACGCTATTGATAAAAATGATGCAACTTATCTTGCGTGGACCAGAGATGAAAGCATCAGTCTTCAGGAATATCTGACCTATGCTGCCAGTCAGAACTGGATTGATATTTCAAGTATCTCTACATCGGATACTTATCTGGATTCAGCCCAGGTTTATGATACACTGGCTACTTATATTGCTGATTATCTGTCTACGGATACAGCTTTTAGTAAACTTCTGTATAAGTATATGATTAAAGATGATACTATTTCCGGAAGAGAGATATGCCGTGTGCTTTACGACCAGGGAATACTGGATAAAAATGATACTTCATATGAAGATCTTGCGGGCGGGACTTTAAGCGCTTTTGATTTTATGATTGAAAAATTGACGAAATTAGAAATTACACCAGCTCAGCTCGCCTTAGATCCCTGTTCTGGTTCGGCAGTAGTGACAGATCCTAATACCGGAGAGATACGTGCCTGCGTGACCTATCCGGGATATGATAATAACCGTCTTGCAAATACCATGGATGTGGCTTATTATCGTCAGTTGTCAGCGGATTTGTCTCAGTCATTTTATAACAAGGCAACGCAGCAGAGAACAGCACCTGGTTCCACTTTTAAGCTGGTTACTGCAATTGCCGGTTTATCAGAAGGGTCTATTAATACAGAAACAGTATTTAACTGTAACGGTACATTCAGCTTGACGGAGACACCGCTTCGATGCTGGTATACGGAAGGTCATGGAGATTTGACCGTTGTTACAGGTATTCAAAATTCTTGTAACGTATTTTTCTGTAATGTAGCATATACACTTGGAACTTCTGAAGATGGAACGTTTTCCGATAATCTTGCACTGCAAAAGCTGCAAAATTATGCAAAACTGGTAAATCTGGATCAGAACTCAGGTATCGAAATATCCGAGGCGACACCTCAGGTATCAGACCAGTATGGTATTCAGTCATCTATTGGACAGGGTACTCATAACTATACAACATCACAGCTTGCAAGATATGTTACAACTCTTGCTAACAGTGGTACAAGCTATAATATTTCTTTATTAGACAAAACAACAGATTCCGCAGGAAATTTACTGGAAGATTATAATCCGCAGGTTTTAAGTACGATTAATATTGACAGTGGAATATGGGATGTAGTGCATCAGGGAATGAGAGCCGTTATTGCCAATAATACTGTGTTTAGTGATATGACAGTAGAGATGTCTGGTAAGACCGGTACTGCGCAGGAATCAAGGCTCAGACCGAACCATGCATTATTTATAGGCTATGCGCCTTCTACTAATCCACAGATTGCTTTGGCGGTACGTATTTCTAATGGGTATGCATCTACAAATACAGCTTATGTTGCAAAGGATATTGTGAATTATTATCTGAACTTAACAGATGAAGCTACTATTATTACAGGTAATGCATCTGTAGATGGTAGTACTACTGTACAGACCGACTAAAAACTTATAGGAGGACTGGAATTATGAGTGAAGTGATTGTAATAACATCTGGTAAAGGAGGTGTTGGTAAAACTACCAGCACCTCAAATATAGGAGCATGGCTATCTATCTTAAATAAAAAAGTGGTAGTAATTGATACAGATATCGGACTTAGAAATCTGGATGTGGTAATGGGATTAGAAAATCGCGTTGTCTTTCATCTGGTAGATGTCATAGAAGGAAACTGTGCGATATCTCAGGCATTGATTCGTGACAGACATTTTCCAAACCTGTATCTTATGCCGACAGCTCAGACCAGAGATAAGACAGCAGTGGAGCCAGAACAAATGAAAAAGCTGATTGAATTATTAAAAGAAGATTTTGATTATATTCTTTTGGATTCTCCGGCCGGTATTGAGCAGGGATTTCAAAATGCCATTGCAGGAGCTAATCGTGCCATCGTCATTACTACACCGGATGTTGCAGCAATCAGGGATGCGGACAGAGTAGCCGGTCTGCTTGAGGATGCCGGACTTCGTGATATAAAGCTTCTGATTAATCGAATTCGTATGGATATGGTTCGAAGAGGTGTTATGATGTCTATGGAGGATATTGCTGATGTTCTGGGGATGGATGTTATAGGAGTTGTGCCGGATGATGAGCAGGTGATTATCTGCACGAATCAAGGCATTCCTGTGCGCGCAAAGAATTCACTGGCTGGATGTGCTTATAAAAATATTGCTCTTAGAATTACAGGCGAGGACGTTCCATTAGTTGATTTTAATGAAAAGAAAAACAGAATTCATAAGATTTTGAATTTTAGAATAAGTAAGGGGCTTACATGATTAAACAGTATAGATTAAAGGATTATAATTTTCGATTAGTATTGTATCTGATTCTAATAAGTATTATAGGAGTATTGCTGGTAAACAGCGCTATGGATTCCCAGACCAGCCGGCAGATCATGGGTATTTGTCTTGGTGTATCTGCTATGGTAATTGTTTCTCTCTTTGACTTTAGCTGGGTATTGAATTTCTACTGGCTGATTTATGCGTTTAATATTGTTATGCTGTTAGGTGTTCGTCTGTTTGGTGAATCTGCAGGAGGAGCAACCAGATGGGTTGATTTAGGTTTTGTACGTTTTCAGCCTACAGAGTTATCCAAGATTTTATTAATCCTGTTTTTTGCAAGATATCTTATGGATCATGAAGATGATATTAATCGGTTTAGGACGATTGTTCAGATTTTTGTGTTAGCATTAATTCCGTTAATACTGATTTATGTTCAGCCGGATATGAAAAATACGATTACAGTTCTTGCCATATTATGTATTATGATTTTCATCACCGGATTAAGCTATAAAATCATCGGTACGGTAATCGTGATCATGGTTCCTTTGATAGCTGTGTTTTTGTTGATTGTAGTGCAGCCCAATCAGGGGCTAATTAAAGATTATCAGCGTAATCGTATTATGTCCTTTCTATACCCGGATGACGAAGAATATAAGGATGAAAATACGCAGCAGAATAACGCAGTTACTGCCATAGGATCCGGACAGTTGACTGGAAAAGGGCTTAATAATGACTCGGTATCGTCAGCAAATAAAGGTAATTTTATTTCTGAAATTCATACCGACTTTATATTTGTAGTAGCGGGAGAGGAATTAGGATTTGTAGGCTGCTTTGTGATTATACTGCTTCTTTTCCTGATTGCATTTGAATGTGTGTTGGCAGGAAGGCGGGCGAAGGATACTTCTGGTAAGCTTATTTGCTGCGGGGTTGCTTCTGTTATCGGTCTGCAAAGCTTCATTAATATTGGAGTGGCCACCGGACTGTTGCCAAATACAGGAACGCCGCTTCCGTTCGTCAGTTATGGACTAACTTCTATGGTCAGTCTTTATATTGGTATGGGATTTGTACTTAATGTTGGATTGCAGAGATCATTGAGCAGTAGAGGAGATTTGAATTTGAATGAAAAAACTGGAAAGTATTAGAAAACATAAAAAAGATATTCTTCGCTTCCTTATTGTTGCGGCCATATTGGTTGTGTTTGTTTTGGTGGGATTTTTCAGTGTTTCTTCTATAAAGAAGACAAGAGAATTAGACCTTATGGTACCCTATGAATCACAGGAAATTACTACTTCATCTCAGTTTGATTCCACAGAGCAGGTGGCAGAAGGTTTTGCCAATACATTATGTGTAGGAGATGATAATACATCCGTCAGCGGAACTGCAGTGACAGAAGGAGAATATGCTGCATTATTTAGTGTTGAAGATAAAAGTGTTCTCTTTGCACAGAATATGTACGAAAAGGCTTATCCGGCCAGTGTTACTAAGATTATGACTGCAATTCTTGCGTTGAAATATGGTAATATGAAAGATGTTGTGACTATTGATTGGGAAATGGTTGAGTTGGAGAGTGGCTCTCAGGTGTGCGGATTTAAAATTGGTGATCAGGTAACTATGGATGAATTGCTTCATGGTTTATTGATTCATTCTGGTAATGATGCGGCGATGGCTATTGCCAAACATGTTGGAGGAAGTATTAATGGTTTTGTGAAAATGATGAACGACGAAGCAAAATCACTGGGTGCTACGGGGACTAATTTTGTAAATCCTTCCGGTCTTCATGCAGAAAATCATTACACTACGGTTTACGATATTTATCTTATGTTAACCGAAGCAATGAAATATCAGGAATTTGTCGATATTATACAGTTAAGTGTTTATGATATAAAATATCAGACACAGGTAGCCGTTGATCCTGCAACGCTTCCTCAAACAGAGGAAGGAGCAGCAGAGGCAACAGCTCAGCCACAGACGCAGATGGTTGATGCAGTTGTTCACGTAGATGCTACGGATAAATACCTTATAAATGAAGCCAAAGCTCCTAAAGATGTAACTGTACTGGGTGGAAAAACCGGTACTACAGATGCAGCAGGAAACTGTCTTGCACTGATTAGCCAAAATGCATACGGAAAACCTTACATCTCTATTGTTTTAAATGCTAAAAATAAAGATACTTTATACACGGATATGAATGCTCTTTTGGGTGTGATTAATTCCTAGGAAAGAAATGAACACCTGAATTCTTACTGTCCTAAAAAATATTGTGAAATTGTTTTGAATAATTGTATTTAGGCATTGTGTTTTTTGTTAAAATGCACTATAATTTGAATATATCAAACAGGCTTTTGGTATTTATAACTTAAATCTAAGGAGGACATTGCTATGGTTCAATTAATAGTAGGCAAAAAAGGAAAAGGAAAGACTAAAGAAATCTTAGATAAGGTAAATGGAGCTATAAAAACTGCAAATGGAAATATAGTTTACCTTGATAAAAGCTCCAAACATATGTATGAGTTAAATAACAAAATCAGACTTATTGATGTCTCTACATATCCGTTAAGAAACAGTGATGAATTTATTGGTTTTATTTGTGGAATTATCTCTCAGGATCATGATCTTGAATCTATGTATTTAGATGGATTTTTAAAAATTGCAAAATTAGAAGGTAAAGATGTTACAGATACTATTAATCAGCTGGATACTATCAGCAATGCTTTTTCAATTGACTTTATCATTAGTTTATCTATGGATAACAGTGAATTACCCGAAGATTTGAAATCTAAAGTTATAATTGCTTTGTAAATAGAGGATTTTTAAGGATGGACATTTATGTCCATCCTTTTTAATGTGCCTATTAATCCAATTAATCTATTAATATAATTTGTACTTGAGGTGGCGGCTGGAAGATGGTACAATTAGACGGAATGAATTAATTGTAGAGTAGGAGTGTGTTTATTGGCTGAGAATAATAAACGGAGAACCGATGAAAAAGGATTTTCTATTATTAAGTTTATTAAAAATATTAATTTCAATATAGGAACTTTTATCTTTGGGGCTTTGTTTTTGTATATGTTTATTAGTTTTATTATTTATATCACCACGGGTAAGATTACTTCTTATCAGGTAACCAGTGGTCCCTTGGACAAGAATCAGACTTACACAGGATTCGTTGTAAGAGATGAACAGGTCTTTTCTGCAGATACCAGTGGTTATATTACTTATTATGCACGTGAGGGTACAAGAGTTAAGAAACGCGGAATGGTTTATACCATTAGCGATACCCAGACGGATACCGTTGAAAATCAGCTGGATGCAGATTCATTGGCACAGATTCGCTCTACCTTTGAAAAATATGCTTTGAATTTTGACGCAAATAATTTTAATTCTGTGTATAGTTTGAAATATGATTTAGAAGGAAATATTCTGCAGTATTCAGGAGTAGATACTACTGCAATTGCCGATGGCAAATCCGGTACCAGCACTATAACAGGAACGGCTAATGTCTCATCAGAGGACGGCGTGGTACTATATACGAAAGATGGCTATGAAAAGTTTGATATTGATACCATTTCTGCAGATATATTCAATCAAAAATCATATCATAAGGAGAATTTGAAATCTTCCGAGAAAGTGGATGCCGGAAGTGATGTCTATAAGCTGGTTAAAGATGAGAACTGGTCTGTATTGGTTGCATTATCAGACAAGCAGATGGCACAATTGGCAGCAAGAACATCTATAAAAGTTAAGTTCTTAAAAGATGGTGTCACACAGACAGCAGGTTTTTCCATAATTGTTACAGATGATGGAAAATATGGAAAATTAGATTTTTCATCAGGGATGATTCGTTATATAAATGACCGTTATCTGGATGTGGAATTAGTTACCAATGTGGAAAGCGGATTAAAAATACCTATTTCATCTATTGTTACCAAAGAATTTTACACGATTCCAGAAGAATATGAATCCTATGGAGATAATCAAAACGAAGCAGGATTTATCAAAGAAACTACCGATGAAGAAGGAAAGACAGTTACAGAGTTCGTAAATACTACTTTATACAGAAAAGCAGATGGACTTTGTTATGTGGAAAAATCTGATTTTGAAGAGGGTGACCGAATTATCAAACAGGATTCCACAGACAGATACATTATTGAAAAAACAGCATCCTTAGAGGGCGCTTATTGTATCAATAAAGGTTATGCAGTATTCCGGCAGATTACAATTATCGATCAGGATGAAGAGTACTGTATTGTTGGAAACGGTCAGGATTATGGACTTGCACAATTTGATCATATTGTGTTAAACGGAAATACGGTTAAAGAAGATGAGATATTATATTAGACTGTGTGTATTACAACGTCTATATTGACTTTATAACAGCAAAAGGTTTACTTGGAGGTAAAAAAATGATTGTTGATGATTTACATGAAGTACAGGAAAATGTTTTAAATGCTTGCAAAAGAGCTAATCGTAACCCGGACGAAGTGACACTAATTGCGGTAAGTAAGACAAAACCGGTCTCAATGCTAGAAGAAGTATATGCAGATGGAGTGAGAGATTTTGGTGAGAATAAAGTGCAGGAACTTTGTGATAAATACGAAGTTCTTCCAAAGGATATACGCTGGCATATGATAGGACATCTTCAGAGAAATAAGGTGAAATATCTGATAGGAAAAACATGTTTGATTCATTCAGTTGATTCTGTAAGACTTGCAGAGACAATCGAACACGAAGCAGCAAAGAAAGATACAATAATGTCCATTCTCATTGAAGTAAATGTGGCACAGGAAGACAGTAAGTTTGGCCTTCATGTGGAAGAGGTGATGGAGATGGTTGAAACAATTTCCAAAATGCCCCATATTCGTATAGAAGGTTTGATGACAATTGCTCCATTTGTAGATGATGCGGAAGAAAATAGAACTATTTTTCGACAATTAAAGCAATTAAGTGTTGACATCGGCTCTAAAAACATGAATAATGTTAATATGAATGTTTTAAGTATGGGCATGTCTGGAGATTATCAGGTTGCTATTGAAGAAGGCGCAACTTTGGTAAGAGTAGGTACCAGTATATTTGGAAGAAGAAATTATCAAGTTTGATAATATACATACAACATTCCTGAATAAGAACGAGGAGAACTAAAATGGGAGTATTAGACAAATTTTTAGATGCAATAAAGTTAAATGATGATGACTATGATGATGACGAATTCTTTGATGAAGAGGATTTTGATGAATTTGATGAAGAAGAAGTAGAAGAGAAACCTCGTAAGAGATTCTTTAAGAAGTTAGATGATGAAGATTTTGATGAACCGGATGAAGAGCCGGAACCAGTAAGAAAAGCGCCGGTTAAACAGGCAAAGCCAGCTAAACAGCCAAAGCAGCCAAAACCTGTACGTGAGAGTAAGAAAAATTCCAAGGTAACACCGATGAGAAATTCCAGAAAATCTACAGGAGCCAGCATGGAAGTGATCGTAGTGAAACCTACTTCTATGGAGGATACCAGAGAAATTGCAGATGCATTGATTGATCGTTGTACGGTTGTCTTAAATCTGGAAGGTATTGATGTGGAAATTGCGCAGAGAATTATTGATTTCACTTCAGGTTCCTGCTATTCTATCGATGGAAATTTACAGAAAATTTCCAGCTTTATCTTTATATTAACACCATCCAATGTTGATATTTCCGGTGATTACCAGGATATCTTAAATGGTGCTTTTGAGCTTCCCTCTATTCGTACGGAATTCTAATTTATGAGCGCTAGAGAAGCTGTCTGTAGCACTACGAGTTTTATCATGAAACTAGAATTAGATATATAAACTAAAAACTTGGGCATTTGTGTCCAGGTTTTTAATTATGTAAAGTTATAATCAAGCGTAGTCTTAAGATGTTTTTGATTTGTGAAATATGAAAAATATATAGAATATCAAATGATTTGGGAGGAATATATACATGAAAGATTTGATGGTTAAAAAAGCAGGGGATTTTTCTTATGAGATAACATTTCAAAAGGACTTTAATCATATATCCGAATATCTCAAAAAACTGAATCTTAATGGACAAAAAGTATGTATTGTTACAGACACGAATGTAGCACCACTTTATCTGGAAGAATTAAAAGCTCAGATATGCGATGTGTTTTCTGTCATTACGGATTTTATCTTTCTGGCAGGAGAAGAAAATAAAAAGCTGGATGTGATTCGCGATATATACGAACATCTTATAAATAATCACTTTGAACGCAAAGATATTTTATTGGCTTTGGGCGGCGGCGTAGTTGGGGATATGACTGGATTTGCTGCTGCAACATATCTGAGAGGAATTGAATTTGTACAAGTTCCAACAACACTTTTAGCCCAGGTTGACAGCAGTGTTGGCGGAAAAACCGGAGTCGATTTTGATTCTTATAAGAATATGGTTGGAGCTTTTCATCAGCCATCTCTGGTATATATGAATATGAAGACATTAAACACTCTTCCTGATGTAGAATTCTCATGTGGTATGGGAGAAGTCTTGAAATCAGCACTTATAAGAGATGACTCTTTCTATGAGTGGACCATTAATCATATGAGCGAAATCATGGACAGAGAAGAAGATGTTCTTACATCTATGGTAAGTAGGTGCTGTCTCATTAAAAAGACTGTTGTAGAGAATGATCCTACAGAACAGGGTGAGCGAGCAATATTAAATTTTGGACATACCATAGGACATGCTATTGAAAAGTATATGAATTTTGAATTGCTTCATGGGCAGTGTGTTGCACTGGGAACTTGTGCAGCTGCGTATATTTCTTATTTAAGAGGATATTTAACAGATGAAGAATTATATGAAATACGTGATATGAATGTAGGATTTGATTTACCGATTGCTGTGGATTTTAATGATGCCAGTGCTATTCTTGACATTACAAAAAGTGACAAAAAGATGGAAAATGGCAAAGTGAAATTTGTGCTGCTAAAATCCATGGGACATGCAATTATCGTACATGATGTGACAGATGAGGAAATCCTTGAAGGCATTAATTTTGTAAAAGGAGTTATGAATGAATAAATCAGTTAATACTTTGAAATATAATATATTTGCAGGAATTAGTTTCCTTTTACTTGTTATTCTGGATCAATGGACAAAATTTCTGGCATTACGTCATCTGGCTCCACTTGGCACAGACAGCATTGATATATTTCCAGGAGTATTAGAATTACATTATCTTGAAAATCGTGGAGCTGCTTTTGGAATGTTCCAAAACAAACAATGGTTTTTTGTTATATTATCCCTTGTCTTTTTCGTGGCAATTGTCTGTGTGTTTTTAAAGACCCCAAAGACTAAAAGATATTTGCCGCTAAATATCGTCTATGTATTACTGGCAGCCGGAGCAATTGGAAATTCCATTGATCGTATTCGAATCAATTATGTGATTGATTTTGTGTATTTTTCACTGATTGATTTTCCGATATTTAATGTGGCAGATATCTATGTGACCTGCAGTGTAGCCGCTTTGGCTATTTTGTTTCTGCTTGTATACAAAGAAGAGGACTTTGAAATTTATGAGTGGAAGAAAAAAGGTGATCGAAAGTGACAAAAACTGATTTTGTTATAACACAGGAACAGGCTAATATACGGATTGATAAAGTATTAGCAGAATATTTTCCAGATAAAACCAGAAGCTATCTTCAGAAATTGATTAAAGAAGAAGCTGTTTTCATTAATCAGAATGCTGTGAAATCCAATTATAAAGTTCAGCTGGGGGATTTGTTGGAAATCACATTTCCAGAGGAAAAATCCCTGAATTTGGAGCCTGAGGACCTGAATCTTGATATTATATATGAAGATTCAGATATTCTGATTGTAAATAAACCAAAGGGGATGGTGGTACATCCCAGTGCGGGTCATGATGAGCACACGCTGGTTCATGGAATCTTACATCATTGTCAGGGGCAGTTATCCGGAATTAATGGCGTGTTGCGACCAGGAATCGTTCATCGAATCGATAAAGATACTACAGGAGTATTGGTGGTCTGTAAAAACGATAAAGCTCATCAGTCATTGGCTGCGCAGTTAAAAGAACACAGCATTACCCGAAAGTATCGTGCTATTGTCTTTGGGCAGTTATGGGAGGATGGTACTATTGAAGGAAGTATCGGTCGTCATCCGGTTGACCGGAAAAAGATGGCCATTAATGAAAGAAACGGCAAGCATGCTGTCACACACTATCATGTAATTGAGACTTTTTCAAAATATACGTATGTAGAATGTCAGTTGGAAACCGGAAGGACACATCAGATTCGAGTTCATATGAGCAGCATAGGTCATCCGCTTTTGGGAGATACCATTTATGGAAGACAAAAACAGCCTTTTTCGTTGGATGGTCAGACACTTCATGCTATGACATTAGGTTTTATTCATCCATCGACCAATGAATATGTGGAATTTCAGGCACCGCTGCCAGATTATTTTCAGGAATTATTGCGTAAATTAAGATAATTTCTATACATTTACCTTTTTTTTCGCTATAATAGAGAAAGAGTAATAGAATTTGAAGGAGGTATACTTTTATGGAAATTAAAAATACAGTCATTACTATAGGAAGACAATTCGGAAGTGGTGGAAGAGCAATCGGAGAAGAACTTGCTGAAAGACTTGGTGTTAAATGCTATGATAAAGAATTATTAGACCGCGCTGCCAAGGACAGTGGACTCTGCCAGGAGTTGTTCGAAAATCATGATGAGAAACCTACAAATAGCTTTTTGTATTCGCTGGTTATGGATACATATTCTATGGGATATTCATCCAGCGCATTTTCAGAGATGCCAATTAACCACAAGGTATTTTTGGCTCAGTTTGATACCATCAAAAAGATTGCAGATGAAGGTCCGTGTATTATGGTAGGCCGTTGTGCGGATTATGCGTTGGCAGATTATGAAAACTGTCTGAGCGTATTTATTCATGGTGATCTTGATAAGCGTATTTTAAGAATCGAAAAGTCTTACAAATTAAACAGAGCAAAAGCCAAAGATTTAATCGTAAAGACTGATAAAAAGCGTGCCAGCTACTATAATTACTATACAAGTAAGAAATGGGGCGAAGCAGCTTCTTATAATCTATGTCTTGACAGCAGTACTTTTGGAATTGAAGGTACTGTTGAGATGATTATGGATGCTGTTCAGAGGAAAGAAGCGAGTTATGTATTGCAGTAAACATTCGCTCCTTAACACCTGGATTTTCCCTGTTTAGGTTCTGCAGCAACTGTTTTACATATTCACGTTTGCTATGACCATCCATGGGACAGGGACTCTTGGCAACAGGAAGATTCTGTTTATGCATGAAACCAATCACATCAGCTTCCTGTATAAATAGGAGAGGGCGGATAACTGTAATTTCAGTTCGATTCAGATATGTTTTTGGCTCAAAAGTATGAAGACGTCCCTCATATATTAGGGACATCATCATAGTTTCAACGATATCATCTTTATGATGCGCATAGGCAACTTTATTGCAGCCCATTTCTATCAGGGCCTGGTTTAAAGCGCCTTTGCGCATTTTTGCACATAGAGAGCAGGGATTTGTTTCTTTGCGCTGTTTGAACACGATATCAGCGATTTCTGTTCGTACAATTTTGTATGGAACCTGCAATTCTCTGCACAGGGATTCTATTTTACTTAAATTAAAATTATTAAAGCCTAGATCAACAGTTACGGCATATAGTTCAAAAGGATTGGGATAAAATCTGCGTAATGCGGCAAGGGCATACAAAAGGGTAAGACTATCTTTTCCGCCTGATATACCGACAGCAATTTTATCACCTTTTTCAATCATCTTATATTCATCTACAGCCTTTCTTGTAAGGCTTAATACCTGCTGTAATTTCATTTGTTTTCTCCCATCAATCTTAGGATTTGTTTTGACTTGCAAGAAGATACAATCCTATTATCTTTAAAATTGTAACATATAAGTTATAATTATAAAAGTAAAGAAGAGATAGATAATACGTATAAAAATATTTAAAATATGTGTAACATATAATACAATTTACAAGAGTATGTGTTATAATACTCCTAAAACGCTGTCATAGTAAATGATATATATAAAGGAGCATTTTAATGAAGTTTAAATGGGATAAAAAATATTTGTATTGGGGTGTAACTGCATTTTCTGTGTTGGTTGCCGGATTGCTGCTATACTATGTATTATTCAGAATGGATACTATATTCAACGGATTTAAGAAAATCTATGGAATATTAATGCCGATTATATTTGGCGGAATTATTGCATATTTATTAGTTCCGGTTATCAAATTTATTGAAAAGACGGTTGTTCAGGGAATATGTGAACGAAAGAAATGGACTATTACAGAGAAAACCGCGAAGATTGTACGTATGGTTAGTGTAATATTTGCACTTGTTTTCCTTATTTTTATAGTATATGGTTTACTGGCAATGCTCATACCACAGATTCTGACAAGTATTACCACCATTATAGAGAACTTTCCACGTTATGTAGATACTGTCCAAAAGTGGGTTAATAATTTTCTTAAGAACGAACCAGAGATAGATGCGTACGCAACAACATTGTTTACACAATATTCATCAAAAGCACAGGAATGGCTTTCTAATGAATTTTTACCTCAGATAAATAACATTGTAATTAATTTTTCTTCCGGAGTATTTGATATTATTAATGTTTTAAAAAATATTTTGATTGGAATGATTATTTCCATATATATTTTATATAATAAAGAAAAATTTGCTGCCATAGGAAAAAGAGTTTTATTTTCACTGATCCGTCCTGCATTAGCTAATAATATTTTAAATAATTTGCGTTTCGTAAATCAGGTCTTTGGTGGATTTATTTCAGGAAAAATTCTTGACTCCTGCATTATCGGAATCTTATGTTATATAGGGACTTCCATGATGGGAACACCTTATGCTTTGCTTGTCAGTGTTATCGTAGGTGTTACTAATGTAATTCCTTTTTTTGGCCCTTATATTGGAGCAGTTCCTTCGGCATTCCTTATTTTGCTGGTTAATCCAATGCAATGTCTATATTTTATCATTTTTATACTGGTATTACAGCAATTAGATGGTAATGTAATCGGACCTAAGATACTTGGAAATTCCACCGGTTTGTCAAGTTTTATGGTAATTGTAGCCATCTTAGTGGGTGGTGGATTATTTGGAATCATCGGAATGTTTATCGGAGTTCCGGTTTGTGCAGTTATCTGTGCCTTAGCTAATCAGTCTATGAATCATCGATTGGAAAATAAAAATCTTCCTGTTGATTTGGAAGTATATAAAAATATGGATTATCTGGATACAGATACCAATCAGCCGGTGGCTTTTGGCAAGGAACAAAAGAAAGTAAAATTACAGAAAATGGAGAAAAAAGAAAAGTCATGAAATTTGTGATACAGCGAGTGAACTATGCGGAAGTTAAAGTGGGTGGTAAAAGTGTAGGAAAGATTAACAAGGGCTTTCTGGTATTAATAGGAGTGTCTAATACAGACACAACAGAGACAGCTGACCGCTATATAAAGAAACTCATAGGACTTCGTATCTTTGAAGATGAGAATGGTAAAACCAATTGTTCCTTGAGGGATGTAGATGGGGCTTTGCTGCTGGTTTCTCAGTTTACTCTATATGCCAATTGCCATAAGGGTAATCGCCCAAGTTTTACAGAAGCGGGAAGTCCGCAACATGCCCAGGAACTGTATAATTATATTATTCAAGCTTGTAAGAATCAGATGCCTATTGTGGAAACGGGTATATTTGGAGCGGATATGAAGGTTTCACTGGAAAATGATGGACCGTTCACGATTATTTTTGATGAGAATTTATAATCATATAAATATTTATGTCAGTGTATAATTTTGATTAGCTTTCGCGTAATTTCACTGCTGAAGCAGCTAATTTGCGTCTGTTTTCATCAATTGCAGCATAATGTTTTTTTGTGGTATTTACATCTTTATGGCCTAATACATCTGCTACAAGATAGATATCACCGGTTTCCTGATATAGATTTGTTCCATAAGTGCTTCGAAGCTTATGTGGCGTAATCTTTTTTGTTGTGGTAATTTGCGATGAATATTTTTTAACCATATTTTCAACTGCCTGTACACCGATGCGTTTTCGTTGTGTAGAGTAGAAGAGTGCGTGTTCGTGTCCTGAAAGCGGGGTTATACTTTTGCGGTATTCTAAGTAATTTGTCAATATTTGTTCAACTTCGGTACCGAAGTAAACCATCATCTCATTTCCACCTTTTCGGAATACTTTAATTCCATTATTATTAAAATCAATGTCCTCTACATCAAGACCGACACATTCAGAAACACGAATTCCGGTACCGAGTAAAAGTGTGACAATTGCAAGATCACGTTCTTTGGTTTTTTCATAATAGACTTTTTTCTGACCGGTTAATGAATCACCACAGTGTTCCATGTAGTCTAATAATTTAGCTACCTCATCAGTCTCAAGACGTACGATGACTTTATCGTGCATTTTTGGCATATCAATTAATAAAGCTGGATTAGTCTTTATCATCTGTTTCTTGAAATAATATGTATAAAAGCTTCTGAGAGCCGATATTTTGCGTTTTAAGCCACGTTCACCGTTGGAGGTGAGATTTTCTTCATTGT
Organism: Lachnospiraceae bacterium; assembly: GCA_028696165.1. GTDB lineage: Bacteria > Bacillota > Clostridia > Lachnospirales > Lachnospiraceae > JAQVHQ01. The sequence goes on along the minus strand of JAQVHQ010000016.1, from coordinate 4,260 downwards.
CTTTATAAAGCTTCAAATATTCCATGTATTCCTCGATATCCAGTGGCTGGATTTTATCTAAGTCTGATAACTTAAAATCGTCCATGGATTGTTTTGCATAGACAGGATTTTCTTTTAGTAAAAAATCGAAGAAAACACGGATATCATAGGCATAGGATATTCGGGTGTTTGTGGATGTTGTGTTGGATATGGCGCGAAAATAGTCGCTGGAAAATGAAGGTAATGTTTTTAGGAGTTGGCGAAGTCGTAATGTGTTGTTTTGATCGCGTTGCTCGTGGTATGTGGTCCTGGTATCTGCCATAGGATTTGATTCCTTTCTAAATGTTGTAGTGTTGATGGTTTACGATTAGAAGTTTAATTGTAGTTGTTTTTACTGGTGTTAGTGTATTTATGCAAGTATGGTGGGTTAAATAGCGTATTTATGGTATTTAACATGATGATCTATTAAAAAAACAAGGGTTTGTCGTATAGATGTATATACATTTATAGTACTCTTTTTTTATGAGGTTGTCAATATAGGGAGGGGAAATAAGGGATGTTTAATGAGGGACTGTCTAATGAGGACACACTAAGGTAAGACCATGCTAAGATAGAAAAACGTGGACAACGCTTCGGCGAGCTAAGTGTTAACTTCGACTAAAACGCTCAGAAGTGTCTTCGCGCTTAAGTCTGCGTAAACACTGGATCTTGCCTACGTTAAATGCGTCCACTGATTGTTTTTCTATCTTAGCATGGTCTTACCTTAGTGCTGGTTATTGATTGTCCTTTTTGTTTTCTGTTTGCACCGTTTAGGTTTATTCTATTTGGATTCCCATTGATGTTTTGGCTAGTCCTGATTTTGTGATGATACTTTGATGATTGTAACCTACGCCCATCAACTTAACCTGTGTACTACATCGGCGATTGAATTACCGAGCATCGTTTGTTTTTAGATTCATAAATATAAACATGCGCAAAAAAGTATACTATAAAAAACAATTACTGCTCTTCGACTTCATAGTATGGCAGACAGATGTATGAGCCTGCATTGATTTGGTCGTCTTCTAAGTTGTTTAGCGTTTTTACTTCTGCTATATAAGAATCTATGTTCTGGTATTCGTCGCTCATGTATTGTTCAGCTAGTTTCCAGAGGTTTTCTCCTGGTTTTACGAATACACTGGTGTAGTATTTTTGTGTTATCTGGGTATTTGCTGTATCTGAGACTGCTGAGGATTTTGCTGCTACAAAGCTGGTTCCACAGGTTATTGTTATTATGCAAATGATCGAAAAGATGACACTAAAACGCAGTATTTGGTTATGTACACTCTTCTGTTTCCTTGTTCCTGACATTGTTTGATTTCTTCTTTGTGATGTTCTCTCGTTTCGTCTGTTTTCCTTCATAATAGCCACCCCTTAAAAATAGTTGAATCTTTTGTTATCCGGTTCTTGATTTTTCGAACAACTGTTTCGAACAATCGTTCTGTATGGTTCTATTATATATTCAGAACAGATGTTTGTCAATAGAAATCCGAACATATTTTCGGAATATTTGTTTGCATTTTTTAACTTCTTATGTTATTCTATAAATAGACAAAACAGAACCGTGGTTCGTTTTTATAAAATCGTGAAGTTGCTTATTTTAACGGTTTGATTATTATATTTGGAGGTAATGGATATGGAGTATGGAAAGATAAGTAAGAAGCAGAATGAGATTTTAGAATATATTAAGAATGAGATTTTGAACAGAGGTTTTCCACCTTCTGTACGTGAAATCTGTGAAGCAGTTAATTTGAAATCTACTTCTTCTGTTCACTCTCATTTGGAAACGTTGGAAAAGAACGGTTATATTCGTCGAGATCCTACGAAGCCAAGAGCTATCGAAATTGTAGATGATAATTTTAATCTTGTTCGACGGGAGGTTGTTAATGTACCAATCATCGGTACGGTAGCAGCCGGTCAGCCTTTGCTTGCGGTCGAAAATGTAGAAAACTACTTCCCTATTCCTGCCGAGTATATGCCTAACTCTCCTGCTTTCATGCTTGTTGTCAAAGGTGAAAGTATGATTAATGCCGGAATCCTGGACGGAGACAAAGTGATTGTTGAGCAATGCAGCAATGCACACAATGGTGAAATTGTTGTTGCACTTGTAGAAGATTCTGCAACTGTTAAGACCTTTTATAAAGAAGACGGGTACTATCGTCTTCAACCGGAGAATGATTTCATGGATCCGATTATTGTGGAAGGTGAAGTTCAAATTCTCGGTAAAGTTATTGGTGTTTTGAGATTTATGAGCTAGATTATACATACAGTTATGAATTATAAAAATAAAGTGCCGTCGCACTAGTTGATTTGATCAACTAGTGCGACGGCACTTTATTTTTCGTTGTATATACTACTTTTTGTGTAAAGTGTACCACTATACGGTGAACATGAAAATTCCTATTCAAGATTGAGTGTTTGTGCAGATTTAAGCGCGAAGATATTTTGGGTGCTTTAGTCGCAGTTAACACTTAGCTTGCCGAAGCGTTGTCCACTTTTTTCTTTGGTATCCGTTTAGGTTCTGCCCCGCTGGTGCGGCCTACTTTATTACCACAATATTTTAATAATATAGAATTCCTCATTTGACCAGTAAGTACAGCCATAAGTATCGCTGCCAGTTTGCTCTGCCTTGATTTTTGCAGGAATATAAACCACATTATCTGTAAATAAGCGTGTATATGCCTCGGAATAGCTCTCTGCCGTAGTGAATTTCAGATAAGATTCAGAGACACCATTTTCAACATCATTAGATAAGGTTTCCACAATAGCGCTTTCAATATATTCGCTGTAGAACCATCCATGAAGTCTATAATAATCATATTCATTGGAGGCACAGTCTGGTAATATCTGTGGCAGCTTTGGTGTGTGCGTGCGAAGCAGTTCAGATGTTGTAAAGCAGAGATAATCATAAGATATGGTATCCTTGTTATCCTCAGATGCTTCGTTTTGCAGGAATGTAGGATCACCCCAGGTTGCATCTACATAGTAATAGGCTCCATTTATGGATACTAGATTCCATGCATGATATTCGCCGGAAGAATTAATCGTTCCTGACACATAAGTACAGAACACACCGGCTTTTTGAAGCATATATTGAATCGCTTTTGCATATCCGGCACATACAGATTGCTGTGTTAGAAATACGCTTTGTATATTCTGATTGTTTTCTGCCTGCAGATTATAATCGGTATTTAGTATCACGTAATCATATACTGCTTTTACTTTATCGTACTCTCCTGCTTCACTGCTCCAGGATGCCATATAGTGGTCGATGCTGCTGTCTATTTCAGCTTTTATGCCATCAATCTGGTCTATGGCAATGGTATACTCCAGTTCAATATCTTTCCTTGTATCGGATTGATTAGACCAGATGGTACTATTACCGCTGAGCCAGAAAAATTCCGGATGATCATTTAGAACATATTCCAATACATTACTGAGTGCTTCATTACTTAAAGCTTCGACTCCAATTCTGTTCTGACGCTGGTTAATTCCTGTAAGAATTTCCTGATAAACCATTTGTTCTTCTGCTGATAACTGATTGTAATAGAAAGCTGTATTTGTGTCTACCTGCACCAACTGTTCTTCTTTTACTATTTCAGCAATTTGGTTATCTTTAGAAAATAACTGTTGAATTCCCTGAGTGAAAGATTCTGTGTCCTGGAAATAATCTGTTAACTGTGTGCGATAGGAACTGTTCCAAAACCAGAATCCAGCGCATACTATTAATACTAAAACAATTAAATGATATAATTTTCTCATAATTTGTGTTTGAAGATATCCTTTCTTTTTGTAAAAAGTCTTAAAAAGTATATATAACAAAAAGGCCTCAAACGGAGTAACGTTTTCCGTTCAAGGTCTTAATGGTTAACCTTTTCGCCAATTATACAACATTGTATCCAAATTGGGAAGTGACAATTTTAAGAAATATATGCTGAAATCAGTTGTTATGACATAATGTATCGGAACTATTCTATAATTCACTTCTTTTAAAGACTATGTAAGCAGGTTATTCCCAGTCGCAAAGTCTTGTTATTATACTCAATCATTCAAGTCCTTACGGGGCATATGTAGCTGAATAACCAGTTTCTACCTCGCTCTCTTCGATTATTCCTGAAGTTATATAAAGTGTACCCCCTGTCAAGGACATTTTGCGTAAAATTTGATTACCCAATTTTGCGTTTTGCCAATAAAGGATTTATTCCTGTTGTTAAATAGTTATAGTATTCATTTGGTGACATT
>JAQVHQ010000068.1 GCA_028696165.1 Lachnospiraceae bacterium | reverse complement strand
AACTCAATAGTTCCCGGCGGCTTCCCCGTCAGATCATACATTACCCTGTTAACATGACTAACTTCATTAACAATCCTGCTAGTAACCTTCTGCAACACTTCCCAAGGTACTTCCGCACTCTCCGCGGTCATAAAGTCAATCGTATTAACTGCTCTAAGTGCGATTGCGTAATCATAGGTTCTCTCGTCACCCATAACACCTACACTTCTCATATTAGTCAAAGCGGCGAAATACTGTCCAACCGTCTTATTCATGCCAGCCTTGTCCATCTCTTCACGATAGATAGCGTCTGCCTCCTGAACCATTTTTACCTTCTCAGCGGTTACTTCACCGATGATACGGATGCCAAGTCCCGGACCTGGGAATGGCTGTCTGAAGACTAATTTTTCCGGGATACCAAGTTCTAAACCTGCTTTACGAACCTCATCCTTGAACAGGTCGCGAAGCGGCTCGATGATTTCTTTAAAATCTACGTAGTCAGGTAGTCCTCCTACGTTATGATGAGATTTAATGACAGCTGATTCGCCGCCTAATCCGCTCTCTACTACGTCAGGATAGATGGTTCCCTGTACCAGGAAGTCTACGGTTCCGATTTTCTTTGCTTCTTCTTCAAATACACGGATGAATTCTTCTCCGATGATTTTACGTTTTGTCTCCGGATCGTCTACTCCGGCTAATTTGGTATAATATCTCTCCTGAGCATTTACACGGATGAAGTTTAAGTCATATGGTCCTTCCGGCCCGAATACTGCTTCTACCTCATCACCTTCGTCTTTACGAAGAAGTCCATGGTCTACGAATACACAAGTAAGCTGATTTCCGATAGCTTTTGAAAGCATAACGGCAGCTACAGAAGAATCCACACCACCAGACAGAGCACAAAGTACTTTGCCATCGCCGACTTTCTCGCGGATAGCCTGAATAGAATTTTCTACGAAAGAATCCATTCTCCAGTCACCGGCGCATCCACACACATGCATTACGAAGTTATTCAGCATTTTTTTACCTTCTACAGTATGAAGAACTTCTGGATGGAACTGGATAGCGTATAATTTTTCATCTGCTTTTTCAGCTGCAGCTACCGGACAGTCTGCTGTATGTGCAGTAATCGAAAATCCAGGTGCCACCTGTGAAATATAATCAAAATGGCTCATCCAGCATACGGTAGGAGTCGCAACTCCGTCGAATACTTTTGAATCTGCCTTATCAATTATAACTTCTGTCTTACCATATTCGCGAACGTCAGCGCGCTCAACCTTGCCGCCTAAGATATGCATCATTAACTGCGCACCATAGCAAAGTCCCAAAACCGGGATTCCCAGTTCGAATAACTCTTTCGTATAAGTTGGTGAATCAGCCTCATAACAACTGTTTGGTCCACCGGTAAGGATAATTCCCTTAGGATTTAAAGCTTTAATCTTTTCAATATCAGTTTTATAGGAATAGATCTCGCAATACACGTTGCACTCACGTACACGTCTTGCAACCAACTGATTGTACTGTCCACCGAAGTCGACAACAATGACGGTTTCTCTTTTCACAACATACCTCCTACTAATCATAACCTTCTATGCTATATGATAATCGCACTAATTATCGTATTTACTATTATAAGATAGCACACAAACTTTTACAATACAAACTTATTTTACATTGAATGCATAGCAAAGTTTACATTCATTACTTAATCTACAAGAATTCATAACTTTACATTAAAGTCAGCTCTGGTGCGCTTACTGTGAACATCTCCTCCTGCAGCCTAGATCGAATGCAGCATCCATTTCCCTCTGCAATAGCGCACGGCAAAGCAAATGGCACGAAACAGCCAGTCTACCGTCATAGCTACCCATATTCCAAATACGCCCCAGCCCAGTATATCTCCCAGGAGATAACTAAATCCGATTCTGAATATCCACATGGACACGATTGCCAGTATCATGCAGAATTTCACATCATTAGAAGCACGCAGGGTATTCGGCAGTGCGAAGGAGAATGGCCATATAGTCACGCAGCAGATTCCATGATACCAGACTATCTGTCTGGCAATCTGTGTTGCTTCCGGTGATAGTCCGTATGCCTTTAATATAAACGGAAGCAGTAATACTACGGCACCATTGGAAATGATAAACAGTCCATAATTCCATTTCATCAATTTTTTCGTATAATATTTAACCTGTTCATAGTCTCCTGCTCCAGCACACTGGGCAACCACCGACAGCATAGCATATCCCAGGGCCAGTCCCGGCAGAATCATAAACATTGCCACGTTATTTCCTACAGCATTTGCGGCAATAGATGCCGTTCCAAATCCAGATACCATACTTAAGACCAGGATTTTTCCCAACTGGAACATACTGTTCTCCAGACCGTTTGGAATTCCGATATTTAATATTTTCTTTAACATACTCCACTCTATCTTTATGGAAAATGGCTTGCTAAAATGCAGCTGTCTGTCCTGATTGGTCAAAAGCATTACCGTACCGATACCAGCCACAATACGGGACAGAAGGGTTGGAATTGCTGCACCCTCAATGCCCATATGAAAACCATAGATGAGGATTGCATTTCCAATCAGATTCAAAGCATTCATAAAGAGCGCCATATACATAGGGATTTTGGAGTTTCCCATAGCACGAAATATCGCCGCTCCCGAGTTATACAGTGCGATAAATGGAATGGATGCCGTCACAATGAGGAAGTAAATGTTACAATTATACATTACATCCGCATCGATTTTCCCAAATACGCCTGTGAGAATCAGATCTTTACAAAGGTACATAATCAGGGTAATCGCCAGTGAAATCCATACGATAAAAATAGTCATCTGGTCTGTGGCACGGCAGGAATCCTTCAGTTTCTTCTTTCCTATGTACTGTCCCGCCACCACTGCGCCGCCGGTTCCCAGAGCGGCAAAGATGTTGATAAAGAGTACCATGAAGGTATCTACCAGAGATACACTGGATACTGCTGCTTCCCCTACACTTGCCACCATGATAGAATCTGCCAATCCCACGAAGATTGCCAGAAACTGCTCAATAATAAGCGGAATGATTAATTTCTTCAAATCATTTCCGCTGAATAAATAATTACTTGTATCCACTTCTTTTATTTTCATAACTTTCCCCAGCTCTTTTGATTTCTTATCTTAACTTTCATAAAATAGATATTGAACTTCCTTCAGAAATTACTCTGAAGTTAATTATCATCTCATTCCCATATCGCATCACATATTCTCCTGGATTTGCTGCATCAGATGTCCTGCTATGTAGTAGGTCGTCTCAAATTTTACATAATCCAGTACTTTCTTATCCCACAAGATCTGCACCTTCGCAGGGAATTCCTCATCACTGTCCCAGAATTCGAATATCACGTTCATAAAATCAAAAACAGGTATCTCATAGGAAATATCTGCATACTTCGATGGCTTCCCACCTAGCTTCTCACAGGCTGTTTTTAATTCTTCCATCCGCCCTTCAAAAGCATTTGTATACCCGGCATACATATCGATACCGGTGCCATTGCCGTAGTGTACATTATAATCCAGACTTTGTGCTATGGCCCATTCGCCGGACAAGGTCAGATTTTCCTTTGATTCACACAGCACATCGAAAATCGCCATAATTTCGTCAAACCCTGCTTTCTTATTATATGTTTCATTATTATATATTCCATTCCCAGACAGTTCACTTCCCAATACTTCACGCCCTGAGTTTTTGCTTTCAGAACAACATACTTTCCCATTGTCGGAATAATATACCATTCCATTTTCCAAATTAATTTGATATCTGTGGTTTACATAATTGAAATATACGCAGTTGCCTTCTTTTGGCAGCGCAAACTTCTTTATCATTTTCTCATGATCCAACTGACAGAATTTTTTCTGTGCCATCTCGCACTGAATCTCATAATTAGATTTTCTTCCATTGACCGGCATATACCGACTTTCCATATCTAGTCCCATTTTTTATTACCTCAATTGGTTTATTTTGAAGTTCACATTCCGATTTATAGTTCCTTGTTCATAAGCTCATAGCAGTAGCAGCATCTATCACAACAGTTTCTCCGCTCGGTATGTGGTATACCTGCTCGTCAATTTCCATCCATACATCCAGTCTGGAAGGATTCTTGATTAAATTGCCATTCGAAGAATAAATCAGGTGTCTTCCTGCCTGCACATATTCATATATCTCCATATTAGTGGCATACCAGATATCCTTATGAAAAGCCATCTTTTTAAGAAATGCCTCTATCATATCCCACTGTTCATACCCTTCGAATTCATAACTGTGTCCCCACAGATAAAAGAGTCGGGCATCCCTGTTTATCACTTCATTTGCCAGAAATGTATCTCCTAATTCTTCCAGCCGTTCATCCCTATGGTGACAGGTTGGATGCCAGGTCAGGAACTCCTCTGGAAGTCCAAACTCATGAGTGTTTTTCGTCGTTCGGGAATACACAATCCCACATTGTTTTAGTACCTGAACCACCTCGTCATTATAGGTTCCAAAAGGATATGCCATGCCCTGCACCGGCTCTCCCACAAGAGTCTCTAAGTTCGCCTTATCTGCTGATACCTCATAAGCTACAGAAGCCGCTGGCATTCTGGCCAGATCCGGATGTGTGAGGGAGTGTACAGCAATCTCTACATCGGCATATACGTCCCGGAGTTCTTCCCATTTATATTTCTCATGATTAACCTCCATGTCACCCTGCACCAGCAGATCTTTTGTTCCCATAAGCCCGGAATTCAGATTAAATGTTCCCCTTATTCCGTACTTTTTTAAAAGATTGATAAATCGTCCATCATAAATCACTCCATCATCATAACTAACTGTAAAAGCTTTCCCCCGTCCTCCCGGGAATCTCAGATAATCCCGCCTTAATCTCAACATACCCTTCTCCTCACCGCACCCGGATTCACTCCGGATATTCCCGATCCGTTTTTTTTAATTACACGCAACGCATAAAGAAGGCCCAGCGGACCTTCTTATCTATGTTTATCATTTTAGTAATCATATCACATGACTATACTGCCAACAAGCGCTAAACTCTTATTATTTTATTTTCTCGCCTGCAGTTTATTATCGCCATATATAGTAAAGCAATTTTTCCCCTTCTCTTTGGAAAGATACAAAGCCTCGTCTGCCATATGAAATAAATCTTTATAATGCAGCGCATCCTGTGGGAAATGTGCAATACCTATACTTAAGGTAATATTGCCGCAATCTGCCTTCTCTACAATCTCCTGAAGTTTTTTCTGAAGACATTCTGCCTTCTCCCTGGTTTTCTTCACACTGCCCACATCCGGCAGGAAAGCAATAAATTCGTCCCCACCAAATCTCCCCACGATATCTGCATGGCGAAATACGCTTCTCAAACTTTTGGCAACACAAATCAATGCCTGATCTCCCAGTTGATGTCCAAGAGAATCGTTAATTCCTTTGAAATTATCCACATCTATCACAAAAAGTGCAGACAAATCTCTTCTGGTTGACATGTATTGTTTGATACAGGTCTCCGTTGCATTTCTCGAGTAAAGTCTGGTCAGGGTATCTGTATCACGTTCTGCCTCTATCAATCTGGTATTGGCAAGATCTCTTAATTTTACATTGATTACCGCCTGATTAACGAACATACTGAGGAACATGAAACTGATCCCATTCACCACATCTAAAGATGCGATATCCTGCGGTTTCAGCAATGATGAACAGATGCAGAATACACCTCCGCTAATGATTATCATCAAATCCATACGAAATGGCCGGTCTATAAGCAGTAAAGGCAAAGCAAACAGAAGCACACAAAATGTGGTCGCTGTACTGTCTCTCAAAAGAAAGGTTCCCAGCACCAGTCCTATGATAAATGCTACTGCCAGAAATACGTAGCACAGCGGCAGTATAATCTTCCTGTAAGAACTGTACGCAAGCCATTTGCATCCTCCATATAAGACACCCATGATGCATATAACTGCCAGATATAATAATCGGTTCTTCGCTATAGTATCTACAAAAAAGGAAGCAAACAACAGAATCACTCCCAGCAAAGTTCCCAGGCAGGATGCCCTGGTCAGCATTTCCAGATTCGCACTATTGATATCATCCTTGATGTTTTCATATACTTCTGCATCTAAGTATCCATGCTTCATAAATGATATATATTTTCTTATATTTTCTCTCATGTCCCGACCCTCATGACCCTCATTTCATGTCTGGCGGATTCCTGATGATGTCGTCTCCTGATGCCTGCTGCTTCCACCTGTTTGTATTGGTTTACGTATTGTTTTATGTATAATTTAGCTGCCGTAATTTTATCAATGTAACTTCATAAAGCGTTATTTATATTATCAACCTTTTTTTCCGCATGTGCAAGTACCAAGATATACAAAAATCCTGTAAAAGCTTACAACTAGCGCTTTTACAGGATAATCTGTATAAATTTATTATTTCTGGTACATTTCCGTGTCCAACTGTACCCTTCTCGATTCCAGTTCTACGGTCATATCCCCGCGAATAGCATCCAATTTGTAGAAGGCTGTCACAACAGCAAGCAATACGCATAAGATAATCGGTATCCAGATAAAACATATTTCTATATGAGTAAGTGCTTTTGCAGTCTGCACTTCATTGGCACTATAACCGCCATATTTGAGAAATGCGCCAATGATAAAGCTGGTCAGACCCATACCGCCTTTTACGAAGAATCCCTGGAAAGCTGCAATTAATCCTGACACGCTTGCGTTTTTCTTATATTCAGAGTAGTCGATTACATCTGGCTGCATACCAAAGGTAACTCCAAAGATTCCATAGATACCAAGACCGGTAATCACCAGACCTGCCAGCAGGCAGAAGGCTGAGTTTCTTCCTGCAAATATGATCATATCTCCGACTACATATAAGAAAATACTGAAAAACATCAGATTTTTCTTGCTGAACTTCTTTTCCAGTGCCGGAAGCAGAAGTAACATCGGCAATCCTGAGAGAATACCAAGTATACCAACCAGGGACAGCATATCTGACCGCTCCAGATTATACTTAAAATAATATATAACGGTTGTATTTCTCACTACATAAAGTGAAAAGTAGAACAGGTTCAGAAGGAACAGTATCCAGGCCTGACCTGTAAGTCCCTTTAAATCTTCTTTTAAAGAAGTATGTTTTTTAGTAACAGTAGAAGCTACCACTTCCTTAGTACTTGCAAATGTTCCAAAGAAAATAAACATAGCCACGATACCATAAATTGTCATGGTTATAAAATAGCCTTTGGCCTCGTTCCCGCCTCCGAAGAACTTAACCAGTGGAGCGGTAATAGTCATAACTACGGCTGTACCTATCATTGCGCAGACCATTCTTGTGGATACAAGGACATCACGCTCGTGAATATCTGAAGTCAGTCTTGGCACAATCGTATTTAATGGAATATTTACAATTGTATATGCCGTACATAACAGACAGTAGGTTACATAAGCCCATACTAATTTTCCGGCACTTCCAAATCCCGGTATGAAAAATGTCAGCATCGTAAACAGTGCAAAAGGTACTGCCCCAAACAGGAAATAAGGTCTTCCCTGTCCCCATCTTGTATGAGTTCTGTCTACTATCATGCCCATCCCCGTATCTGTCAAAGCATCGATAAATTTTGTTATCAGCATCATCGTACCTGCCGCTGCTGCTGTGATTCCAAATACATCTGTGTAAAATACCATGAGATAGGATGCCATTGTACTAAAAACCAGATTGCATCCAAGATCTCCCATTCCATACCCTATACGTTTTTTCCATTTACCCATCTTAAGTCCCCTCCTGTTACCAGTCCATCACCTGAATTGCACATTTTTCAACTGAAAGTCCTGCTTTGTAATGTTCCATAAATTTTTCAAAACCTTCCACGTCCTTCTCATCTGCTTCCGTGGTCTCACCTGCTAATTCTTTGAAAATTCGTTTTTCCAGATATTCCTCCAGTTTTTCATCGGCTTCCTTTTCGATGAGATAAGCTGCAAGAAGAGCAATTCCCCAGGCACCACCCTCACTTGCTGTATCCATTACGGTTACCGGTGCATTTACCGCAGCTGCCAGATATCTCTGTCCTACCCCTTTGGTTTTAAAGAATCCGCCATGTCCGGTGATTCGTTTTACCTGCACCTTTTCATCCTTCATTAAGATATCCAGTCCCATTTTAACTGCGCCTAACGATGTGTAGAGATGGACTCTCATAAAGTTTGCAAGATTGAATTTACTTTCCGGTGTCCGTAAAAATGCCAGACGGCCTTCATTGATCATAGTAATGTTCTCACCTGAATAATAACCATATGCCAGAAGTCCGTTGCAATCTGCATCGCCTTCCAATGATTTTGTATATAGTTTTTCGAATAACTCGCCTTGAGAAGTCTCTATTCCCATAAGTTTTGCAAATTCTCCAAACAGATTTACCCAGGCATTCAAATCTGATGTGCCGTTATTTGCATGGGACATCGCGCATGGAAATCCAGTTGGGGTGGTCACCATATCAATCTCCCGATATAGTTTACTTAGCTGCTTTTCCAACACAATCATTGCAAATGTACTGGTTCCCGCAGAGACATTTCCAGTTCCGGGTGCTACAGAATTCGTTGCTACCATACCCGTTCCTGCATCACCTTCCGGAGGGCAAAGCACAATTCCTGCACTTAAATTACCTGACTCATCCAGAAAAGCGGCTCCTTCTTCTGTCAGTGTTCCTGCATAATCTCCGGCAACTAAAACTTCCGGGAAGATATCTTCTAATTTCCATGGTTCTCCATAAGGCTCTATTAATTTATTGAACTTATCTGACATATCTTTATCATAGCTATGTATGTCAGAGTCAATAGGAAACATCCCTGCTGCATCTCCAATGCCAATGACTCTCTTTCCTGTAAGTTTCAGGTGAATATATCCACTTAAGGTAGATACATAATCCAGATTTTTCACATGAGTCTCGCCGTCTAAGATTCTCTGATAGAGGTGCGCCACAGTCCAGCGCAGTGGTATATTAAATTGAAATAACTCAGTCAGCTCATCTGCTGCTTCCTGTGTATTGGTGTTTCTCCATGTCTGGAATGGTGCAATCTGATTTCCTTCTTTGTCTAATGCCATATAGCCATGCATCATAGCGCTGACTCCAATAGAACCAATCTTTTTCAGAGTCACACCGTACGCTTCCTCTACTGCTTTTCTCAGAGAAGTGTAACAGCTGCGAATCCCCTTATGAATCTCTTCCTGGCTATATGTCCAGATATTATTGATAAAGGAATTCTCCCAATCATGAATTCCAACCGCCAGTACGTTTCCTGAAAGGTCTACCAGAACCCCTTTGATTCTGGTAGAGCCAAGTTCAATCCCTAGCGCTGTTTCCCCATTTGTAATTAACTGCTGTCTGTTCATTAATATTTACCATACCTTTCTAGTCCCAAGCATCTTCTTATCCTAGAAGCAAGTAAATGCTCCATCAATAGTAAAATCAGATCCTGTTGTGAAAGTACTTGTGTCACCTGCCAGATATACACAGATAGATTCTAATTCTTCCGGTTTTCCCATTCTTCCCAGTGGTGCCATCTCATTCCATTTTTCAATTAATGGAATCAATGTTGGTGAGTTTAAGGTTAATTCTGTTCCAATGTATCCCGGGCTGATGCTGTTGACACGAACACCTCTCTTGGCCCATTTGATTGCCAATGATTTGGTCAGCTGGATAACGCCTGCTTTAGATGCATTGTACGCACACTGTGGCTGTGGCACATTGACGATGTGAGCAGACATAGAAGCTGTATTAATAATAGAACCACCGCCATTTTTTAACATGTATTTTCCAGCAGCAATATCTGTCAGGAAGATACCGTTCAGGTTAATGTTAATAACTTTAGACCACTGCTCATAGGTCATCTCTTCTGCTGGCGCATTGATACAGATTCCTGCATTGTTGTGACAAAAATCAAGTCCGCCTAATTGTTTCACAACTTCTTCTACCATAGCATCTACCTGTTCCTTGTTTGTACAGTCGGTCTGAATGGCGATTACTTTTCTTCCGGTCTTTTCTGCGATTTCTTTTGCAGTCTTTTCTGCTTCCGCAATGTCAAGATCTACAATGGCTACATCAGCGCCTGCTTCTGCAAATGCAGTTGCGGTACATTTTCCAATTCCTCTTGCTGCTCCTGTCACAAATCCTTTTTTTCCGTCCATTCTCATTTTTTCAATAATTCCCATGATTTTGTTCTCCTTTTTTGTTTTTGTAATTTGAAAGTTATTTTGTAAAATCATTTATCAAATTGTAATTACATATTATTTCATTTGCCTCTTTTTGTCAATCTGTATTAATCAACATAAAATTTTCTTATTTTTTGTGCATTATTCACAATATTTATTCAATGTTTCCTATGGTATAATTTAGTAAATTCATTTTACAAAATAAGGAGGTGTTTTCTATTATGAAAAGCAGTATTACACCTAATCAAATAAAACAAAATAACCGCAAACTGATTTATCAATATATATATCAAAAAAAGAAAGTCTCCCAACAGGACATATCTTATGACCTTCGTCTAAGCCGTCCTACGGTAACTTCCAATATTACCGCCCTAGAAAATGAAGGACTGATTCATAAAGATGGTCAAATCGATACGGAATATGTAGGAAGAAAAGCTGCTGCCTACTCTATCGTGTCTGATTTTCGTGTCAGTCTTGGTGTGGAAATATTAAAAACAGAAATAAAGATAATTGCAGTAGATTTAAATGGTGAGAAGATAGATCGAATGACCTTTGACATCGTTTATGCTAATGAAGAGACTTACATTCAGTCGGTCTGTCATAAAATACTTGAGTTCAAGAACAGTTTGTCTATTTCGGATGAGCAGATTCTCGGAATAGGATTCGCCATGCAGGCATTGATTTCTCCAGATAAAAAGACAATACTTTATGGTAAGATTCTCGGCTGCACCGGCTTATCCATAGACTCCTTTGTAAAATACCTGCCCTATCCCTGTTCTTTTATTCATGATGCTGAGAGCGCTGCTATATCGGAGATGTGGGTATCACCAACACTCAAAGATGCCTTTTATATCTCTATTAGTAAGCATCTTGGTGCTGCGATTATCCGCGACGGAAAAATATTAGAAGGTAAACATGGACACAGTTCTACCATTGAACATATCACCATGGAGCCCCAGGGGTGCGTGTGCTATTGTGGAAAACAAGGTTGTATGGAAACACTATGTTCTCTGGAGGCACTGCTCTTAAATGGCGAGACACTGGAAGAATTCTTTCTTCACCTGAATCAGGATGATTCAGCATACAGAAGCCGCTGGAATACATTTCTTAGAAACCTTGCCAAATCGATTAATATGCTCCATCTTATTTATGATACAGACTTTATTCTAGGAGGCTACATCGCACCATATATCACGGAAAAGGATCTTGATTTTCTATACGAGGAGATTGCTGATATGACACCATTTCCAGAGGTAAATGATTTTATTCTTATCAGCAAGATGCCAAAGCATAACATCACCATTGGCGCTGCATTACCATATATTCAGGATTTTCTGAGTTCTTATTGACAATAGGATAAAAGAGATAGAAATTTTATTAACTGTACTAGACATACCAAACCTCTGCATAAACTGTAAAAACAGGTATGCAGAGGTTTTTGTTTTGAAAGATTATATTGAAGAAAGAGCCGTAGAGATAGCCAATTATATTATAGAAAATAGTGCTACCGTGCGGCAGACTGCCAAGCGGTTTGGAGTATCAAAGTCAACAGTGCACAAGGATATCACCGACCGTCTGCTGCAGATTAATCCCATACTGGCCAGACAGGCTCGTGTCATCCTGGATGTAAACAAGTCTGAGCGGCATATCCGCGGTGGACTTGCCACAAAGGAAAAATATCTGCATCAAAGGATTATCTAAGAGAAAAAAGGCACTAAAAATGGGAGCCTACGCTCCCATTTTCCCGATAATCTCTGTCACTAACTGCTTAAACTGTACTGCCACTCTATCTGCCACTTCCTGTACCTCTTTATGGTTAAGTGGCACATCGGACATTCCTGCTGCCAAGTTGGTAATACATGAGATTCCGCAGATGCGCAACCCCATATGTCTGGCCGCCATGGCCTCACATGCAGTACTCATGCCTACGGCATCCCCGCCTAGAGTGCGGCACATGCGGATTTCGCCTGGTGTCTCGTATGCCGGACCTGTAAACTGAACATAGACACCTTCCTGAAGGGAAATATCTAACTCTTTGGCCGTATTCCTTACTATCCCGCGAAGTTCTTCATCATAGACATGGCTCATGTCCGGGAATCGTGTACCTATCTCATCTAAATTTGCTCCAATTAAAGGACTTGGTACAAAAGTAGATATATGATCTTTTAATAACATGAAGTCACCCGGATGATAATTTTCATTCACACCACCCGCAGCATTCGTCAATATGAGAATTTTCGCACCCAGCATTCCCATAACTCTGGTTGGAAGAACCACATCCGTCATGGAATATCCTTCATAATAATGAACCCGGCCCTGCATAATTACTACAGGAACCTCTTTGACATATCCAAAGATAAATCTTCCTTTGTGCCCGGCAACAGTTGACTGGGGGAATCCTTCTATATCTTTGTAATCCACCGTTGCTCTTACATCGATTTCCTGTGCATAATCGCCTAAACCGGAGCCTAAAATTAATGCCAGTTCTGGTTTGAAATCAGTCCTTTCTCTGATACTTGCTACGCATTTTGTCAATTTTTCATATGCCTGATTCATATTGTAGTTCCTCCTTACTTTCTTCCTTATGTCTAATCACTCTTTCATATAACTAATCCGGAATACATTTTCCATAATCTATGTTTCTCTTCCTCTGAGGCAAATGACACTTCCACTGCATTCTTCATAAGTTTTCGTATATCCTCATCACTCTGATTACAATATTGCTCCACCCATAAGAGTTCTTTGGTAATGGTTGTATCGCTCACCGTACGATTATCTGTATTGATCGTAACCAAAACCTGATTTTTTTCAAACTCTTCCAACGGATACTCTGTCTCATCTTTCACTGCTCTTGTCTGCAGATTACTGGTCGGACACATCTCCACCCCGATACACTTTTGTGCACACAACTGCTGCAGTGATTTATCCCCCCGCATTGCTATTCCATGGCCAATGCGCTTCGCACCCAGTTCAATTGCCTCTCGGATATTCTCTTTGCTCCCACATTCCCCGGCATGAATGGTAAATGGTATCTCCCACTTTGCAGCCTGTTTAAATAGTGATGCAAATTCCTTCATCGGGTAAGCCGCTTCATTCCCCGCCAGGTCTGCTGCGCACACTCCATTTCCAAGATATTCTCTTGCGGTACGAAGCATACGAAGATTTTCTTCTTCACTATGATTTCGCATTGCACAGACAATCACATTATAAGATACACCGCATTGCTTTTTTGCCAGCTCTAACCCCTCAAGCACTGACTCAATCACCTGGCGGCAGGATAGATTCTCATTTTCTGAAAATAATGGTGCAAACCGTACTTCCACATAGGCTGTATGTTCCTTTGCCACATCCAGAAGAAATTCCATGGCCGACCGGCGCAGTCCTTCAGCTGTCTGCATACACTGCAGGGGCAAGTCGAATTTTTCAAGATACTCTGCCAGATTTCTGCAATCTGCGCTGACCTGGAGATTCTGTGGAGTAATTTGTTTTCCCAGCATACTCTGAACCATCTGTACGGGAAGTGAGCCATCCAGATGACAATGTAAATCTACCTTTGGAAGACTTGCAATTCGATTTTCTTCCATCTGTTTTCCCTCCATATATTAATACTTCTCAACTGCATCTTTAGTAACTCTTGCAAATATCAAAGGTTTTTCTTCCGGCTTCTCCTCCTGTATAGTAATCGCGTCCTCATAGACTGACCGTGCATTTGCAAAAAGTGTTTCATCAGATGCATACATAACCGCGATTTTCTCCCCTGCTTCTACGTAATCTCCTACTTTACGGTACAGAATCAACCCAGCTGTATAGTCAATCTCGCTATCCTTCGTCTCTCGTCCGGCACCTAACAGCGTAGATGCAATTCCACATTTTTCTGTATCCATGACTGTTATAAATCCAGTCTTATCGGCTGGTATCTCACAGCTATATGGTGCCTTTGCAAAATTCGCAGTATCTTCGATAACCGATGCATCTCCACCCTGGGCTTTTACCATGGCAACCAGTCTTTCTAAGACAGTTCCATCCGTAATCGCCTGTTTTGCCATCTCCATACATTCATCCAAATTTCCTTTTCCTGCAAGATACAGCATATTAGCAGCAAGGTTAAGACATACCTGAGTCAAATCATCCGGTCCATTTCCTTTCAAAGTATCTACAGCCTCGATTACTTCCAGGCTGTTTCCTATATTATGTCCCAACGGAATATCCATATCTGTAATCAGCGCAACTGTGCGCTTCCCTGCATTTTCTCCGATGGCAACCATCTCTTTTGCTAAAGCAATGGAATCTTCCACTGTCTTCATAAATGCACCGCTTCCGGTTTTCACATCCAGAAGAATACAGTCATTTCCGGCTGCTAATTTTTTCCCCATAATGGACACCGCTATTAATGGAATAGAATCTACAGTCGCTGTCACGTCCCTGAGTGCATACATCTTCTTATCCGCCGGAGTCATATTACCTGACTGACCTATAACACTAAGCCCGGTCTCATTGACTACCTGGAAGAATTTCTCTCTGCTAAGAGAGGTCTTCATACCAGGAATGGATTCTAACTTGTCGATAGTCCCCCCTGTATGTCCCAAACCACGCCCGGACATCTTAGCCACTTTCACTCCACAGGCCGCCACAATGGGCGCAATAATCAACGTTGTCTTATCTCCCACGCCACCGGTAGAATGTTTATCCACTTTAATTCCGTCTATACCAGCAAGGTCCACCATATCTCCGGAATGAGCCACCGCATTGGTCATAGCCAGCGTCTCACCCTCTGTCATTCCCTTGAAATATACTGCCATTAAAAATGCAGACATCTGATAATCCGGGATATTTCCTTCCACATAGCCATTGATGAGAAAGGTAATCTCTTCACTGGATAATTCCCCGCCGTTTCTTTTTTTCATAATCAAATCATACATTCTCATTTCAATATCATCCCTCTTTCCCTATTATATCGTATTTATCTTAGTCTTTTATTATCTAACGCACATTATCAATATTTCTCTTGAATTGTATTATTTATTTGCTCTTGACTATATCCTCGTATACTTGCAGTAAATTTATTTCCCTAAATTATCCGGACCAAATCCCATAGGGAATAGTTCCTCCAGCGTGAACACTTTATAATCCTCCATGCTCTTTGCCAGAATCACCTGGAATTCTTTGGGATTACAAAATTCCTGCATAACCTGCCGGCATACCCCACAGGGCGCACAGTAATCTCCCTCTCCCTGCTTTTGTCCCTCATAATTTCCCACTATGGCAATCCCATCAAATTCCCGGATACCTTCTGAGACAGCTTTAAAGAACGCAGTACGTTCAGCACAATTTGTGGGGGTATAGGCAGCATTTTCTATATTACATCCATGATAAATCGTGCCATTTTTACCCAAAAGTGCTGCGCCTACCTGCCAGTGCGAGTATGGTGTGTATGCATTTTTCTGTGCTTCGTAAGCCTGTTTGATTAATATCTGATAATCCATCGTCCACCCCTGCTTTCTACTATTTGTTCATTATTTTCCGAGTTCTTTCCATCAATTTCTCATAGATGCCAATCATACATGGTTCATCCACTGCAGCTATCAGTTCTTCCACTGGGAACCACCGCACACCCTTATTCTCATCCGGCTTTATGTGAAGAGTATCCTGCTCATCGGCCATCAGAAGATAGGTTACATTCAGATGCAGATGTGACGAGACGAACCTTCCCTTTTTATAATGATTTTCCACTGTGATAATTTCCAGGGAAACAGGACTCTCATCCACAGCTTTGATATGCTCCACACCCGTCTCTTCCTTTGCCTCTCGTATAGCCACACCAAGCAAATCAGAATCTCCATCCGCATGTCCACCCGTCCATGACCAGGCACCATAGATATTGTGATAAATCATCAACACCTTTGTGGCATCCTGATTGATAATCCAGGAAGATGCAGTCATGTGAGCAATTCCATTTTCCCGAAGCAGCACGTTCTCATTGTGCCCGATAAACTCCAGCATGTTTTTCTTATCTGTTTCTTCCGCTTCGCTTAATGGAATGTATTGCTCAATATCTGTTCTGTAATTAGTGTCTGCTGATTAAACAGTTTGCGGCTCAAAATCAGCAGGTGTATTCTATCAGTCCCAAAATCCAAATCAAGACAAAATGTATTCGTGCCTGAATCTTAAAAAGATTCGTCACAAATACA
>JAQVHQ010000067.1 GCA_028696165.1 Lachnospiraceae bacterium | reverse complement strand
ATACTGTTATACATAGAGAACACCTTTCTTTGTCACCGTATTGGTTTAGTCGCTTAATACTTTATCACAAAGTTGGTGTTCTCTTTTTATTTATTTTCCATTATCCGAATAAAATTTTACGCTAGCCTTTCCAAAATCCGACAAAAATACATTAAAAATTCCTTAAGATTTTTATCTAAAATCCCCTTTAAATTTGTCTGAATATTTTCCATTAAAATAGACATTTTCATTCAAATCAGTTATAATAAAGACAAAGTTACCTACCATACATTTTATAAAACCAAAGGGGGTTTTTGTATGAATAAAAAACTAATTATTACTATTGGCAGAGAGTACGGAAGCGGCGGCCATGCAATTGCAGAACAGCTGTCCAAAGATTTGAACATACCTATGTATGACAAAAACATTCTGGCTATAGCTTCTGATCGGAGCGGAATCAGTAAAGAACGCCTGGAATCAGAAGATGAGCACATGGCAAATCCATTTTTTGAACCATATATTCCTTATGGTATCGATACTGGTTCCTTAAGTGACCGTCTGTTTCTGGCTCAATCTGAAATCATCAAAGAAAAAGCTAATGCCGGTTCCTGCATTTTCGTAGGACGTTGTTCTGATGTAGTTCTGGAGAATTTCGACAATGCTTATCACTTCTATATATATGCCGCGCAGAAGGATCGTATTGCCCGCATTATGGAAGTAGAAGACATCGCTGAGGATATGGCCGCCTTAAAAATCATTAAAAAGATGGACAAGCAGCGCCGCTCCTATTATCAATTCTACACTGAACGAAAATGGGGAAGCTGTGAAGGCAAGGATCTTATGATTAACAGCAGTAGTTTGGGAATTGATGGCTCCGCAGCTTTAATAAAGGCATTTTTAGTTCAGAAGGGATATGAATTCTAAATTTAGCTTAAAATTCAGCAAATACGTTTCAAATGAATTGTAATTTAAGGAATAGTCAGGAAATCCAATTTCTTGATTATTCCTTTTTTCTGTGTTATGATTGCTTCTTGTGGTAATGCTTATATAGTAATACTTAATTATCGGATAATATTATTTATTTGACACTATTTTTATTTGATAATATTTTTTATTAAATAAACACGAAAGGATTTGATTATATGATTCAGGAATTACTTGCTATTATCGAAGAAGTGTTGATAGATGCCCTCAAGACACTTCCCTTCTTATTAGTTACTTATCTTATACTGGAATATCTGGAAGCAAAAGCAAATCAAAAGACTTCCCAGCTTATTCAGCGTGCCGGCCGCTTTGGTCCGGTGGCCGGTTCTGTGCTTGGAGCACTTCCTCAATGTGGATTTTCCATTGCTGCAGCGAACTTCTATGCCGGACGAGTCATCAGCCTTGGTACTTTAATGGCTGTGTTTTTATCCACCTCAGACGAGATGCTTCCAATTCTTATTGCAGAATCGGTATCTATTACCGTTATTTTAAAAATCATTGGCATTAAGATTCTCGTAGGTATGTGTATTGGTTTGATATTAGATTTTATGATTCGTAAATGGTGGCCGCACCGTGATGTATCCTTTAAAATTGAGGAATTATGTGAGCAGGAACATTGTCACTGCCATAAAAATCTTTTAATCCCGGCACTTCATCATACACTGCGTACTTTGATATTTATTATACTCATAAGTTTTGCTGTGGAATTGATTATCTTTTTTATTGGTGAGGATTCCCTTTCTGCAATTGTTTTAAATGTCCCTTATCTTGGTTCTTTCTTTACCTCGATTATTGGACTGATTCCCAACTGCTCTGGTTCTATTATTATTACACAGCTATATCTGGAAGGTGCTATGACCGCAGGTTCTATGATATCTGGATTACTGGTCAGTGCCGGCATGGGTCTTCTGATGCTGTTTCGTATTAATAAACATCATTTGAAAGAAAATCTTGCAATTACCGGAATCTTATATTTCTCAGGTGTAGGTATGGGAATTTTAATTGATTTACTGCGGATTACTTTATAATATTCACTAAACATTTTAATATTAGAAAAAAACAAGAGACGTTCCATTTTAGAATGTCTCTTGTTTTTTATAAATCATATTTAACAAATTGTATTTTATGTATAAGATTTTGTAGATCAGGTAAATCTACGAATAGCTAAAATAGTTGCATGGCTGGCACTTCTGTCATGAGTGATTCCCCATTTGCTTCCCTTAGCTTCTACAATTCCGCCGCTGCCATCATAGATAGCTACATGTCCGGAATAACAGATTACATCACCGGCTCTGGCTTCTGATAAACTGCTTACAGGACGTCCTAAACTTCTCCATCCACCTGAAGTTGTATATCCACCACTATATACACCACATCTTGATAATACCTGGTATACAAAGTGTGAACAGTCAATACCATTGGTCAGGGAGTTTCCACCCCATACATATGGATTTCCAACAAACTGATCAGCAAATGCTACGATTGAGGATCCTGATGAACCGCCCGAGTAGCTTTCATTAGATGAACTGCTTGAGCTTGAAGAGCTGCTTGAACTTGATGAGCTGCTGCTTGAGCTTGATGAACTTGATGAACTGCTGCCTGAGCTGATTGTCTCTTCACTGTCATTGTTAGATGAAGGAGCTTCAATCTCATCATCCTCATCGGTTGTTCCTGCCTGCTGCTGTGCATTAGCTGCATCCTGTGCTTCCTGCTCTGCCGCTGCCTGCTGGCGAGCTGCTTCTTCTGCTGCTGCAGCTTCTGCTGCTGCCTGTGCTGCTGCCTGACGAGCTGCTTCTTCTGCTGCACGTCTCTCAGCTTCTATTCTTTCCTGCTCTAATCTTTCGATTTCAGCTGTCTGCTGTGCGATTAATTCCTGAATCTGTTCTGCCTGCTGCTGTGCAACTGCAATCTCATTATCATAATCGCTGGATGTTGCTTTCTTTTCTTCTAACTGAACCTGTAACTGTGCCTGCTGATTCTCTAAGTCAGCCTTCATAGCTTCTAATTCAGCTTTCTGTGTCTCAAGACTGGTCTTTAAGTCTGAAACCTGCTGTACCGTCTGTACAAATTGTGTTAATTGATCTCTGTCGTAATCATATAACTTCTGTGTGTATTCGGCTCTATTTAACAAACTTGATAAATCTTCTGATTCTAACAGCATATTAACCCATGCTGCATTGCCGCCTTCTTCATAAAGATACTGGATACGTTTCTTCATGGCTGCATACTGTTCATCTCTTTTTGCTTCTGCTGCCTGTAAATCAGCAGTTGTTTGTGTAATCTGAACTTCTGTGTTGGCTATATCGTTCTTATTGGTATCTATCTGAATCATTAAATCAACAAGATCAGCATCTAAATCACTAATCTCTGACTGAATCTGTCTCTGCTGTTCAGCCAAATCATCCAGATAACTATTGGTCTGCTCCAACTGACTGGAAGCTGCACTTCTTTCTGCTTTCAAGGCTTCTTCCTGGGAAGTTGCAAAAACAGTGGTCTGTGAAGCCATCATAACAACACACAAAGTTAGACAAGCTAGCTTTTTCTTCATATTAATTCTCCTTATATTGGTCCTTCATATTTCCCCATTTGTTTTGTAACATTTTTGAAACATTTTTATTAACCTTGTTACATATTAGCACGATTCTGTAAAAATTGCAACCCCTCATCCCCATTTTTCCGCCTTCAAACCGTTGCAGACAGACTATATCGCGCAGTTTTCAAAATATGCCTCAATATTTTCGTAACATTTTGCCAAAAAAAGAGAGAGTATCACGTTTATTTTGTGACACTCTCCCAATTCTTCCTGCTTTTTATATAATTTGCATTAAAATCTAATCATAGTTTTGTTAATTTCATCCAAAGAAAATGCTCCACACATAGCCATGGTATCCTCTAACTCACTGCCTATCTTCTGAATATAAGCAGCAACACCTTCCTCACCGCCACCATAAACAGCGGTTACAAAAGGACGACAGATTAAGACTCCGTCCGCACCTAATGCCAATGCTTTAAATACATCTACACCAGAACGAATGCCACCATCTACGAATACTTTCATCTTATCTCCCACAACGTGACAGATCTCATATAATACTTCTGCGGTTGCAGGACATTGATCCAGGACACGTCCGCCATGATTGGATACAACGATTGCTGCAGCGCCTGCTTCCATAGCCTTCTTTGCACCATTTACTGTCATCACACCTTTTACGATGAACGGTACTTCTGCCATCTGACAGATTTCACGAAGTTCTTCCACAGATTTTCCACCAGCCGGAGGATTCATATTTTTCAAAAACGGAAGGCCTGCTGCATCAATATCCATTGCTATAGCAAATGCACCCGCATCTTTAGCCAGTTCCATCTTCTCTTCGATAGTTTCCAGATTCCATGGTTTTACAGTTGGAATTCCCATTCCGCCTGCCTCTTTGATACTGGATGTTGCTGCTTTCATAACTTCAGCGTTGGTACCGTCTCCGGTAAATGCTGCTATTTTACTGTCCGCACAGGCAGATACCAGAACTTTGTTATATCCCATATCATCATATTTTTCTCCGTAATGAAGATTTACAGCACCAACCGGGCCGGCAAAGAATGGATATTTAAATTCTTTGCCAAAAAGTTTCATAGTAGTATCCACCGGTTTGTTCTCACACAGGGTGTCCATGTTTACACGGATTTCCTGCCATTTATCAAAATTGCGCATGGCAGTATCTCCCATGCCCTTAGAACCCGGACCCGGAATCTGATTGCGGCAGGCACGTCCATTGCAGACAGTGCATGCTTTACAATATTTTCCAATACAACCTTTCGCATTCTCTAATATTTCCTGATAATTCATCTTTCTCGCTCCCTTGCATTTATCCATTATATTTCTTGCAGTTTTACTTTTGTCATACTTCCTCATGCCACTGACATCTGTCAGCTCGCATCTTCTATCAAGATAAAGTACACACTTATTCCTGTTATTTATTTAATAATTCTTCGACCATAGATTTCTCAGGCATAGAACGAATGGCACCTTTTTTCGTAGTTACAATATACGCTGCTGTATTCGCGAATTTAAGCATCTGGGCTAAATCTTCATCACTGAGATTGTCCATACCATGCTCTAATACAAAGTTTAATACGCTGGCGCAGAAGGTATCCCCTGCTCCTGTAGTCTCGATGACTCCTCCGTTAGAACAAGCCGGCTGGAATACTTTTCTTCCATTATAATAGGAAAAGCTTCCATCACCACCTGCTGTTACATTTAAGATTTTGATATTCGGATATTTCTCATGAAGGATGGCGGCTCCCTTGTCAAAGTCTGTCTCTCCTGTCATTAACTCGATTTCATTATCTGCTATTTTTAATACATGGCATACCGATAATCCATAAGCAATCTGTTCTTTTGCTTCTTCTACGCTGTTCCATAAAGGCTCACGGTAATTGGGATCAAAGGAGATAATCAGATTATTCTTCTGAGCACATGCAATAGCTGCCAGAGTTGCCTTTCTTACCTTCTCATCTGTCATAGACAATGTTCCAAAATGGAATAATTTTGCATTTTCAATCATATCATAATCCACTTCTTCTTCTCCAAGCATCATATCTGCTCCGGGATGACGGTAGAAGGAAAAATCACGATCACCATTTGCAAAAGTTTTTACGAATGCCAGTGTAGTATTATAATATGGGTCTACCACAAGCCCTTCTGTATGAATCCCTGCTGCTTCAATGGTATCTGTCAGCTGTTTTCCAAACATATCATTGCCGACTTTACCGATAAAAGCACATTCTTTCCCTAATTTTTTCAACATTGCAAGCACATTACATGGTGCACCGCCTGGATTTGCCTCAAACAATGGGTTCTTCTGTTCGCTCTCTCCACTCTCTGTAAAATCAATCAACAGTTCACCTAATGCCACTACATCGTATTTCGTGCTCATCTTATATCCTCCTCAGTTCCTGTTTATATTTGTGAAAATTATATCATACTATATTTTTCTTTACTACTGAATTCAGCAATTATTTCTTGAAATTATTTACCTGTTATTGCTTATATGTCTCTATTTTATCTCCACTGACCATACTGACAAACTACCACCGTCTACAGTGAATATGCCATTTCCCTGATCATCTATCTGCACTTGTTTTCCTGAAAAAGCATCCACAAAGATCTGGTTTGCATGACGCTTGCCAACATACATCTGCTTTGTCCCGCCTGGGCCATCATCAATAAGAACCGCCAGACCTGAGTCTGTATGTGCTTCGTCACCTTCCAGTGTCCAGCCAACTACATCTTCATGATCAAAATAATCATGCATAGGACCATATAATTTTTCTTGTCTCAATTTAAATAACATATCTAATTTTTCACGAATAGCTTCCTCCTGATGGTTTTGCACACCATAGTAGTCTCCATAGAATACACATGGATAGCCCTGCTGACGAAGCAGTATTACTGCATAAGCTAATGGAAGAAACCAGTCTTCTACTACACTTTGCAATGCCTGTCCTGCCTGGGTATCATGATTTTCCACAAAAGTAACCGCTTTGTCTGGTCGAGCCTGTACCAGAGTTCCATCTAAAAGTGTGCGCATGTCAAAAAAGCCATTGCTATGACAGGCGCGATGAAAATTAAAATGAAGCGGAACATCAAATAGACTCATACTCTCATTACATTCCCGGAGATATTCAAGAAGTTCATTCAGATCTTTACTCCAATATTCTCCAACTGCAAACAACTCTTCTTTATTATTTTCTCTTAACGTCTTCAGCCATCCGCCGAAGAAATTACTGCTGATGTGTTTTGTGGCATCTATACGAAATCCATCCACTTTTGTCATATCTAAGTACCATTGTCCCCAGGAATACAGTTCTGCACATACCTCCGGATTTTGAAAACTTAAATCAGCACCCATCAAATAATCATAATTTCCATTTTCCGAATCTACGCCGCCATCCCATGTACTTCCTGCAAAATTATAGATAGCACTCTTACGCTCTTTCTGATCCCAGTCCACGCCATCAAAATGAGTATGATTCCAATGGAAGGAAGAGTATTTATCTTGCCTCCCCGGGAAATAAAACCTGGTCCAGGCTTCAATCATACGATTTCCGGAAATCTGTTGATTACGATTAGATGGATTATCTTCATGAGCCTCCACCAGCTCAGTTTCATCAGCTCCCATCTTATGATTTAGCACTACATCTGCATACACCTGTATTCCTGCTTTCTGAAGTGCTTTAATAGCTTGTAAATACTCTGCCTTTGTTCCATATTTGGTGGCAATCGTACCTTTCTGGTCAAATTCGCCCAAATCATACAGATCATAGACCCCATAGCCCACATCCTCCTTTCCGGACTGCCCCTTATATGCCGGCGGAAGCCATATTCCTGTAAGGCCTATCTGCGCCAGATGTTCGGCATCCTCTGCGACACGTGTCCACAGACTTCCATCTGTTGGATAATACCATTCAAAGTATTGCATCATTACACCATTCATATAACATATTCTCCCTTAACTTCTTTCAAAATAAACCCGCAAAAAAAATGATAGAATCATAAGTTTTTCTACCTATGATTCTATCATATAACCGACCTTTTCATCTACTTATATTATCATTTACTTATATTTGAATTTACTGTTCTTGTCATTTACTGATATTCAAAGACGTCTGCCCACTTCTTGAGAACTTCTGTCTCTTCTGGTCTATGTTTGGTCAGCTGTGCAGCAGCTACAATTGGAAGCCATTGCTGTACATATTGTCTGGCAGTGTCTGCCTTTCTGCAGTATACATCCAGATATAAATCAGCTATTTTTTCGTCCTGAAGTGAGAATAAAAGATAAGTCCTTCCAGCATCTGCAGAACCATTTCCCTGGGTTGCATGAGACCAGTCAAGGATGTAACAGGTCCCATCTTCCTGCACAATGATATTAGAAGGATTAAAATCACCGTGTAACACCTTGTTATGTCTAGGCATACCCTCTATACGTGTGTGCAGTTCATATCGTCCTGTTGCATCAAGTTCTTCTTTCAAGCTGCTAATCTGACGATTTAATTTGTCTTTTAATTTATTCAGCAGCGGAGCTCTCTGTTTGTGTACGGTAAGCTGCAAATCTACAAACTGTTCCATTAATTCAGGAAGTCTTTCCGGATTTTCATCCATAACTTCCTGCATAGTTCTTCCTTCAATCCACTCCGTTGTAATCGACCATCTTCCTTCCACAATAGATACTCCTAAAAGTTGTGGAATCTTTAATCCGGTCTCTTCCACTCTTGCATGGTTCAATGCCTCGTTAAGTATGTCAGCCTTTGAATAAGAAGTTCCAAACATCTTTACTACTGTGTTGCCTTCCCGATATATCTTTTTATCCGGGCGGGCAATGATTTCTTTTTTCTCCTTCATATGCAATTTCTCCTTTCATGGTAGTATGGGTCTCTCTCATCTCGATATATATATTATACTCCATTTATGGGGCAATTGCCTGTTTTGGTCTTTATTGTTTGATTTTTATTTTATTATTAGTTTATTTTCTGTCTTTATTAGTTTTTTATTTATATTGTGAGAATTTTATGCGTATAATTTTTATTTTTCATCTTACTTTTTTGTAAATGCCAATCCTGTATTGATTTTCACTCAATTACATTCCTTTATTACATTCCCTTATTACTTTCCTTTATTACTTTAATGTTTCTTTATTTTCTGTTTGCCATTCGACTTTTCATCCTCAAATTCCAATTTCAGATTCCACACATACTCGGCTTCCTGAATTAATTTATCATCTATCTGAGTTTCTTTGGCTTGAATTTCTTTACCTTGAATTTCTTTGTTCTGAATTTCTTTGTTCTGGATTTTGTCAGATTCTTTGCCAACTTCATCATGTTTAATCTCTGGAGCCTTCTGTATTTTTCCTGCCTGCTGCAGTAAATTTTCAGCTTCCTTCCTGCTTATTAAATCCCGCAGTAAAAACTGATGATTCTCAACAGGAATATAGGATACTTTCTTCTTATCGAAGACCGACCGCAGCAGATAATATAGAATCGGCTCCTCTTTTTGGACAGATAGTTTTACAATGTCATCTACTCTGCAGACACCGATGGACTCACTGTATATAATATTTTTCTTTTGAAACATAATATGATTACCTCCCGCATATTATCTGTAACCGGATAATAGCTTATTATTTATCTCTAGCGTCTCTGTGTCAGACTACTGAGTGTCTGCAGAGCTGCCACATCAGAAGCCTGTACTTTAATATTGGTTGTCAAAACCTTTCCTTCTGGATTTGTCACTTTCACTTCTATGATACTGCCTTCCTGCATAGCATCTTCTTTGGCTGCACCCAGGAACTGGAATAATCTTGGGTGGTTATTTTGTAGTGTATCTATGTGGCCTTTTAAGGCAAATATATCTGCTGGATTCATCTGTTGTCTTCATCCTTTCCATATTCATTTCGCTCTGTTAGTACATCTGCTGCAGCTTTTGGTGCATAGCGGAATATCTTTTCTTCTGACATACTTACACGCCTTTGCTTACATAATTGGATATGCATTAGAGTGAATGTCAAAAAGAGATTGGACTTCTGCTAATTGCATTATACCAAATCATGTAGAAATATAAAACGTTTACTTGGAAATTAGTGGCTGAACAGCCAATGAAACATATATGCAGGCCGCTAAGCATATAGAAAAAGATATAAAGATACCCTGTTTCGATCATATAACAAGCCCTACTTTGGTTAAAAATAATTAGTTGAAATATTTGGCAGAATTGCCAGATCTTTATAGAATAAATGCACCAAAACATAAGTTGTTTTAGTGCACTTATTTTATAATATTGAAGTCGTTTATACTAGAAATACAAATTATTTTATTATGCAAAATTCAGTTCGTTAATGAATCATCTATTTCCTATGAACAATCATCTTAAACACCTGAATCAAAACAGTAGGCACAAATGCCAGTACATAAATCATCAGGATTTCCATCCCACTCAAGCTAACTGTCACGAATACCTTACTTAAGAATGGTACAAACAACACCAGATTAATCAATACCAACCCGGCTGCAAATGCTCCGATGGTCCACATATTGCTCTTCAATCCAATCTGTGAAATCGGAAGTCCGCTTCGGCAGTTGAAACCATGGAACAATCTTGCGATAGTCAATGTAGCAAACGCCATAGTGGTTGCCGCTGCAGCACCGCTGTCATTATATCCTATATAGAAAGCAATCATAGTTACTATGGCAATCAAACCACCCTGTACTGCAATTCTGCCAAGGAAGCTTCTATTTAAAATGCCTTCCTTCGGATCTCTCGGTTTTTGATCTAACAGTTTCTTATCAGAAGGTTCCATTCCAATCGCCAGTGCCGGAAGGGAGTCTGTCAACAGGTTGATAAACAGCAGATGTACCGCTTCAAATGGTGCAGGCAGTGCCATAATAGAACAATACAGCACGGCAAAGATACCTGCCATGTTACCAGACAGTAAGAACTGAATGGCATTTTTAATGTTGCGATATACATTTCGTCCATTTAATACTGCCTTGATAATCGTAGCAAAGTTATCATCTGTTAAAATCATGGATGCCGCATCTTTGGAAACTTCGGTTCCCGTGATACCCATAGCTACACCAATATCTGCTTTTTTAAGTGCCGGTGCATCATTTACACCATCGCCTGTCATGGAACAGATACAGCCTTTTCGCTGCCATGCATCTACGATACGGATTTTATTTTCCGGAGACACACGGGCATATACGGATATGTGTTCTAACTTCTCATCTAATTCTGACTCTGGCATAGCATCTAATTCAGTTCCGGTTACGGAGATATCACCATCCTGGAAAATGCCAATCTGCTTTGCAATGGCTGTTGCTGTTACCTTGTGATCCCCGGTAATCATAACCGGTTTAATGCCTGCACGTCTTGCATCTGCAACGGCTTCCACAGACTCTTCTCTTGGCGGATCGATCATGGAAATCAAACCTAAGAAGGTGAATGCTGACTCTTCTTCAATAGTCAGTACTTCTTCTTCAGCAACTTCTTTATAAGCAAATGCTAACACACGAAGACCATTTTCCGAAAATGTCTGGTTCTGCTGTTCAATCGCCCGCTTATCTTCCTCTGTGATTGGGCAAACACCTTCCTGTGTACGGATGGCCACTACAGAATCAAGAAGTACGTCTACTGCGCCCTTCGTCAATACAGTTGGAATACCATGGATACGGTATTTCGTACTCATAAGCTTACGGTCAGAGTCAAAGGCTATCTCTTCTAATCGAGGCATCATACCACGAATATCTTCCCCTGTGATTCCGGCTTCATCAAACCCTGCTTTTCTAGCCATTTCAAGCAGACAGAACTCTGTAGGATCACCGATTCCTTTGCCATCTACAATGGCTGAGTCATTATTAAGTACTGCATTATATAACAGATAACGATGCATCTGGTCCTTCATCTGGATTTCTTCCGGTTTAAATGTCTTTCCATCCAGATAGATTTCCTGAACAGTCATCTTATTCTGAGTCAAAGTACCAGTCTTATCTGAACAGATAACAGATACACATCCTAAACTTTCTACTGCTTTTAATTCCTTGATAATCGCGTGCTCGCTGGCCATTTTCTGCGTTCCCATAGCCTGCACGATAGTTACGATGGAACTTAAAGCTTCCGGAATAGCAGCTACTGCCAATGCTACTGCGAACATAAGAGAATCTAAAAGCGGCATCTGACGGTACATGCTCAAGCCAAATACCACGATACAAATCACGATGATAACAGCTGCCAGCTTCTTGCTGAAGTTATCCAGGCTAACTTGAAGCGGTGTCTTTTTCTCCTGCGTGGCATTCATAAGCTGAGCGATTTTACCAATCTCCGTATCCATACCGGTTCCGGTAATCAACACAGTCGCTCTGCCATAAGTAACCAGACTACCAGAGTATACCATATTGATACGGTCAGCTAACGCAGCTTCGCCTTCTACAATCTGGTCTGATTTATCTACATTGGTAGATTCTCCGGTCAGAGAACTTTCATTGACCTGCAGCGAATAATTTATAAGAATTCGTCCATCCGCAGGGATTAAGTCTCCAGCTTCCAATAAGAGGATATCTCCTGGAACTACATCTTTCGACGGTATCTCCACTTTTCTTCCATCTCTTAATACCTTTGCATGAGGTGATGACAATGCTTTAAGAGAATCCAGTGATTTCTCAGCCTTTACATACTGAACAGTTCCTAATATGGCATTTAAGATAATAACAATAAAAATAACCACGGTACTGCTGATATTTCCTGACAGCATAGAAATAACTGCTGCAATAATCAAAATCACTACCAGCAGATCTGCAAACTGCTGCAAGAAAACTTGCAAAGTGCTTTTTTTCTTGCCCTCCTGTAATGCATTTGGTCCCACTTTTTCCAACCGTTCCTGCGCAATCCGGGTGGTCAGTCCCTCTTTTGATGCCTGTTGGCGGACGAGTACATCCTCCGCACTGATTTGGTACAATTCTTTCATTCGCTCCTCCATTCTGTACAAAAAGCCATCGTACATTTATTGCATATGAATACTACACGCTGATACTCCATAAGCCAAAAAAAGACCTTCGTGGACAGACTTGTAGTATCTGTTCACGAAAAGTCTTGTTTAACAATAATTGTTCCATATGCCCCGGGTGCTTATACACCGTACTGACGAAACATACGACATGATGCTGTTTCTTTTATTCCTTACAATGTATCTTGGAAACTGAAACTTTCTCATGCAACTACTCCCTTTTCATAGTTACCAGAAATATGGATAAATATTTTCTGGTTGCATGTATTATAGCAATCCCATCCTAAAATGTAAAGAGATATTGAAAATCTTTCAGCAGCATTCTTTTTTCTTTTTTTCATTCTTGTTGTACACATCAAATTACAAATCGTCCCATGAGACTATGGCCTGCAAATTTTATTGTATATCTTATTACCATGTAATAGAAGTC
Source organism: Lachnospiraceae bacterium (assembly GCA_028696165.1). GTDB lineage: Bacteria > Bacillota > Clostridia > Lachnospirales > Lachnospiraceae > JAQVHQ01. Next base: position 3,536 of record JAQVHQ010000067.1, on the reverse strand, counting down.
TTTATTCCCTTGACTAGCTTACATGTTTTAACCGAATCACCATATTTCACTTGATAAACTCCGGTATATTTCGCACATAGGACAGCTTCTGTCAATTGTCCCTCCTGCCACTGCATGTCTACTATGACGGAACCTCTTGCTGCCAGACCGGTTACTTTTCCACATCTCCACTCTTTCGGGAGTGCCGGCAGCAATTGAATACATCCGTTATGACTTTGCAGCAGCATCTCTGCGATACCGCTGGTTAATCCGGTATTTCCATCCAGCTCATATACATTATCGAAAGAACCAGCGCCCCTGGTTGGCGGATGAATAATCATACCATTTGGCTCTAAGAGTTTTTGTTTCATACTCTCTAAATGTTCATAGGCCTTCTGCGGATGATGAAGCCGTGCCTCATACAGCAGCAACATAGACCTCGCCCAGCCGGTATCTTCCCAGTTTTCCGGTGGTGTTAATTTCTTCTCAATTGTTTTCTCTGCTGCGTCAGCCAGCTTAGGTGTATCTTCCACTGTTATCTGGGCAAATGGGAAGAGTCCCAACAGGTGGCTTGTGTGGCGATGCTGTTCATCCGCCGATGGGTAATCGTGATTCCATTCTGCGATAGTTCCATCTGACAGTATTCTATATGGAAGTAATTTCTTTCCCATATCCTTAATCGTCTCATATAATTTTATATCCGCTGATTCTGTTTCCGCCTGACACTTTTCCCCACTCAGAGAATTCTCCTGATTTAGTATCTCATATGCCTGTATATATATGTCAAACAACTCTCGTATCATAAGAATCTCATAAGTACATCCATTACTTACCTGATAGACAGACTCATTATCACGGAAACTATTTTCCGGGGAAATGGATGGACCGCCTTGCAGATAGCCATTCTTTCCTTCATACAGATATTTCACAAAAAACTCTGCTGCTTCCTTAATGACCGGATATGCATGCTGCTGCAAATATGCTTTGTCTTTTGTAGTCTCATAGTATTCCCACATATGTGTTAATATCCAGACACCACCTGTAGGACAAGGAGAAATTGGCACAGCCCAATACGGTGCTGCAAATCCCCAGGCATTTGATACCAGTTCTGCCACCCAGCCTTCCAGCCCATAGCTTTCCCTTGCAGTCTGACGGCCTTTGACAACCAGATCTTCTTCAATCCACCGAAAGAGCGGCGGTATGGTATCCCATAGATTCGTAACCATAGCCGGCCAGTAGTTCATCTGAGTATTGATATCCAGATGCATATCGCAGGTCCAGCCTATCCTGCATGCCACATTATCATTGAAGACACCCTGCAGATGTGCAGGCAATTTAGAATCTTCTCGTGAGGAACAGAGCAGCAGATATCTTCCATAGGCAAATAAAATACCTGCATCCGCATGATTCCTGTCTTCCCGGGTATCCAGGCAAACACTAACCTCTCCTTTTGTCACATCCTCTTCTTTAGCTACATCCTCTGCATGCACTTCTAAAGTACATCGGTTCATATGCTCTGCCACATCCTGCTCATGTCTGCTTTTTAATTTTTCAATATCTTCTTTCGAACACTGCAGAACATGTGACTGAACCTTTTTCATCAACTTTGATTCTTTACTTATATCATCTATAGCTTCCGATTTAAAATCACTTTCCATAGCCACATAGATTCGGGTGTTTTTAGCTTCACTGATTTTTAATTTCCCATTCAGTTTTTCCACATTTCCATCTGTATTCACCATGATATATCCACATAAAGTAACACCACAAAGTTCATCACAGTGCATAAGTTCATAGGCTCTGGATATAAATACAATACTGTCTTTTTGAACCTCTACTTGACCATACTCGTTTCCGTTTTCATAAGACAACTGGTAAGAAATCGCCTTCTGACTTTCGATTTCATAAACTAACACCTTATCCTCATGAGAACACCAGGCTTTTCTTTGTATCTTTCCCTCTGGACATTCCTGTTCTATCCATGCGACACCATGTTCTATATCTAAAGTACGCACATACTTTTCATCATGTCCAGCCGCAGACTTACCGCTCTCGGATTCATAGTTCTGCAATTCCAATTGCCCTGACTTGCTGGTCCCGGATTCATAGTTCTGCAATTTAGGTTGCCCCGACTCCCTATCCAGAAATTCAATGTACATACTGCCCACCGGAAGATTCGTGCCATATTGGCCGCGTACTCCGATAAATGACTTTGCTGTCTCATGGGCTTTTGCATAATTCCCGCGAGAGATTTCTTCCCTCATCTGATAAAAAGCATCTGCTGCACCTGGCTGATTGTTATGCTCACTTGGTCTTCCACTAAAAAATGTTTCTTCTGTAAGAAGCACCTGTTCTCTGGTTTTTCCGCCATAAACCATACCGCCCATAAATCCATTTCCAATAGGAAAGGCTTCCCCCCAACGGAAAGCCTCTCTTGATAATTGTAATTTTTGCATATTATTTCCTCATTTATTAAAGTGTGTGTATATGGTTTTCTACAATTATTTTATATTCATATAGTTTTTACTGCATCGTTACTTGATTTACAGCTCTTATTCTTTAACTGCGCCGGAAGTCATACCACCTACGATATACTTCTGACCGATCATGTATACAATAATTACAGGGATACAAGTCAGAACAATATCTGCAAATATGTAGTTCCAGTAGTTCGTATTCTTACCAAAGAACTGATATACAGCCATGGTCATAGGGAACATGGAACTCTTGCTGGACAAGTATAATGGTGTCATGAAATCACTCCAAACTCCCATGAACTGCAGGATAAAACAGGTAACCAGCGTAGGTTTCAACATCGGTGTAATAATCTTAAAGAATAAGGTTAACGGTCCAGCACCATCAAGCACTGCAGCCTCATCTAATTCCACCGGTACAGAAGAGATAAAGTTTCGAATCGTGAATACACAGAATGGAATCATAGCACTGGTGAAAGTAACCAGGATACCGATTCTGGTGTTGTTCAGATGGAATGCACTTAATACTCTTACTAAGGTTACGTAGTTTACAGGGAAGAACAATCCACACAATACAAAGTAGTATGCAAATGTATTGAATTTGGTACGCTTTCTGCTCATAACGAAAGATGCCATAGCAGAACCGATTACACCAATACCTGTAGAAATCAGAGCGTACAATAAACTGTTTATAAATCCCTGTACCAGCTTACCTTTGTCGATTACTTCTGCATAGTTGCTGAACTGCCAGGTTGTAGGAAGTGCCAGACTCATGCGGGCTGCTTCCGGTTTGGTTTTAAATGAATTAATAACTACCATGTAAAATGGAATAACTACTGCTAAACATAACAGGATACAGAGTACATGTTTTAAGATACTGCTGATTTTCTTTTTCATTACTGCTGCACCTCCTGTTTACTCATCTTCTTAACTACAAGCACACCTACAACGGCTGTGATTATTAACAAGATTGTATTTAATGCGGTTGACAGACCATACTGTCCGGATGAATACAACTGGTATGAATAAGTTGTGATAACTTCTGTTGCATGTCCAGGACCACCGTTTGTCAATACATAGATA